>CBDCCE010000001.1:0-33046 GCA_965214575.1 Puia sp.
ATCAAACCAGTTTCCCAAAGCACCAGGGTACTCTTCAAAATGCATAGGACGCTCTTTCAGAAAGCCCGTTGCAAAACATCATAAACACCCAGAGGGATTACTGAACCAAATTCCTTACGAAGGTTCTTACCCAGGACAATTCCCGAAATCGCGCCGATCATTTTTTCCGCAACTTCGTTGCAATACTTGACAGTCCAGTTTTTATCAATAGTAAAAAAGCCATTTAAAACGGTTTCCCTGACAGGAATGTTCGATGAATAGGCCGTAACAGTCGGACCCAGGCCACTGAAATATCTCACAAATTGATTTCCCATTTGTCCGTTTTATTTGATGATGCGGACAGAGCCTGAAGTTGTTTCCTCTCCCATCCGGCCGTGATGGAGATTGCCGGCACACATCTACAAGCTAGCATTATATCTACTGCGCATCGTTATACTTTTCTAAGAATTATTTGCATAATTCACAGAACAGTACTACATAGTTTTACTTAGTCGGGCGTCATGTTTTTTTGTTTTACATAGCGTGTACTCATTATTTTTCCTCTGCAATTCTTTCGTATAGATTCGAACAGCCTGATTTTTTTGTATTCTGTCAATGGCCTGAAAACAGACAGGTCTGTTCAAAAGCGAACATTTGTTACGCGGCACAAAATAGGTAAGATGTTTATTTCCAATCGCTTAGCATTTTGGCATTTAAATGGCCACCGTTAGGCATGCTTAAGAATTATTTGAAAACCACCATCCGGGTTCTTTTTAAGAAAAAGACATTTAGTTTTTTAAACATAGCGGGACTGGGCATTGGTATCGCGTGTGCATCGTTTATTTTTTTATGGGTGGAAGATGAATTGAATTTCAATCATCATTTCGCCAAAAGAAATCAGCTATATCAGATCTATGAGAACCAAACCTACGAAGGCCAACTCTCCACTTTTCATGCAACGCCTGGTCCGATGGCCGGAGTGCTCGCTCGAGAAATTCCCGGAATCCGGAATGCCGCCCGAACCGGCGGGGAAAGTAAAGCCGTTTTCAGTTTGGGCAGTAAAGCCATCAGCGAAACGGGAAGTTATGTGGACTCCTCCCTCTTGTCCATGCTGCAAATTCCCTTTGTGTACGGATCGCCTTCCACTGCTTTTACACTGCTTCACTCCGTAGTTATCAGCGAATCTATGGCCAGACGGTTTTTCGGTGATAAAGATCCATCGGGACAGACGCTTCGCGTGAATAATGACCAGGATTATACCGTTTCAGGAGTGATGAAGGACCAGCCAAAAAACAGCAGCTTTCAGTTCAACTGGCTTTCGCCCATTCAGAATATAGATCACAAAATGCCCTGGATGCAGGTCTGGAACGCCAACTGGGCGCGTTGCTATGTGGAACTCGATGCCTCTGCGAATGCGGATGCAGTAAATGCCAAACTGAAACATTTTCTCAAAACCAAAGACAACAAAAACAATACGATCTGTTTCCTGTTTCCGATGACTGACTGGAATCTGCGCAACAGCTTTACCGACGGAAAACAATCCGGCGGGAGAATTATTTATGTACGTTTATTTTCAGCCATCGCGTGGATTATTTTGTTCATTGCCTGTATCAATTTTATGAATCTTTCCACAGCCCGCGCTGAACAAAGAGCCCGGGAAGTGGGAGTCAGGAAAGTTATGGGCGCTGCAAAAAGCAGGCTCATTGTGCAGTTTATAGGAGAAGCGATGGTTGTTTCTTTTATAGCCGTTGCCCTGGCTACCGTTCTCATCTTTCTTTTCCTTCCCGCCTTCAACATGCTAGTAGAAAAACAACTGGGCATGCTGTTTTCTCCTCTGCATATTGGGTACCTGCTCGTGATTTGCGGACTGACTGGACTGGTCGCTGGCAGTTACCCGGCCTTTTATTTATCTTCCTTCAATCCAATCGCCGTACTCAAGGGGAAAAAAATGCATGCAGGCGGCGGACAATCCTTTCTGCGTCAGTGTCTGGTAGTTACGCAATTTTCTATTTCTCTTACACTGATCATCGGTACGGTAGTAATCTACCGGCAGATTCAGCATGTAAAAGACAGAGCGCTCGGATATGACCGGAACCATCTGGTATACCTGGAAATGCAGGGTAAAATGAACGAATCCTTCGACAAAATAAATCATGATCTCCAACAAACCGGCGTGGTAGCCAGCGCCTCTTTCAGCGACTATCCCGTACTTCAGATCTGGAACAATACGGATAATTATTCATGGACGGGAAAAGGCGCCTCAAAGAATGTACTGATTACCTGGGAAAATGTAAACTCGCCATTTATTTCCACGATGGGCATCAAACTGGCGGCCGGCCGTGATTTTTATCCCGATGCAGCCAGCGACAGCGGCCATGTGATCATCAATGAATCCCTTGCCAGACAGATGGGCAAAGAGGGACATGTGGGCGCCCTTATTACAGAAGGGGGCGACAAAAAGCTACTCGTTGTTGGCATCGTGAAAGATTTCCTGTATAATACCATGTATGAACCCGGTGCTCCGCTGCTGTTATATAATCATCCGCAGGGGACAAGCTTTCTCAGCATCCGGATCAAACCGGATCAGCCACTACCTGCGGCACTGGCCAAAATGGAAACAGCACTGAAGATGAGCAGTCCGGGGTTTCCGGTAGAACTGAAATTCATAGAGGATGATTTCAACCAGCTTTTCAACACGGAAACGCTAACGGGAAAACTGACTGCGGTATTCTCGGGACTGGCCATAGCTATTTCCTGTCTGGGATTATTCGGCCTAGCGGCTTACACCGCTGAACGGCGAATTCGTGAAATTGGCATTCGGAAATTGCTGGGTGCATCAACCGGCGGGTTGGTAAGTCTGCTCACGGGCGATTTTCTTCGTCTGGTGATTTACTCCTGTATCATTTCGTTCCCCATAGCCTGGTGGGCGCTAAATAAATGGCTGCAACAATATGCCTACCGCACAACCATCTCCTGGTGGATATTTGCATTGGCAGCTGTTCTTACACTCATGGTTGCGCTTTTTACTGTCAGCTTCCAGGCGATCAGGGCATCGGTTTCGAATCCGGTGGATAACTTAAGAACGGAGTAGTAGAGAGCGTGGTCGTGTGGAAGTGTGGTAGTTGTAACTATATTTTACGACTCTTTTTTTTAAATAGATTTTTCAAGCCGGATTTTATTTTACCGGTAACAGACTGAGCGGCGTGCAGGGCGATATGTGAAGGTTTGAGATCATTTTTGAGCTGCTCAAATCCATCTTCCAGCTTATTCTTAATAACAAACTCCTTCTTCTCGAGCTCCCCTATTTTTTCAAGCAATTCACTCTGGTTCATACTGTCTGATATTTCAAATGTTGTGCCATGAAAGTTCCTCATTATTTAAGTGCCGGATCGATAGCTTCATCAGGAATTATGTTGACCAGCGCTATAGAAAGAACAGGACATCATATTGTAAGCCCTAACCCGATACTTTTCTCACATTACCGCCGGAATTTTGCAGGAAACACTTAAATTTGAAGGATGAACCCGGTACTAGAATACCTTCCCCGGAACGCTGGCGAGTCCTTTGTAACCCGGCATTTCGATTATCTCTACTATCCCACCCCATGGCATTTTCATCCTGAATATGAACTGGTACTCGTAACGGAAAGCACCGGCAAACGTTTTATCGGAGATGCCATAAGTGAATTTAAACCAGGCAATCTGGCGCTGATAGGCCCCTATCTTCCCCACCATTATCGCAATGATCCAAAATACTACGACAGGAAATCCAGACTAAGAGCCTGTTCAATAGTTGTTCATTTTAAAGAAGACTCATTCGGTGAACATTTTTTTAAACTTCCCGAATCTGAAAAAATACAGCAGCTGCTGAACCGGTCCACAAAAGGATTGGACGTTGGAGGAAAGACCAATAAAATCATCGGCAAAAAATTATCAGATCTCGTGGAAGCGAAAGCTTTTGACCGCTGGCTACTACTTCTTGACATTCTGAATACTATGTCAGGAAGCCAGGACCTCAGCTATATCTGCAAAGAGGTAATCACTGGCCAGAATTCGACAGAAACAAATCGCATGAACCGGGTTATCAATTTTGTCGTCAAAAACTTTAATCGTGATATCAGCGTCTCCGAAGCGGCATCCATTGCCCACATGGCAGAGAATTCCTTTTCCCGTTATTTCAGTCAGCGCACGCGCAAATCCTTTACCCATTTTGTTAATGAAGTGCGGTTGAATCATGCTACCAGATTGCTCTCGGATACTTCAAAAAATATAACCGAAGTTGCTATGGACTGCGGATTTAACAATCTATCCAATTTTAACAGGCAGTTTCGGAAACTATACAATCAAAATCCGACGACCGTCAGAAACCTTCATCAGCAAAATAACGCTCAATCCTTTTAATGCACGATATTGAAGACAACAAAAATGGTGATGATAAATAAAGTAAACAACCCCGCCAAAAAACTATAGTCAGCGATCCTTTCGTATAGACCGGCCTTTCTGTTTCCCCGGATGGATAAAAATGATAAAAGACAGCTGGACATAAAGAGAACCATGGAAACTGCCGTAAATTCATCAATCAGCGTCTGGCCATCGAGCTTCAGGGTTTTCAAAGAGGTAAATACCACATAACAAAGGCCGAAAAGCGTAGCCGAGGTATTGAGTATATGGGAGGATTTACTGTTGTCTGTCCGCATGGACGCAATTTCGGAGAAAATTACCAGGAAATTTCAACCATTTAACATAGGACGGCCACCTATTTTTAAAAATTTATTTCCTTCAGTAATTCATATTCTGCTCAGTAAGAGAGGATCTAAGGCCTATCATAGAATAGAAAAAAAACAAAAAAATGCATGCCGCAAGACTCAACAACATCCATTTCCTGCTTTTGCTTAATTCGGAACGCCTTACCACCCAGTCAAGGAAAAGAGCAACGGCGCCGATTCCGACTATCGGAAACCGGAGAAAAACAATATTTCATAAGTGCAAGTCATTGTACTTTACCATAAAAATGATGGCGGTAATTTCCCGCCCGTCCGATTTCATTAAATTCTTTCTGAGCAGTTCCGAAAAATAGTACCCCTGCATGTTCAGGAAATTCATTTCCGGCCGCCAGCTTCCGCTACGAAATACTTGCTTCATAGTATTTTCGACTTCCGGATTAGACAGGGCCATGACTTCAATAGAAGATGCCACTAACTCCCGGGATTGAACGGAAACCAGCACAAGCTGTTCTGCAGGTTCTTTATAATGCCAGTTTAAAATGCAGCCCGCAAGACATCTCCGGTTTAACCTGATCCCGGCTTCTGCAGGATCCAATGCTGTGGGGTCTGTCCTGACCTGAACATACTGTGTATCGCTGCTGTCGCGCAGAAACTCCAGGTAACCGGAAACCTGACAGTCCTCATTAACCAGCGCCGTAATAAAAGAATTCACTTTAAACAGCGATCCATCTTTCTTAACCCGCCAGCCTTCATTTACGAAAGTGCCCTGCTGACCGGCCATTTTCTGATTGTACTGAGGAAGCTGATTAAGGATATCTTCGGCGGTGTAAAACAAAAAGGAGGAATTGCCCATGATATCTTCCGGCTGATAATGGTATAACATAGCAGCTTCCCTGTTCCAGCAGGAAACCATACCAGCTGCATCGGTCATAAAAACCGCGTAGTCTTTTAACCGGAGCCTTAGGCTCTCAAAGTCATTTTCTTCCTGGTGAGTCGTCAGTTCCCTGTTTTCTTCCCCCTGTATTTCCTCCAATTCCGCAGACTGACGGAAACCGAACTTTTCTCTTACCAGCTTTTCGAATTTTATTCTTCTGGAAAGTTCTCGAAGAAAATAAAAAGACAGCACCAGCACGATCTGGATAAGTACATAATAAATAAGGGGGCTATACCAATTGACTGATTCCATATTGTTTAAACTAAACTTCAGTAAAACAAAAACCAGGCTGTTACAAATAAGTAAGGTAAGAACTGATAGTATGACAATTTTTCGTGTAACACTCATGACGGGTCATATGATTCCGGACATATAGATTTGAATTGATACAATGTACATGGATTTAAAATAGTAATCGTTATACAATTTTACAGAACTGTTGCATAATTTTTTGGTTTTCAAAATACATGCGCCTGTAGTTCGAAATGCTACAGCCAATTGGAAATCCGACTATACAATTAAGATGATATCCGTTACCCGTACTCATTCGATTTTAGTTTCACTTTAATTACCATATTTTCCCTACCATGAAAAAAATCAGGATTTTGATTGCAGAAGATCATAGACTTATTAGGGAAACCTGGACCTTATTACTGAACAGTAATCATAGATTCCACGTAATTGCTGCATGCCACGACAGTTCAGAAGCTGTTTATATTACTCAAATGGAAAATCCGGATATTGTTCTGATGGACATTAACATCCAACCCCTGAACGGTTTTCAGGCTACTTCGCGCATCGTACTTATATCACCTGAATCCAAAGTGATTGCACTGTCTGTCCACAACGAAACATCCATAGTTTATAAAATGTTAGAAGCTGGTGCCAAAGGATATGTAACAAAAAACTCCGGCCGCGAAGAAATAGAAAACGCGATAGTAACTGTTCATGACGGCAATATGTATATTTGCAATGAGGTCGCGGACGCGGGGTCTAAAATTAAATCAACTTCTAAGAAAACTGAAAACAAGCTTGAATGCCTGACGAAAAAGGAGACCGAAGTATCGCAATATATCAGAGATGGTCTAAGGTCAAAAGACATATCGTCGAAAATGAATATTTCTACCAGAACAGTGGAAGCGCACCGTTTCCATATCCTCAGAAAATTATGCATTAAAAATTCACTTGCATTAATTATGCTGCTCGCTGACGCAGAAATAAATCACTCGAAATCTACCCCATTCGCATATCGTTAAAAATCACATCTGTAATTACTCCGTCTTCAAAATTTTTGCCGGACTTGTTAAAGCTGCTCTTGCAGAATGGTACATGGCCGTAAAGGCGGCCGTTACCACGATCACGAGCGCGGATAAGATAAACGGAATCACGGAAAGTCCGGTATTGTAAGGGAAAATTTTCAGCCAGTGATTCATGAAATAGCCGGCGAGCGGAAAGGCAATGGCGGCGGCGATGAGCGAGAGCCAGAGATAACTTTTAGTTATCATGGTCACCACCTGCAACACGCTGGCGCCAAGCACCCTGCGCATGCTGATTTCTTTTTGTTTCTGCTGAGTCGTAAAAGCGGTGAGTCCAAGAAGTCCGAGACAGGTAATCAGGATGGTCAGCACGGAGAAGGCGGCGAATATCTTTCCACGTTTCTGATCAGCGGCATATTGCGAATTAAAATCATCGTCAAGGAATTTATATTCAAAAGGCAGCTTGGGGAAATATTTCTTCCAGATGTTTTCTGCCTGCGCAATGGATCCGCTGATCGGTCCCGGATTCAGTTTCACCTGTATGATATTACTGTTGGGGTTGTAAAATAACAACAGTGGAGCAATAGTATTGTAAAGTGATTTCTGATTAAAATCTTTTACCACACCCACCACTTCCAGATAATTACTTGATGTATCACCAGGAAATCTGACCCGCATACCAATCGCGTTGTCCCATCCAAAATATTTCGCCATGGACTCATTCACCATGATCGCATGCAGGGTATCCGCGAGGCCCGAAAAATTACGTCCCGAAACTACCGGAATACTTAGTGAAGACAGATAGTGTTCATCGATGCCATAACACTCAACTGCCTTATCCACGTGACCAGATTTGGTTTGCACATTAAAGAGATTGAGATTGATATTCGGACTGCCCGGATAACAATTGCCAGTCCCCACAGTTTTCACGCCGGGCAGTGCACGGAATTCATTGTTCATGGCATTGATTTTACTCCGTTCGTCCTCTCCAGTATTTACCGTGATGGTCATCACCTGGTCTTTGTTAAATCCGAGATCTTTCTTCCTTAAATAGGAAAGCTGCGAATACACCACCCAGGTGCAGATCAGCATAATCATGGCGATGGAAAACTGAAGGACAACCAGTGTTCGTCTCAGATTGGCATTGCCCGAAGCTTTTGACAATGCGCCCTTCAGTATACTCACGGGCTGAAAAGACGAAAGATAAAACGCAGGATAACTGCCGCCCACCAATCCCGTGAATAACAGGATACTGAAAAGCAAGATGATATTAAAGGGCTGCAGCAGGGTCTGCAGTGTAAACGATTTTCCGGAGATAGAATTGAACAGTGGCAATAAAAGCAGCACAAGTATCATACTGAGTAATACTGCCACAAAAGCGGTGAGCAAAGATTCACTGAGGAACTGCAGTATAAGCTGTCTTTTTGTGGAGCCCGCCACTTTGCGAATACCAATTTCTTTAGCTCTTCGGGCCGAACGTGCCGTAGTGAGATTCATGTAATTGATACAGGCAATCAGGAGCATGAAAAAGGCGACCGCTGAGAAAATCCAGATATAGGACATGTCGCCGGTTTCCTCCGGTTCTCTTTCGAGTTTGGAATGAAGATGAATTTCTGTAATGGGTTGTACGCCATAACGCATCGTCACATTGAATTTGGCAAAAATTGGCGCCATATATTTTGCATACATGGGCTCCAGTTTTTTTTCAAAGGCCGCAGCACTGGTACCTGGTTTTAATAACACATAAGTGAAAATATAAAAGCTGCCCCAGTTATTACCGCCATTATTATCCTTGAAAACGGAGGAAGAAGAGATCAGCATATCGAAAAGAAGATGTGAATTTTTAGGCACGTCTTCGATTACACCCGTTACCTTGTACAGGTCATAAACGGTCTTGAGCGTTTTGCCCACAACCTGGGCTTTGGTTCCGAAATATTTATCCGCCAGCGTTTTCGAAATCACAATGCTGTTGGGCTCGTTCAAAGCTGTTTTCGGATTGCCTTCAAGAAAATGACAGGTAAAAACATTGAACACATTGCTGTCGGTATAGTACGCTTTGGTTTCGTAAAATTCGTTTGAACCGTTTTTGAACAATGTTCTTTCGCGGCTCATAAAACGTACGGCCTCCTGCACTTCAGGAAAATCTTTTTTCAGAACGGGCGCCAGGGGTACCTGCGTAATGGTCCAGTCCGTCTTCTTGTCCTTTTCCTGAATATAAGAGACGATACGGAACATCCGGTCCGCGTTTTCATGATAGCGGTCATAGTTGAGTTCATCCCTGATATAAAAAATGAGAAAGAGACTGAATGTTATTCCCAGGGTTAGCCCCAGCACATTAAGCAGATTATACCACTTGTCTTTATTAAAATTGCGAAGGGCAATGAGCAGCAGGTTCTTGATCATGGACCGGTATTTTTCTTTACTCCCTTTCTAATGCACCATTCAATCGTTGGGATATCCGTCTGCTGCCTAAAGAATGCCAGTTTTATAATATGCTCGAAATGATCGTCTTACACAATGATCCAGCAGTATAAACTGTTCGTTTTTGATCAGGTCTGTGCGTTTTCATCCCAGCCCCATTCAGTTAGGGGTTACCCAGGGATGTGATAAAGCCCCAGTTCTGATGCTGAAGTCTGCCGAAGGAATTATATCCCTTTCCAAAAATATCTGCGTCGCCGCTCGTCAGCAATACCAGTTCGTTTTTTCCCTTATGCAGGTTCAGCCGGATGCGGTTAGCGTCTTCATCCAGTCTGTCGAGTTTAAATTTATCGTAACTGAACACTTCCTTCCCGTTTAAATAGATATTCAGGCTGCCTGCCATATCGAAATGCAATATTTTAATAACTTCCGAATCGCTTTCAATATAGTGCCTTGCGTAAAGAGCACCTCTGGGATTGCCAACATAACGGCAGAGGTTTACATAGTCGTCCCCTGCCTCATTGATCCTCAGCCATTTTCTTAATTCTTTGTAATGACTGTAGTCATCCGCATCTCCGGCCGGCATTTGTTCGGATATCTCCCAGTCCGTCAGATATTCCGGCAATTCCCGGATTTTCAGGTTGGCAAAATAAGCCATCCCAAACATTGTTCTTAGCAAAATACTGCCCCTGTTTGAACTGGTTTTAAGCATGCGGATGTCCATATCCGCTTTCTTATTATAATTGGTGAACACTTTGAGGTTATCTCCGCGTACTTCAATGCTGGTATGAAACCATTGCGATGCTTTGATATCCGCGTTACTCTGGTATTTGCCATACATCACCCAGCTCAGGGCACCATTATAAATGGGAATATACTGAACGGCTTCTTCCGTGCCGCCATAACCCGGTCTGAAATATATAAACTGATAGTTCTGCTCGTCCGTTACATGAAATCCAAGACCCGCCATTACCGGGCAGGCAATATCCATTTCGATCCGAAAATTGTTCAGGCTGACCCCTGGGTTCCAGATGGCTGACAGTGTCCTGCCATCCAGTTTTACGCATGGTTTATCGAGAAAAACCGTATCGTGGAGTTCGGCGATCGCATGGTCATCCGAAAGTGGTTTCCATTCCTTCAAATGAAAAGCCTGACCTTCTGCAAAGGATCCCAAAAATAAAAGAATAAGTATTTCCCCTAGTACCCGGTTTATTTTTTGCATAATTAATTTGTTTAAACAAATGTAGATTTGAAGACGGAGCTGGATGTTTCGGGGGTTGTTCAAAAAGATTCAAGTCCATTCAAAAAAATTGACACTGAAAGCCAGATGCTTAGAAACAGAGACGATATTTTGAAAGAGGAATGCAAACGCCTCATAGAGCAAAAACTGGGTTGGGGCAGTTCTGCGGAATGGACAAACCGGGATTTCGATATGCTGAGTGACCAAATTTTTGACGTCACAGGAGTGAATCTGAGTCAAACAACACTAAAAAGAATCTGGGGAAAAGTGAAATACGATTCAGCTCCAACGGTCACTACTTTAAATGCCCTGGCCCACTTTCTGGGCTTTGAACACTGGAGGGAATTCAGGCAGAAACAGGAGTCCCCGGATACCGGGTCCGACGGCGCGGAAGTCTTGCCCGGCTCTGATCCTTCTGCCGCCGTAAAAGAAAACAATCCGGCTTACTGGATTGTGGCCCTCGCTTTGGGATGCAGTGTCCTGGGTGTTCTATCCTGGAAATATTTTTCAACCGGAAACCCTGCAAAAAAAAGCAGAAATGCTGACGCTTATTCGTTCAGCAGCAGAAAAATAGTATCCAAGGGCCTGCCCAATTCAGTGGTATTTGAATACGATGCCGCAGCCGCTTCCACAGATTCTGTATTTATTCAGCAGTCGTGGGACGCGCGTCTGCGTTCCCGTGTGTCCAAAAACCAGCATCTGCACAGTTCCATTTACTATTATCCGGGATTTTTTCAGGCAAGGCTTCTTGCAGGAGACCAGATATTGAAAGAGCAGGATGTTTTTATTGAAACGGACGGCTGGTTATGCCTTGCGGAGCAGGAACCGGTGCCGGTTTATTTTAAAAAAGAACAAAGTATTCGGAATGGCAAAATGGCGCTTCCGCTTTCCACACTTGCTTACCATCATCTGGAAACGGGCTCAGTCGCGCCCTGGGTTTTTTATGCCAATATCCGGGAATTCGGAGATCTGTTCTCCAACAATTTTATTCTGGAGGCATCGGTAAGAAATGATTTTGCAACAGGATCTGGTATCTGCCAGAAATCGGAAATCCGGGTTCTTTGCGAGGGTTCCATGATTTCTGTTCCACTTTCGGCAAAAGGCTGTATTTCGGATAATAATTTATTCTGCCTGGATCGCTACTATTCGGGAAAGGAATATGATCTCTCGGGATTCGGCGTGGATTTTTCGAAATTTGTAAAATTGAGAGTGGAAGTAAAGAATGGATCCGCCCGTTTTCTTGTCGCAGATAAAATGGTCTATCAGATAGATTCTGTGAAAATAAGCTCGAAAATAAAAGGAGTTGTATTTCGTTTTCAGGGTACCGGGTCTGTGGACTGGGTAAAACTGTACAAGGGAAACGGAAACCTGATTTATGATGAGGAATTCTGATCTGCGGTATACAAACAAAAATTGGTAAATTACATTAGCTCTGTTTTAAAGACAGCAAAGAAAAAGCGAAACCCTAATATATGATCAGTGTTGTAATTGCAGACGACCACCAGTTGATAAGAGACGGATGGTCATTGATTCTTAACCGGGACGGACGTTTTAAAGTGGTTGGCACCTGCTCTGATTCAGATTCCGCAGTACAGATGAGTGTGAAAAAGAAACCCGATGTGGTGCTGATGGATATCAATATGCCTCCGTTTTCGGGCATGGAGGCAACCCGGCGCATATTGGAAGCATCTCCCGACACCCATATTATAGCGGTTACCATGCACTCGCAGCCATCCTATGCGAAAAAAATGCTGAACCTAGGCGCCAGTGGATATGTTACAAAAAATTCCTCTCCGGAAGAAATGGTGGAAGCCATTGTCGAGGTCAGTCAGGGCCATCAGTTTATCTGCGCGGAAATGACTGAACTTATGTCGGAGGTTATCCGCGATCCGGTAAACTTTACCGGTATTCATGCATTAACCGAAAGAGAAGTGGAAGTGGTTAACCTGGTTAAACAAGGCCGGAGCACAAACGAAATTGCTGAGAAACTGAATATTTCAAATAATACGGTGGAAGCACATCGTCATAATATTCTGCGCAAACTTAAGCTCAAGAATACTGCAGCACTGATTAATTTTATGAATTCAAATACGATCCATATCTGAGAATCTGATCAACCGGCTGTTGCAGGCACACTGAAATAAAAAGAGGCCCCACCGTCCAATACAGATTCCGCCCAGGTTTTTCCACCGTGTCTGTTAATTATTTTCTCCACAATAGCGAGTCCCACTCCGGTGCCCTCGAATTCGTTTGCGCCATGGAGTCTTTGGAAAACTCTGAATAATTTGCTTACAAATTTCATATCGAAGCCCACCCCATTGTCTTTTATTTCAAATATTAACTGACCGTTATTCTTTCCTGAAGAGATTTCAATAACGGGGTTTTCCCTGTTTGCGGAATACTTCATGGCATTTGAAATCAGGTTTATCCAAACCTGGCGGATTAAACTGCAATCTCCGTGCATAAAATGAAGCGGGTGAATGATCCAGGAAATCTGCGTTTTATGATTTTTATTCTCCAGGTCCTCAATAACCCGCTGCACCAGGCCATGACTGTCGATTTCGGTACAAAATATTTCGCTTTTACCCACACGGCTAAAGGCCAGCAGATCGTCAATCAGGTCGCCCATTTTCTCCGTATTTTTCCTGATAACGGCCGTCAGCCGTTGGGCTTCCGCATCCAGCTTACTGCTGTATTCTTCTTCAAGAATGGTTGTAAATCCGATGATCCCACGCAGAGGTGCACGCAAATCATGAGATACAGAATAAGAGAAGGCTTCCATTTCCACATTTTTACTTCTCAGTTCTTCCGTGCGAAGAGCCACTTTCCGTTCCAGCTCAAGATTTATACAATGGATTTTTTGCTCCGCTTCTTTCGCAATGCTGATATCGTCGAGTAATGCAATAAAATAATCCGGCTCAGGACTGTAAAGCGAGATGGCGAACCATTTACCCGCCGAATCTATGAAAGTTTCAAACTGCTCAGGTATCCCGGAAAAAACTACCGCACTTATTTTCTTGAAATTCTCTTTATCCGGATCGAGCAAAATGGGTAATACCTGAGATGCCTTCTTCCCCACTATATCCTTCAGGCCTGTCAGTTCAATATATTTTTGATTTACGGCCTCATAAATGAAATCATTCAAAATACCGTTCTCCACATCACATTTACAATAAGCAAAACCATGTAAAAGATTCTCGAACAGATTACGATATAGCTCCTCACTCTTTATCAGTTTTTCGTGCGAGATTTTTCGTTCAGTTACATCTCTGAAATTGAAAACAAGGGCCTGAATATCCGGTTCATGAAGCAGATTGGTAGATATTCCCTCCATCCACAGGTAGTTTCCATTTTTGTGCCGGTTACGGAATAAAGATCGGACCGGTTTCCCCGGGTTGTCCATGAGTTCCTTGAACACACCATATACACTGGATAAATCGTCCGGATGAATATGTTTATTACCATCCGTATCCAACAGTTCCTGAGTAGACCAGCCTGTGGTTCGTTCAGCCGAAGGGCTTCTGTAGATGATTCGGAACGAACTATCCAGAAGTATAATGATATCGTAATTATTTTCCAACAGGGAACGAAACCTTTTTTCGTTTTTGTTTAATTCCCTGTTTTGTATTTCCAGTTTATCTTCCAGTGCTTTTTTGTAAGCATGCTGTTCACTGATATCCCTGGTCACTTTCGCATATCCTTTCAGGCCGCCCTCTTCGTCAAAAAGAGACGTAAAAACGACACTTGCCCAAAACCGGGACCCATCCTTTCTGATTCGCCACCCCTCTTCTTCGAAATGTCCCTGCTGTCTGGCCAGTTCAAGATTACATGCCGGTTTCCCATTGAATACGTCCTCTTCGGTATAAAATAGATTTATGGATTGTCCGATTACCTCATTTTCAGTATACCCTTTGATATGTTGCGCGCCCGCATTCCAGCTCATAATCCTTCCTTCTGTATCTATGACAAATATCGCATAGTCTCTTACCTGGCTGACGAGCAAATGAAATATTTCGTCCTGATGATTATCTTTTACCATCTAATGCGACATTTGTAAGTCAGATTTTTAATTAAACAGAGAGAACCGATTTCGGATAACAGCTATCGCAAGTTAATCCTATTGGGTCGGAACGTCGGAAATTCAACTACCACTTGTAGTAGTACTACTACGCAGCTGAAAGTTTTTTCAATTCAGCAATCACCCGACCGACTGTTTCCTCTACTTTGGCAATCACATCGGGCAGCTTTACCGCTTCCTCATTTTTTGGATCGAACTTCTCCAGTTGATTCATACTTTCCGTCAGCGAAACCACGCCGATGCTATAAAGCGATGTTTTAAACCTGTGGGCCGTCTGGCTCATTTTTAAATATTCTTCTTTGGCAAAAGCTTCAGAGATCTCACAAACAGCCACGGGGCCCTGTTCTATAAAAAGACTAATCATCTTCTGGACGAATACCGCATCGCCCTTTGCAATTTCTTCTAATTTATCCAGTGAATATAAAACCATTACGCTGTCTTTAACTTCAGAAATATTTTCCAAAATCAATTTTTTTCCAAGACAACCGGCGATAACCTGTATCAGTTTTTTTTCCTCGAAGGGTTTAGATATATAGTCGGTCATACCGGCCTCCCGAAATTTCGCTTCGTCGCCTTTAAGTGCAAGTGCCGTAAGGGCAATCACCGGAAGGTCCCGGCTGATTTTATTTCTAATGATCCGGGTAGCTTCCAGACCATCCATAACGGGCATTTGAATGTCCATAAGTACTATATCATAAGACGTGAGCTTAATTTTTTCTATCGCATCAAAACCATTATTAGCTTCATCCAGAATAGCCCCGTATCCTTTTAGGATTGTGGTGGCAACAAGACGATTCATTTCATTATCGTCTGTTACAAGAATTCTCTTACCTTCCAGAATGCCGCTGTTGAGAGGTCCGGTTTCCTTCACTGGCAGATCTGTTTCCGATCCCTTTTCGAAGGGCAGGCTAAAAATGACTGAGGTGCCCTCTCCTTTTACGCTACTTACCGAAATATTGCCTCCCATAAATTCAATTAATTCTTTACATATACTCATACCCAGTCCGGTGCCGCCGAACCGGCGCGTGACCGACTCATCCTCCTGTTGAAATTTCTGAAAAAGATTGGCCATAAAACTTTCGTCCATGCCAATACCCGTATCCGTTACAATAAACTGTACGAACTGTTTGTCAGCATGGTCTTTTAGTAACAAACATCGAATGTCCACCCTTCCCTTTTCTGTAAACTTGATCGAATTGGAAAACAGGTTCAAGAAAATCTGGTTGAGCCGGTATGGGTCCCCCTTGAGAACGGGACAGATCCGCGCATCGAAAACGGAGTTTTCGCAAGGACGGAGACTTCCCTATTGAGTATCTTGATATCGATTATGGGTTGGCGAATTGTTTGAGCGAATTTGTTTGTAATCAGCTTTTTTGTCTGTGTGACGGTCAAACCGGCCACATGAATACTACCCAGTTGCGGAATTGAAATTTCTCCTGCCTGGTCGACCATTAACCATTTTCCGTATCCCTCATTGGAATTGTAAATCCCGTAGATAGACCCGACACTTACATCGTCATTATTCCAGACACTGATGTTGAGCTTGTCGTCTTTCTGGATATGATATTCGTTTCCAGCAGTAATTTTCAGGAACAGACTATCAGACGGCGACTGTCCTTCTACCGCTGAATTAAACAGATTCTGGGTTTTGCAATCTGACAGAAGAAGAGCCAGAAGGGCATAACACAGGATAGGTGAAAGCAGCCGGTGCATAGGGGTAGTTTACCTGTTATTTAAAAAATATCTGTAACAGAAACCAAAGTAGGATAGGAATTCCAATGGTGGATAACACCCGGCTGAAGACGGTTTTTTTAAAGCCTTTCCTGATCAGGGCTTTCAGAGCCACTCCCTTCTCTATAAGTACTTTAAGTCGCGCCTCTGTGATTTGATTTTTTATCAAATAATCGAAAGCACCGTATTTTAATGCGCTGACGGCAATTTCTATGTCTTCCTGGCCGGAGATGAAAACAACAAGCAGATTGGGATTGAAGCGTTTTAATTTTTTCAACGTTTCGATTCCATTCATGGATTCCATATTATAATCCAGTAAAATGATATCCGGATTCAGCTGAACATTATGAAGAAATTCAGTTCCTGAATGGAAACAGGTGACGTTTTTAAAATCGAGATTTTTCAGCATTTGCGTACAAAGGCCTGAAAAGAAGGGGTCATCATCTACAATGAAGATGGAAAACTCAGATGAGGATTTCATAAAAATGGATATTGGATGAAAACAGGGGTTAGTAACTTGAATGCACTGTAAAGAAAATGAACCGTAAAGGTTCGTGCAATAGGAGTATGTACTGTTATTATGTAGAATTCATATCACTTAGCTGTAGATTTTAAACTACAGGCTGCCAAAATAAAAAAGGGAAGATATTCCACCGGAGCGTGGTGTTTCTTCCCTTTTTTTACCGTTTTTCTTATATCGGCCTTTACTTATTCCTTTTCGCTTTTTTGATTTCTTTTGATCGAAACCGGAAACAGGATACTTACAAATGAACCAGTTACCATATTGCCTATAATTCCATTTATGAAAATCATGAAGACGAGCCCATTTGTCTGATTGATTGACCGGTTAACCGGATTACCAGACATACTGATAGACGGTGGTCCTTGTCCAAGTACGTGTGGAACGAGTATTAACAGTAGAATAAAACTTAAGATGCATGAAAAAATCACTCCCGTCAAGACCGTTTTTATGCCTGATCCCATTAAGGCTATTGCACCGGAGTTAAAATTCGCCACGCTGCTGATATAAAAAAGAAGAGCAACAACAACTACCATAAAGACGAAATTACCTACATACAACACCCAGGTGTCCGCATACTTCGCTTTCTCAATAAAAACAGCCACAGAAATGGCGTAACAGATCGCCGCGAATAATCCGAAAATTACATATACCTTAAAAAAGCGATCTTTAAACATATTTATTGATTACGGCTGGCCTGCGCCGCCTGATGAACCATACACCTGGCCTGTTGCATAACTTCCACTCTCTGATGCAAGCTGTACATAGATACCCGCCAGTTCTGCGGGTTGTCCGGGTCTTCCCAAGGGTGTATTACCTCCAAACTTTTTAAGTTTTTCCTGACTGGCTCCGCCGCTAACCTGCAATGGCGTCCATATGGGTCCGGGTGCCACGCCGTTTACACGAATACCTTTGGGTCCGAGTTGCTTCGCGAGCGACTTCACATAGTTCATAGTAGCCGCTTTCGTTTGCGCGTAATCGTATAATTCCGGAGAGGGATCATAAGCCTGTTCGGATGTCGTGCCAATAATGACAGCACCGGGTTGAAGATGGGGTAGCGCCGCTTTTATTATCCAGAAAGGCGCATAAATATTCGTCTTCATAGTCCAGTCAAACTGTTCGGTAGAAATGTCCAGAATGGATTCGTGACTCTGCTGGCGACCCGCATTATTCACCAGTATATCCAGACCCCCCAGTTCCTTTACCGCTTTATCCACCAGTTTCACGCAAAATTCTTCGTCCCTCAGATCTCCCGGAATCGCTACTGCTTTTCTTCCTTCTGCCTCAATTAATGCAATTACTTCCCGTGCATCTGATTCTTCTGTGGGATAATAATTAATGGCAACGTCAGCGCCTTCTCTGGCATAGGCAATCGCTGCTGCCCTTCCCATACCTGAATCCCCACCTGTTATGAGGGCTTTTCTTCCGGTTAGTCTTTCCGACCCTTTATAGCTGGTTTCACCGTGATCAGGCTTTGGGTTCATTTTTCCCGCCAGCCCCGGCCAGGGCTGTGACTGTCCGTCAAATGGCGGTTTCGGATATTTCGTTGTGGGATCCTGTAAATCCGGAATACCGGTATTTGATGAATTTACATTTTTGTTACCCGCAAAAGCAGGTGTAACTGCGGCTGCTGCCAGTCCCACCCCTAATCCGCTGATCGCTTTCCTCCGGTTCATTTTGCTTGCCGTGTTCATTATTATTTTATTTTTATTTATTAATTGCATTTCCTGTAAATAGATATAAAAGACGTGCCAGGGCCAAGAGGGGGAACAAAAATGTAATTCATTTCACCTTAATACAGAAAAAATGAAAATTGCCACTTATAACGTGAATGGCGTCAACGGCCGGTTGCCGGTACTTCTTCGCTGGTTGAAAGAATCTTCTCCCGATTTGGTTTGTTTGCAGGAACTGAAATCACCGGATGAGAAATTTCCGGCAGAAGCCTTACTGCAGGCCGGATATCATTCCGTGTGGCAGGGTCAGAAAAGCTGGAACGGAGTGGCCATTCTTTCCAGGATCGGCCAACCCGAAGAAGTAAAAAAAGGACTGCCTGGCGATCCGGAAGATCTTCAAAGCCGGTATTTGGAAGCAAAGGTTGGAAAACTGCTTATCGGATGTCTTTACCTGCCGAACGGAAACCCTTATCCGGGTCCTAAGTTTGAATATAAACTGGCTTGGTTTAAACGATTAAATCTACATGCAAAAAAACTTGCCGGACAAAATTTTCCGACCATACTTGCAGGAGATTTCAACGTGATTCCCGCCGAACAGGATGTGTACAAGCCTGAACGTTGGATCAATGACGCACTTTTCCGTATCGAGGTTCGTGAGGCATACAAAAAACTTCTGGCACAAGGCTGGACAGATGCCATCAGGAAATTATATCCGGACAAGACCATATATACTTTTTGGGACTATTTCAGAAATGCCTATCAGCGCGATGCGGGATTGCGTATCGATCATTTTCTGTTAAATGCGGAAGCGGATGAAAAGCTCCTGTCAGCCGGTGTTGACCGGGAGGTCAGGGGCTGGGAAAAAACCAGCGACCATGCGCCCGCGTGGATAAAATTGAAAAAATAGGCGTGGCATAACAATTGATTTATACCATCTTTTCACTCCACTTAAAACAGAAACCATGGGCAATCTTCTTTATGTTATCGCTGTTGTGCTTGTACTTATCTGGGCTATCGGATTTTTCGGATATGCCGCAGGGGGAATTATACACATTCTTTTGGTGATCGCCATTGTCGTTTTCCTTTTGAAATTCATCAGAAGGGAAGCATGATCCTGACATTTGAAAATAAAAAGAGGCTGCTCAAATAATTTTTGAGACAGCCTCTTTTCCATTTGAACACAAAATGATAACGGGTAGGTCATTTTTGTTCGCAACATATCAAGAGTGAGACGGAGTCAGCTTGCCTTCAATAGAATCGTCATATGTCTTACCCACCACAGCACCATAGGCCATCTTAACAAAAGCAATGGCATTTCCGTGTTTGGTATCCCAATAATAACCATCTTCGGGAATAACTTTGATTACGGAGATTCTCGGATCGTCTTCGCCTTCGGTAAACCATGTCTTTAAAATAGGCTCCCATAATTCTTTTATTGTGGCTTTATCTTCAGAGATTTCAGCCCTTCCTTTCAGGTGAAGAAAATCGGAATGGGCGGATCCCTGGAAAAACAACCTCACTTCGGGATTGGTTTCGATTTCCCTGTTCTTAAAACTATCATTGGGACTCAGAAACCAGAGAATCCCTTCCTCATCCACTTTCTGTACACTCATTGGTCTGACCCCATCTGACCCCCCGCGATACCCGTCGGTGCAGAAAAAACAGGTGTTTGCTTTTTCTATCAGTTCCTTCATTTTCCTGATTGCTTTTTGTGACTGCAAATTGTCGTGATTCTGTTCAGTCTGATTTCGATTAATACTATCCATAAAATGTATTTTTATAGTTTATCTCTTTAAAAAATGATACCTCTGCAAAGCCTGTTGGCAGCGGGTATGAAATTCCCCGCTAACAACCGCATAACAGAATTTATAAGTACATTTTCACCTTCTAAATGAATGTTGTTACATGAAATCGAATTATGTTATACGCCGGATCCACCATATGGCAGCCCATGTCCGTCTCTGGATTGGCTTAAGCATGGCGGCTATTGCCTTTATTCTGACCCATAACAGCTCCGGGGCGGTACAGTTTATTATCACCTGGATTAGTTTTTCCGTAACCATCCTGCTTTTGTTCTGGGCGACGATTGTTTCCGCCAATCCGGAAGAAGTGCAACAGATTGCCAAACGTCAGGATTCGAGTCGCACAATTATTTTTCTTTTTGCGCTCTGTGCTTCCTTTGTCAGTCTGTTTGCAATCATCCTTTTATTCAGAGGCTCGCCGGCAGCCGGTCAGGGCGGCAGAGGATTTCATATTGCTTTTACTGTAGTCGCCGTCACCTTGTCCTGGATACTGATCCATACCGTATTTACCTTTCGGTATGCTCATCTCTATTATACCTGCAGGGTGGAAGAAAAAGGAATTCAAAAAGAGAAGGAAGGGGGATTACAGTTCCCGAGCGATGACCCACCGGATTATTTCGATTTCGCCTATTTTGCCTTTGTGATTGGCATGACTTTCCAGGTATCAGACATTCAGATTACTTCCCGCCATATCCGGCGGCTGGTATTATTGCACGGCCTCCTGTCCTTTGTTTACAGCACGGTGATCGTGGCGTTGAGCATTAATATTATTTCGGGACTGGTTGAGAAATAGTAAAAGTTGTTTCTGTCATTGCGCTGACAAGATTAACGGTCGTTTATGAATTAGATTCCTACTGATTTAGACCGATGGCCGGAAAAAATAATTTTATATTTTTGTATGAATAAACAAAACCAATGAAAAAGAACATTCTGTATGCAGTCCTGGCTATCAGTTTTTTTGCCTGTTCTTCGCCCACCCGCATTTTAAACAGCTGGAAAGACCCCAACACAGCGGTTGCCAATCCCTCTGTACATAAGATCGTTGTAGCTGCACTTCTTTACGACCAGGGCGTTCGCCACCAGGTGGAAGATTATATGTCGTCTCTTTATCCTGGTGTGGCAACCCAGTCCTACCAGATTCTCGGCGGCGATTCAATTTTGACGGACGAACACGGCGAAAGCCAGCGGCTGAGGGATATGGGTTACGACGGAATCGTAATCATGAAGCAGGTGGCTCAGAATACCACCCAGCAATATATACCGGGTACGATGCCTTCCTATTACACCACATGGGGCGGATACTGGGGATACGGATGGGGACCACGTTACGCAACATATTATAATCCGGGCACGC
This sequence comes from Puia sp., assembly GCA_965214575.1. Classification (GTDB taxonomy): domain Bacteria; phylum Bacteroidota; class Bacteroidia; order Chitinophagales; family Chitinophagaceae; genus Puia. The sequence goes on from CBDCCE010000001.1 coordinate 21,709, forward strand.
CGGGTTATGTGCAGACCGATCATCACTGGTATGTACAGGTGAATGTATTTTCTCTAACCAGCAACAAACTGGTCTGGTCAGCCAATACCGTCACTACCAATCCCGGGGGACGCATTCCCCTGTTCACTGATGTATGTAATGCAGTTAAAGCACAAATGAAAAAAGACGGGTTCCTGAAATAAGTATGGGATTATTTCAGTGCCCCCCATACCGTACAAACCAGGGTTCTTCGGGTTGCGCGGTTCCGGTGTTCGCAAAGATAAATTCCCTGCCACTGTCCCAATGCAAGCTGGCCATCGGTAATGGGAATGGAAACAGATGAGCCCAGAATAGATGCTTTCAGATGGGCAGGCATATCGTCGGGGCCCTCTGAACGGTGTATATAATCAGCATCTTTTTCAGGGACGGCCTTATTAAAAAACATTTCAAAATCCCTTCGTACGGTAGGATCCGCGTCCTCATTGATCGTCAGAGAAGCTGATGTATGCTGAATAAAAACCTGGCAGATACCGGCTCGGATATTTTCCAGCTCGGGAATACCGCGTTGTACTTCATCCGTTATTAAATGGAACCCGCGAAGCCTGGGTTGTAGTGTAATGTGCTGCTGATAGATTTGCATGGATAAAATGATTGGGATGCAAATTTCGAGTAAATTACCCTTTGAATAACTAAAACCAGAACTGATATTTTCTTCCCTATATAAAGAAATTAAAAACGGATCGTTTCTCGGAAAGAGGTGGCTCGCGGTCCTTCTCTGGTTCGGATTATCGCTTTTTGCCGTATTGCAGGTTATCTGGTTTGATAAACTCAATATATTTAATGTCTTTCGTTCAGGTTATACTCATCTGTTACAGGAAAGAAATCTCTACCTGCTCTATCCGCTCGAATACGGCGACGTGTACATTTACGGGCCGGTTTTTGGCTTGCTGATTGCGCCTTTTGCCCTTCTGCCCGTTAAAATCGGCGCGTTCTGCTGGGTGATGGCAAATGTGGCTTTTTTATTTCTGGCTGTTACAAAACTGCCGGTTAACCGGTACTATCAGACCGCTCTGCTGATATTATGCTCCCATGAGCTGATGAACAACAGTTCATGGCTGCAGGCTAACGCGTATGTATGTGCGAGTATTTTTCTGGGATATATTTTTGTGCGGGAAAAGAAAGAACATTGGGCCCTGTTTTTTATTCTGCTGGCCAGCTTTGTCAAAATTTATGGAATTATCGGGCTGGCGTTCTTTCCCTTTTCTTCAAACCGTTTAAAATTCATCGGGTGGGCCTTCGCCTGGTCGCTGCTGTTTTTCTTCAGCCCCCTGATCTTAACCAGCTGGCATTTTCTTTTGCAGACTTACACTGACTGGTATGTAGCGCTTTCACAAAAAAATGCAACCAATGCGCGACTGGACACGCATTATTATTTTCATGACATTTCATTTATGGGACTGATCAGAAGAAGTGTTTATCCCGCACTGAAAAATATTTATATCCTGCTGCCGGCCGGCCTTCTCTTCGTTTCGCAGTTCATTGTGAGATCCTGTTATAAGGACTTCCGGTACCAGCTGTATATTTTATGTTCCTGCCTGTTATTCGTCGTCATCTTCAGCAGTTCGGCAGAATCGCCTACTTATATTATTGCACTGCCCGCGATCTGTCTCTGGTTTTTTTTGCAGCCGTCCAGTCGCTCAACCACCCTGCTATTTATCGTGCTTTTTGTCTTTACCACTTTTTCCTATTCTGACTTACTGACTCCCTGGTTCAGACAGCATGTGGTGATGCCCTATTCATTAAAGGCGCTCCCTTCCTGCATCATATGGTGCGTGATCGTTGTGCAGATCCACAGCGGGCAATTCTTACAGGGAAGGGATCTGATTCTGCCGGAAACAGTCACCTGATTTCTTACACTCCGAGGCTCCAGCCTTCGCGATAGCTTCTTTTAACAAACTGATTGGCTTCTTCAAAATTGGTAATGCGCATTGCAGGACCGTCCCAAAGAAGTTTAATATGCCTGCCCGGATATTCAATATCAGTTCCGTTTTTCTTCTGAATGTTTGTACTGCGTATGGCCAGGTTTCCCATGAGCACAGATTCTGTCAAAGGACCGGCGATATCGAAATTCGAACTCAGGTTTTTTGCTTTTTCGCTTCCGTATCCTGCCATGCAGGCTTCGATCCAGGCTGTGTAATGGCCCTCATCGCCATTCTGTACACGCGGAATCGATTGCGGCACATGAGCGTCTTTTGTTTTACTTGTTGGTAATAATTGCGGATTGACACCATAAGTGCCACACATCATTTTTCCTTTCGTGCCGATAAAAATGGCACCGTTGCCTCCGTCGCCCATCAGCTCATTGGATCCAAGTTCTGCAGGCCGGGTTGGCTGAATTCCTCCGTCCATCCAATGCAGTTCCACATCGGACTTCCCGTTTTTACCCTGAAACATCAGCGTAATATGGGAGGCAAGCGGACCGCTTTCAGGCGAATATTCAGCATTCCAGTTTTCAATATAGCGCGTCGCCACACTGCACTCTGCAGAAACTGGATATCCCAGTCCGAGAACGGCAAAAGGCGGAGCCATAATATGACAGGCCATATCGCCCAGGGCACCTGTGCCATAGTCCCACCATCCCCGCCAGTTAAAAGGCAGCATGCCATCAAAATAATTTTTCTGTGGTGCGGTGCCCAGCCAGAGATTATAATCGAGCGTAGATGGAATAGGTGAAGCCGTTGTTGGTCTCGCGATTCCCTGTGGCCAGATGGGTCTGTCCGTATAACAATACACCGTATGTACATCCCCGATCAGGCCCGCACGATACCATTCCACCAGCTGACGTACGCCATCTCCCGAAGCGCCCTGATTTCCCATTTGTGTTACCACTTTAAAACGATGGGCCGCTTCGGTAAGCATACGGGCCTCATAGATGTCATGGGTAAGTGGCTTCTGAACGTATACGTGTTTATTCAGCTGCATGGCCGCCATGGCCGCTACAGCATGCATATGATCGGGTGTGGAAACGGATACGGCGTCTATGCTCCTGTGTTCTTTGGAAAGCATCTCGCGATAGTCCTTATAGTATTTGGCCTGCGGGAATTTTTTTCTGGTTTCTGCAGCAGTGACGTCATCCACATCACAGAGAAATGCAATATTGGCTTTTCCGCTTTCAGCGAAATGTTTAATATCGTCTGCTCCCTTGCCCCCTATGCCGATGCTGGCTACCGTAACTCTGTCGCTCGGTGCAACAAAGCCACGGCCCAATACATGCCTGGGCACAATATAAAATCCGGCAGTTGCCAGCATACTGTTTTTAATAAAGCGGCGACGGGAATCCTGTTTTACCATATTATCTGAATTTAAATGGATGATAAGTTATGTGAATATTTTCAATCACCGTATTCCATTTGCGGAGTCAGAACAGAACCCTTTGACATACAGTACTTTTGGTTAAATTTATCAACATACGACCGGATGATCACGTAGTTTTCCCAGTAAAAAGACCTATGATTCAGACCCCCGGGGTATTATCTTTATTCCGTTACAAACAGAATCCGTAGAAACTGAAAAACCCCTAACCGTCCGTACCCGCGGAAACTGTAATGTAAACTGAGTCCGGTTTATCTGGTCTGACTTTATTATTAAAAATCCAAACCCTAAGGGTCGGCATTGTTTTAATTAAAATTAAACGATGTTGATAACTCGATTTTCAAAAGCGTTTTACCTGTGTAATTCATTTTTACTGGTTGCCACTCCTTTTACTGCCAGCCGTCATTCCGTTCATGCCGCCACACCCAAAAAAGATAGCGGGAAATGGTTCGTTGCACCTGTGGTTTCCACCAGTAAAATAACTGCCAGCGGACCAGAATTACTGTCGGAAATGCCGCATATACAACTGAATAAAAAAGAAGCCCTATTCGTAAGAACCTATATTAAAAACCGCGGTGATTGTCTGGTAAACGTAAAAAAAAGAAGCATCATCCCTTTTTACATTATTGATTCTGTTTTCAACGCGAACGGAGTTCCGATTGAGCTGAAATATCTTTCTGTTATAGAATCTGAATTAAAGTCCTCTGCCCTGAGTCATGTTGGCGCACGGGGTCCCTGGCAGCTGATGCCGGAAACAGCGAGAATACTCGGCCTGAAAGTGAATCGTCAAACAGATGACCGCACGGACTATTACAAGAGTACAAGGGCCGCGGCAAGGTACCTGAAGGATCTGTATGCACAGTTCGACGACTGGCTGCTGGTACTGGCAGCATATAACGGCGGGCCCAAACCCGTTTACAAAGCTATACGCAAATCCGGAAGCAGGAATTTCTGGAACCTGCAAAAATATCTTCCTGCCGAAAGCTGGGAGCATGTAAAGAAATTTATAGCAACCCACTATTATTTCGAGGGCCACGGAAGCGAAGCCACGCTGACCCGGTCAGAAAACCTGGCTTATATCAGGGCGGTAAATGCTTTTGAGACCAAAAAAACAACAGCTGCTATTCCTTTCCGTGAAAAAGAGAAAACTGAAACTCCGGTAAGGAATGAAAGCTCAGCAGAAAAATTCAGGCGGGTGATGGAAGAGTCTGAAGAGAGTTTGAAAAAATCGAGCCGCCTGATTCATACTTAGTGCCCGTAAGGCTTTTGGGATCCGCAGCTGATATTTTCACCGGGATATACCTGGAAGTATTCGCAGAAATACTGATAGTACTTATAACGGGAATGGGTTTTATCCATTTCTTTTATTTGTCCGCATTCAACTACCCCGTTGATTACATTGACGACCAAACCGAAACCGGGCAGTCTGCCTTTTAAACTGTCCTCACCAGTTGGCGTATACTGTCCCGCCATAATATCATGGCAGGAAGGCTTCTGACCCTGTGGGGTCATCCAGAACCATATGGCAGACGCAAATGCCAGCACCGGATCTTTAAGTAAAAGATCTGGGGTATCCAGTAAATCTTCTTTTCTGCCAAACCACATTTCACTGAATTTACCATAGTTGTAATTCCAGCTCAGCTGCAGAGGCCCCCTTCCGTAATAATGGACTCCGGTTGCGGGCGGATAATTTTTCTTGCTGCTGTCTGCATAGCGGTTAAATTCAGCCGTATCCCTGTTTTCTTCGAGAAAATAAAGACCCCATTTGAAATATCCCCCCGGTGCATCCTGCCAGCCGCCGCTGGTTTCCTGAGCAATATTGGCGAGAAAAGCAGCCAGTTCTCTTTTGCGTATTTCCACAGTTCCCTCTGCCAGAAATTGAGGGAAGTGGCGGGCTGCTTCGACAAAGGAACCAAACGTATAAAAATCCGGATTCTGGTGACGTGCATCTTTTAAACCAATCCCATAGCGGTGAGGAAACAGTTCATTCCAGGATGCTTCGGTCAGATATTTAGATACCTCAGAAGGAGAAGAAGTCGCCCGCTGACTGTGTCCTGGTTTTGAAATCAAGGCCATGCAAAAAAATAAGATAAGAAAATATCTGCCACACATAACCCCCGCAATTTACCCATTTCCGCTTCGTCCGTCATGGATAAAACGACCAAGTGAAAGGGGCAGGGAATTAATTCCCCAGGTCTCAGAGATTTAAAGCCACATGGGGATATTGATAAGGGCGCCAGACTGGTATGACTGGCATTATTTTTTCTACGGCTTAATTATGAAAAATTTCCGTCTGATTGTATTATTTTTATTTACTCTGCCTGTGTTCTCCTGTGTGGACAAGAGTAAAGGTTCCGGTTACTTACATGATACGCTGGTGAAAGGTTCGGTAGATACTATAGGACAGCAGATTTTACCAGGCACGCCAGGGGCCGGTGGAACTGAAGCCGGTGCAAAAGACAGGTTGCTACGAAAGAACGATACGCTGGCTTTGGGTAAGGATTCGGCGAAAAAAAATAATGGTTATTAAACCAATGATTATGAGCAGTGTTCAATTAAGGAAGAAGCCAGCGGGCGCAGATCCGCTGATGCTTGAATTTTTTGAAAAAGAAATGGGTTCGCTCTACGCGTCAGAAAAATTTCTGACAAACATCTTAACGGAGTTTACCGGTCTGGCTTCCTCTCCCCTGCTAGTGAAAGCCTTCCATCTGTTCGCAGAAGAATCCCGCAGACATATGGAAAGACTGGAAAAAATATTTGGCCTGATTAGAGTGGCGCCTGCGTCAAAAATATCGGATAGTCTTGCAGGTATTTTAAAATCCAGGCATGAACTGATCAGCGAATCAGCACCGGGTTCCCTTAACAGGGACCTTGCCCTCGTCCTGATTTATCAAAAAATTGCTGACTATAAAATATCCACCTGCAGCGGGTTGTCACAGATTTCTAAAGTTTTGGGCAGAGGGGATATTGCCCAAATTCTGGAACTCAGTCTCGAAGAAGAAAGAAATTCTCTCGAATGGCTGAGCTCTCTGGCCGGTGAAAGTTTATTTATTACGGCAGGTCATAAAAACCAGCAGGAATCAATTTTTCGGAACGGGTGAGGCAGACGGCAAAAGATAAAAAATGCCCACCTGAAAAACATTATTTTTTATACTACCACTATTATACGTGTTGCTGGCTTTCGCCACGTCAGTCAGTCCCAGATTAAACAGGGCATCCAGTCCAAACCCCGAACGCAGTTCATACCCCAGCCCGAAAACCCAGGAAAATCCCGTAGATTTTGTATCGTCTTTAACATCTGTCGAAGGAAAGCCCTGCTCTTTTTCAGCAGCACCCAGAAGGAAACCGATCTGCGGACCTGTTTCGATGAATATTGGAATGGGTGCTTTATATTTAAGGAGGAAAGGGATATCGAGATATTGAAAGTTATAAACCCCGCTGAGATTGGAGGTATTGATATTCGCACCCTCACCGGAGTAAAAAGCTTCAGGCTGAAAACTTAATCCCTCACTGATGGGAATGGAAAGCAGAACTCCGGCATTGAAATTTGATCGGGACGAGTAACTTACATCCGTAACATAGGAAGCATAGAATGAACTGAGATTATAACCCGCTTTAAAACCAAATCTCGCCTGGGCATTCGAATAAACTGCGCAGCCCATCAGGAGAACAAAAATATAAATATTTTTCATACGGTAATTCATAACCGAAGTTAGAATCTGCTGTCCTGCGATTTTGTTAATCAATTACAAAGACAGCCAATCGTCCCGGGCGGGAGCGGAATATTTTCTTAGTGAGTGATAACCACTTATCGAATGAGAACCATGGTTCCTTTTTTCGTAATCACATTACCTGTGTAGTCTGTCCCTTTCACCATCCAAACATAACCACCAACAGCCTGCGGTTTGCCATCGAGGTTACCGTCCCACCCGCTGCCAATGGAAGATGTATTGTAAACCAGCTGGCCAAGCCGGTTATATATCCGGAAATAGTCGAGCGAAGTGATTCCAACGGGAATTGGCCTGAACAGGGAATTGACAGAGAGACCCGGTGTAAACGCATTCGGCACAAAAATATCGGGCTTCGTTTTGAAAACTTTCACGGTAATATTTCCTTCGCCGGAACATCCTGCCGGTGTAGTCGCTTTAACAGTATACCGGATAACATGATCATTCGCCGTATACGTTGCCTGTGGATTATAAATGTTGGGATCACTGAGTTCTGTTTCCGGAAACCAGGTAAAACTGTCCGGGCCCGCATCACTGGATGTAGCCTGAAATTGCAATGGTTCGCCTACCACCACCGAAGTATCATTACCTGCAAATACAATCACTTTCGGTAATACGCTGATGTGAAAGGTATCCAGCAATGCATTTGGACAACCGTTGTTCAGAACAATTAAAACATAATCTGAACTACTATCAGGTGTAACCTTGTTCACTAAATTAAATGGCAGCGGACTCAGGTTTCCACTGCCCGAAGAAAGCGGATCCCAGGTATAACTGGTACCCACCAAAACGGATGCCTGCAGGGCGGCAGCCGTACCATAACAGATGGTCGTATCGGCCGGAGTGATAACGGCAGCAGGAAAAGAAACCGGATCAAATTGTATGCTGGCTATAGCACTGGTGTCGGCGGGACAAACACCGTTTTGATCTATCGCGCGGTATAAGGTGGTAGACGTGATGCCTGTTACGGTATAAGACAGAGGGGAATTATTGGGAAACGAAAGGTCCAGCCAGTTATTTCCGACAGCAGAGTACTGCCATTTCTTTATAGAACCCAGGTTGCCGGATAAAATAAGCACCTGACCGGCTGTCTGGCCCGCACATAAAGCGGAGAGTGGTGGATTCAGGAGTCCGCCGACAGATTTCAAATCCACTGCAATCGTTGCCGGACTGCTTGAATCGGGAGGACAAACATTTCCTTTTCCTACCACTACTTTATAGTAAGTGGTCTGGTCCAGCCCTGTTGCCGTAAACTGCGCCTGGGTATTGGGAATAACCGACCAATTCACACTGTCTGCCGATCCCAGCCAGTGAACGATATTGCCTGAATAATTTACAAGGCTGAGTATCGAAGAATTCTCTCCCTCACAAACAGCCGTCGAACCATCGAGAATACCCCCAACCGGAGAGGGCAATGTTTTGATCTGTACGGTATCGGATAAATCGGCGCAGCTGTTTTTTTCCCGCACACTCACAGAGCCTCCTGCCGATGACGAACGTACTTTGATAATATTGGTATTATCTCCTGAAATAACGGACCAGGAGTCGGGGATGTTCCAGCTATAGCTGGCGTTGGCCAGGGATGGAACTGAATAGGTGAGGTTGGTATTATTACATACCAGCGAATCGCCGCTGATTTCAAGTCCTGCGCAGCTATTCCGGATGGCAATATAACCATAGGCAAAATGTCCGCCCGGCTCGCAATTGTCGGCTTCAAAAGTAAGGCTTACTTTCTGGCCCCTGTAAGGCGAAAGATCGAAAGTGACTTCGGTCCAGTTTTTCGTCCACACGTCCTGCAAATACTCGGGACCCGGCGCATTCGGGTCGGGATTGGCGTTAGGTGAGTGCAGGCCGCTCACACGAAAGCCGTTTGCTTTAGCTGTTGCGCTGTCGAGGGTGGCACCGCGGCCGCCATCGCTTACGTTTCCGAAAGTGGGAAGAAAATAACTTGGAGAAGCACATTGAATAACTCCGGCCGGTGTTCTCAGCGTGGCAGAAATCAGCGGCTGCTGACTTGAAACATGGGTACCATTTTCCAGGACCATGGCGTAGGCATAGGTCATGGTATAGGGTTCTGCGGCAGGTCCCGGCGGAACGGTAAACTGATAGCTGACTCCGCGTATATAACCGCCGCCGCCTGTATTGTTTGCCCCATTCCCACGGGTAATAGCCGTTGATCCCAATAAAATAGAATAGTTATACGTATAGCCATTGATTGTAGGCAGGGTCTGAAATCCGCCGAAGGGATCCGAACTCTGGTAAGTGATTACCCGGATACCCAGAACCGAATTCAGACCGTATTCCAGTATAGATTTTGCGCCTCTTGTGCCCGCCGGTGCACTATTGAGGGAATCGTATTTCTGTTTGATGGCACCGTCTCCGTTTCCATCCTTATTATTACCGGTATAGGCAAACCAATGGGTGAGATCGCCCGTAGCGTAGTTGATATTTACCGGGCAGGTTTGAGCCTGTGGAAAAGACCGTAAACAGACAATTAAAAACAAACCACTCAACCTGCACTTCATCAGACAACGTGTTGTTACAGCTGATTATTAAAGAGACGGCATTCAAAGGAAGAAATGGGGTACGGGGTGACAGGTTAGTACTACGTAATTTACGGTAAAAAGGTTGCGAAAAAGAATTGCAGGAGAAATATAAAGAGCCCGGCAGCGAGCCTTTCACCGAATCGTAAAACTTGTTTTAGGAATATAAAAAATAGTCTTTTTACCCTGTGCGGAGACATAACTCATTTTAGCAAAGCTTCCCGCCGGTCCGAGATAAATGATCCGGTCGCCTTCCCTGAGCAGTCCGGTATCAAAATAGGATCCGAGCGGGCATTTATAAAAATTGTCCCTTACGTCGCCGGAATAGGAGGAAAAACAAATCATTTTTTTTGTAGACACATTGGGGAACTGATATCCTATAATCCGAAAATCTGTTTTTGAATTTGAAAGGATTAAAAATTCTTTTGTTTTCTTGTCCACGTGTGCAGTCGTTTGCGCAACGGCCGTAAAAGACATCAGGAGCAGAAGACAAATGGCAGGTATATTTTTCATGACTGATTATTAAAATGGAAGCATGCAACAGTTTTTACTGTTCATTTAATATTGAAAATGCCTCGCCTGTTTACTTTCCTGCAATCATCAATGCAGCTCCTGCCAGTCCCGTGTCTTTAATCAAATTGGTCAGGGCGATACTCACTACGGGGGATCCTTCAGAACGGATAACGGCCGGCAAATGGATGGTCAGCACAATGATCAGCAGAAAGGCGGCCAAAAATAATCCTGCCGCTTTGGTCTGCTTGCCGGTCAGAAACGAAATGGCGGCAGCAATCAGTGCAGCACCAGTCAGGTAGACCCAGAAAATGTGATAGGGAATAAAGGAGGGAATGGTACTTTGAAAACCGGTACCGTTAAGAAAATGATTGACGCCGAAGAAACCAATCACCAAGGCATACAGAACAATGCCAACCCGATAGATAGATTGTGTGTTCATAGCAATCGTTTTTTAGTGTACCTCAATTTAACGATTTCTGATCACTTTATTTTAATTCCCCGGGTAGTACTGTTATGGCTTTTTTTCTTCCCTGGCGCAGGATACTCATGGTTATTGTTTTGCCAATAACCGTTTCATTGAGGTATTTGTGCAGATTGTCTACGGTGGCAACTGGTTTACCTTCAAATTCAACAATGATATCTCCTGTCATGATCTGACTATTCTGTGCATTTACATCGGCCATAATGTCAAATACATAAACACCGGTTTTTGTTTTCAGCTGGTTGGCACCAATCATTCGGGCAGTGAGATTTACGGGTTGCGCGGCTACACCAAGGTGCGCTCTCTTAACTCTCCCGTGCATAATGAGTTGGCCGGCTACATAGGATGCCAGGTTGGACGAAACTGCAAAACAAAGTCCCTGGGCCGCAGCAATGACTGCCGTATTCACCCCAATCACCTTGCCTGCAGAATTAACCAGCGGGCCGCCACTGTTACCCGGATTCAGCGCCGCGTCGGTCTGAATAATATCGTCGATTAGTCTCCCGTTGTTGGCGCGAAGGGTTCGGCCGGTTGCGCTGACAACGCCTGCCGTTACGCTATGATGAAGTCCCATGGGATTTCCTATGGCAATCGCAATCTGCCCCGGTTCGAGCAGGTCAGAATCAGCAAACTGAAGGGGCTTCAGGTCCCCTTCATATACTTTGAGAACGGCCAGATCTGTAGAAGGATCCGCTCCGATTAGCGTCGCCTTCAGTTCCATA
>CBDCCE010000002.1:0-196693 GCA_965214575.1 Puia sp.
ACTTTCTGTATTGGAAAATTGATTTGGTAGCTAAATCGGTTACTGGAAAAATTCGTGCTTCATAATGATTTGAAAATCTTATCATTGGTTTTAAGGTTCGAATCGACTCTCTTCCGTAAAGTATAAGCGCTGTGACCTTGAGTAATTTATTATTATTATTTTATCTTTTATTAAATTAGGTGAAAAATTGATCAAAAAAACTAGAAATATTTTATAGATATCTAGATAAGATATTGAATTACCTATTTAGTGAGGCTCTTTTAGCTTTGCTAATATTTTTTGGAAAATTAAAATTTTAATACCTAAAATTTCAATATAGATACGGTCCAAGTACGATCAATATTCATTTTAGGACGTCATTTTAAAATGTTTCTCATATCTATATAATTTGAAAATATTGTTTCAATTAATATATTTGACGCGATGCTAATTAATTCCTTGGTACTAATTCATCTATGCCCACAAATGTGTAACCTTTATTTTTCAAAATTGGTACTATTATTTGTATAGTTTCAAAGGTCCTATTATTTAGTCGCATGTTTTCATTATCTACAGTTGAGTCATGCATCAAAATAATCCCCTTATTCCTTTTTTCAATATCAAACAGATATGCGTTAGCACATTCTTCAGCTGTTCGATATTGGTCCCAATATAAGTAGTCATGACAAAAAATATCCCAATGAAATGGACCTCTATATGAACTCGATTCAGAGAGATTTTTATTTAGGTATATAGATATCTCAGGTTTCCATTTACCATATGGTGCACGAAAATAACAAGGCGTTATTCCGATTTGCTCAGTAATTAAGGAATGCGTATTTTTTTTTTCATTAAGCAATTCCAGTTCTCGACCTTCATCGAATAATGTTGTCATGACAGGGTGATTGAATGTATGATTTCCAATTGTGTGCCCTAAATTGAATAGTTTTGGTAATATGTGGGGATATTGAAGAATTGATTTTCCAACACAAAAAAAGGTTGCAGTAATACCGACTTCCATTAGAAAATGACCTATTTGAAGTGTTTTTGGGCCAGCTAAATTGCTTAAAGTTTCACCTGGCCCATCATCGAAAGTTAAACATATGGTATTGGCAGGTAGTTTAGATCCATTCTGTTGATTTTGAAAAAACATAAGATTAATTAACTACTTATTTTTGAAGATAAGAATTCTAAATGAGAGTGTAATATAAACTGTGTCCAAAGTTAAGTCTTAGACACAGTACATCAGCTTTATAAAAGATTTGACTTCATAGTTGAAGACGGTAATAACTAATTGATTCTACCTTTGCAAACTCTTCGTTAAAGTGTAAAATAATCTACTTAATAGCCTTGTATCCTTTGTTATTATTAAAGCTTGTGACGTCAGGCCATTTTTAAATTGGAGATGAGCGTTACTATTTGTTACTAATCCATTGGTTAGGTAGATTCTCCCTAAAAATCCACTGTCAGATGGAACATTTGAGATGTAATTTAATTTGCCTTCTATAAATCCAAATTCTTGATAGGGATATGCATCTAATCGTAATTGAACCCTTTGTCCAACTAATAGCTTTCCAAAGTTATACTGTGGTAACGTAACCTGGACATAATATCTGCTATCTAATGGATTTACATAACCGAATATTTTACCTTCTTGAACAAATTGATTTTCCTGTATTGGAAAAATAAAGGAAATTTTTCCTTTGATAGGTGAACTAATAATAAATTTATTTTTCCATAGATTAATTACACTTTCGAAAGTCTGTATAATCTGTTGAAATATTAACGTTTGGCTAGAAATTAAATGTTTTAGTTCTTCGATATCTCTGATTTTACCTATTTGTAGATTTTTATTAGTTAATATTTGATTTTCAATTTGAGGCAAATTCATTTGCCTATTTAGTAACTTGCTTGCCTCTATGCGATAATCTTGTTTTGAAATTATTTTGTTTTGCAATAGAGTTTTGGATATTTCAAATGTCTCTTGTTCCAACTTTAAATCTTGATTGAGGTATTTTATTTCCAGTCTAAGGGATGTTTCGATTTTTGGTAAAATATTTCCTGAATTATCATTTTCTATTTTAAATATTTCTGAGGAAAAAATACGTTTTGAACTGGATCTAGAAACTTCTTTAAAGGGTGAAATGCTTATGACTATCGAGGCAAGTCATTCTATTGTGCAATATTTAGAGGATTACCGTTTAAAAAATTAGATTAATTATAAAGTGTACAAGGGAATGATTATTAAAATACTAGAGAAAGAAAATATAAGTTGTAGTCAAATAGAAATAAGAATAATATTTGTTATTTCGATATAGATTAATGTTGATAAAAAGAATTTACGGTAATTTATACATAGTAAAAAATACACTGTATTTGAATAAATAAAATTAAATTTCTAATAATTAATGAAAATTAGTGGACGAATATTATTTGTTTGTATTCTAGCGGTACAAGTTATTATTTGTTTGGGACAACAAAACCAAGCAATTGGTGAGAAAATGACAAAAAAACAAATTGACAATTTGTCAATTCTTGCAAAAATTTGGGGTTTTTTAAAATATAATGATCCACACTATTCATACGTAAAATATAATTGGGATAGTGTATTATTATTAAAAATACCAGTTTTTAAAGAAAGTAATTCAATTGAGGTTAATAAAAGTTTAAATTTTTGGCTTACGGAGTTGGGGGATACTAATCGTTTATTGAAATGCATATTAAAAATTTCAAAAAATGAACGAACATTTGAGGACAATAGGTGGTTTTACAAAAGCAGTCTAAATAAGACTAATATCGAAAAGTTGGAATTTATTAGGTGCTATTCGAGGCGTGACAGTACATATTTTGCAACGTATGGAAATAGTGGTCAAGTAAGGATTGCTCATGAAAAGCCTTACATCTCAGAGGCATATCCATCTTCATTTTATAGAATTCTTGCATTGTTCAGGTATTGGAATATTGTTAATTACTTTTCTCCTTATAGTTTCCTTTCACTAAAAAAATGGGATACGGTTTTAAGGGAATTTTTGCCTCTTGTGTATGAAGCAAAAGATTCATTGGAATATAACTTAGGAGTTATTCGACTTATTTCCCAATTGAATGACGGGCATTCAGCTTTAATTTGGACAGAGACGTTATCAAATCATTTTGGAATATATGCAAATATGCCTTTTTTATGTACTATATTAAGCGGGCGAGCTTTCGTGTCCGAAATTTTCAATGACTCTTTATGCAAGATTGATCACATTCAGAAAGGTGATGAGATAGTAAGTGTTGATGGAGAAAATATTACCAAAAGAATTGATCGATTCAAACCCTATTTGTATAGTGGATCCAACGTAAATTCTAGGTTAGTAATGTTTAGCGAAACTTATTTATTTAGAGGGAAGGATAGCATTTGTAAAATTAAATATTTTGATGGAAATAAGACTCATGATATTTCTATCAGAAGATATAGTACGGCTAGACCAATATTTGAAAATAGAACAACTGGTAAAAATGACACTGCTTGGAGTGTAATGAAGAATAATATTGGATATGTTAATATGGGATTATTACAAGAAGTTGATGTAGACGTCGCGATGGATTGTTTAATAAATACTAAAGCTATTATTTTTGATCTGAGGTTTTATCCAAATAACACCTGGCGTCGCATTGTTGATAGATTAGCAAGAAAGGCATTTAAATTAGGTAAGATATCTAGTCCGAATATTAGATTCCCTGGGCGATTCAGAATTACTGATGTGATAGTGAATGTAAAAAAAAGAAATGATATTTACAGGGGTAAAGTTTTTCTTATTGTTAACCAACTTACAAAAAGTCACGGTGAATTTTCTGCTATAGGAATACAGAGCGCTGTAAAGTCGGTGACTGTAGGTAATTCAACTGCAGGATCGGATGGTGATATAACTGAATGGATAGTTTTACCAGGAGGGTTAGCCACTAGATTTTCGGGACTTGGTATTTATTACAATGATGGTACTTTAACACAAGGAAGAGGGGTAAAAATTAACTATTATATTAGGCAATCCGTTGATGATTTGAAATCAGGGCGAGATGTTTTACTCGATAAAACGATAAAATTGATTAATTCTAAATTGGGTGTAATGTGATTTGGCTTTTTAAATTCTATAGATTGTGAATCGAATTTAATCTGATTATTTTTAAATTGTCTTTAACGTTTGCGAGTGTGGTGGAGCAGTAAAAGTTATGCTTTTGCCTTGATTACACATTCAATTTTATTTTCGAATTTCATAAGATGTAATGTTTTTATTTTAGAAGAGTTTAAGATTACCTCCGACTGATTTATATGAAATTACCATCCACTTCTTGGGTGCTATTCAAAAAAGAAACAAGAATACACTTTTTTCAGTCATCTAGCTAGGTACTACAGTTACATGCCATTTATCTCGAGCAATATAAAAGAAATGAAAACACTTTTGATTTTAATATTTTATTTTCTTTCTAAAAATTGTTTTGCGCAAAACCTAATTGTAAACGGTTCGTTTGAAGAATATTACACGTGCAATGGCAAGCTTTTGCCAGAAACGCCTTATGGTTGGTTGCGAGTTGCGAAATCTGGGTCAGGATTTTACAAGGGTATATCAAGTTCTACTGGTTTAAGGAATCTGGATATAATCGTTGGATGCAATTATAGAGAATATAGAACATATTGGGAAACAATAATGTTACAAAAATTAATAAAGGGCGATACCTATAAAATAAGCATGAGTGTTGCAACAAGTTTTGGTATCGGACCTAATCTTAATGACATTGGATTTTATTTCAGTGACAATTTAATTACTACATCAAGTATTGATACTATAATGCAACCCGAAAAATATTTTGGATTTTTGGATTCAAAAGTTATAAAAAAAGAAGACTATTGGTATAGAATAGAAAAAAAATTTATTGCAGATGGAAACTATGGAATTTTAATTTTAGGGAATTTTTCAAAACAAGACTACCAGAAAATAACGTATAATAGAAATAGAGATTCTAAATACATTACAATTCACGTTGATGATATAGAGATAGTACCTACTGAAAAAACAAAATATATTAAATCAGGGTTAACAAGAGATTCAATATATTGTACCAGCCCCCTAAATGGCTGGACTAAATTAGTAAATCAATTTAGTCATTCTTAAATTTAGGTTATGGCAAAAACACGCAGAAGCTTTTCTGTGGAACAGAAGCTTCAAATTATCCAGGAGGCTGAACAAAACGGGATTACTCAAACCCTTCGTAAACACAATCTCGCCCACAGTCTTTTTCTGAGATGGCGAAGTCAGTTTAATACCGGAGGTGCGAAATTACTGCAGCCGCAATACCACAAAATTGATCCGGAACTCCGGGCTTTGCAGGAGGAAAATGCGAAGCTGAAAAAGATCATTGGCAATCAGGCACTGGAGCTGGAGTTCAAGACCGAGCTTTTAAAAAAAAACGAGGCTTACGAGCGGAGACTGAAGGGCTTGTAAAAATCTACCAGCTCAGGGGTGTTGGCGTGCGCCGTTTGCTGTCGTGGTCGGGGCTGCAGCCTAGCAGCTTTTACTATAAGCGCTCACTGGGTCCGAAGGGAATAAAACCAAGTACGCATAGCGTAAACCGGGAAGGAGAACTCCTTGAAAACGCAAGCGTGGTAAAAGATATCGAGCGAACGCTGGCCCAGGAGTTCTGCTGTTATGGATACCATAACATGGCCGGGGAGCTGAAAGAAATGGGGTGGATTATCAATCACAAAAAGGTGTACAGGCTTATGAAAGAAGCAAAACTTTTATTTGGAGCAAGGATACGGGTGGCGCCGTTTAAGCGGAACTTTATCCGCTTCAGGAGCCTTACACCGGAGCGACCGCTGCAGTATCTGACCATGGATATCAAATATGATGCATGGAACCGGCAGAAACGCGTTGCTGTTACTGTTATGGACATCTACTGCAAAGTACTAATCCATATGCTGCGGCAAAGCATAAAAAAAGGAGATGTTCTTTTAATGTTATCGCTGATGCTGCTCGATTACAAAGCCGAAGGGATGTCGCTCAGAAATGACAATGGTTCACAGTTTATTGCCAACGCTGTCCGGGAATACTTAGGTGTGTACCAGGAGTTCTCCCACGTCGCCACGCCACAGGACAACGCCTACATCGAAGCCCTTCACTCCAATCTGCAAAAATCGTTTTGAGATGCCCAGCTGGTGATCGACCGCAAGTGGTACAATGAAAAAAGAAGGCACTGGTCACTGAACGGGCAGACTCCTGAAACCGTATGGAACAATTATAATCCGATCCCTTTTGAAAATGAAAAACTACTAAATTATAGAAAACTGTCCAGTTTATAAGGGGCCGGTTATTTCGTCGCTAAAAAAAGAGCATGATTGGATATATAGATTTAATTGATACTATTAAAAAAAAGAGCATTTTAAAAGTAGATACATTAATAATACCTTCAGATATATTATTTGCAATTAATAGCTTTACGATTACTGATTCCGATCGATTGGAACTTGTATATAACGAATTAAAGAAAAGGGATATTAAGAAGATTAGAGTAGTTGGGTATACAGATAATAGTGGGACTGAAAGCGGCAATAGATTACTCTCTTTAAAAAGAGCTCAAACAGTTGCTTATTATTTCAAGAATAAAAAAGAAATTTCATTGCCCATTGTTGAAGTTGAAGGTGGTGGAGTATCAATTAGATACGCCGAAAAACAACTGAATAGAAGAGTATTAATTTATGTTTATTTTTACAACGAAGGTAAATAAAATTGAGTTTTGGCATATTTTTTAGAGGGGTTTAAAAAAAAATTTGGACAATGCCAAATTTGGAGACCTTGGCATTTGTAAGTATTTAATTAAATAAATACAAATATGTTAAGCATAAAGTTTGAATCCAGATTTCTTGCTGTCAAACATGAATCAAACTCTCCCTAAAATCAGTTAATTTAATCAAATTCGGGTCTTAGAGATCAATAATTTTCAAAACTGGAATCGATTTCGTGAAATATCTTAAACGATGTTGCTATATTCTGATGACCGTGAATCGCGTTCAGGGGCCTAGGGTACTGTCATGTTATCAGAAGGCTAGAAGTTGATGTGCAAATACTAATTTTAGTAAGTATTTAAGGACAATATTCTTTATAGTATAATCTGAGACCTTTGCTTGCCATTTTATTTATCCCACTTTTATTTATCTTTACACTAAGGTCTGATGGTAGACTACCAATTGGAGAGTCAAAAGAGGAGTATTTGAATTGCGGAATATAATTTATTGATTGATATTACATTACAAGAGAGGATCGTATGATGGATCCTATTTATAGGACAGATATTGTAGAAAGCTAAGATAGAAAGAACTAAGTTATTCAGAGAAAAGAAGTGGCAGCGGCTCCATTCAAAGAGCAAGGCGCCACTTCTTTTCTCTTTGCTGTCATGCTACCTTTTTTTGCAGGTAGCAATTGCCTGGCGTTTTATACGCGAGCGATTGATGAGACCGCTCGTGATTATAAAACAAAAAATATTCCAGCAGACCTTCATAAAGTTGGACGCCGTCTTCTGCCACATGCAGATAGATATGCTCATACTTCACCGATCTCCAGAGCCGCTCAATAAATATATTATCAATCGCCCGGCCTTTGCTATCCATACTGATCTGTATGTCTTTTCCCAGGAGCAGCCCGGTAAACACATCGCTGGTAAACTGGGAACCCTGGTCGGTATTAAATATTTCTGGGCACCCGTGTGTAGGCGGCCCCAAAGTTCGGATGGATTTATATTTATCTTAGCAATGAAAGCGCTCAGAGCGTCTATTTTGACAATCTGGTGGTAAATCTAAAGCACGGGCCTTTAGTTGAGCAAAAAGACTATTACGCTTTTGGAATGGAAATACCTGGACTTTCGACCCAGGCTATTAAGTATTGCGGATTATAGGGGAGCTGACAGGCGCAACGTAAGCCACCGAGCAATCCATGTTGTTGATCCACCTTGCTGCATTTAGCTTCGGTTAAAAATTGTTTATGTCGAAGTCCAATGAGCAAAAGATATTTGAAGATATTATTCGCTGGCAGCAGAGTGGTTTAAAACAAAAAGTCTGGTGTGAGCAAAACAACTACGCCTATAGTTCCTTTCATTACTGGTATAGACGCTTCCGGAACCGGCAATCCGGTAACAAGCAGGTTGCAGGTGACGGCTTTGTAGAATTACAGTTTCAGGATCTTCCATCGGCTAACCCCTGGTGTGAGTTGGTATTCGGTAATGGTAAAAAGATTTTGTTCCATCAGGCTGTTCCTGGTGAATTGATCAGAAGCCTGCTGGATTAATCATGTTGCATCTGTCTGCATCCTGCAATTATTATTTGTATGCCGGCCACGCCGATATGCGCAAGAGCTTTGATGGTTTGTGTGGCATAATAAAAAGCCAGATGTATCTTAATGCACTCAACGGATCCGTTTTTATCTTTATGAACCGCCGCCGAACACAGGTAAAACTCCTGCTCTGGGAGGGCGACGGTTTTTCCATTTATTACAAACGCCTGGAAAAAGGCACCTTTGAACTACCGGCGATCAGTGGTTCTTCAACTACTGTAGCACTCGATGTCCGGCGGCTACAGTTCATTTTACAAGGCGTGTCCCTTAAAAGAATCGTATATCGGCCGCGTTTAAAAAAATCAGCCTGAGTTATCCACATGGTATTTTTATTTTCCGTTTTTTAAGGCGAGTTATGCTCATTTTTTCCATAGCTGTTCACGGGTTGACATACCGTTTTATTTTTGAGGTGTAATGCAAACAGCGGAGCAGGAATATATTGATTATAAGCAGTTGTATGAGCAACAGATAACTGTCATTGAGGAAATGACACAGCAGATGGAAGCGCAGTATGATCAGGTTGCTGTTCTTTCTGCTGAAATTGCGAAGCTTCGCAAAATGATCTTCGCCGTTAAAGCGGAACGTTTTATTCCCTCTGCCGATGCCACGGCCAGCGGTTTACAGCTGGTCCTTGACCTGAATGCAGAAACAGTAGCTCAATGCAGGATCACCAGCGCCACGACGGTTGAATATGTGCGTACCAAAGTAGAGGTTGTACCTGTAAAACCCAAAATGCATCCGGGTCGCATGAAGCTGCCGGAACACCTGCGCCGGGAAGTTATCCTGCTCAAGCCGGATAGCGATACCCGAGGCCTGCGCAGGATGGGCGAAGACATTACCGAGATCCTGGATTATATCCCGGCTGAGTTATACGTGAAGCAATATATCCGCCCCAAATATGCAGCACCCTTAAGTGAAGGGGGTAGTACCGTGTTAATGGCTGCTCTTCCTGGCCGCCTGCTGGAAAAGTGCATGGCGGGTGAAGGTTTACTGGCGCAGATGATCGTTGATAAATATCTGGATCATCTTCCGATCCACCGGCAACTGCAGCGCTACCAGCGCATGGGGGTAACCATTGCCCAATCCACGAGCAACGACTGGTTCCGGATGGTCATGAACCATCTGCATGCGCTCTACGAAGCACACAAACGGATTACCCTGGCCACTTCGTATCTGGGAGCCGATGAGACTCCGATCAAAGTGCTCGATGAGGACAAAAAAGGAACCACCCATCGTGGTTATTACTGGGTCTATCACAACAGTGAACAAAAACTAGTGCTCTTTGACTACCGACCGGGCCGGGGAAGAGAAGGACCGGACGATATTCTAAAAGACTTCCAGGGCTATTTACAAACAGATGGTTATAGCGCCTACGAGGACTTCGACCGAAGACCAGGCATTACGCTATTGCATTGTATGGCGCATGCCCGAAGAAAGTTCCATGAAGCCATACAGAATGATCCGCCTCGTGCCGAATACGCACTTGAACTCTTCCAGCAACTCTATGCTATAGAGCGCAGGATCAAAGAAGCCGGGCTGCACGGTGATGCTGTTGTTCAACGGCGTCAGCAGGAAGCAGTTCCCATTTTAAAAACTTTGAAAACATGGATGGAAACCGAGTACCCTGCCATCTTAGTAAAAAAGAGTCCAATTGCCCAAGCCATGGGTTACTTCCTGCCCCGCTGGGAGAAGCTATGTATTTACACCAAAGATGCCCGCTTACCTATTGACAACAATCTTGTAGAAAATGCCATCCGTCCCATAGCCATTGGCAGAAAAAATTATTTGTTTGCAGGTAGCCATGAATCCGCGCAGCGTGCTGCAATGGTATATTCTTTACTCGCCACCTGTAAACTGCATAACATCAATCCCTATTACTGGCTGAGAGATGTATTGGAAAACATGCACCGATACTCTACCGATGCCATTGACGGACTGCTTCCTCAAAACTGGAAAAAACTGCCGGAAGTGTAATGACTTGCTCGGTGGGTTACGGCGCAACAGTGATTTATTTTCGTGTAAGAACAAACGGACGCCGTTTTGAAGTTACAACTGGCCGGAAAATGTTGCCCTCCAAGTAGTGCAAGGTCCAATGGGAAATTATATCAATTTATGTAGGATGATGGGTTCAATTAATCGTCGACGGACTCAATAAACTCTATCATGCTCGCGGTAACTTTATAAATGAATTTACTTTCTGGATAATTGAGGAGTGTATTTGCATGCGCCATGCTATGATTGTTTCGAACATTATTGAATTTGTCTGCCAAAGAACTGCACACTCGAAATATTTCTTCGGTCATGCCAACAGTAATAACACCCTTTGATAGCAGTTGATTTTTATATAGACCGATTAATCCGTGTAAGGTAGCATTGGAACTTGGTGTAAAACAATGTTTTTCCAGCCGCTTTTTAATGTACATCATTAGATACGTGTGAAGCCGGTCAATTGCTTCATCCGGTCGATTCTGTTCAATAAGTTGAGATATAGAATTTTTAGCCTTGTCAAAACTTTCATCCTGAATGCTTGTATTTATTGCTTCGACGTGACTAGCCATTTCATTCTTTAAACGCTCAATTGTTTTAAGAGAATTTTGATAATCCTTTTTAAGTAGATTAACGTGCCCATCCAACGGAACTTTCATAATAGCGCGCCAATATACTTCTATGGTTGAAAGAAGTTTGTAAACCATTTGACTAGATTCCTTTTGCCAGAAAGAGCGGAGCAAATTGGCCTTTGATTTTCCTTGTGATTGATATTTCTCATGATAAATATCTATTCCGCTAGCATCGAATACTATTTCCTGAAAAGTGGTATTGGTAAAATCCAATACATAACCAGATTTCATTTCCAGCCAGTTTTCCAGTATTTGTTTTTCTCCAAACGATAAATCTGCCATTTAGAAATTTCTAGTAAAGCTAAAACTTTAGAACTTATCGAATTTATGCAGTGTAGCCTCCGATCCCGGCAAAATGCTTTCTAACTTTATCGAAATAAATTTTATGGAAAACAGGTCAGAAATATTTAAGGATCCAAATCAGTTCTGGAAAAACTTCAGACTAGGTACAGAACTTCAGGTGTCGGGTACATTTCTGTACAACAGCATTTTTGCTCTCGAGAATATGAAGTCATTTTATCGGGAAGAAGATTGCTTTGAATTTCTGTAGATTCCTGTCCATGTTGACCCATCATTCCTGTTCATGATGACCCACCATTCCTGCATGATGACCCACCCCTTGTCTCTCTGATTTTTGACAGTGTTGGTGGCTTGTTCCTGCATGTTGACCCACCTTGGCGAAAATTTTGGATAAGCTAAAGGAATGTCATTCCTGCATGTTGACCCACCCCGGTGGCTTTTCGCGGCGATGAGATTGACTGACATTCCTGCATGTTGACCCACCTATAGGTATTATTTGTTTCGGGCTTTTATGATGTTTTTTGCTCCCTAAATTAATCTGGGAGTCATGTCACAAAAGCCAATTGCAATGGAACAGTTAAAACAAATTCTTCAGCTTAGAAATGATGGTGTTGGCATCCGTGAGATGACCCGACGTCTCGGTATCAGCCGTAATAGCGTACGTAAATATCTGGAGCTGTTAAAGGATAGCAGTGAATCTTCCAGTCAGGAGTTGGCTGATAAGGCATACAACAACGATTTGCTGGAACACGATGCCGAGCGCCTTGCCCAGGTTATGCAGCATTTTATTTGTTGCGGGTCCGAACTCTCACAGACTGGTGTTACCCGTCAGTTGCTTTGGCGCGAATACCTGGAACAGCATCCGGATGGATATAGCTATAGCCGGTATTGTTATCATTTAAATGAATACCTGAAAAAATCTGATCTGTCCATGCACCTGGAATACGTGCCAGGTGATTTGATTATGGTGGATTTTGCAGGCAAAAAGCAATTTTATGCGGATGTATCCACCGGTGAGCAGATTGAATGTGAAGTGTTCGTGGCCATTCTTCCCTATAGCGGACTGATTTTTTGCAACGCCGTACACTCTCAACAAACGGCGGATTTTATTACCTGTATCAATACGGCGCTAAAATATTATGCTGGTGTACCGGCTACGATTTTATGTGATAATCTTAAAACGGCCGTCATCCGCGCCAGCCGGTATGAACCGGTGTTTACAGATATGTGCCATCAGCTCAGCGAACATTACCAGACCACTTTCAGCGCCACCAGGCCCTATAGTCCAAGAGACAAGGCCATGGTGGAAAAGGCCGTTAATATTGTTTACAGGCATGTTTACGCGCCGCTGCGACACCGGACTTTTACAAGCCTGAAGGCTTTAAATGAAGCGATGGGTGAACAACTGTACATACTTAATAATAAGCCATATAAAAGAACCGTGTACAGCCGCTGGTATTTTTATGATACCCAGGAACATAAGACCCTCAGACCATTACCATCGGAATCCTTTAGTCCCAAAAAAGTAGCCGTCCTTACTGTTCAGCGCAACTACCATGTACAACTCTCAGAAGATCATCTCTATTATAGTGTGCCTTACCAGTATGTGGGCAAAAAAGTAAAGGTATTATATGATAGCCGGGTAGTGGAAGTGTATTATGAGCTGGAACGTATCTGCCTGCATGTGCGCAAGTCTCACGGTAAAGCCTATACAACTCTTGGCGAACACATGCCGCCTCATCATCAGCGTATGCAGCAGATCAAAGGATGGAACCGGGAAGATCTGCTGGCTCAGGCCGGACGGGTTGGACCCAATACGGTACAGGCTACTACGCTCATGCTGGAAAACAGCATCTATATCGAGCAGAACTATAAAGCCTGTTTTGGTATGCTGATGCTGCAGAACAAATATGATAGTACGCGGCTGGAAGCCGCTTGCAGCAGGGCGCTGCAGGGAACCCGTGTAAACTATACGATGATTAAAAATATCCTGGAGCGTAACCTGGACAAACAAATACAGTTGCCCATAGTCAATATAATCCCCGGCCATGACAACATCAGGGGCAAGGATCATTATCAATAATCTTCACTTAAAAAATAAAAACAAATGAACACGACACAAACCTTAGAACAGATGCAGCAACTTAAGTTACAAGGCATGCACAGAACGTATCGCTCCCAGCTGGAGCTACCTTTGGACCAGCAACTGGAAGGCCACGATCTGGTAGCGCAACTGATACAATCCGAACACTTGAACCGAAGCAATGAAAAAACGGCTTATTACCTGAAGCTGGCCAAACTACGCCTGCCGGCAACCCTGGAACAAATCGAATGCGGCGCTTCGCGCAACCTGACCAAACAACAACTGGCTGTACTATCGGAAGGCCGCTATCTGGAACAGGGTGAAAATATACTTATTACCGGGGCGACCGGTTGTGGAAAAAGCTATCTCGCCTGTGCCCTTGGACATCAGGCCTGCATACAGGGGTATAAAACAACGTACCTGAATATGAACTGTACCGGCCCCTTATAAACTGGACAGTTTTCTAAAGGTAATTTAGTAGTTTTTCATTTTCAAAAGGGATCGGATTATAATTGTTCCATACGGTTTCAGGAGTCTGCCCGTTCAGTGACCAGTGCCTTCTTTTTTCATTGTACCACTTGTAATAACGGTCGATCACCAGCTGGGCATGGTAGATGGATTCGAACTCAAAACGATCGATCACCTCACGTTGCAGATTGGAGTGAAGGGCTTCGATGTAGGCGTTGTCCTGTGGCGTGGCGACGTGGGAGAACTCCTGGTACACACCTTTTTCTTTTAAGTATTCCCGGACAGCGTTGGCAATAAACTGTGAACCATTGTCATTTCTGAGCGACATCCCTTCGGCTTTGTAATCGAGCAGCATCAGCGATAACATTAAAAGAACATCTCCTTTTTTTATGCTTTGCCGCAGCATATGGATTAGTACTTTGCGGGAGTAGATGTCCATAACAGTCAACAGCAACGCGTTTCTGCCGGTTCCATGCACATGAACATATTTGATATCCATGGTCAGATACTGCAGCGGTCGCTCCGGTGTAAGGCTCCTGAAGCGGATAAAGTTCCGCTTAAACGGCGCCACCCGTATCCTTGCTCCAAATAAAAGTTTTGCTTCTTTCATAAGCCTGTACACCTTTTTGTGATTGATAATCACCCATTTCTTTCAGCTCCCCGGCCATGTTATGGTATCCATAACAGCAGAACTCCTGGGCCAGCGTTCGCTCGATATCTTTTACCACGCTTGCGTTTTCAAGGAGTTCTCCTTCCCGGTTTACGCTATGCGTACTTGGTTTTATTCCCTTCGGACCCAGTGAGCGCTTATAGTAAAAGCTGCTAGGCTGCAGCCCCGACCACGACAGCAAACGGCGCACGCCAACACCCCTGAGCTGGTAGATTTTTACAAGCCCTTCAGTCTCCGCTCGTAAGCCTCGTTTTTTTTTAAAAGCTCGGTCTTGAACTCCAGCTCCAGTGCCTGATTGCCAATGATCTTTTTCAGCTTCGCATTTTCCTCCTGCAAAGCCCGGAGTTCCGGATCAATTTTGTGGTATTGCGGCTGCAGTAATTTCGCACCTCCGGTATTAAACTGACTTCGCCATCTCAGAAAAAGACTGTGGGCGAGATTGTGTTTACGAAGGGTTTGAGTAATCCCGTTTTGTTCAGCCTCCTGGATAATTTGAAGCTTCTGTTCCACAGAAAAGCTTCTGCGTGTTTTTGCCATAACCTAAATTTAAGAATGACTAAATTGATTTACTAATTTAGTCCAGCCATTTAGGGGGCTGGTACAGAACCGCCTGATAGAAAAAGTAACACTATCAAAACTGGATGGCTCCTATATTAAATTATTAAATCACCTGGAACGACAAACCCTCATTATCCTCGATGACTTCGGCCTGCAAAACCTCGGCCAGGATGTGCGGCTAACTCTATTGCAGTTACTTGAAGACCGGTATGGAAAAAAAAGTGTTATCATCACCTCCCAGTTGCCAGTTGCAAAATGGTATGAATATATCAATGATCCTACCCTGGCCGATGCCATACTTGACAGACTGACAGCTGACGCGCACCGAATAGAACTTAAGGGAGAATCGCTCAGAAGAAAAAAAGTAAAAACCAATCCCTAACCCTTCGTATTTTTAATCATCATATAGCTCTTGCATTTATTACCTGCTTCGCAGGTGGGTCAACACCCAGGAATGGTGGGTCAACATGACAAGAATCTACGTTTCTTTATAATTTAGCTGTAGGCATAGAGCGACTTGCCAAAATCGCAATTATCCTCATTGAACACGATCAAATTGTACTTTTAGATATTCAAACTCAGGAAAATTTTGAAAGAACATTGATATCACATAATCACTCGGAACTAATTCGACGAATTAGGTTATACAGGAGGATCAATCTAAGTTCAAATCATAATAAGTTTATTGATCTATTAGGAAAATTTTATAATTCTTATCGATATAGTAGGTTTAATCTCTCCTCTGTATATCGATCAAATATGGACAGAAAAGAATTGATCGACTATATCAGCGGTACTTTAAAGATGACAATTTCTATTGATCATCCTTTTGTTACGCCGGTAAATGATGATATTAGAAAATTTGTTGGAAAGGTTATCAAGAGAATTGTCAAGTCACTCCACAAGATAGTTAGTGACGAAGCAGATCGTCTAGGGCTCTTTACGGCTGAGATTGCGGGGGATAGTAAAGTATTCAAGATATTTGTCGCAGACGAATATGACTTTATAAAAGAAAGGCTCATGCAACGGGAAGTATTGATCTATTTGCTTAATAAGAAACCTGTTGATTCAATGATGAAGTTTATTAGAGGTCTGGAACCTTTAGGCCTTGGAGATTTAAGTGTCAACGAATATATAGAGGGTATGTTGAATATTCATTGCGACCGAAATGTACGTGACGATGTGGATCAGCGATATGAGGACGGTCAGTTTTCTTCTTCTCGTCAGGAAGAAGTGCTATTTGTTGGCTCTGCGGATGGAAATATCTTCGACTTTGGAGAAGACAGCGATCTGGAATAGTGTAATTAATCAAATCAATTTACTTAGACCGTGCGAAAGCCAGCAGCTCTTTAATATCCCCCTGATCTGCTTTTTTTAAAGCTGACAGATATGTATCTCGTGCATTACCTTTCTTTGTCAGGTTTTTCCTGTTCCAGGTAAATGGAGGTTGTTTGAAAATATGGCTGACTATTATGTCAGCCATAAGTCGTGAATGACGGCCATTGCCGTTGGCAAAGCAGTGGATACTTACAATCCTATGCTTGAAGCGGACTGCCAGTTCATCGCTAGGGTAGACTGTATTCTGCACCCAGCAAGAAGCGTCGTCAACGAGATTCTTTAAACTTACTGGTATCTGATGCCATACAATTCCAATATTTTTGTCAGATTTTCGAAACTTGCCAGCCCCTTTCCAAACATGACCGTACATTTGTTTATGCAGGTTCATTGCAAAGTCTTCAGAGAAAATATCTTTCTTTTTGAATTTTCTGCGTACTGTCCATTCAATAGCTTCTTCGATGTTTAACTGTTCCTGTTCGTTCAGTTCTCCCTGAGTTGTAACCGTTCGAATAAGAAGGCCTTCCATTTCCTCCTCTGATAATGGTGTTTGACCTTTCTCGTATTTGATGATTAGTCCCATAAAAATTTAGGCATTTCATTTTTTAATTCGTTCGATTTTGTGATCCATGCCTCTTTCAGTCTTTTCTCCGTATTAGCCTGATCTTCCAGGGACATTGTGGTGTTTGTCCGGTCAACTATGTCTTTCGCCCATGCTTCAGCTTTTCGTGAGACCATGTCTTCGAGAGTACCTTCTTTGGGCACAATACTGTAGACTAGCCTCATGTTCAAGGCCGCGGCAATTTCGTTTAGGGATTGCAAGGTGATTTTTCCGTCAGCTTCATTTTTTTCAAATGCCTGCACGTTTTGCACTTTTTTACCCATGCGATTTGCAAGTTGCTGCATAGTCATACCTAATGCCATCCGGATTGCGTTCACCCATCCTTTTGGCGGCATTGTTGGATCATTAATAAGAGAGTATGCTTCCAGTTTTTTATCTAACTGTTGCAATATGAGATGTTTTTTTCTTACGTTTTTCATATTATAGTTATAAAATGATTTGTAAATATATAATTATAATTATAAATTATTCTATTGTATTATATTTATAATTATAAAATAAAGGCTATTGTCAATAAGATCAACATCGCTCAAAATGATAAATAAATAAAATTATAAAAAAATTGTAACCGTATCAAATTTGCAAATTATTGTAATTTATTGAAAAACAGAGATATATGAATACAAATACAATATTTTGGAAATTATAAGGAATTTTATTATCTTTGATCAATGATAAAAATCCATTATTCAGTGCTTAAAACATTCCTATGAAATCTGGATTCGACTTTTTCTCCGATTCAACCAGTGGCAAATCAGCTCGTCAGCTGCAATTCGAAGATCTGTATATTAAAACTGGTATAGATATTTTGCCTATCATCGAAGATGCGCACCGGAAACTGCTTGAAGAAGCGTCAACCCAATCGCCTGAATTTATTACCAAACTCTACTGGGCGGAAGGAATGAACCGTAACATGGTAGGATTTTTAAAAAAACGGTATCCGGAAACTGTGAAATACGATGAAGCCGGTAGGGTTTATCTCAAGCTGGGTGAAAACGTACGAGTCTATTTTAAGAAACTGGATGATAAGTTCAGGCCAAGAAACATTCCTACAGGACATGTCATCGATTTGAATTCAGCACAGGGTCAACTGTTCGGCCGTGAGCTGTCGGTTTTGTACGTTGGGCCTAAACTTAAGAAGTCAAACGTGTGGGATGAAATTGGATACTTTATGGTTGAAATGCGCAGCAACTCCCGCTGCGAATGGGTGAGTGACCTATCCGATCTGTCAGCAAATATGAACACCGGATTTTCAACAGTACCAAAACCATTGACTCCTGCACCGTTACCGGCAATCAGGGTAAAATTGAAAAACAAAGATCTTGGTGAAGATGCCGCGAATGGCATATCAGCTGCAAAATAATATCATTATTTATTTGATCATTGCAGGCATTCTGATGAATAACTTAAATTCTAAGGGCAAATCTCATGTATAACAGGAATAGAATTGCTTTAGCCAGGGAACTTCGTGGAATGACACAATTGAATCTGGCCAAAAAGACTGGAATATTTTCTCAAATCGAATTATCTGGCCTTGAAACCGGCCGAATCGAAATAACCAGTGATCATATTCAGAAAATTGCGAGCGCTGTAAATCTTCCATTGCATTTTTTTTTCAAAGGAAGAACCGGTTGTAAAACGCATAAGCAAATTTTACTACAGAAAAAGGAGTACACTTCCTGCAAAGGAGCAGAATATTTTGGAAGCGCGAATTAAAATACTTCGGGGAATGATTCTCGATCTCATGAAGGAAGTGGATATTGATAGTAAACAATTACCAAAGTGGGCAGCAGGGGAGGATTTTTCTCCGGAAGAAATCGCAAAGAAAGTCAGGTTGTATTTTAACCTGGAAGATGGTCCAATTGAAAATCCGGTTTATCTATTTGAACAAATCGGAATACCGGTAATTTTTATAAACTCACAATCGGAAAAATTTTCCGGAATGACTGTTCAGACTGATACGAATATGCCAATAATTTTTTTGAACAAGAATTTGCCAAATGATCATAAAAGATTTACTCTGGCTCATGAACTGGGGCACTTGATTATGCATATTCCGTTTGCGGATGATCCCGAATTTATATCGTCACTGGATGATATTGATATTGTCGAAAAGCAGGCTGACCAGTTTGCTGGAGCTTTTTTAATGCCGGGAGAACAAATCAGAAGACAGATGTTAGGTAATTTCACATATTCCCGGTTGACTGAGTTCAAATTGTACTGGAAGGTTTCAAAACAATCGGTTATCTATAGGGCAAAGGATATGGGAGTAATAACCCCTCAAAAATTTACCAATTTATTTGTTGAACTTAGTCGGAATGGAGAGCGAAAACGGGAATTATTGGATGTTCCGATTGACGAACCGCGTCTATTTAAAGAAGTACTGCAGGTTTGGGAAAGTGAACTACAAAGAAATAAGAAAGAAATAGCTGAAGAAGTCGGAGGCATTACGCTGTCTGAATTTCAAGACTGGCTAGGTTTTCCAAAATCGCTTTTGAGAGTCGCTTAAAATTTCAACTGATTATTGAAGAACATTATTTTTAAGAATATTCGAATGCTGATCAAATTCTGTACTTGTTAAAAGACAAAGATGTTTTCTTTAAAATATTTTCAGATATTTGTTTAGATCTTTGATTGATACAGTTCCGAATTCGGTTACCCAAGATTTTACAGTTTTATATAATATTGATCGGAAGTGCTTTAGGGCAATAGTACTATTCTCCTCACCTCCCTGATCTTATGGTTTCAAGTTTCTCTTCTATTCCATTCATGTCATCTGAAATTTTTTGCTCATCAACTTCAGCATAAATCTGGGTTGTGGTTATTTTTTTATGTCCAAGCATTTTACTAACCGTTTCAATGGGCACTCCATTTTTTAAAGTAACTGCAGTTGCGAAAGTGTGACGACCCAGGTGGAAGCTCATATATTTTTGGATGCCACAAATCTCGCCGATGACTTTGAGATTTCGATTGACATCCTGGTTACTGACATGCGGAAACACTTTTCCAGTGTTCAAAACTTTAGGACTATTTTTATATTTGGACATTAATTCAATTGCGGATTTTAAGAATGGTACTACGGCCAGCTCCTCGCTTTTCTGACGATATATTTTACACCAGTACTGCCCGTTTGATCCTGTTTCAAAGTTCTCATAACTCAAAGCCATGACGTCGGCATAAGCAAGGCCGGTATAACAGCTAAATAGAAAAAGATCTCTTATGTAACAAAGCGAGGGCGAACTAAATTCTTTTGCTTCTATCATCATTAATTCGTCAATTGTCAATTTTGGTCTTTTATATCTTTTGAGGCTGAGTTGGTAAACATCATAGGGATTTACAGCAATCCATTGCAAGACTTTGGCCCAGGCGATCATTTTTTTAAATCGTTCAAGATGTTTCATGACTCCATTTCCGATACAAGGATCGTGCTTTTTCAAAGGATTGTTTCTTATATAATATTCCAGCTCAACAATGAATTCACGATTTAATTTAGAAAGTGCAATATCGTCTGTATGAAATTTTTCCTTAATAAATTTCTTGATGTATTCTTCAGTAGTGTCATAATTCTTCATTGTTCCGCTTTTCAGTTTTTGTCCTTCGATTTTAGCATGGTATTTTAGAAGTTCGCAAAGAGAATGTTTGGATTTTTGCGTTATTTGGGTTCCGAGGTATGATTCCTTTATCGCCTCAGCTGTTATGGGCAATTCTTGATCCTTCAAAAGCCGGTATTTTTCTTTAATGCGAAACCGGACATCATCGATGTGATTATTGATCGTTTTAGCCCCTAAGGAATGCCCTTTCATGATTTCTCGCGAAGAGTCCCAATCTTTGATCTTAATACTTTCTTTCAAGGAAATTTCTTTGCGTTCCCCATCGACCGTTATTCTTGCAAAAAGAAGCGCTGCATTCTTGTCAGATTTGCAAAGCCTGGTGATAAAATCGATGCCAAAAGTTTGATTTGATTTCATTGGAATTCATTTAGTACGTTTTGAAATGATTTGATTCTATTTCTTCACAAACCTTCCCGAGTGAGTGGGACGCACGTTCGAATCGTTTTCGAATCGTATTAAAGTGAATCAAAATAAATTGACTCAATTAAATGTTATTCAGCGACTTACGTAGGGTCTGGTGAGCTCAAATTCTGTGCCGGGTGTTATTCACCGAATAGCTCACTAGAACATTGACTTTTTTTGCATTCGTTTGGTTAACCCAAAAGCAAAAATGCCCGTAAACATTGAGTTTTACGAGCATTTGATTTAATCTGATTTGCTTATAAGTCGGGGCGGCAAGATTCGAACTTGCGACCTCCTGGTCCCAAACCAGGCGCGATAACCGGGCTACGCTACGCCCCGAACTTGCTGTACCGGGGTTGCAAATGTAAGGCATCGGAGTCATTTAAAGAAACCGAAAGAAAAATCGTATTGAAGAGCTTCCATTGCGTTGGATAAATAGACGAGCGGTGCGTTCCAGTTGATGGCTATTTCATTGGATGCATAGGCACAGTCAGAGTCCACATAGGCTGTCTCGGGTTCATGAAAAAAATAGGGGCAATGATCCTGTTCTCCGGGGTTCGGTCCCCCCGCCATCCATCCTGGAACCGGATCAGCGATCCCATCTGCAACAGACGGCCTGTGATGCGGATGCATGGTGGAGAACCGGCCGATTCCCGTTACAAAACAATATCCTGTAGCATTTCTTCCCAGAATATATTCCAGATTGCCCAACGCCGCTTCAAGATATTTTATATTCTTGGTGATACGATAAGCCCAGACCAGCAGTATGCCCTGATTGGCGGCGTAGGAATTGCTGCCCCAGTTGAAGTCCGATTTTCTTCCGCCTATGACCGTTCGGAAGGCATTATCAGAAAGGCCACTGATATATTCATCGGCCATCCGGAGAAGACGCACCCGGAAACTGTCCTTTAGTGCGATTGATAAACGGGCATCGCGGTTTCTAAGTAGGGAATAATAACCGAGCAGACCGGTTTCCGACCAGGAGGGCAAAGGGAATGAAAGATCGGATCCTTTCTTCACCCCTGCTTCATATTTTTTGTTACCGGTGGTAACGAGCAATTCGGCGGATGCCCAGAAGAGCTCGTCCGAAAATTTTTTATCGCCATATCCGCCCGTCATAATTTTCGGATCGTAGTGCTCGTTCATCGCGTTTTGATCATAGGCCATATCCGGATTGGCTTTTGCCCAGTTCCAAGCCATTTCAGCCGCCCGGAGGCAGGAATCGCTGAGTCCGGGCAATTCCTTTCTGAAAGAAGAAAATATCCGCGCGGCCTGTGCAGCCACGGCCGCCAGATCCAGCGTGGCCGCGGTGCCTTTCTGAACCACATATCTGGGCTGTTGCGCGGCGGAAGGCATGATCATGCCGTCAAAAGCGGCATTGGTACATTTATTATACACTCCTCCGTCTGCCGGGTCCTGCATACTGAGCATCCAGCGCAGATTATACAACAGCTCGTTTAATATATCAGGTATAGGCTTTGAAAGAGAAGGAATATGGGTGTGTACGGTATCGAAATAGGGTTTGAAGTCTTCGTACGCAGAGAGCAGGGTAGCCGTACTGATTCCCGAATTCACTATGTATTTGTTATAATCTCCGGCATCGTACCATCCACCCGGGGTTGAAATAACAGATCCGGCCTGGCGCTTCAGCGAGGCAGCGGATGGATGGATGATTACGGAGTCGTCCGGGTGACCTGCGGGCCGGCTCCATTTGCCGGCGTAAGCGGGTACCAGAGTCATCGAAGCACGCTGATAATAGAACGCCTTCAGCGAAGATAATGCCGATGGGTGGTGCACATTTTCTGAGATACTGAAAACAAAAGAACGACCACAATCCGGAATCCCGACGAAGTAAGTGCCAGGCCGATTGAAGGAACTGAAGTCGGCAATCCTTGTGGCGAGAGATGAATTTCGCGACATGCTGATCTCTGAGAGTTCACCATGAAAAACAGTGTCCTGCGAATTTTCGCGAATCACAAAAAAGGACTTTTTGCCTTTTGGGAAACCCGGCGTTTTATCAGGCAGACCGGCCACAATGACGATTTTCGGGGCATGAGGATAAAATCCTTCCTGGTCCATCCTGATCAGCCCGGGTTCCTGTGCCAAGATGGTAAATGAATGCAGGACAAAAAGAATAAAGAGGGTGCTTATCCATTTCATATGACCGCAACTTTCCATACAAATATAGTTTTTATATGCTGGGCTTTGCTTCCGTAAATTTGGGTAAGGCCTGAGCAAGATGGCCATTTCAATTATGAAGAGCCCTGTTCTGAAAATACATCCGGCGGATACGATTCTGGTTGCTTTGAAAAATCTACAGGCGGGAGACGTTATTGACTATAACGGTGCGCACTACACGCTAAAGGAAAATATTCCCGCCAAGCATAAATTTTATATGCAGGATGCAGCAGCGGGAACCGAAGTGATCATGTACGGTGTGCTGGTGGGTAAAACAGAAAAAAAGGTTTTCTCGGGTAGCCGTGTGTCCACCGAAAATCTGAAGCACGCGGCCAGTCCCTACGACTTCCGCAATTTCTCCTATAAGTGGACTGCTCCGGATATTTCAAAATTCAGAGATAAAACGTTCAATGGCTATTATCGTTCCAACGGGCAGGTAGGAACTGCCAATTACTGGTTGTTTATTCCAACTGTATTTTGTGAGAACCGGAATCTGGATGTGATCCGTGAGGTATTGCAGGATGAACTGGGTTATTCGGTAACGGAAAAATATAAGGCGTTTACAAGGGATCTCATTCTTGCCCGGCAGGAGGGCCGGAGTCTCTCTTCAGCGGAGATCCCATCGTTTGGCGCCAGCCCCCTGCGTTCGCGCGTATTTAAAAATGTAGACGGCATTCGTTTTCTTAATCATGAAGGTGGTTGTGGAGGTATCCGGCAGGATTCGGAAGTGCTCGGGAAATTGCTGGCCGCCTATGCCAACCATCCCAATGTGGGTGGTGTTACCATTCTTAGCCTTGGTTGTCAGCATTTGCAATCGAACGAATTGATAGATGATATTAAAAAGGCTGATCCTTTATTTGATAAACCGTTATTTGTTTTTGAACAGCAACAGTCGCAAAGCGAGGAGCAGCTGATTCAGGAAGCCATCCGGAGAACTTTTGAAGGGCTTATACAGATCGATCGTCTGGAAAGAAAACCGGCTTCGCTGGATAAACTCTGTGTTGCTGTGAAATGCGGTGGCAGCGATGGTTTCAGCGGAATCACAGCCAATCCTGCAGTGGGTTATGCTGCAGATTTGCTGGTTGCGCTTGGCGGAAAAATACTCCTGGCCGAGTTTCCGGAACTCTGTGGCGTTGAGCAGGAAATGGTGGACCGGTCGGTCAATGAAACGGTCGCCAGAAAATTTATCCGGCTGATGAGGGACTATGAAGCGTCTGCGATTCGCGCCGGGTCTGGATTTCACATGAACCCTTCACCCGGAAATATAAAAGACGGGCTGATTACCGATGCCATGAAATCGGCAGGGGCTGCAAAAAAAGCAGGTAATGCACCTGTTGCAGACGTGCTCGATTATACCGAACCGGCTACCAAGGCAGGACTGAGTCTCGTTTGCACACCGGGCAATGATGTGGAAGCCACAACAGGGCAGGCTGCGGCGGGTGCTACACTGATATTGTTTACTACGGGACTGGGAACGCCGACAGGAAATCCGGTTTGTCCGACCATAAAAATTTCCACTAACTCAGCACTTGCCCGGCGTATGCCCGACCTCATTGATATAGATACAGGTGCCATGATCGAAGGCGAAAAATCCATTCAGGAAATGGGAGAGGAAATTCTGTTTTATTGTATCCGCGCGGCGAGTGGAGAAATCACACCCAGGGCCGTGCTGCTGAACCAGGATGATTTTATTCCCTGGAAACGAGGCGTTTCTTTATAAATCATTTGCATGAAGCCTTTTTTGGATCGGGATTTTTTATTGAAATCAGAAACGGGTAAGCGTCTTTACCATGACTATGCGGCCGGCCTGCCTATTTTGGATTATCACTGTCACCTGCCGCCAAAGCAAATTGCAGAGAATCACTGTTTCGAAAACCTCACTGAAATCTGGCTGCGCGGCGATCACTACAAATGGCGCGCGATGCGTATCAACGGGATCGATGAATCCTATATCACCGGCAACAAAACGGATTGGGAAAAATTTTCAAAATGGGCGGAGACGGTTCCTTACACCCTGCGCAACCCGCTATATCATTGGACCCATCTGGAACTTCAGAGATATTTCCAAATAGATAAAATACTCAGTCCCTCCACGGCGAAGGAAATTTACGAAGCCTGTACGGACAGTTTACAGCGCCCCGAATTTCATGTGCTGGGATTATTGAAGTCAATGAATGTTGAACTGGTTTGTACAACAGATGATCCGGCAGATTCTCTGGAATATCATCAGTCTTTCGCTGCACAAACGACTTCCATAAAAATGCTTCCCGCCTTCAGACCGGATCAGGCGACGGCTATTGGGGATCCTGTTCAGTATAAAAATTATATTTCAAAACTGGAGAAGGCCTCCCGTGTTTCTATCGGAAGTTATTCCCAGCTGCTGGATGCCTTAAAAAGCCGGCATGATTTTTTTCATTACGCCGGATGCCGCGTTTCTGATCATGGACTGGAGCAGTTTTATGAAACGGAATTTACTCAGCATGAGGTGGAATCGCTGTTTAAAAAAATACTTGCCGGAAAGACGCCGGATCGTTTGGAAAAAGAGAAATTTCAGTCGGCCTTATTGTTACAGTTTGCAGAATGGGATCACGAAAAGAACTGGGTGCAGCAATTTCATCTGGGTGCGCTGAGGAATAATAACGGGCGCATGCTCACAAGTCTTGGCGCGGACACGGGCTGGGATTCAATAGGCGATTTCTCTCAGGCCAGAGCAACGAGTTTGTTTCTCAATAAGCTGGACAGCAATAACCGGCTGGCAAGAACCATTCTGTACAACAATAATCCGGCAGACAATGAAATGATGGCCACTATGATTGGGAATTTCAATGACGGGTCGATGGCAGGCAAAGTGCAATGGGGTGCAGCCTGGTGGTTTCTGGATCAGAAAGAAGGAATAACAAATCAGCTGAATGCGCTTTCGAATATGGGGCTGATCAGCCGGTTCGTGGGTATGATTACGGATTCGAGGAGTTTTTTGTCTTATCCCAGACACGAATATTTCAGGAGAATTCTCTGTGAATTATTTGGTGCAGAGGTCGAAGATGGCGAGTTGCCCGGAGACCTCAGCTGGATCGGCAAAATCATACAGGATATCTGTTATCACAACGCGGGGACGTATTTTGGATGGAGTGGGAAATCAGCGATTTAAAAGAACCGGCCATGGGGAAAATAGTATGTTTTGGCGAACTGTTGCTCAGATTTTCGCCCGCTGACGGCGGAGAATGGCTGAAATCAAATCAGCTGCCTGTATACCTGGGTGGCGCCGAACTGAACGTAGCCACTGCACTGGCTAAATGGAACTTACCTGTTTCCTATTGCAGCTCATTGCCGGAGAACTATTTGTCGAGGGATATTCTGGGTCTGTTATCAGGGAAACAGATTCATACAGAGGCTGTTCTTTTTTCCGGAGACCGGATCGGCAGTTATTATCTGGCGCAGGGAGCGGATCTGAAAAACCATACGGTTATTTATGATCGCGCACATTCCGCATTCGGTGAATTGAAAACGGGCATGCTGGACTGGGATCATATTCTGAAAGACGCCTCCTGGTTTCATTTCAGTGCCATCAGTCCCGCGCTGAATGAGTCTGTGGCAGCGGTTTGCCGGGAAGCACTGGAAGCAGCTTCCAGGAAAAATATAAGAATCTCGATAGATCTCAATCACCGGCCCAAATTATGGAAGAACAGAAATCCGCATGATGTTATGGCAGCTATTACTCCCTTATTGTGATGTGGTGATGGGAAATATCTGGTCGGCGCATGATCTGCTGGGCATTCCATTGGATCAGGGTCTGATTCATCAAAAGAATAAAACGGCCTATCTTCAGCATGCCCGGCAAACAGCTCTGCACATTAAGAAGCGTTTCGCAAGAGTCAAATCGGTTGCCTGCACATTTCGTTTTGAAAAGGGCGAAAAAGGGATTGAATATTATGCGTCACTGTATTCTTCCCATGACGGACAGGTGTCGCCTGTTTATGAAAGTGACCGCATTTTGGACAAAGTGGGAACGGGCGATTGCTTTATGGCGGGACTCATTTATGCTATGTATCAGGATATGCCGGAAGCCGCTGTGATACGTCTTGCATCGGCAGCAGCCTTCGGAAAATTTTTTGAAATAGGGGATGCCACACAGCAGGAAATGGAAACCATTCTGACAAGAATCAAGCAATATGAATAAAGACAAAATCATTCAGGCCATTGTGAAACAGGGCGTGCTGCCTTTGTATTTTCATCCCGATGAAACAGTGAGTATTGGCATTCTGCAGGCTTTATATGAGTCAGGTATACGTGTGGTAGAATACACCAACCGAGGTAAGCAGGCTTTGAAAAATTTCAGGAGTCTTCAGAAAGAAACCTACAAACAATTTCCTGATTTGATTTTAGGGCTGGGTACCGTGCTGGATTCAAAGGCGGCAGAAAAAGGTATTCAGAACGGCGCTGATTTTCTGGTAAGTCCCGGTTACTCCAAAGAACTCTCCAAGTTTTCCGATGATGAAAACAAACTTTGGATTCCCGGGTGCATGACAGCTACGGAATTGCTGCAGGCGCAGGATGACGGAATCAGGCTGGTTAAACTATTTCCTGCACATGCTGCCGGACCTTCCTACATAAAATCGGTCAGGGAAGTTTTTCCTGAGCTGATATTTATGCCTACCGGCGGAGTGGATAGCGGGAATATGGAATCCTGGTTCAGGGCAGGAGCATCTGCAGTTGGAATCGGCGGTGGCCTGATCAGCAAAGAGATCATGGAGAATAAAGATTTTGATCTTCTGAAAATAAAAACAGGCGAAATGATCAAGCAGATCGTTTCTATCCGGGCCTCTATATAAACAGCAAACGATGCGGCAGCCAACAGGAAATTACCGGTGGGTCGTTGTGACCCTGCTTTTTTTCGCCACAACGATTAACTATCTCGACCGCCAGGTTATCGGTCTGCTGAAAGACAATCTGGCAAAGGATTTTAACTGGACCGAATCGGATTACAGTCATATTGTAATGGCTTTTTCTTCTGCTTATGCGATTGCACTTCTTTTGTTTGGACGTCTGGTAGACAAACTGGGCACCCGCATAGGATATGCGATATCCATTATTATCTGGAGCGTTGCCGCTATTTGTCATGCACTTTCCACAGGCACCATGGGATTCACTTTTGCAAGAACGGCGCTCGGATTTGGTGAAGCAGGCAACTTTCCAGCTGCCATCAAGACGGTAGCCGAATGGTTCCCTAAAAAAGACCGCGCCCTGGCAACGGGTATTTTTAACAGCGGCACCAATATCGCAGCCATCGCCGGACCGCCGCTGATTGCATGGATTTACTCATCTTACGGATGGCAGGAAGCCTTTATCTGGACGGGGTCGCTGGGGTTTATCTGGCTTTTTTTCTGGTGGTGGTTGTATGATATTCCTTCAAAGCAAAAAAGAGTGGGCGCAGCCGAGTTTGCTTATATCCATAGTGATCAGGAAGAAATAGTGGCGGACAGGGGACAGAAAGCGGGCTGGTTCAGATTATTTCGCTACAGACAAACATGGGCTATTGTATTGGGCAAATTTCTGACGGATCCGGTATGGTGGTTTTACCTATTCTGGATTCCTTCTTATTTTAATACCACCTATCATCTGAATCTGACCAAATCGGCCATTCATGTTTCAACGGTTTATGTGGTTGCCAGTTTTGGCAGTATACTGGGAGGTTATTTATCGGGTTATCTGATAAAAAAAGGACTACCTGTTTACCGGGCCAGAAAACTATCCATGTTTTTTTTCGCCTGTTGTGTGGTGCCTGTTTTCTTTGTACGTTATACCAGCAGCATCTGGCCGGCGGTATGGCTGATCAGTCTCGCTGCCGCTGCTCATCAGGCCTGGAGCGCAAACATATTTACGCTGGCCTCCGATATGTTTCCCAAACATACCCTGAGTTCAGTGGTAGGCATTGGTGGAATGGCTGGTTCGGTTGGCGGAATTTTATTTCCTTTTTTGATCGGTATTATTCTGGATCATTTCAAAATCATCGGGCAAATTGGAACGGGGTACAATATCATCTTCGGAATCTGTGCCGCTGCGTATCTCGTAGCCTGGCTGATTATGCAGTTTCTTTCGCCGAAGATGGAATATGCTTTTAAAGCGTAAAGCCTAAAGCTTAAAGCCTAAAACTGTCAGCCGCCAACCGCCAACAGCCAACATTCTGTACCTTCGCAGTCTCATGAACGACTTTATAGCGGCCCGGTCGCAGATGGCGCTATCGCTGGCTTTTCATATTATTTTCTCCTGTATCGGTATGGTCATGCCTTTCTTCATGGCCGTTTCCCATTTTTACTATTTACGGACCAATAAAATAATCTTCAAAAATATAACGCGCGCGTGGAGTAAGGGCGTGGCGATTTTTTTTGCCACCGGTGCAGTATCCGGAACGGTACTTTCTTTTGAACTGGGTTTGTTATGGCCGGGCTTCATGAAACATGCAGGTCCTATTTTCGGTCTCCCATTCTCTCTGGAAGGCACTGCCTTTTTTATTGAAGCCATCGCTTTGGGATTTTTTCTTTACGGCTGGGGAAAATTCAATAAATGGTTCCACTGGTTTACGGGACTGGTAGTAGGCGTCAGCGGACTGATTTCCGGTATACTGGTTGTTGCTGCCAATGCCTGGATGAACAGCCCGACCGGCTTCGAGTATAAAAATGGGGTGTATTTTAATATTGATCCGGTTAAGGCCATGTTCAACGACGCCTGGTTTTCGCAGGCTCTTCATATGTGCATTGCCGCATTTGCTGCAACCGGTTTTGCAGTGGCGGGGGTGCATGCCCTGATGGTAGTCCGCAGGAGAAATATCGAATTTCATACAAAAGCATTTCGCATTGCAGCCATTTTTGCCTGCACGGCGGCGATACTGCAACCTCTCAGCGGGGATCATTCGGCAAAGGATGTAGCCAAACGGCAACCCGCCAAACTGGCCGCGATGGAAGGCCTTTTTCAATCGGGAACTCATGTTCCCCTCTTAATAGGAGGAATTCCGGATACAAAAACGAAGACGGTTCCATATGGTTTAGAGATACCCGGCATGCTTAGTTTTATGATTGGCGGAAATACTTCTACAGAAGTAAAAGGACTGGATCAGTTTCCTGCAGAAGATCAGCCTCCTGTACTGATTACTCATATCGCTTTTCAGATTATGGTGACGTTGGGTATGCTGATGCTCGGCGTAAGTATTTTATATTTTTTCGTTTTATGGAGAAAGCGAAATTTTGAAAAAAACCGCTGGCTCCTGTGGTTATTTGCATTGAGCACGCCGCTGGGATTTCTTGCTGTGGAGGCGGGATGGACCGTTACGGAACTGGGCCGCCAGCCATGGATACTGCATGGGATCATGAGAACAAAAGATGCGGTCACCCCGATGCCTGGAATTCAGTATTCATTTTATTTATTTACTGCCGTGTACCTGTCCCTTTCACTGGTAGTGATCCTGCTTTTATACCGCCAGATTAAAATGGTACCGGTTTTGTATGACAGGAAAGAGGGATGAGAGTATGGGAGTACAGGAGTACAGAAATATGGGAGTATAAGAGTGTGCATCAGGTTTTAGGCTTTGAGCTTTGAGCTTTAGGCTTAAAATGGCTTCAAGCTTAACAATATGGTATATGTAGTCATCGTTTATTTATGGACCGCTCTTTTGCTGTACCTGCTTTTGGGCGGGGCGGATTTTGGTGCAGGTATCATTGAGTTGTTTACTTCCGACAACAATAAAGACAGAACATCGAGCCAGATGACGCGTACGATGGGTCCCATATGGGAAGCCAATCATATGTGGCTGATTATTGTGATCGTTATTCTTTTTACAGGGTTTCCGGATATTTATGCCGCTGTTTCCACCTGGCTGCATATTCCTTTGCTGATTATGCTCATGGGGATTATTGCGAGGGGCACTGCGTTTGCCTACCGTCACTACGACGCGGTGGAAGACAATATGCAGAAAGTGTACAATAAAATATTTCGATACTCCAGTTTTATTACACCTTTTTTTCTTGGCATTATAGCCGGCAGTGCGGTATCCGGCACCATCAATCCCCGGGCAAAAGGATTTGCGGATGCTTATATTTTTTCCTGGCTTCATTTCTTTTCGCTTTCCGTAGGGCTGTTTACCGTGACTATCTGCGGTTATCTGGCAGCGATTTTTCTGATCGGGGAAACGGAAACGGAACAGGAGAGGAAACGATATATCGTAAAAGCCAGGTCAATGAATTTCGCGGCCATACTGTCGGGGGCGCTTGTTTTTCTGGCTGCCGCCTATGATCGTGTGCCTCTGACGAAATGGCTTTTCGGTGATGCCGTGGGTGTTACTGCGATAACAGCCGCGCTGATTTCTCTGATTATTCAATGGGAACTGATCAGAAGAGGCAGGAAATTAATTATTCGTTTTCTGGCGGGATTTCAGATTGCCATGATTTTGGTGGCGACTACTTTCTTTCATTATCCGCGTATCATTCTGATGTCAGGTGAACAATACCTTTCGCTGATGGAGCATCACGGAGATGATAAAGCCATTGAGTCGCTGGCGCTTGCATTGCTGATCGGGAGTGTTTTTATTTTGCCGGCTTTATTTTATCTGATTTATAGTTTTCAGAAAAAACAACCGGAGGAAGCCTGAATTTTTTAACAGCAACTTAAATCTCACTGTTTTTTTGTAAAAACCAAGTGCATAGAGCCGCATTACTCATCCTTTGAAGATTTTTTCTTCTTCTTCTCCTTATGATATATTTTTTTGGCTTTATCTATCAGCTGAATATATTCCGTTTGTGAAATATCATTTGGATCATAACTGGTTTTGGCCATGAGCTCCAGTTCCTCCCAGGTAAATTTATCAATATAGGGAGATTTTTTCAGCAGTCCCCCGAACAAAGCAACTGAGGCCGAGAAGCGATAATAATTTGGCAGCATCGGAAAGGGAACAAACCGAAAGGGAATATCGAATTCCTCGAGTTGATTTTTGTTATCATCCGGCAGCTGATAATGCATTCTCATTTTAGCAAATGGAGCCGTCCGGGTAACTGAAGAAGTTTCCAGTGTAACCGGGTCGATTTCCACAAGCGCCATGAGCGAATGACCTGAGCCTATTTCCCCACCCTGAATATCATTGGCGCTGTCTTCGAGTGCATTCAGTTTGTTATCAAATCCTATGAGGCGGTAGTTTTTTACAAGTTCGGGATCAAAACGGATATCGATATAAGCTTCCTTTGCCACGGCATAAATCGTCTGCGAAAATTCCTCCATCAGCACTTTTTCTGCTTCCTTTTCATTATCCAGATAAGCGAAATTTCCTTTGCCCCTGTTCGCCAGCACTTCGAGTTTGGAATCTTTATAATTTCCCATACCCACACCCAGACAGGTCAGATAAATGCCGGAATTACGATAACCATTGATGAGCTGATTGAGTTCATCCTCGGACTGCTGACCCACGTTAAAATCTCCGTCCGTGGCGAGGATAACACGGTTTGTGCCTCCATGAATGAATGTACTTTGAGCAAGACGGTAAGCAGCGCGTATGCCGCCTTCGCCTGGTGTGGCGCCACCGGCTTCGAGCTGGGCAATGGACTCGAGAATTTT
This sequence comes from Puia sp., assembly GCA_965214575.1. GTDB lineage: Bacteria > Bacteroidota > Bacteroidia > Chitinophagales > Chitinophagaceae > Puia. Next base: position 32,782 of record CBDCCE010000002.1, read on the forward strand.
TTTCTTTTCGGTACCACAGGTGGGTGTGAGCCAAACACCGTTTACGCCTCCGTAAACCACAATCGATACGGTATCGATCTGGCGGAGATTATTGATCATCAGGCTGAAAGCGGATTTTAACAGGGGGAGACGGTTGGGCAGGTCCATGGAACCGGAAACATCTATCAGAAACACCAGGTTTGCGGGTGGAATATTATCCAGCGCCGCCTTCCGTGCACAAACATTCAGATACAGCAGTTCGTGCTGTGAATTCCAGGGGCATGAGGAGAGCATTGACTGGTAAGTGAATACGCTGTCGCCGCCAGGTTCTGTATAATGGATATTGAAATAATTCATCATTTCCTCGGGACGGATCGCGTCTGGAGGGACCACGTTTTCCATGTTGATAAAGCGCCGGATATTGCTGTAGGATGCTTTGTTGATGTTAATCGCAAAACCGGTTTCGGGAAATTGGTCGGCTGGTATGAAAGGGTTTTCGAGCAATGAACTATAGGTTTCCGTACCTACGGTCCACCGGTTCCGCATTTCGGATGACAGGTTCTTGGTCAGCGACATCAGCCGGTTACTGGGTTTGGGCGGAGGGGCAAAACGGGATTTGAGTACAATGGTTTGAAATTTTTCAGCGTGCACAACGACGGTATTGCTATAGAAACCATCAGCAATGACAGTCATCGTGTCGAGGGAATTGGGGATGGTTATTCCAAATCCTCCCATGCTGCCGGAATAGTAGGGGTATTCGCTGGACTGTAGTTTGATTCGTACGTTACTGAGCAGGTTTTTCTGTTCATCCCTGATTTCACCACGCAGATAGTATTGGCATCTTGCGCTGAGGCAGGTGCTTAATGCAATGCATATGATAAGCAGGATTTTCAATTAGAATATTTTGGTATCGGACAGGACTAAAATACAAACGCTTTTTATTCCAAAAGCTGATAAATAGCTGCAGTATTTCTGCCCAGCCCATTATAATCCAGGCCATAACCTACAACAAATTTATCAGGGATTTCAAATCCGGTGTAATCTACTTTCAGCGGGTAAACGGTAGCTTCCGGTTTATGAAGCAGGGCAACGATCTTCAGAGAGGCGGGTTGCTGGTGCCAGAGCTGGGGCAGGAACTCATGCAGGGTCTTGCCGGTATCCACAATATCTTCCAGAATAACCACGTGCCGGTCAAAAATCTCCGTATCCAGGCCTATAGCGGTTATCACCTGCCCCGACGATTTCATTCCCTTATAGGACGCCAGTTTGATAAATGAAATTTCTGCGTCGATGGTCAGGGATTTAAACAGGTCAGCAGCAAAAATAAATGCGCCATTCAGTATGGAAATAAAAATGGGATTTTTGCCTTTATAATCCCGGTTCAGTGCGCCGGCCAGTTCTGCCACTTTCTCCCGGATAGATTCTTCTGAAATATATGGCTTAAAAGTTTTGTCGTGTATTTTGACGTTATTCATAATTGAACATTAGGAAGAGGGTAAGCCTGTTTTTGCACTGCCCGAGTTTTTGAGAGCAGGTTTTGCGCTGCAGGCTGACTGAAGGTAAATCTTTTCACCGGCAGCGGGTTCTTCTCCGGGCCTAAGCAGATTGTATTCAAGTAAACTCTCATATCGAACGCCTTCTGTCTGGCAGATGCTATAAACCGATTCTCCCTGTAATACAATATGAATAGTTGTCGATCCCAGTTTTCTTTTGCGCTGGAGAAAAATCAACTGATCGGCACTCAGAATATCTTCCTGTTTCATGTCGTTAAATTCCAGCAGTTTTGCCAAAGGGATATCATACAGGTTCGAAAGATATAAAAGGGATGAGCCCGATTTTGCATAAACGCACCGTGCAGCATTAATGGAAAAAGGACTTTCCGGGTAAGAGGCATCAGGACGTTTTTGAACGGAGGAATCAATAAATCCCTGGATGGATTCCCTTTGAATTTGTTTTGTAAGGCTTTCTTCCGTGACCGTTTCCGGCGGCAGCTTACCCAGTGCGATCAGACTGTACTTCTCCAGATCGTAGTCCTGTATCAGTTTGATCAGAATTTGCGGATATCTGATATTGGTGGCGTACCCTGCTTTTTTTAATCCATAGGCCCAGCCTTCGTAATCTTCCGGATCAAGTTTAAAAAGAAAAGCATAACGCGGGGTGTCCGGGCCAGATAATCCGTGAATGATCACGATAAGAATTCTGCGGCCGCTGAATAACTGCGGAAACATTCTCCTCTTGCGCATCATCGTCGTGATAAGACGACCTGGCCGGTCCAGCCAGTTTTGCATTTTATCCCAAAGTGATTATTGGAAGCGATAACCAGATCGCTGGTGCCGGCAGAAGTTTCGTGAATGCCCTGCGCGAGTATGATGGAAGCGGGAACGCCGGATCTTTGCATTTCTGCGATGGCCAGCAATTTATATGTGTTGATATAGGAAGATATCTGTTCAGGTGTTTGCGCATGCAGAACATGGGCAAAAAAGCAGTATGAATAACAGCATCCAGCTAATTTTGTGATCATCAGCAGTTTATTTTTTTCGGATCAGGATAAACACCGTCTCTTAACGTAAGCATCATTTTCTCCACTCTTTCATCTGTCCGCACCAACTCGTTAAATGCATGTATGGCTTTGGCATTCTTTCCTTTTAGAGGTTCTTCCAGTACCTGACCATGGAACAATACATTATCAGCCAAAATCAGGCTGCCGCTTTTGAGTCGGGGAACAAGGGCCTCATAATAATCAGCATAACCCGTTTTATCCGCATCAATAAAAACCAGATCCCAGGGCCTCTCCACGGTATTGAGCAGCTCTAACGCATTTCCGGTGTGCAAAATTATTTTATTCCCTGTTTTAGATTTCTTAAAGTTTTCCAGGGCTATGGCGGCCGATACGGGATCATTCGATTCCAGGGTATGTAATTCACCCTCCGGTATTCAGACCCTTCGCGAGACATAAAGCGCTGTAACCCAAGAAAGGTACCTATCTCGAGGATATACAACGGGTCTGATCAGGATCCGGCTGATCATTTCGAGGAATTTACCCTGTAATTGCCCCGCTGAGCATATGGTTTTGCGGATGCGTCCGAGCTCTGTATTTCGATCTCATTCAATAAGAGAGTCCGTTCCTGCGGGCGAGTATTTTTCGGCGTATGACTGAACTGACGGAGTTGATGAGATCCATACGGCAAAGTTAAGAATGTAAAGAATGTACAGAATGCTACAGAAGCCCTATAGAATGCAGAAAGCTGCAAGCAGCCTGTAAAGCCTAAAACTCCCGTCATCTGCCTGCGCTCAACGATTATGGCCCAGCCCTACGTTGAGGCTTCGGACGGTGCTGAAGGTTTCGAAATGGGCTTTTTGCTGATCAGCCAAAGTCCGGTGAATGTAAAAATTCCGTTTATGAGTAACAGTTCAAGACCGATGCGAAAGTTTCCGAAAATAAATTCCTGATACTTATCAAGGAAAAAGCACAGTAACAGGCGACAAGAATACAAACCAGCCAGAACCCAATTACCGCGCAATGTGCGTCTGGTAAGAATCGAGAATGAAAATAAGTCCGAGCAGCGGTCCGTAGGTATACGTAGCCACTTTTAAGAATGATGCCGATCATGCTGTCGCTCGAGATCCATTTATAAATCAAAACAAAAAACAGGAAAGACAAGAATAAAAACAAGATGAACATGCGATGGCGTACTTTTTTTCTTCGGCGTGCCTCATCGAGACGTTTCCTTCCGGTTAATACCCAAAATATCAATACAGAAGGATGCAGTAAGTGCCGTGATCGCGCCATCGGAACTGGGGAAACAGTGCAGAGATCAGCGCGATGATAAATATGATCGATATGAAAGGGCGGCATATGGTGGAGGGCGAGTTCCGGAAATAAGATGATCGCCCGTTACGGACTCAGATGTTCGGCCCCGGCAAACAGGTGCAGCAGTCCGCCTAAAAAAAGAAAAAGGAAAATCACCACCAGCATGATGAACCCGAGCACCACCATATTTTTCTTCGAATCTCCCAGCGTTCTGACGGAAATGCTTTTTTGCATCATCTCCTGATCCATGCCAGTCATGGTTACTGTTATGAACATCCCGGCAATAATCTGTTTCAGGAAAGAACAATTTGCTGTTTGGATCGGTAAAGAAATATTTTTGCATATCCTTTTGCCTGCATGGCATCGTATGCTCCGGACAGATTTAAGCTTGAGATGATGCAAAATATAGATCACGCAGATCACCATGCCACCGAGCATACAGGTTGTTTGCAGCGTGTCTGTCCACACGATGGTCTTAACGCCGCCTTCAATAGTGTATACAGTAAGAATCATCAGCAGAATGATCAGGGTCGTGAGCCAGAACGGCACATGGAATCCAGACAGGATCGCGTCCTGTAATATATTTACGACAAGGTAGAGACGGGCCGTGGCGCCGAGTACGCGGGAAAGAATAAAAAAAGCGGCTCCTGTTTTGTATGAACTGTAATCCCAAGCCGCTGCGTTGAGATAATTGTAAATAGAGGTGAGGTGTATTCGATAGTATAGAGGCAGCAACACATAACGCGATCAGGAGATACCCCAGAAAGTATCCAAGTGTTATCTGAAAATAAGAGAAGGAATCCCTGGCAACCGCACCCGGAACACTCACGAATGTTACACCGGAGAGCGATGTGCCGATCATGCCAAAAGCCACCAGCATCCAGTTTGAATTCCTGTTCCCGATGAAAAAAGGATTCATTATTTGATCCCCTCGACGTGCGGTAGGCCACAATCAGAGCAGCAACTACGAAATAGGCAACTACAAAGGAGAATAATAGAACGCGGCGACATGGATGGCCGTGAAATTAATCATTGAAAATTAGGAAATACAATATTAAAATTTCAATTTTATTGCCCTCAATGAGGCAACATTCTATGAATATCGAATCTGTGGCGGTTTTTTGTGGTTCTCACAGTGGAAAAAATCCATTGTTTGCAAGTGAAGTCAAAGAGCTTGGTAAATTACTTGCCATGCTGAAAGTAAAACTGGTTTATGGGGGCGGTCAAAAGGGGCTCATGGGTATTCTGGCCGATTCCGTGCTGGCGCATGAGGGTCAGATCATGGGCATTATCCCGGAATTACTCATCGAATGGGAGGTTCAGCACAAGGGTCTTACGGAACTTGCTGTGGTGCCGGATATGCATACGCGTAAAAAAATGATTTATGATCGCTGTGACGCCGTGATCGTGCTACCCGGCGGGTTTGGAACACTCGACGAGCTGTTTGAAATTCTCACCTGGAACCAACTGAAGATTCATCACAAGAAGATTTACATTCTTAATACCGACGGTTTCTACAATCATCTGCAAAAACACATCAGCCTGATGAAAAAAGAAGGGTTTTTGCAGGATGATGTGCCGGATACCATTTTTTTCTGCAGTTCCCCGGTAGAAGTATTCAATAAAATCTCCTAATCCACGGGGTTATCCGGGCTGCCCGTTAAGAATTAAAAGCCGAAATTATATCCTACGCCATAAACGGCCTGGTGATAATAGGGAGAATAGATGTTCTGTATTACATCGTACATCACACTGAAAGTAATGGCGCCTCCGTTACCCGTGGGTATTGCAGCTCCTCCACCAAGCAGAAGGGAGGGAACAAACTGGCTGACTTTCGAGGGCTCCACCTGATCGGAATAAAAGTATCCGCTGCCCCAGACATGATTCAGTTCCGGCTGCACCTGGATAAAAAACTGCTGAAGCGGATATACTCTTCCGAAAATACTCATACCGGCATAGGTTTCTTTATAACTGTAGTTACTATAACCGCCATAACTATAATTATAATAAGAGTAATTCAGTCCTACACCCGCCGCAAACATGGGCGAAAAATGATAACCTACCTGGGGAGCTACATTGATCATGGTTGCGTATCCGAAGGCCAGACCCAGGTTACCGCCCACAAATAATTTTGATTTGTCAAATCCGCCTCCGTCCTGCGCCGAAACAGCATTTGCCAGAACGAACAGGCTGATCAAAAGAATCCCAAATGTTTTTTCATAAATCTCGCGTTGCGGTTATTGTTTAGTTTTTGAAAGAAGGACAAAGAGACTGATGCCGGTCGCCGTTATATTCCGAATAATCACCGGGACGAATCACGGCAAATTCCCAGGCTCCGTTTCCGTTATTATATTGTTTGAGTGAGCTGGTGGTTACATCGTATGTAAACATCATCCTGATATTCTTATAAACAAATCCGACCATGGGGATAATGGCGTCGCCGGGACGGTAATACATGCCCCCGATCAGCTGCTGGTCGCCGTCGCCCGACAAATTATACTGAACATTGAAGCCCGCAACAAATTCATGGGCATCCGCCTGCTCCGTATAATAAGCCATAGGATTGATAATCACCAGATCGCTGGTCTTAAAACTGCCGTTTAAAAAGGCGATGACCCTGGGCTGGATCCGGTTGTCATATCCAACCGGATCTGTGTTGAAAAAAGATTCCCTTGCCCGGTTAATATGCTGTACAGAAAATCCCGCATTTACATAAGTGTTCACGTTCGGGAAATAGGCATAATTCATGCCCACCTGCATATCGAAATAATTTACGTTGGGCTGATCAATCGTCACGGAAGTGGGCACATTGGTATCGAAAAATTTTCCGTCGAACTGATCAGGAAATTTCAGGTTGGAATTATTGATTCGTTTGTTCACCCAGCCGGTATTGAAACCAATCGACAGCAGACTGGAGTATCCCAGCATCTGGTGGTAAGCCACCGACCCGTACACCTCGGTTGTGCTGAGGCTGCTGGCGCCCGCCACATCATGAAGAATAGCCCCCCCGAGGCCCAGCCATCCGGTCTGTATGCGGCTCCGGAAAACCTGCGCGTCTCCCCAGACGCTCATCGTTTTATATGGCTGGGACATCACAGAAGACCACTGATTGCGATAATTGGCGCCGATGCGGTAGTCTGCATCAGGTATAAATCCGGTATTGGCGGGATTGGTAAGAAGGGGTTCATTAAACCACTGGGAAAAATGAAGGTCCTGGGCCCTGAGTACCATACAACCCGCCGCCTGACAGAAAATAACCAGTAAAATTTTTCGCATCCTGATCATTTGTACACAATTTCTCGAGAGGCTTTATAAAGATACATTTTACCTTATTAACGTGATATCTCCTTTGCGGGTTGTTTTCGTGCCGTCGTCAAATGTGGCTTCCAGCGTATAGCCATACACGCCCATAGGCTGCGGTGAGCCATTGTAATTTCCGTCCCATCCCAGATACGGTGAATTAGACTGAAATACCAGTTGCCCCCAACGGTTATAAATTTTCCAGTTCATACTAACGATACCAAAACCCTTGACCATCACAATACTGTTTTCTCCAAATCGTCCCGGGGTAAATGCATTGGGCACATCCAGCAACGGATTAATCAGCGTCTGCACATCCTGGCAGGCCGTATCTGCGCACTGAAACTGATTATAGGCAACCAGGCATGCGTTAAATGTACCGGTGTACTGATACTGATGAATCACCGTGTCTGATGACTGTTTATCGGTTGAATCCCCATCGCCAAAAAACCAGGTATAATGGGTTGCATTCAGGGAATTGTTGTGAAATACATTCGGCACATTATATTCCGGCGGCAACGGCGTTATATTGAAAATGGCTGTCGGTCGCCCGTGCACCTGTATAGTTACCGATGTATCCGAACGGATATTGCAGGTTCCGCTGTCGATGGCCGTCAGATGAACGATATAGGTACCGGTGTCCGGATACAGGTGGGTTGGATTAACCAGGTTCGATTGTATACCATCTCCAAAATCCCAGAGAAATTGCAGACCGGCCAGAGAAGTATTGTTAAAATAAGCATTGTAAGGGGCGCAACCGTCACTGATTTCAAATTGTGCTTTTACAATGGGGGAAACGCGCAGCGTATCGGTGAGGCTATCCGGATAATTACAATAGCTGGTATCATTCAGGATCAGTCGAACCATATAAGTACCGGTGCCGGCATAGGCGTGCGTAATGGATCCGGGAGGCAGGGAGGCCGGTTGCCTTGTGCCGTCGCCAAAATCCCAGGTGAAATCATCAGGCTGGAAGGGTTTGGCTGCCGGTGGAACTGAATTATTCGTAAACATATAATTCAGTGACTGGCAGGGCGCCAGTTTAGTCACATCAAAATCGAGGATCGCGCGGTCGGTCCTCACCCGGATATTCAGATAGGCCGTGTCTGCCACATTACAGCTGTTGGAATCAATGGCTACCAGGCGGACTCTGAAAGTTCCCGTTTGGATATAGGTATGCCATATCTGGAATCCTGTAATGGCAGTGTCCCCGGTATTGTCTCCAAAATTCCAGATATATTTTTTTGCATTGTGCAACGTATCAATAAACTGAACCTGAAGGGGCACGCAGCCGAACTATCGTAATGTCCGTTGATCAGGGAACGCGGATCTGCTCCCACTCCGGCAAAATTAAAGGCGATTTTTACGGCTGCCAGATTGCATCCGATGCCTCCTGTTCCGTTTCTGGGTGACCATACTCCTGGAGAAGTCGGAAACGGTGTTAAGCTATGCCCCGCGCAATTCGCACATATTCCCTGGTAAATGATACCGTTTCGGTCGTAACGACTGGTTCCTCCGTCCACATGCTCGCTGATACTTTGGGGGCCGTCATTCTGACCAAAAAAAGTACCATATAAAAGTGCGGCGGCATTTTTTGAATGACAATGAAATAGAAGTCTCTGTTGTCTGTTATTTTTTTGATCGCATTTGGAGAAACCGGCATGCCGGCAGTACCTGCCAGTCCATAGGGATCAGAGTCCGCATAGAGCCAGCCTCCCCATCCCGAAACATATACATTTTCACAACGGTCCACGAGAAAAGCGACAGGAGAAATATTTGGATTCTTGGATACCGAACCGAATGTGGTGGAATAGACAAAGGCAGAAAGATCGGTCTTGAGTTTGGAAATAAACTGTTTAGCCCCCACATTGATAAATCCGACATTCGCCGTGGTGGGCCAGTCGCCGGTGGTGGATCCCATGACATAGGGAAATCCGAATTTGTCAAAATCGATTCCGTAAATCGCATCGAAACCGGAAGTGCCGAGAAAAGTTGTTTTTCGGAGCGTACTTCCATCGGGACTAATAATAGATATAAAACCATCACATACCCCGCCTGCAAACGCAGGCTGAATGGTTCCTGATTTATTTCCATTGATATCAGGACTGGAGGTTGCCCCTGCAACATACAAATCGCCTGTAATGGGATTGATTTTCATCACAAAGCAGGCATCTTCACCGGTTCCTCCCAGAAAGCTGGCAAAGAGCAGCGACCTGCAGTCGGGCGAAAGTTTTACGACAACACCATCCTGCTTACCGCCACCGAAAACGGTCTGAAAGGCACCGGGCGTTACGGGGAAGTCGTCTTTGGACCTTGTGCAGGAGGCGACGTAAATATTGTTGGAACCATCGAGGATTACTTCGCTTCGTGAATCATCGCCATAATTTTTAATCAGTGATTTCGCCGTTTCTGAAGATCCGCTTTCCTGATTCAGCTGGTCCTCCACATTCACCGCATCATATTTTGTTCCTGAAACGCAGGCCGATCCGATCAGGTCAGTTCCCGTGGCATTGAGTTTGACAACAAACATATCGCAACCGCCACGTACGCCGAATACATTGAGGAAGGGGAAATCGGGGGAATAGGTACGACCCATAACAACCAGGTTACCCTGCGGATCACTGTACATGCTGTGCGGACATTCCACACTGTTTCCACCAATATAAGTCGCATAGAGCCTGTTGCGCCCGTTGCTGCTGAATTTCATGATACCCACATCGTTGGTGCCTCCCTGAAAAAGGGATTCGAAAGCACCTGTTGAAACCGGAAACCCGTCTCCGAATACAATTCCTCCGGCAAAAAAAGTTCCATCGGGACCGGGCGTTGCAGTGAATCCCCAGTTGGAAGCTTTGCTTCCCGTAAAAGTGCAAAACACCAGTGTGGGGTCAATCACCAGCACCTGTTTATTGTTGTAATGTTTTACGTCGAAATGCACAATACGTTCTTTGGAAACCCTGTATTTTACCGCTATTTCTTCCCTGCCGGTATTCCCCGCCTGGTATGAATAGGGTTCCATTTCTTTTACATCTCCCACAGATGTTTTGAGTAGTAAGCGATTGTTACTCACAGTCAATCCGTCAAGTCCTTCATACTGCATGGCAATCTGGGCAGGGTCAGCGCCCGGATGAACGATCAGGTCCGTATTTTTAATTTGCCATTGTCGGTGTAATAACGGAGGTCGATTCCCGGATAGATATTTTTATATGTGACACCCTGGAAAATCCGGCATTTTCTTGCCCATTTTGTTGAATCATTGCCGATAAAATAATTGTTGTAAGTATCCAGCGGCTTATCAGGAATAATTTCAGTTTGTTCATTCATGTGCAGAAAATTAACGGCATACGCGTGTGCACGTAACGCAGATGGTCTGCCCGAGAAACTCCTTGCGGCTGATTTTTGGCCGCTGGAATCTGAACGGATCGTTCCCGCATGAGTAGACACCATACGGTCCAGCTCTTCTTCATTATGAAGTACCACCCGGATCCCATTTTTATGAAAGAACAAACTGCCGTTTCCTATATCGGCTTTTAATAACGCACGGGAATCCCACTGGCCCTTATTTTCAACAAATTCCAGATTCGAGACTTCCGTCTGGGCCGAAAGTTTTTAAAAAAACAAACGTAAAAGCAATAAGAGAAATGAACCGCGTTTTAAACAAACTGCTTTTTTTAAAAATTAGAATTGCAAATCTAAGCTTAAAGCCTGTTTTAAGCCTGAAGCCTGAGGCTCAGCGCCTAAAACCCTTGTTAAAATTCTTTCAGGGTGGGTATTCGCCGCTTTTCGCCGGTTATGAATACTAACGTAAACGAATCAGCGAAAAAACAGGGGCTCCTTGGCTAACAGGCCTGGCAGACCGGATGCAACTATCTGATCAGTGTAATATCTCCTTTTCTTCTTGCTTTTGTGCCGTCAAAAAAAGTTGCATCCAGGGTATAAGCATACACGTCCATGGGCTGGGGGGTACCCCGATAGGTTCCATCCCACCCAATAAACGGATTATTTGTCTCAAAAACAACCTGTCCCCAGCGATTATATATTTTCCAGTTCATGCTGGCAATGCCAAATCCCTTTACCATAACAATACTGTTTTCACCGAATCTTCCTGGCGTAAATGCGTTGGGAACATCCAGCAGGGGATTGATAAGCGTCTCTACCGGATGGCAAACCGTATCCGAACAACCGTATTGATTTATGGCTATCAGGCAGGCATTATACGTATTGGTTTCCTGGTATTGATGAATGACGGTATCTGCCGTGTTTTTCAATGTGGAATCTCCATCTCCGAAGAGCCAGACGTAACGGGTGGCGCCGTTTGAGTTGTTATTAAATATATTGGGGGTATTGTATTCTGCAGGATTAGGTAAAACAGTAAAATCTGCGCGGGGTTTGGGATTCACCTGAATGGTTCTTGTGGTGGAATCTCTTTTGTTGCAGGTGTTTGAATCGAGTGCCAGTAAATAAATGGTATAGGTCCCGGTATCCGGATAAGAGTGTGTGGGATTGACATCGGTGGACGACTGTCCATCGCCAAAATTCCAGAAAAACTGTTGTCCTGCCAGCGTTGTATTGTTGAACACCGCATCATAGGGTGCGCATCCGTCCGGCACATCGAACTGAGCTTTTACGATAGGCGACACACGCAGGGTTTGGGTGGTTGTATCCGGGTAATTGCAATAATTGGTATCAGCCAGGATCAGCTGAACGATATAAGTGCCGGACGCAGCATAAGAATGCTGTGTGGGATTTGGGCTGCCTGGTGCGGTAACGCCATCTCCGAAATTCCATGTAAAGGATCCCGGCGCAAAGGGTTTTCCTGCAGGCGGCGTGGATACATTGTTAAACAGGTAATTGAGCGACTGGCAGGGAGGAAGTTTGGTGATATCAAAATCCAGAATCGCTTTGTCCTTGCGCACACGGATCCGCAGATAGGCGGTGTCAGCTATATTACAGGTCGTAGAGTCAATAGCTATCAGCCGCACCAGGTAAGTCCCAATGGCCGTATAGATATGGCTGACCTGAAAAGTAGTGGTTGTTGTATCCGGTGTCAGATCGCCGAAATTCCAGATATACATTTTGGCATTATGAACGGTATCCCTGAAAACTACGGTCAGTGGAACGCAGCCTGAACTGTCGTAACGACCGTCAATCAGAGATCGGGGATCCGCGGCCACACCGGCAAAATTGAAAGCGATCTTAACGGCGGCCAGGTTACATCCATTAGATCCCGTTCCGTTTTTGGGGGACCAGACGTTGGGAGTGGTTGGAAATTTTCCCATGCCATAACAATTGGCACAGATGGCCTGGTAGATCACTCCCTGATTATCGAAACGGCTCGTGCCTCCATCAACATGATTTCCCAATCCTCCGGTTTGTCCGAAGAAGCTGCCATACAACTGACTGACCGCGTCTTTTTTCATTACAAAAAAATAAAAGTCATCACCATCAGTTGTTTTTTTTATGGCATCCGGTGTAACACTGAGTCCGGTCGTTTTGGAATTGTTATAAATAAATCTGCCATTACCCTCTATTTCAATTCCTCCGCCCCAGCCTGCCACATAAACATTTTCACAGCGGTCAACCAGAAATGCGGTGGGGGATATATCAGGATAGATCGAACCTTTGCCAAATGTGGTGGAATAGATATATGCTGAAATGTCGGGCTGAAGTTTGGCAATAAACTGTTTGCCTTTTGCCTGGCTGAATGTGGCATTGATGACGGGCCAGCTGCCGGTCGTTGTACCCATGATATAGGGATAACCTTTATTGTCAAATTGTACACCGTATAATACTTCCGTACCGGCCGTTCCAAAATAAGATGTTTTTACCAGCGTACCCCCATCGTTGCTTATTATGGACAGGAATCCATCAATGCCTCCCTTATTGGAAGCAGAAACGACTGCACCACTATTGGTGCCGGGCAGATTTGTACTGGATGTTCCGCCCACCAGGTAAATCTGACTGGTATTCGGATTTATAGCGAGTGCAAAAGCGGCATCATCGCTGTTGCCTCCGATATAACTGCTTGCCAGTATGTTACTGAGATCGGGTGAGGTTTTGATGAATACGCCGTCCTGATTACCTCCGATATTTTTTTGAAAGGCATTTGGGGTAACGGGAAAATCTGGTGAAGATGTACATGAAGCGAGATACACGAAACCGGATTTATCCATGATTACTTCGCTCCTGCCATCGTCACCGTAGTTTAAACGAAGAGAACTCTGACCCATCCGGACAATATTATTCGAGTACTTCGGCGCAATATTCACCCCGTCGTTTTTTGTACCACCGATAATTCGGGAACCGATCAGGCCTGTTCCACCTGCGTTTAATTTCGTAAGTACAATATCATATCCTCCTTTCAGAACATCTCTGGTACCCGAACTGTTGACATTTGGATAATCGGGTGAACTGGTGCGGCCGGCTATCACGAGATTTCCTGCGCCATCCGCTACCAGGCTATGTGGTTGTTCATTACCCGATCCTCCCAGATAAGTGGCATACAATCTGTTCACTCCGTTATTGCTGAACTTCATGATGGTGATATCATATTGATAAGATCCATCTGTGCCATCGCCACCTTTGAAAACCGTCTGATAAGCTCCCGGACTGACAGGGAAACCGTTTCCATTATTTCCGGCGATGGAATTGAGTGTTATACTTCCGGAGTAAAAATTACCGCTTTCGTCGTAAGTTGCTGTATAGCCCCAGTTGTCGGAACGTGAACCCGTAAAAGTGGAAAAAATAAATGTCGGGTCAATAATCAACGTGGCGTCGGGAGAATAATTACCCACATGAAAGCGTACCGTATTGTCGGTTCCGGCCTTAAAAAAACATTCGAGATCCTTGTTGCCCGTATTTGAAAACTGATAGCTGTGCGGAATGGTTTCTTTCACGTCGCCTACGGAAGTACGAATGGTTATTAAGCCGTTTTTTACAATCAGTTTGTCGGCTCCTTTGTATTTCAGAATAATATTGTCCGGGTTTCCGCCCGGATGAACAATCAGATCATATTTCAGCTGATCGTTTTCCGTATAGTACCTGAGGTCGATCAGCGGATAAATATTTTTATAAACAACGGCCTGATAGACTTTACAATTGGACTTCCATTTCGAAGAATCGTTTCCGATAAAATAATTGTTATACGTGTCCAGGGATTTATCTCCGGCGATTTCAACATTCTCTGAACTATTTAAAAATTCCACGCTGTACACGTGTGCATGCATCAGTATGCCAGTGGACATGGAATTATCGGGGGTGGAACCTTTGCCCGTGGGATTGTCGGTAACCGGCGGCAGGGATTCAGCCAGCGTGGCTGTGCCGGAAGGCTTGGTTGCTGTCGTTTTATCTGATTTGATATCCGTATGGGAAGAGCCCGGTGCAGCCTGGGATGCGGTGGAGATACCATGCATGGAAAGCCGGAGAGCTTCCATATCGGCAGGATTCTGCAGGAGAACGGTGAAGCCATGTTTTTGTAAAAAAAAATGGGTATTGGGCATGGATGCACGAAATCGTACCGTCGTGTCCCATTGTCCGCGGTTTTCAATGAACTCCAGATTTCCAAGTTCCGACTGTGCGCGTAGCCCGGTTTTAAGTCCCGCTGTCAAGAAAAAAAATATGAAAAATCTTTTTATCAAACGTTGCGATTTGAATTTGAACTAGGATATTTTGCTCCAGGGCGTTTTACCCTTCTCCTGCATCAGTTGTTTTCGAAGTGCCTGATATTCCTGCCGGTCCAGTTCAGGATCCGTTTCCAGTATTTCGGCAGCTGCCTGAATGGCCTGCTGCAAAATATCCCGGTCCCGTACGATATCTGCGAGTTTAAAGTCGAGCAGTCCGCTTTGCCGGGTTCCTGCAATATCTCCGGGCCCCCTCAGTTCCATATCCTTTTCAGCGATCCGGAAACCATCGCTGGTTTCGCACATAATACGGATTCTTTCCCGGGCTTCTGTTCCCAGTTTATTTCCGGTAACCAGAATGCAATAGCTCTGTTCTGCGCCTCTTCCCACCCGACCCCTTAACTGATGGAGTTGGGAAAGCCCGAATTTCTCTGCACTTTCAATTACCATAACAGTGGCGTTCGATATATGTACGCCAACTTCTATCACCGTGGTTGCAACCATGATCTGTGTATCTGCGGAAAGGAACCTTTTCATATTGGTTTCCCTGACCTCCGTTTTCTGTCTTCCATGAACCATACTGATATAATAGGCAGGTTCGGGAAAATAGGCCTTTACATTTTCATATCCTTTCATCAGGTTTTCATAATCCAGTTTTTCAGATTCTTCTATCAGAGGGAAAATGATATAGGCCTGGCGGCCTTTTTTGATTTCTTCCTTGATGAAATCCATTACTTTAGGCCGGTTATATTCATAACGCTGCACGGTTCTGACAGGTTGCCTTCCCGGAGGCAGTTCATCGATGACACTATAGTCCAGATCATTGTAAGCCGTCATGGCCAGTGTGCGGGGGATAGGAGTTGCTGTCATTACAAGTACATGGGGCGGAAGGTTCGCCTTCTTCCAGATTCTGGCGCGCTGGGCCACTCCAAAACGATGTTGCTCGTCGATGATGGCCAGTCCCAGATTCTTAAAAATAACAGGATCCTCCAGTATGGCATGAGTGCCGATCAAAATGTCGATAGAGCCCTCTGCGATTCCTTCAAGCAGTTTTCTCCTGGCAGCAGATTTTACGGAGCCTGTCAGCATGCCCACTTTAACAGGAAGAGATTCGAGCATTTCGGTGAAATTGTTTCTATGCTGGTTACTCAGGATTTCTGTGGGGGCAATCAGACAGCTCTGGAAACCATTATCTGCCGCCAGTAACATAGTCAGCAGAGCCACCATGGTCTTTCCACTGCCCACATCTCCCTGCAGAAGTCTGTTCATCTGATGACCTGTGGCCGTATCCTGCCGGATTTCCTTAATCACCCTTTTTTGGGCTGAAGTGAGCTGAAAAGGCAGGGCATGCGCATAAAAGTCGTTGAACAGGGGCCCGACACGACTAAAAAGAAATCCACGGGACTGTTTCAGGCGCTGGGATTTAATCATGCCCGTCCTGACCTGATTCAGAAATAATTCTTCGAATTTAAGTCGCCCCAGAGCGGCCTGGTAGGCCTGGGGGCTGGGGGGGAAATGGATGTGCTGAAAGGCCTGGAAGCGGGAAATCAGGTGGTAAGACCGTAGTACGTTGGGAGGGATAAATTCGGGCAGGTCCTTTTCCATCAGCTGCGATAACAGTTGCTGGGTCAGTTTGGCTATTTGCCGGCCGCCGAGGGACCGTGATTTTAGTTTTTCCGTACTCGGATAAATGGGCTGAAGCGGAGAGGCTTCCGGTTTCAGATCTTCAAAAAGCTCCAGCTCGGGATGGGTCAGTTGTGCCTCACCGTTGAAAAATCCGACTCTTCCAAATGCCCGGTAACGAAATCCGGGGTTCAGGTTTTTTTCCAGCCAGGATATCCCCTGGAACCATATCAGGCGCAGGGTACCGGAGGGATCTTTCAGCGTACTAACCAGCCTTTTAGCCCTTCCCTCGCCCAGAATTTCCAGGCTGCCCAGATGACCGGCAATGAGTATGAAATCGGTGTCAGACCGGATTTCGGAAATTTTGGAAACCTGCGATTTATCCAGATGCCTGTAGGGGAATAGTTCCAATAAATCTCCAAAGCTGTCTATGGAAAGCTCCTTACGTAAAAGGACCGCCCGTTGAGGCCCCACTCCCTTCAGGTATTCAATCGGGCTGGCTAATATCTCCGGGGAATTCCTGTTCATCTGGGTAAAACAAATTTAGATGAATTCCACCTCAACCAGCTATAACTGACTTGCATAAAACAGATTATGGTTGTATCTTGACGCCAGCTTATCCCCAATGAAATATTATATCAAGCTGCTTAGGCCCAAAGACTGGGCAAAGAATGTCTTTTTAATTGTACCCTCCTTTTTTGCAGGCCAGTTTTTCGCCCCCTCACGGATTCCGCATATTGTTGAAGGATTTATCGCTTTCTGTTTTTTCGCGTCCAGTATCTATATCATAAACGATTACCGGGATATCGAAGACGACCGTAAACATCCGGTCAAATCCAAGCGCCCCCTGGCTTCGGGCAAGGTTAAAAAGCCGGCTGCCATCGTTATCTGTATCATTTTGCTGATCGCAGGCAGTATTCTAGGCTATTTGGCCGACACGAAATTTTTGTTCCTTTTTATCCTGGGACTTTACTTTTTTATCAATCTGGCGTATTCCTTCGGCCTTAAAAATATTGCCATACTGGACATCCTGATTCTCTCTGCCGGTTTTGTACTGAGGGTTAAGGGAGGTGCGGTTATTTCCCAGGTGGATACTTCTGAATGGCTGATTATCATGACCTTTCTGCTTTCCCTTTTTATGGCTATTGCCAAACGGAGGGACGATCTGATTCTCAAGGGAGAAACCGGAAAGGACATGCGTAAATCGATGAGCGGGTATAACCTTGATTTTCTCAATACGATGCTCGGCCTGTCGAGCGCTATTATTATTGTGGCTTATATCAACTATACCGTTGCTCCGGCTACCCTGGACAGGCTGCATACCTACAGGCTGTATTATTCGAGCCTCTTTGTGATTGCGGGTCTGATGCGTTACCTTCAAATCACTTTTGTTCTTAAAAAATCCGGCTCACCGACAGAGATCCTATACAAAGACTTCTTCATACAGATTACGCTTGCCTTATGGGTAATTAGCATTTATGTCATTTTATATTTACGGGACGTAACCATTTTCACTTAATGAAGAAGCAAATCGCCAATTGGGGTAACTACCCTATGATAGAGTCAAACGAAGAATCTTTTGCATTTACGGAGCAGCTCCAGGAATTACTTTCGAGAAACGAAAATTTTATTCCCCGGGGAAACGGCCGTTGTTACGGAGATGCTTCACTGGCAAAAACGACTATTTCGACTTTGAAATTCGATAAAATACTGTCGTTTGATACCATTACCGGCGAATTCGAATGCCAGAGCGGACTCACCCTGGATAATATCCTGGAGGTGATCGTGCCCGCCGGATGGTTCCTGCCGGTAACTCCGGGCACAAAGTTTATTACTGTGGGTGGCGCCGTGGCCAGTGATGTGCACGGAAAAAACCATCATGTGGACGGCTCTTTTTCGAACCATATTCTGGAAATGGAAATCGTGCTGGCTTCGAAAGAATCTGTCATCTGCACTCCACAGATTCATCCCGATTTGTTTGAGGCCACTTGCGGAGGTATGGGATTGACAGGGGTAATCAGCCGGGTCAGATTCAAGCTGAAAAAAATCGAAACCTCTTTTATACGACAGAAACAGATTAAGGCAGATAACCTCGAAGAACTCATCCGCTTATTTGACGAATACCAGCACTACACGTATTCTGTAGCCTGGATAGACTGTTTAAAAAAAGGCAACCAGTTCGGCAGAAGTATTCTGATGCTGGGCGAACATGCAGAGCTGAAGGATCTGAATGAAAAGCAGAAAAAAGATCCGCTGCAGCTGCCGAAAAAAAAGCAGATCAATTTCCCTTTCAACCTGCCGTCCTGGGTACTTAATGCTTTTACGGTAAAAGCATTCAATTTCCTTTTTTATTCAAAGAACTTTAAAAAGGAAATCAACAATGTCATTGGATATGAACCTTTCTTTTATCCCCTCGATGCCATTCTGCACTGGAACCGGGGATATGGTAAAAAAGGATTCGTACAATACCAGTTTGTTTTGCCGCTGGAGGCAAAAAAAGGGTTGATAGAAATCCTCCAAAGAATCAGTGACAAGGGGCTGGGATCCTTTCTGGCTGTTCTGAAAGTTTTCGGTAAACAGGATAGTATTATTTCATTCCCCAAGGAGGGCTATACACTCGCTCTGGACTTTCCCGTCAAAACCGGGCTGCTGGAGTTCCTCGACGAGCTTGACCAGATTGTACTTCAGTATGGAGGCAGATTGTATATGTCGAAGGATGCCCGTATGAAACCGGAAATCCTTCAGCACGGTTATCCCGACCTCCAGAAATTCAAGGATATTGTCAGGAAGTATAATCCGGATGGAAAGATCCATTCTATCCAGTCGGACAGGTTATTTTTAACAACTAACTGATTTTTCCATGGCAACTGTTCTTATACTCGGCGCCACCTCTGATATTGGTGTGGCAATTGCGAAGAAATATGCATCAGAGAAATTCGACATCCTGCTGGCGGCCAGAAAACCGGAACAGCTCCATCCCCTGGAATCGGATATCCGGATACGTTATCATGTGAATTGCACTTCACTGGCTTTTGATGCATTGAAATACGATTCACATGCTGCTTTTTTCAATTCTCTTTCTGTAAAACCCGATGTCAGTATCTGCGTTTTTGGAATTCTGGATGAAGAAGATCTTGCTTTTGACGACTGGTCGCTCACGGAAAGAATGATCAATACCAATTACACCGGTGCGGTCTCCATATTAAATGTAATTGCAAAATATTATATCGCGCAAAAAAACGGAACCATCATCGGGATCAGTTCGGTAGCCGGCGACCGCGGCCGCGCGAGCAAACTGATTTATGCCAGCGCCAAAGCTGCATTTACCGTTTATCTTGCCGGACTCCGTAACCTGTGCTTTAAGTCGGGCGTTCATGTAATGACGGTGCAGCCGGGATTTGTATATACGAAAATGACAGAAAATCAGCCCCTGCCGAAACCGATCACTTCAACACCCGCGCAGGTTGCCGATATCATTTATAGCGCCTATCTGAAAAAGAAAAATATTATTTATGTCAAATGGTTCTGGAAATATATCATGCTGATCATCCAGAACATTCCTGAATTCCAGTTTAAAAAGATGAAACTGTGAGTGGAAAAAAGATTGCTTTTTTTGATTTTGACGGCACGATCACCACAAAAGATACTTTGCTGGAGATTATCAAATTTCAGAAAGGCAGTTTGTCCTTTTATACCGGATTTCTACTGCATTCCCCCTGGCTGCTTGCCTATAAACTGAAACTTTTTCCCAACGACGAGGCAAAACAAAAAATGTTAAGCTATTTTTTTGGCGGTATGCCGTTGAAGGAATTCCAGCTGTCCTGCGACCAGTTTGCCAAAAAAAAACTACCGGCGCTAATCAGACCTGGAGCGCTGGCTGAAATGGCCAGACTTAAAAACCTGGGATTCGAGATAGTGGTTATTTCGGCATCAGCCAGAAACTGGCTCAGCGGATGGACGGATCAATACGGCTTGCAACTGGTAGCCACGAAGCTTGAAGTTAAGGATGGACTGCTTACAGGAAGGATTGAAGGTAAAAACTGCCACGGCGAGCAAAAGGTGATTTGTATCAGGGAGCAGTGGAATCTTTCTGACTATGATGAAGTGCTCGCCTACGGTGATTCATCCGGCGACAAGCCCATGCTGGCCCTGGCTAACCGGTCTTTTTATAAACCCTTCAGAACAGCATGAATTTTATTTTTACAACTACGCATATTATCAGCTGGGCGATTTTTATTTATCTCGCTGCCAATACAGGCTATCTCTTTATCATCGCTGTTTGTGGACGGCTGATACCCGGAAAAAAATTCAATTCTTCTGTTGAAAAAAAAACCATAGCGGTGCTGATTCCCTGTTACCGGGAAGACCTCATTATCCGGGATACCGCACGCCAGGCCAGGAACCATAACTATCCCATTGATTTGTTTACGGTTACTGTGATAGCGGATAAGCTGAAGCCGGAAACGATTGAAGCGCTTCGGCAGATTCCCGTAAACGTTTTGCCGGTAGATCTGAATATGAAATCCCGGTCGCTGCATGCCGCTTTGGAAACAAAGACGGTGATGGAATCTGATGTGGTGATGATCCTGGACGCGGACAATATTATGGCAGCCGGTGTTCTTGAAAAAGTAAATGCCGCTTTTTGCCATGGGCAGCGAGCCGTTCAATGTCACCGGACGGCCAAAAATAAAAATACTGCGGTTGCGTTGCTGGATGCCATGAGTGAAGAAATTAATATTAATCTTTTCCGGCGGGGACCCGCTGTGGCAGGACTTTCCGCTGCGCCGATCGGAAGCGGAATGGCTTTCGAAACCCAACTGATCCGTGATATTTTTTCTTCCCGGGAGATACTTGAAAATCCCGGTGAAGACAGAGAAATTGATATGCAGCTCATGGTTCGGAAAATAAAAATGGAATTTATTGACGACGCACTGGTATATGATGAGAAAGTTGCCAGTGCCGCTGTTTTTGAAAAACAGCGCGTACGCTGGCTGGAGGCACAGGTTAATCATTTGCGTCGCTTTTATGACGAGGATATCAAAAAGGCGCCAAAAACATTCCTGTATTTTAATAAATACTTTCAGAATTTATTGCTCCCCCGGGTATTGACGCTGGTTGTATTTTGCCTGGTTATTTTTTTTCTGCTGGTTCAATATATTTCTCACTGGCCATTGCTGGCACCTTCTGCCCTTGTCTGGGCTGGCATGATGGGTCTTTATTTTTTGACACTTGCCCTTTCCATCCCTTCTGAATTTTACAGTTTACAAACCCTGCGTGCATTGAGCAGGGTTCCTGTTCTCATGGTCTCCATGCTGAAAGCTGTTCTTCAAATGAAAAAAAAGAGAAAGGAGTTCATACATACGCCTAAATCTTTCACTGAAACGCCCTGATTAGTATGAGAGTACAGGAGTATGGGAGTGAATGCATTTAAAATATCACTCTCATACTCCTGTACTCCTAAGTGGCCGACCTGCTATTGTGTGTGATGTTATACAGTATACCTTTCATAAACCATTTCAGCTGTGGGAATTGCCGGTTTTTAATGTAAGTAAAAATGGCTTTTGGCATGGCAATCAGGGCGAAGTAAATACTGAAGATAAGAAGATGCTTCAGGTCGCTGTTTCTACGCATATACAGAATGCGGTTGCGCGTATGATAGTACGCTTTTAATGGATTTTCCTTACCTACAGACATGGATTCCTTATGGAAGATAGTCGCTTCGGCCTGATACCAAATCACATAACCGGCTTTTTGTATGCGTGCAGACCAGTCCCACTCTTCATAGTAGAGAAAGAATTTTTCCGGAAACATGCCTGTTTTTTCAATCACTTCTTTTTTAACCATCATAGCACAGCCATGTGCTCCATTGGTCTGACCCGAAATATCATATTGACCCAGATCCGCTTCGTGATCGCCAATAGTAGAGGTTCTGCCCGTGAATGGATTCATCGGCCGAAAACCGGCGTATTGAATGATTTCGGGATTGGAAAAATATTTGATTTTGGGACAGACAAATCCGATATCGGCTTGCCGGGAGAAAGGATGCAGGAGCAATTGAATGATATCCGGCGTGAGTTCTGTGTCATTGTTGACGATAAAAATAAAGTCACCCTTTGCCTGGCGCATGCCCCAGTTATTTCCACCGGCAAATCCCAGGTTTTTATCACTGAGCAGCAAACGGGTTTTCGGATAGTCATCCGGGTTAAAAACAGTGGATGGATTCACGTCAGAAGCCATATCACAGACAAGGATCTCGTAGTTGGGATAACTAAGCCCCCTGCTGGATTCCAGGAATGCGGCCGTGACCGCCGCCTGGTTGTAATTCAGCGTTAAAATGGAAACAAGCGGCTCTGTTTCCTCTTCGGTTGAATTCATGCTTGGAAGATAATACGGAATGTGTTTCCGTAAAAACTAAGCGCTTGATTTTTGAATCAGTGCAGAAGGGGTATTGGCCATAATCCACAAATCGTACATGAAATTGTACTTATTTGCATAGTCAATGTCCAGGTTAATTCTTTCTTCAACCGACATTTCTTCCCGGCCTCTTTTCTTGATCTGCCAAAGGCCGGTTATCCCTGCCGGAGCAAGAAAACGCTGGGCACACTGGTCAGTCGTGAGTGTTGCTGCTTCATAAAGCGGCAAGGGGCGGTTACCTACCAGTGACATATCACCCAGTAATACATTCAGCAGCTGTGGAAGCTCGTCCAGGCTTGAATTTCTGAGGAAAGCACCTACTTTGGTAATACGTGGATCATTGCTGATTTTAAAGAAGGAAGGACCTTCAGTTTCCGCACCGGCATACTGATTCAGGTGGGAAAGTTCCTTGATGCGGAGGTCGGCACCACTAAACATGGTCCTGAATTTGTAAAAGTCGAATATCTTATATCCCCGTCCTGCTCTTTTAGATATGTAAAAGATAGATCCTTTCGATTCTATTCTTATGGCCAGAGCGATCAGAATAAATATAGGTGACAACAACAGAAGCGCTGTCAGGGAAACCATGATATCAAAACTGCGCTTTAAAATACTATGGATATTCACCGGAGGAACAACCAGTACTTCGTCTTCTTTCAGACTGCTTTTGAAATCATTTGCCCTGGACTTCACTTTATTCAGAAAACGGACCTTGCTGATCAGTGAGTTTTCCTCCGCTCCGCCAATTTCCATGATGTCGTCGGCGAGCATATGTTTTTTGTACAGGCCCATCTCCATTTCACAGAGATTGGCTGAATCCATAATTAAAGGAATAACTGAAAAAGCAGGATTACTGTTTAAAAACTGAACAAAACCCTTAACGGCTGCAAAATCAAAACTTGATTCACAGAAGATGACTTCTGGAAGTGTATTTTTTTCCTGATCTATAGAACGCTTAAGCTCGGCACGGGCATTCTCAATGCTGTCCGAAGCATAACCTCTTTTGAATAATTTAACCAGCTTCTCAATATTGGCCGGATTTTTGCCGACATAATAGAACCCGCTGTGAACGGTGATTGGTCCGGTAGAAACTTCTTTTGCCCGGATGCTGTACCGTACAAAAGATTTTCCTCTGTAAGTTGATTTTGGTAAAAATGTAAAATCCATAGTTAGGTAAGGTTTAGGTTTCATGAATACGACAGCAACCGATTAAACTGCTTTCATTGGGTAGTAGGTATCGAACGACTTATTCTCAATTAACTGTTGTACAGCACTTACCAGATCCACCGGGTTAAAGGGTTTCAGAAAATATTTTTCTACCTGGTAAGCCGCACATTTTTCTTCCGTTTCTCCTGCACTTAATCCGGACAGAACCATCACCGGAATGTTTTTATATATACCACTGGAGGCTAATTGTTGGATCAGCTCCCAGTTTTCCAGATCCGGTAATTGCGGATCAGCAATTATCAAATGCGGGAAATTCCTTTTTGATAACCAGTGCATGGCGGAACATCCGTCTGGCACGGTAATCACCTGATAAGATTTTCCAAGAACTGTTTGTAGTAAAAACCGGATCGCCTTACTATCATCCACTGCTAAAATTTGCTTTTTCATGGGCAGAAGTCATTAATTTAATTAGACTCTGTTCCTCATTAGGCTGGAATTCACGGTACGCGGTTAAACAAAAGGTATTGGTATCTTGAGCGTGTATCTCAGATGGGGTTGGCAATCGATATTAAAAAGAAAAAAATCTGTGGCCGGGGATTTCAAGGATAGGGGCTAATGGTAGCCGACTGGTTGGGATTGGAGGTTTCAGAGGAATTGAACCGGATGTTTCGAAATTCTACGATAAAAGTAAGTATTTTTTCCTAAGATCCAAATATAACACCGGCTTTTTTTATACAGGCTGGATTATCAAATTATAAAGCCGCCGGATCTTCAGGGTGGGAATGCCTGGCCGCTTTTTCCCAAAGGGCGGATTGTTTTTTTCGTACAAATCTGTAAAAGCCCAGAAATACCGATAAATTCATGAACATGAAGTAATAAGGTATGTATAGAACCTTGATTTTCAGGTTCCGGCTTGCCATTAACCAGCCTGTCCATGCGACTGCATAAAATACGATCTGGAGCAGTAAAACTACCTGGTAGAACGGGCCGGCGCCATAATATACCAGTGCGGCATTACTGACAAAGGCGATAAACAGGCAAAGGGGGCAAAGTGTCCATCTCAGGATGCGGTGAGAAATAAACTGGAACGATAAAACGGGGTACTTAAATACATTAAACAGCTGACGCAGGATACCCATTGCCTGGAATGCTCCGGCTGCTATGCGGACTTTGCGTTTTTGCTCTTCGATCATTGATGCCGACGCCGTCTCCACCGCATATGCACCTGGTTCATAACGTATTACATAGCCATCCATACATATCTGCAGGGATTGGACAAAGTCCTCGATGATGGTATCTTCTGCAGCTTCATGAAAAAGGGCTGTTTTGACGGAAAAGAGTTCCCCCGCAGCACCGACTACAGAATAAAATTCTGAATCCATTTTTTTAAGCAGCGATTCATATTTCCAATAAATGCCTTCACCCGCTCCCGCTGCTTTGTCGGATTCCCTGGAAATTATCTTTTTTTCACCTGCCACTCCGCCGACAGTGGGGTCCGCGTAATGTTTCACTATTTCCTTTACGGCACCAGCATTCAACAGTGTATTGGCATCGCAGAAGATGACATAGGGAGTTTTTACAAATTTAATGGCACGGTTCATCGCTGCTACTTTACCCTTTCGCTCGGGAAGGTGTAATAGCTGAATTCCGGAATGTCGCCGTATCAGTTCAGGGGTTTTGTCGTTCGAGCCGTCGGTAATAAAAATCCAGTTCAGTTTCCCCCTGGGATAGTCCAGGCTGAGACTGTTTTCTATCTTTTTTTCAATAAAATCGGCTTCATTATAAGCGGCAACCACCAGCGTCACTTCCGGCTCATAAGGGGCCGTCTCAGACCGGAAATCCCTGCCGCGGAACATTCGCTTCAATTTTACCAGTATGTAAATCAGTATGCCGTATCCGATATAACTGTAAAA
This sequence comes from Puia sp., assembly GCA_965214575.1. Classification (GTDB taxonomy): domain Bacteria; phylum Bacteroidota; class Bacteroidia; order Chitinophagales; family Chitinophagaceae; genus Puia. The sequence goes on from CBDCCE010000002.1 coordinate 58,602, forward strand.
AATGACCCCTAAACTGAAAAAGAAGAAAAATTTGAGCATTCTCTGCGGTTGGTTGCCGCTAATTTAGAAGATTAAGGTGAAGGGAAGGCAGTTAAAAACTGATATTCACAAAAAAGATCTAAAGATCGGGCCATAAGCAGCTAAAGGCTTCTAATAAATTTTACTTTCTCGATTTTATTATTATTTTTACGCCGTTTGGGTAAGCATAAGTAACTGATTACCTGAATACAATAACAGAATATATGAGCCCGCAGATGCGTTTCCTGATAATAAACATGAGCTCATTGACATCCGGGCATCTTCAATAATCCGGTTGTTTTCCAAACTTCTTTTATCCGTTGAATGAGCTGTTGACGTCTCTTGAAAATGAATTTTAAAAGCCTTATTCATGCATATTATTTATCTTCTTAAAGTATTAGTCAGGAGGAAATGGACCATTTTATTCTGTCTTGTACTGGGTCTGGTCGGTGGTCTTTTATTTCGTTTACTCACACCCAGGGAATATTTATCCACCGCACAATATTCGACCGGTTTTTCACAAACCCAAAAAGTAAGCCTCCAGCTGACGGAAATTTTTGATGTCAATCAGATTGACTTCCGCATCAATAATGTTATTGAAACCTTCAAATCACCGATTGTACTGGCGATGGTATCGTACGATCTGATGCTGCATGATCTGGATTCTGAACATCCTTTCAGGAACCTGACTGAAAAAAGCAAGGAAGATTCTTCTTTTAAAAAAGCGGATCTGCCTAAAGCCCGACTGATACTCAGGGATAAACTCAGTAACCTTAAACTGCTGACCACCTATGAACCGCAGGACAAGATGGTATTTGATCTCCTGAACCTCTACGGATATGACGAAGATCAGATTCTCGGCAAATTGAATGTGGAAAGGGTGCCAAAAACAGATTATATCAATGTGTCGTTCAGTTCTGAAAATCCGGAGCTTTCAGCTTATGTCGCAAATAAAATGGGTGTAAAATTCAAAGAATTTTTTAGCTCCCTGACCTCTACGAATACCAAAGAGTCACTGTATAAACTGGATAGTTTGAGGGAAAGCAAACGCAAAGAAGTGGATACACTGCGCAGCAAACTGCAGCGTTTCCGGGAAAAAATTGGTACTCCGAATCCGGGTGACGCGGCCACTGCCGCCATGAGCGGACTTCAGGAACTGACCTCTGCATTGACTGCCCAGCAGGCTAACCTGAATGATTACAGGCAGAGACTGTCTAGCATCATTGATCAGTTGCGGGAGCTCAACGCAAATCCGGCTGCCAATACCACCGGAATTCCGAATAACCACGGAGACGAAATACTGGTTCTGCGACGAACAAATGAAGAACTGGCTTCCAAACTGGCATTAAAGGGGGGCGTGGACGCGAATATTCAAAAGCAGATCGACGACAATATCAATAAGATTAACGCATACAGCAGAGGGAGTTCTTCCCAGCTTAATAACCCGGCGCTTAAAACGGCGGATAGAAAACAGGAGTTGATCAACGAAAAACTCAATCTTCAGAGTGCTATCGCTTCTTCAACAGATAATATCGAAATGTATAAGTCGCGGGTGGAGCAGTTTAGAAAGCTGGCTTTTTCGGGAGGTGGCCAGGAAGTCGTTTCCAATGCTTACCAGAACGATCTGACTATTGCAGAAAAAGATCTGGAAAAATACAACAGCAGTATTTTTGCGTCTCAGGATATAGATGTATCACCGGATTTCAATTTCAAGCAAATCCTGCTTGGTCAGCCACCCATTAAACCAGAACCGGCCAAAGGGCTTGTTATCCTTACCATTTCCGGATTGTCGATGTTTTTCCTTTCTATCTTTTTTATTCTCATTCTGGAACTGCTGGATACCTCACTTCGTACGCCCACCATTTTCAAAAAAGAAACCAAACTGCCGGTTTTGTCCTCGGTAGGGGAAATAGAACTGGATAAAAAATCCCTACAGGAATATTTCAATTTCAATCCGCGAAGCGATCGTGAAAAAAATGAACTGCCTTTTATAGAAAACCTGAGGAAGCTTCGTTATGAAATAGAACAAAGCGGCAAACGGGTGATACTTTTTACGAGCACCAAACCACAGGAGGGTAAAACCACCATCATCGAATCCGCTGCCCATGCATTCAGTATGAGCAAGAAAAAAATACTGCTGATCGATGCCAATTTCAGAAACAATACACTGACGCGCGATTTCTCCGCCAATACAGCTCTCGTCAGCTTCAGTATGCACCCAAATGACAGCGTGGAAAAAGTATGGGGTATCACAACGGTCTCCAATATTACCAATGTGGACGTGATCGGTTGCGAAGAAGGAAACTATACTCCTTCGGAAATACTACCAAAAAATAATCTGCTGGAGCATATCGATAAACTCAAACAGCACTATGATTTTATCTTTATTGAAGGTGCGGCGCTGAATACCAATGCAGACAGCAAAGAACTGTCGGATTTCGTAGAAGGAGTGGTATTGGTATTCTCTGCAAAAAATACACTGGGCGAAATAGACCGCGAGTCCATCGCCTTCCTGAAGGAACATCGGGATAAACTTATCGGTGCGGTATTAAATAATGTTGATGAACAGAACCTGGACCTGTAATCCTGTTAAATAAAATGTCGCACAGATTTATTAAAAACAGGGATATCGTATTATTCAGTTTCCAGCCTTGGAATTCAGATATCGCCTTTAATTTTAAGGATATGGCTTATGAACTGGCCCGTTATAACCGGGTTTTGTTCATCGACCGGGCGCGCGACCGCAATACGGTTTTGAAATCTTTTTTGTCCGGCAAACCGCCTGCACGGGCGGCAGAAAATAATATGGAGAAAATCCAGGATAATTTCTGGGTCATGCATCCGCGCTCCGTGCTTGAATCCGGTAACTGGTCGCCTAACTATAAAATTTTCGATTTTTTCAACAGGATCAATAACAAAAGACTGGCAGTTGAAATTAAAGAAGCTATCCGGGAACTGGGTTTCAGCAATAGTCTGCTGATCAATGACAATGATTTTTACAGAGGATTATACCTGAAATCCCTTCTGCCCGTGAGAGAATATATTTTTTATATCCGGGACTTTCTGACCATACAGCCGTTCTACGAGAAATTCGGTCCGCGTTGCGAGATGGAAATGTTCCAGAAAGCAGATCTCGTGGTTGCCAATTCTGCTTATCTGGCCAATTATGCCGGACAGTTTAATCCCAACAGTGTGGATATTGGCCAGGGATGCAATCTGGAGGAGTTTATTGTGGATGAACTTTCAGAGCCTGTGGATATGAAAGACATTCCGAAACCGATCATAGGCTATTGTGGGGCAATCAGTTCCTGGCGGCTCGACGAGAACCTGCTGTTGCATATTGCTGATTCTCTTCCAGGGATGAGCCTGGTTCTGGTGGGTCCCGAGGATGAAAAGTTCATCCAGTCGGCATTACACAGCAGAAAAAATGTATTTTTCCTTGGAGGAAAAAGACCTGAAGAAACTGCGGCTTATATCAGGCATTTTACGGTCTGTATCAATCCGCAACTTGTAAATCAGTTAACGATTGGAAATTATCCGAGAAAGATTGATGAGTACCTGGCTTCGGGCAAACCTGTTGTTGCCACGGAAACAAAGGCCATGGAAATGTTTAGTGAGTATACTTTACTCTGCAGTTCAAAAGAGGAATACGTGCGCGGCATACAAAAACTGACGTCTGAGCCGGTATGGACTTCTGAAGAATGGAAAACCAGACGCAGAAATTTTGCTTTAACCCACAGCTGGGAAAATTCGGTGGGTGCGGTCGGAGACGCCTTCTATTCGATTGAGAAAAAGTATAAAATGGCCGGGATATGAGTCATAATCCGATGGGAAATACCAAAATATTTGAAGTGATCACGACTGTCGTGATCCTTGCTTATCTGGCATTTATATTTATCAAATTTCTCTACCTGTAGAACATGGCAAATTCGGTTCAGTTAAAACGCGGGTCGTTCAGGGAATGGTTGAGATATCATTTTCTTGAAAAGAAACTGAAAACAGTTTTCGGATTCGTGTTTTTGTTTTTTGTAGCCGTTATCGTCAGTTACATTACTTCGGAAATTGATTATAAAATGGGACCTGCTATCATGGCGATCGCCGGTTCCTTCCTCCTTCTGATATTGATTATACGCAGCCCTTATTTCGGGTTTTATTTTATGATCGCGTTTTCTTCGATCACGGTCACGATTGACCGGCTGATCATGGTACCCCTGCCGTTGGGTTTTGTTATTGAAGGAATGTCCTGCATCATCCTGGTGAACCTGCTGCTGAAATATGATTTTAAAAAGAATGTCGATCTGCGGTTCTGGACCAATCCGATTTCTGTGGGCATGTACATATTGTTCGCGTACTATATTATTGAATTATTCAACCCACAGGGTGTGAGCTGGCTGGGCTGGCTCAGTTATTTTAAAAAGCAGGTTAGTTTTTTCATCTTTTATTACATCTGCTACCTGATGTTCAGTTCCCGGGAACGAATCATTTATTTTATACGGTTTATGATCGCATCAACGACCGTTTTTGCGATGTATGCCTGCAAGCAGCAGTGGTTCGGATACGCCGGCTTTGAGCGCCGCTGGATAGGAACAGGCAACGGACTGACCCTTCTTTTCCAGGGTGGTCTGCTTCGAAAATTTTCTGTTTTCTCAGATCCCTCTACTTCCGGTATACTTTTCGCCAGCATCGCCATGCTGAGTCTTATATTACTCCTGCGCAGCAACAATAAAACCGAAAAACGATGGCTGGGGCTGGCTTTTGTATTTAATCTGCTGGGATATAGTTATTCCGGTACCAGAACGGCCACGCTGATGGTTATTTCAGGTATTCTGATCTATTGCGTGGCCACAATCTATGAGCGCCGGACGGCTGTTTTTCTGGTCGTTTGCGCAATTGCGTTTACTCTTTTAATGGTGATACCTTTTCAGAGCGCGGTTACCAACAGGATCCGTTCAACCTTTGAAGGCACCAAGGATGCTTCCGCTTCCGTTCGGGACTACGACAGGCATGAAGTACAGCCTTTTATCCAGGCACATCCCATGGGGGGTGGAATTTTTACTTCCGGCTTTGAAGGATTTAAATACAATAAAGGGAATTATCTGGAGTTCCTGCAGCCGGACAGCGGCTACATGAAAACGATTGCAGAACAGGGTGCCATCGGACTGTTTCTGCTGCTTGTTTTTTACTTCATTATCATGCGTTACGGGTTTCATCATTTTTTTAGGGTGAAGGATCCTGAAATACGTACTTATTACATTGGTTTGCTCGTTATGATGTTTACCTTGCTGGTTGCTCAATATTCCCAGATGGCGATTACTCAATATCCCGTTGTTTTCTTCTTTTATGCGACGATGGTTATTTTTGTAAAGCTGGCGGATTATGACAAATCACCGACGCCCGTTAAAACAACTGAAAATTGATCGTATGCGATATTTTTTGATAACCCTTTTGTTCTGCACCCAAATCCTACAGGCACAGACTCCCAAACAACCCGTCTACCGTACAGATACCACGCACAGCGGCGATATCAGGGAAAGGCTGGTGCAACTGGCCATGCAAAGTCCCGTCTACGAAATGAGCGACCATGCGGCCCTGTCAGCCAACTATCAGATCCGGGTGGTGAAATCTGCTTATCTGGGGCTTTTTGCAGCCCAGGCCAACGTAAACGAATACACGATATTCGGAGCACCCAAGCAAAACGGTCAGAATGTGCCCTATTATTATCCCCTGTATAATTTCTCGCTGAACGTTCCGTTTGACATATTCACCCGCACGACGAATAATGTTAAAATCGCCAAACAGAATTATTATATCGCAACAGCTGCCAAAAATGAGAAATTCCGGGAAATCAAGGCGGATGTGCTAACCAGATACGAGAACTATCTGCTGGCTAAACAGCTGGTTGAACTGCAGGGTAAAATAACGCAGAGTGAATATGCGACACTGAAGCGTTCGGAAAGCGATTTTGCGGAGAATCTTATCAAGCTGGAAGAAGTGGAAAGGTCGCAAAAAAGTTATATCAATGAGCAGGTGAAGAGCCTGACTCTTCAGAAAGACCTGAATATCACCAGGATAGAGCTTGAAAAGATAATCGGCGTAAAGATAGAAACGGTGGAAAGAGAGTATAAATAAACCAGCTGAACCCTGTTATACAGGGGATTATGGCGATTTTTGTAAATTTGAAGTAAAATAGGTATATTGTAGGTGGCGGAATTTATCCTGTAGACTATGAGGCTTTTTTACCTGATTCTCCTTATGGTGTTTTTTTCAGCGGCCGGGGCCAGTGCCCAGAGTCGTCTGACAGCTTTTCCGGACAACGGGACGGCAGCAACGCTTCATTTTTATCCCAATCCTGCTACATCGTATATTACTTTCGACGATTATTTAAAAAAATACGATAAGAGTTATTCCATACAGATATTTAATTTTCTGGGTAAAAAAGTGGTCGAATTTGGCCTCGGCGACCAAAAGAATATCGTAAACATTTCCGACTTTTTTCGCGGCATTTACATATTTCAGCTGCGTGACCCAAATGGGAAAATAGTGGAAAGTGGTAAATTTCAGGTAAATAAATAACCCGGAATTTCAGCAAATATTAGTCCCTTACTTCAACAATCAGAAATTTCAGGTAATGCGTATTTTCCAAACCCCAGGCAATGGGGTGATCAGGTGATTGGGACTGATAACTAACCTCCCTTATTTTTTTTCCTGCATCTTTTGCTGCGGAACGAATAGTGTCCAGAAAAACCTGCGGAGATACCAGATTCGTGCAGGAAGAGGTGACCAGAAATCCCCCGGACCTGAGTAGTTTCATTCCCCGAAGATTGATTTCCTTATATCCGCTGATCGCTTTGGCAATATTCTCCCTACTTTTCGTAAATGCAGGAGGATCCAACATCACAACATCATATTTCTTTGATTCCCGGCTCCATTTTTTAAGTACATCGAAAGCATTTAACGCCTCAAATTTCACTTTTTCTTCCAGGCCATTAAGTTTTGCGTTTCGCTGGGCCTGTGCGACAGCATTTTCTGAAATATCCAGTCCCAGTACCGATTTGGCACCATAGTGCCCGGCATGGACCTCAAAACTGCCTGTATAACAGAAAGCGCCCAGTACTTCGGCGTCTTTTACTATATGCCTGATGGCCCTTCGGTTGTCCTGCTGATCCAGAAAATAACCTGTTTTCTGACCGTTTTCCAGATCAACTTCAAACCGGATATCGTTTTCTTTTATTACAATCCTGGGGTCAAATGGCGCAGATAAAAAACCTTTTTGCTGAACCAGGCCCTCCAGTTCGCGGACAGGTACATCATTGCGTTCAAATATTTTATCGGTACTGAAGATCGCTTTCAGGGAATCTACAATGGCGGTTTTCCAAACGTCCATGCCCAGCGCCAGGGTTTGGATGACAAAATATTCGCCAAATTTGTCGATAATCAGCGCCGGTAATCCGTCTGCTTCGCCAAATACTAAACGGCAATTGTCTGTATAACCAATTTTTTTGCGATAGACCCAGGCAGCCTCTATGCGATTTCGGATAAAGCCTGCGTCTATGACTTCATTTTCCTTTCTCGTCAGCAAACGGATGGCAATTTGGGATTTTGGATTGATAAAACCTTTGCCGATGAATTTTTTCTCACTGTTGAAAACGGTAACAATATCTCCCGGCTGAACGGTTTCTTCAGTTTCGGCTATTTCGTTTCCAAATATCCAGGGATGGCCATTTTCGACACGGAGACCGATTTTTTTCTTGAGAATAACAGGAATCATGTCGCAAAAGTACTGATTGCTGTTGCAGGGAGACAATTTGTCTCAAATCAGCAGTTGGCAAAATAATTGACAATCTTACCTTTGCCAGAATCTCAGAATATGCAAATGAATACACAAAACATACAGGAAGAAAACGGCTATGATTCTCCAAATGACAGAGAATCAATGGATGACATCAATACGGATGAAAACGTTGCCGGTATCCATCATCTGAACCAGAATCTGGACGAGGATGATCAGGTGGAGAAACTGAATGTCGAAATTAAGGAACAGAAGGACAAATACCTCCGTTTGCTGGCCGAATTCGACAATTACAAACGCCGCAGCTCCCGCGAACGGGTAGAACTCAGTCAGACTGCCGGAAAGGAAATCATTGTTTCCCTGTTGGATGTGCTGGACGACTGTGACAGGGCCGAAAAGCAGCTGCAGCAGGAAAAAGGAAGTCAGGACCTTAGTGGAGTGCTGCTGGTTTTCAATAAACTACGAAATATTCTCCAGAACAGGGGCCTTAAGGCCATGGAAAGCCTGCATTCGGAATTTGATGTGGAAAAACATGAGGCGATAAGTGAAGTGCCAGCCGCTACTCCGGAGCTCCGGGGAAAGGTAGTCGCTGAAGTGATGAAGGGTTATTATTTGAACGATAAAATTATCCGCTTCGCGAAAGTGATTGTGGGCAAATGAACAATATCTGAATGAAAAGGGATTATTACGAAATACTGGGCATTACAAAATCTTCTTCCGCAGAAGAAATAAAAAAATCTTACCGAAAAGTGGCTATGCAATATCACCCTGATAGAAATCCGGGTGATAAAGCAGCGGAGGAAAAATTCAAAGAGGCTGCCGAAGCTTACGAAGTGCTCAGCAACGGAGACAAGAAAGCGCAGTATGACCGGTTTGGTCACGCGGCGTCCAATAGCGGACGCGGAGGCTTTGGCGGTGGCGGAATGAATATGGATGATATATTCAGCCAGTTTGGAGACGTTTTCGGGGAGGATGTATTTGGTAGTTTCTTCGGTGGCCGGCGTGGAGGTGGAGGAAACTCACGTTCTCATGGCATACGCGGTTCCAATCTGCGTATCAAAATAAAACTCACTTACGAAGAAATTGCAAAGGGCGTTAATAAGAATATCAAGGTTAAAAAGCATGTACCCTGCAGTACCTGTCACGGTAGTGGTGCCAAGGATAAAGCAAGCGTTCAGACCTGCGGTACCTGTGGCGGAAGTGGCCAGGTAAGAAGAGTAAGTAACACCTTCCTTGGTCAGATGCAAACGGTAACTACCTGCCCGACCTGTGGCGGAGAAGGCACGACGATCACGGCAAAATGCACGGTATGTAAGGGAGAAGGAAGGATTTTTGGAGAAGAAGTAGTTAGCATTGATATTCCCGCTGGTGTTCAGGAGGGCATGCAACTAAGTGTTTCGGGAAAAGGAAATGCGGGCGAAAGAGGAGGTTCAGCCGGGGATCTGATTATCTTAATTGAAGAAGAAGCGCATCCGGATCTTCAACGGGATGGGCTGAATGTTGCATTCGACCTTCATATCTCATTTACTGATGCTGTTTTTTGGAATATCGGTGGAAGTGCCAACTATTGACGGCAAAGCTAAAATTCGTATTCCGGCCGGTACGCAAAGCGGAAAAATATTCCGGTTAAAAGGGAAAGGGTTTCCTTCAGTCAATTCTTATGAAAAAGGCGACCAGCTTATCCATGTGAATGTCTGGACTCCGCAGCAGGTTTCTTCAGAAGAAAAAGCGATGCTGGAAAAACTGGGCAGCTCTGTCAATTTTGAACCCAAGCCGGATAAAAACGAAAAAAGCTTTTTTGATAAGGTAAAAGAAATGTTTTCTTAAGCCTTAAACTCAAAGCCTAAAGTCTAAAACCCGTTTTCGATTCCACCGTTATTTCCCTGTTTCGGGAAATCAGGAAAGATTCCGGATCCGCCAATGATTTTTTCATGGCAGGATAATTTAAAAAAACCGGTTGATAAATGCCTGATAAATAGCCCTGCGGGATGATATTGTTCGGGATTTTTTCCACTCATATTGCCAGATAAGCCAGAGATAAGCCAGAGATAAGCCTGTGATAAGGCAGTGATAACCCTGATGTAAAGAGATCAGGCTTATCCCTGTAAAAACAGGTGTATTATTTCTGCAATTATTGGGGTTATCTGTAAAAGCCATCCTGAAGAAGGGGTGAAGAGAACAGCCTGGGTAGTTCGTCGATCAGAATCTGGGACAAAGCATCTTATTCTTGGCAGAGTTTTCACGATCCAGAAATCCCAGATAGGAAATCGATAATTCGAATCCACCCTGACCCTGACTCACTGTATTCAGCGTAGATATATTCACATCGTAGCTGATGGCCATTGACAAGGGGAGCATATCCAGTTTGATCACGGGAATGAATGCATCATTGAGACGCATATAGGCGCCAATTCCCAGTACATATTTCGGATCGTCTGTAAATTCGCCCAGTTTGTATCCATACATCACACCGCCGATGGTTTCCCTGGCATTTCCCTGACTGGAATAGTCCGCCTGAACGGTAATTTCTGATCTTTCATCAATATTAAACTTAGCTCCGCCGGACACCACCCATTTGGGCTGAAGTTCTACAGCTGTATTCTGATAAAATGAATTCATCGGACGGTTCAGATGATGATAAGCTACCCCGAAAAACAGGGAGTTTTGATAGTCCGTTCCGAAACTGCTGTTATAACTCATACCCACGCTTCCATCCCAATAATGAATATCCGGGGACGGAAAACTTTCACCGTTGCCCAGTGAGGGATTAAAGGGCCGTTCCATCGAACTGGCTGTTTGTGGTAACTTTTGATATGTCAATTCTTTTTTCAACATACCCGCCCATAAATCCGATCGAGAGATAACTGGCATGTGTGTTTGAAAGCGATTTACTGTAATTGAGCGCCGGAAAAAGTTGTGTGGAAGTCAGTCCTGCGCTGCCCGCCTTGTCGTATAAAATCTGCATCCCGATCGTAAGGAAATCATCTGTATGTCCTACGGGCAATTTATACTCTCCGTTAAATGATCCTGTCCGGTAAGCATTTGTAAAGCTGTTCCACTGGTCACGATACACTCCCTGAATCCGGTAGTCGCCTGTGAAAATGCCTGCAAGTGCCGGATTTCTTAACAGAGGTGCTTCGAAGAACTGCGAGAAATGCAGGTCCTGGGCGCAGGCCGTTGCTATACCGGACAGCAGAACAGCCAGTGTTAAACAGATTTTTTTAATGGGGTTCGGGTTTCTCATTTTCTGGAATTATCTGATCAGGGTTACGTTTTCCGTGATAGGGTATCAGTGTGGCGTTGTCGCAAAGTATCTGAATGGTATAGATATAAACATCGGCCGGCGCAGGTTGTCCGTTGAAAGTGCCGTCCCAGGCTTCTGACGCCGAATTCGGTGCAAAATTACTCTTTTGGAAAACGATCTGTCCCCATCGGTTATAGATCGTAATGGAAGGAACGACATTCAGTCCAACACCGTTGACAATGAAATGATCATTTACACCATCTCCATTTGGAGAGAATGTATTGGGTACAAAGAAATTGGCACCATTGCATATGACCTGCACACGTATGCTGTCCGTTGTGGAACAACCTCCGTCATTGACTGCTGTTAATGAATACTTGGTTGTCTTTATCGGAGTGGCAAGTGGTGTTAAACAGTTTGCGCAACTCAGCGTGGCGGACGGCGTCCAGGTCAGCGAAACAATATTGGTTGATGCGGTGGAACTAATCTGGTATGAACTGCCGACATTGATGGTTGCGTTATTGGTCAGACCTATTACCGGATAGTTAAACGCGGTGATATGAATGGAATCCACATCATTAAAACATTTTTTACTGTCGTATCCGGTGACCACATAGGTGATCACACTACTGGCCGCGTTTCCAATCTGGGATGCCACGGGCGTAGCCACGGGATTGCCGATAGCTGGATCACTCAGGCCGGTTGCCGGTGTCCAGTCGTAAATGGCAGCGCCAGTTGCCGTTAATGGTGTGCTCTGTCCGAGACAAACAGAATCGGGGCCGCTTACACTTACAACTGGTGGAACATTTACAGTAACCTGAATGGTGTTCGTAAGCTGAACAATTTTGTGTGCTGGTTCCTTTAACTACAAAAAATGTACTGTTTGGTACAGGATCAGCAATGGGACCTGCACAATTATAACAGCTCAGGGCCGCAGCCGGATCATTGGTCGGCTGCCATGTAAAGACGATGGAATTGACACCTGACGTAGCGTTCAGTTGCAGCGGTTGCCCCAATACATATGGTTGTGTCGTTTACCGGCGTTGACATCCGGTATTGGATAAATGTACAGATGTTGTGTTGCGGTATCGGTGCAACCCTTGTTATTGACAGCGATCACCTGCACTTCATAGTCGCCTGCCTTCGGATAGGTAACGGCAGCAGGATTCTGAAGATTGCTGGTTTGTCCGGGAGCACTGGGTTTGTTGAGAAGATTGAAATCCCATGACCAGGTCAGTGGAGCATTCGGATCCGGAGCAAGCAGCAGACCGGTAAAATTTAAAATTGCCGGTTCGCATGCGGGTGCCAATCCGCCAATATCAATTTGCGGGGAAGCAGCAACAATGACTGGCAAACTGGTAGTTGCATTACAGCCACCTGCAGTAAAAATCTGAAGTGTCGGGTTGTAATTTCCTACTGCATTATAATAATGAGTTGGGTTGGGGAACAAGCCATTCAAGGGAGCTGTTCCATCGTTGTAATCCCAGATATAGTTCGTAATAGCGGTTCCATTTCCCAAAGCCGATATATCCGAAAACTGCACTGTTCCTGTATCGCAGAGAATAGACTTCACTGCGGTGAAGGCGGCATTCGAAATCGTATCCACGATAATATCGTCTGTGCCCAGTTTTGTAATTTTACAACCCAGTGCGTCCTCCAGCGTTACAAAAGGAGGCCAGTCTCCCGGACGATAGTGATGCGTGATATTGGGTACGGTTGTTACTGTTGAAGTGCCGTCACCGAAATTCCAGGTAAAAGAAACGACATTGGAAGTGGTGACTTTAAAATTTACGTCCAGAAAATTACATCCTGATATCGGCGTATAGGAATACAAACCAATAGGTCCATCAACGTGAACATGTTGTGTAGGCGAAGTGGCAATACAACCCCCCGGACTAACGATTTTGACATAAGGATCGTAATCTCCGGGCTGTGAATAGAGGAATATCGGATTTTTAAAAGAACTGAAATCCCCGCTCGGTGTTCCCGAAGTCCCATGAATAGGTTCTTGCAAAAGATCCCGTAAATGTAAACTGGTCGTTGAAGGGAGGACAGGCAGAATAATTTCCGCTCATGGTAAAGGCAGCAACGGGATTGCCCACAACGATAATTTTTGGATTGGAATAAGTGGCCGTACATCCGTAAGTGTCCTTGACAGAAAGAACAGCCTGATAATTTCCAACCGCTGTATATGGATATATCGGTGAATTGACATTTGAAATGGGCGAGCCATCTCCGAAATCCCAGGAATACACCGGATTAAAGCCACCTGTTGACGTGTTGTTAAACCGGATGGGATTGGGAGCATTCGGACAGGAACTGTCTTCCGAAGTGGTAAAACTGGCCACTGGAATAGAAACCGTAATCACGTTTGTACTGATTAAGCTGTCTGAACAGCCATTGTTGTCTGTTGCTTTAAGTTTTACCAGGAAATTACCCTGAAAGGTATAATTGTGTGTAACCGTAGGGCCTGCCGATGCTGACGTTGAGCCGTCTCCAAAATCCCAGGCGTATGTTTTTATGGGTGAGCCGTTAGGTGTAGACTGATTGGTGAAACTGGCATTGAGTGCTCCGCAGGATACAGCAGGTGGCGATGCGAATTTTACAGTCGGTCCTCCGATCTGAACAGGAAGTGGGGCAGCCGCTTCGATGCAGCCCGTATTGTCTTTTGTAGTCACATTGACAATATAGTTTCCGGCTTTAGGATATGAATAAACGATGGCGCCTGTTGATATCTGCTGAGGCGACCCATCTCCAAAATCAAATGTAAAACTGACGATATTGGCCGGGGACGAAGTGGTAAAGCCAATCGGTGTATTGACACATACAGCAGGCGTTGCGGTACTCACTACCGTACCCTGATTGGTGGTAACCTGTTTGGTTACCGTATTGGAACAGCCGTATGTGGTATTCGTTACCGTGAGAGTGACATTATAGGTTGCTACAGCACCGCCCGCATAGGCGTGTGTTGGATTTTGAGCAGTTGAATGCGCTGTTCCGTCTCCGAAGTCCCAGTCATATGTACTGGCCCCCGTGGAATTGTCGGTAAATATGAAATTATTTCTGGCTCCGCAGGAAGAAGCGGTAAGGAAATCTGCAAGCGGAGGATTAATAGTTACAACCTGTGATAGTGTATCATAACATCCACTGTTGTATGAAGTCAGACGCACATGAAAATTCCCGGGTTTAGTGAATGAATATTTTACAACAGATCCGCTGGCGATACTGCCGTCACCAAAATTCCAGTCCCATTGATCAGCTCCTGCAGTTGAAGCCGTAAATGTTATTTGCGAACTCACGCAGGCTGTAGGTGGAGTAAATGTAAATGCCGGAACAGGTTTCGTGGTACCCACTTTAATCTGACCTCCTGTGGTAGCCGTACAGCCCCCGTTCGTGGTGATTGTCAGGGAAACGTTGTACACTCCTGGCGCATAGGTCTGCAATGGCGGATTGGGCCCGTTAAAAGTAAATCCGTTTCCGAAATCCCAGCTGTATGAAGCAACTCCGTCAACAGCGGTCACTGCCAGAGCCGGAGTATAAGTAAATGGCGCACAACCATAGGCTGGCAGATTGACCAGCGTAACGGCGGGTTTCACAATATTTACAAATGCATTTTGCGTAAGAATATTTGAACATCCGGCAGCGGAACTGGCCGTCAGGATAACCTGGAATGTGCCGTAAGCGGTATACGTGTGCTGGGGATTTTGTGCGGTTGAAGTGGGACTGCCATCTCCGAAATTCCATAACCAGGAAGTTGGATTACCGGTCGTCTGGTCCTTGAAAGTGGTGGTCAGCGAAGGCTGACAGGCATTCAGATTCGTGCCTGTAAATGCTGTGTTTGGCGGACTGACTACCGTTACATTTTTTGTGACGGTACCGGTACATCCGGAAAATGTATTTACCAGGGTAACAGGATAGGTGCCGGGTGTTGAATAAGTATGCAGACCATTTCTTACATTGTCTATCGGTGTGCCATCTCCATAATCCCAGGTTGCACTTACAGGCGTCGGGGAGGATACGTTCTGAAAATTTATCGGGGTATTGACGCATACAGTTCCTGAGCCGGTAAAATCGGACAGGTTTCCGTTGGCAGAAATGGTTACTTTGGAATTTATTGTATCTGTACAGCCCTGAGTGCTGGTGGCCGCGAGTTTGACATTATAGACACCTGCGACGGTATAATTGTGCGTGGGCGAGTACTGATTATTGGAATAACCTGCACCATCACCAAAATCCCAGTTATACGACATATTCGGCGGACCATTGCTGGTGTTGGTAAAGCTGGCGTTCACAGGAAGGTTACAGGTACTATTCAAAGCAGTGCTAAAATTAGTTGTGACACCACCTGTCAGCACGATCGCTTTCTGTACATTTTTGATCTGAGCACTTCCGGTACATCCAAAAGTGTTTTTTACATATAACGTAACTCCGAAACTGCCGCCTGAATTATAAGTATGACTCGGATTCTGGATGTTGTAGTCTTGTGAACCGTCACCATAATCCCATGTATAACTGATGATGGAAGCGGGCGGTGTGGAAGCATCTGTAAAATGTATGGTGGTAGGATAGCAGCCCGTGGTTTTGTCCTCTGTGAAGTCTGCAGTCGGAACCGGATTGACTGTAATAGTGGTGGTGAACGGTGAGCTGCTGCCACTGCCATTTTTGGCTATCAGTGTAACTATATAAGTTCCCGGCGTGTAAAAAATCACTGCATTATTCTGGCTGGTACTGGTGGCTTTACTCACGTTCGGCAGGGTGCCTCCAAAATTCCAGTTATATGTTATTGGGGAAGCTCCGGAAACGACATTCGCAACAAAAGAAACAGCCAGCGGTGGACAACCGGAAGTCGGCGTGGCAGTAATAGTAACTACCGGAGCCTGTGCGTATCCGCCAAAAGCAGCGAACACCATCAAAAACGATAATAAGCGTAGTTTTCTGATCAACGGATAACGATTTAAGGTTGATTTACATCATAGTTTACAAGGGGTAATAGAAATCCTTCCGGATATGTTCCGGAGAAAATTTCAGTGGGTATACGGATTGGCAGACGACATTCAGATGCAGGAAATATCTTTTCTACGGATTTCATAACGTGCAAGCAGCTTCAAAATTGTTTTTGATGCTAAACGAAGATGAAAATAGCGGATTTCGACGTCCCCTTCTAAGTAAAAACCTCTATATCAGGAGCAGAAAGAAACAGCGATCACGGGTTTTTGTGTAGATTCAGGATATTAAAACTGCTGTCGACAGGTGTTTTTGCGGCCACCGAATCTGCATAGCTATCCGTAATTTTCCAGGTATGATTCAGGAGGTTGACAGGGAAAGCGGACCCCGGAAAATAAGACATGATCGTTTTACCTGCCACGTCCGCCGACCAGCTTCCGTAGGTTTTTTGTCCGTTCAATTCGCCATACACAATTCCATTACTGATGAATTGAAAATGATAACCTGAAAAGCTATCGGTCAGGTTGGTCGTCATATGGTCGATATATCCGGTCACCCTCCAGGTGCCATTGGTTACCAGTTTAACCAAAGCGTTCTGTTCCTGTTGCTGAATATATTTTTTACAGGAAATCGGGGCGAAAAGTAATAGTAATAATAAGCAGGTTAAAAAAGGTGATTTTTTCATTGGATACACCGGATAAGTACTTAAAATTCGTATATTTTTCCATATTTGTCAAGCATATAGTCCAGAAAATATTGCACGTTCAGGGGCTCACCCGTTACACGCTGACAGATTTCCTCGCTATTATAGATACGCCCCTCGGCGTGTACCCGTTGCCTCAGCCAACCGAGCAAATCCTTCGTATTCCCTTTTTCCATTTTTTCGGGTAAACCGCCGTCGGATTTCGTGGCTCCCGCAAAAAACTGGGCAGCATAAAAACTGCCCAGACTGTATGTGGGAAAATACCCAAAGCTCCCGTGACTCCAGTGTACATCCTGCAGACAACCCTGCTGATCATCCGGCACATCCACTCCCAGCCATTTTTTGTATTGTTCGTTCCAGCATGCGGGTATATCAGCCGTATTCAATTCTCCCCCAATGAGCATTTTTTCAATTTCATAACGGATTTTCACATGGAAATGATAGGTCAGTTCGTCTGATTCGGTACGAATCAATGAAGGCTTTACCTTGTTTATGGCTTTATAAAAAAGTTCTTCCGGGATCTCTCCGAAAGCCTCCGGAAACTGCTTCAGTAATTTCGGGTATTGAAAATTCCAGTACGCACGGCTTCGTCCGACATGGTTCTCCCAAAGGCGCGACTGGGATTCGTGAATTCCCAGCGAAGAGAATTCACCGGAAGGCAATCCGTATTCGGATTCCGGAAGGCCCTGTTCGTACAAAGCATGCCCGGTTTCATGAATACAGCTGAAAAGCATACTGCTGAAATCATGTTCATCAATACGTGTGGTTATGCGTACATCGTATTTATTAAAACTGGTACTGAAAGGATGGCTTGATATATCCTGTCGCCCTGCTTCGAAATCAAATCCCAGCTCTGCAATTACCTGCATGCCAAAATCCCATTGTTTCTTTTTGTCGCAGGATCGAAAAAGAAAAGCATCCTGCACTGTTTCTGACTGTTCAATTTTTTCCAGCAGGCTTCGCAGTTTGGGCAGCATATTTCCGAAAATTCGGTCAAGCCCTTTTACGGTACATCCTTTTTCGAATTCATCCATGAGTGCATCATAGGGATGACCCTCATATCCGAGTATACCGGTTTCTTCTTTTTTTAACTCGACCAGTTCTGCCAGCTCGTTTTCGAACAAGGCAAAGCGGTTTTGTTTTTTTGCCAGATTCCAGGCATTGAAACTCCTGGAGACGGCCTCACTCATTTTACGGACAAAAGCACCCGGATATTTTTTTTGTTTTTGAAAATCCTGCCGGTTCAGGTAGATGTTTTTCTTTTCTGTTTCGCTGAGATGAACGGCATCCTGCAGCGAATCCATCAGGTCGCCCAACTGTTCGGCTGTGGCCAGTTCATGCGCCATTTCAGATAAAGTGGCTACCTGCCGGGCACGAAAGGAGGCACCCTTTACCGGCATATAGGTTTCCTGATCCCACTGCATTAAAGCCAGCGCCGATCTGACATCGGCCAGTTTGGCCATGTGGGCGTGATACAACTCATATCGTTCCTTATCCGTAGTGACTTTTATCATTTGTATAAACCTTTACTAAAATTCTGTTTTATTTCTAAGGCAAGATAACAGAGATTTGTCCTAATTTTTACCATATGATCCGGAAACCTTTCTTCCTTTTATTTGTCGCCGTTTATTTTTCTCCTTTTTTCAGTTCCGGGCAGACGATCGATTCAATGATGAAAGTGTATGCGGCCAGGTTCCCTCAGGAAAAAATTTATTTACAGCTGGATAAGAAAGCTTATAACCCGGGAGAAAGGATCTGGTACAAAGCCTACATCTTCACGGGTTTTGATCCTTCACCTTTTAGTAAAAATTTTTATGCGGAACTATATGATGCCGGTGGCAACCTGATTTTACGAAACACGGGACCGATCGCTGAATCCTGCGCTATAGGAAGTTTCGACATCCCGGCTTCTTATGAAGGGACAAGGGTTCGCATTCGTGCGTATACTGCCTGGATGCTGAATTTCGATTCCAGTTTTGTTTATACGAAAGACCTTCGCATTATTGGAGGATCCAGAGATTCTTCAGCCAATGCCATACCATCAGCCACTGTACTTCATTTTTTCCCGGAGGGTGGAGAACTTGTAGCAGGTGTTGAAAATAATGTCGCCTTCAAGGCTGAAGATGCTTACGGTAAGCCGAGGAAAATATCCGGCACCCTGGTCGATCAGACGGGAAAAATACTTTTAAGTTTTAAAACCAATGCTTACGGATTAGGCAAGTTTTTACTGGCGCCTGAAAAACAGGATCAGTTTTACGCCAGCTGGAAGGACGAAAAAGGTATTGAATATAAAACGCAGCTGCCATCGGTAAAGGCATCCGGAGTTGTGCTGAGGGTGCTCACAGCCAAGCAAAAGCTGGTCTTTTCAGTGGCAAGGCCTGCTGAAAGTAAAGACTTTGACCAGGTTGTTATCGTGGCCCACATGAATCAGCAAATGGTTTACCGGGCCATAGTCAATCTAAAGGATATTTTCATGAGCGGAGGCAGTATCCCGACTGATCAGCTGCCCTCCGGGATTGTTACCGTTACCCTGTTTGATATGAATCAATCCCCCCTGGCGGAACGGGTTTCATTTGTCAATAATCACGACTACAGTTTCGAACCAAAAATAAACATCACGGCAAAGAGCCTGAAAAAACGGGGAAGGAATGAAGTGGAGGTTGATCTGCCCGATACGATCAAATCGAATATGTCCCTGGCTATTACGGACGCCGAAGTGGATGGAAATAAACCCTGGGATGATAATATTATTTCCAGCCTGCTGCTTACCAATGATCTGCGCGGTTATGTTCATGATCCCTGGTACTATTTTCAGAATGGAACAGACTCCCTCATGCAACAACTCGATCTGGTCATGCTTACTCATGGGTGGAGAAGATTTAAATGGGAGGATCTGGCGAAAGGGAAGGTTCCCCAAATTAAATATCCCCTTGATAATTATCTCTCACTGAATGCGGAAGTGCTGGGGATTGATGCATCCCGCATTCCAAAAGACGAAACGCTCACGGTTATTTTTCAGGATAAGGATTCAGCGAGCAACATGCTTTCTCTGCCCATGGTAAAGGCCGGTAAATTTCATCAGGAAGGACTTATTTTTTATGATACCGCCAAAGCCTATTATCAATTTAATATCAGCAGAAATCTTTCCAATGAATCGGCAGTTATTTTCAGGAATGGTTTGCTTCCGTCTATCCGGAAAGTAAAACCGTTTAGCATGACGATGCCTGCCTGGTCGCCGGACGATACGGCGCTCGTCAGAAAAAGCCTTCAGATGTATGTTGACATTGCGCGTCTTCGCGATAAGGACAAAAAGGTGCAGAATCTGGCTGCCGTAACCGTGGTCAAAAGAGTGAAGTCAGATAAAGAAAAGCTGGATGAACTCTATGCCAGTGGTTTATTCAGCGGTGGTAATGCAACCATTTTCGATCTTCTTGACGACAATAGCAAGTATGGCGCAATAGATATTTTCACTTATCTCCAGGGAAGGGTTGCCGGGCTTAGCATTATTACTGTCGGGCCTACCCCTACATTAACATGGCGGGGTGGTACGCCTACTCTTTACCTCAATGAAATGCAGGTGGATGCAAATTCTTTGAAAAGCATGAATGTCAGCGATCTGGCCATGGTTAAAGTATTCTCCCCCGGTTCGATGTCAGTTGCCGGAGGCGGGTCCGGAGGAGTTATTGCCGTGTACACCAAAAAAGGACGCGACAAAAAGCCAGACCCATCCATTAAAGGACTTGAAATGACCCGGGTGGCGGGATATAACATGGTTCGTGAATTTTATTCACCGGACTATCTCATTAATCCTGAGCCGGAGAATGACGATGTCAGAACAACCCTGTACTGGAACCCGATCATTGTCGGAGGTAAGGGAATCCACAAAATGAGTATTCCGTTTTATAACAGCGATCTGACTCATCAGATCCGTATCGTCATGGAAGGATTTAACGAAGAAGGTAAACTAACCCATATAGAAAAAATCATACAATAAGGAGTTCCCGGACGACCTGTTAGTTTTTCGGGAATCCTGAACTGGCCTTTACTTCTTCCAGCTGAAGTGTATGTCTTTTGCTATGTGCAGTGATCAGAAGTAAGGCCTGATAATCATCAATGATACCCACAGGCGTGGTAAAATAATGATTTCTGAAATCAGCCTGCGACGTTTTGACAAATTCAATATTTCTGTTGCGGCGAACCACGAAGGAATCCAGGGCAGCCTGACAGGAAGCGAATTTTCCGTCTGGTTTAAGTATTTCAGGCGCCTGTTGTT
Source organism: Puia sp. (assembly GCA_965214575.1). Taxonomy (GTDB): domain Bacteria; phylum Bacteroidota; class Bacteroidia; order Chitinophagales; family Chitinophagaceae; genus Puia. The sequence continues at coordinate 79,573 of CBDCCE010000002.1, forward strand.
TTCTGCTTCGGTCGGTTACCGCTGCCACAACCTGCTGGTCTGTGAATTTGATGGAATCTCTTTTAGAAGGATCGGCGGGACCATTCAGACTCATTTGAACAAAACTGATTAAAGTACCTTCCGCCACGGCAATATGTTCTACGCATTGCGCAACGCTCCATCGGGTTGAATCTGATTTATAATTGATCTGATCCAAGCTCAGACCCTTTACATCGGCCAGTAAACCGTCGCGTGTCTGCTCCATTAACTGGATGACAAATTCTCTTTCTTTACCGGTTAGTGTTTTGTCGGCTGGTATAAAACCAAAAAAAGAAATCATGGTCAGCAGCAGTATTGTTTTTTTCATGGGGAAAGTTTGATGAAAGTTAAGCGCTTTCAGTAAAAAATCTGAAAAGCACTTAATTTCAACGGATGAAAATCGGGGACATTATACAATTGCTGGAAAAAATAGCACCTCCGGAATATAAAGAGGAGTATGATAATGTGGGGCTGCTCACCGGATCTTTAGAAACCGTTTGCACTGCCGTTCTCGTTAGCCTGGATTGTACGGAACAAGTCGTTAACGAGGCTATTCATCGCAACTGCAACCTTATAGTGTGCCATCATCCATTGATTTTCAGGCCATTACGAACGGTCCTGCCGTTGGATGGAACCGGCAAAACGCTGATTTCAGCCATTCGCGCCGGTATATCTGTATATGCCATTCACACCAATCTCGACAACGTGTTTTCAGGCGTAAATGCGGCGTTTGCAGACAGACTTGGGCTGATTAACCGTAAAATACTCCTTCCGGCGTCTAAAGACCCTCTGGTTGGCTCGGGAATGGTCGGTGAGCTGAAAGAATCGGTAACAGAACCGGCTCTGCTGGCCCTTTTAAAAGAAAAATTCGGTGTTCCTGTGATTCGGCACAGCGCCCTGACAGGCAGGATGGTGAAGCGGATGGCCATTTGTGGAGGGGCAGGGAGCTTTTTGATTTCCAACGCATTAAGGGCAAAGGCAGATTTTTTTATCAGCGCAGATATCCGGTATCACGATTTTTTTGCCGGCGATGGAGTGATGGTCATAGCGGATATCGGACATTATGAAAGTGAGCAATTTACCATAGATCTGCTGCATGATGTTATCCTCGAAAAATTTACTAACTTTGCCGTCCTTAAATCGGGTACGGAAACCAACCCGGTTAAATATTATATCTAAAATATGGCCAACGTCAAAGAATTTTCAGTAGAAGAAAAATTAGCCTCTCTGATCAGTCTTCAGAAGATAGAATCCAAATTAGACGAATATAAAGTACTCAAGGGTGAACTTCCGATGGAAGTGAGTGATCTGGAAGATGAAATCCAGGGCTTGAATGCGAGGCAGACCCGCGTGGAAGAAGAAATTAACGGTATTCAGGAGTTCATTAATCAGAAGAAGCAATCCATGAAGGATTCTGAGGAACTCATCAAGAAATACGAAAAACAGACTGAAAATGTAAAAAACAGCCGCGAGTTCGAAGCCATCAATAAGGAAATCGAAATGCAGCAGCTGGAAGTAAAGCTTTCTGAAAAACATATTAAGGATGCTCAGGAAGAAGTTGCAGAGAAAGTGATTCTTCTCGATAAAGCGAAAAAAGCCCTCTCCACCAAAGAGACGGTGCTAAAGAATAAAAAGGACGAACTCGACAAAATTATCGCCGCCACTGAAAAGGAAGAGCGGCATTTTGCGAAATTATCTGCCGAAGCCCGGGAAAAAATTGAAGCCCGCCTGCTGCACTCATACGACAGAATACGCTCAAATTACCGTAACGGACTGGCGGTTGTACCGGTTGTCCGGGACGCCTGCGGAGGCTGTTTCAACGCCATCCCGCCACAGCGGCAGAGCGAGATCCGTCAGCACAAAAAGATCATTGTTTGTGAAAACTGCGGACGAATTCTGGTAGACAGCGATTTAAACGACGGTGTGGACGTGAAATAACCTTTTACCTGATGCAAGGGTCGATTATCTTGCATTATGATCCGCGGAGCCCGTCCTGTTTTTTTTACTCTGTTTTTCATTTCTTTCCTCCTGTCTGCCGTAACCGGCAGTACCCAGGTACAGTATCGTTATGATTTTAATGCGGATTGTAAACGTGCCTATCAGGAGATTATCCGGCTGAAACTCAATACCGGAAAACAGTTGCTGGATGCCGAGAAAAAAGCGCATCCTGCCAATCTCATTCCTTATTTTCTCGAAAACTATATTGACTTCTTCACTCTTTTTTTTAACGAGGATCCCTCAGAGTATCATATCAGAAAACCCCTGATGGAGGAACGGCTGAACATGATGAAAAAGGGAGACCGGGATTCACCGTTCTATTTATATACACGCTCGGTCATTTACTTTCAATGGGCCGCAGTGGAAATTAAATTCGGGGAAAGATGGGATGCTGCCTGGGCTTTCCGGCGATCCTTTCTGGATGGCAGGGAGAATATGGAAAAATTTCCTGACTTCCAGCCTTCTCTTATGCTACAGGGTTCGATGCAGGTAGCCGCGGGAACGATCCCACCGGGTTATCAGTGGCTAAGCAGTCTGCTGGGCATTCGCGGTACGATAGATGCAGGCATGATGAATCTTGAGAAAATGCTGACCAGCAGCGACCCCTATGCGGTGATTTTTCACGATGAAGCGGCATTCTATTATTGCTATCTGAAATTTTATATTCTGAACCAGCGCGATGAGGTATTCCGCTATATCCGAAATCAGAACTGGAATACAAAGAACAATCATTTATTTGCCTACCTGGTTGCCAACCTGTCGCTCAATAATCAGGATGCCTCTGTTACTGAAGGCATCATACAGCAACTTCATCAGGACCCGGGTTATCTGGATATGCCGACCTGGGATATGCAGATGGGTTATGCCCGGGCAGACCGGCTGGATCCTGAATCCATCGCCTTTCACGAAAAATTCCTGAGCCGGTTTAAAGGGAAATTCTATGTGAAGGATGTATTGCAAAAAATAAGCTGGATGTATTTTTTACAGCATGAACCTGAAAAAGCCGAGGCGGCGCGGGCGCGAATTCTGATTTCAGGAAATACCGAAACAGATGCTGACAAACAGGCGCAGAAAGAAGCAGAATCTGGTCGCTGGCCCGATGAGACCCTTTTAAAAGCACGACTGCTGGATGACGGGGGTTACTATGAAAAAGCGCTCCGGATACTTTCAGACAAACAGTCGGGTACTTATCCGGATCCGGGTGAACAGTTAGAATATAGTTACCGCATGGGCAGAATATACGATGCGCTCGGGCGTAAGGAAGAAGCGGTAACCGCTTACAGGGAAGCCCTTCGGCAGGGTGAGGGCCGGCGCGAATACTACGGGGCAAGGGCCGCGCTGCAAATGGGGTATATTTATGAGGCCCGTGGGGATAAAAAAAATGCGCTGGTTTATTTTAAAAAAGTACTGGATATGAAATCGCACGATTACAAAAATGCTCTTGATCAAAAAGCAAAAGCTGGTATGGAACGCTGTACAGCCGGTCATTAATTTTTTTATATTTCAGAAAGGAAAAAAAGAATGCTGTTACAATTACAAATTCAGAATTACGCGATTATCGAAGAAATCGCGATAGACTTTAAAAAGGGTCTTCAGGTAATTACCGGAGAAACAGGCGCGGGTAAATCCATCATTGCGGGTGCCTTATCCCTTGTGCTGGGAGAACGTGCCGACCTGTCTGTTCTGAAACATCGCGATCGGAAGGCCATCGTAGAAGCCCGTTTCAGTGTTCATCATATCCCTGAAGTGGAAAAATTTCTCAGGGAAGAAGAACTTGATCCTGAACAGGAACTGGTGATTCGCAGGGAAATAAACCCGAGTGGAAAGTCCAGGGCTTTTGTTAACGATACCCCGGTTAACCTGGATCAGCTACGCAAACTCAGCAGCCTGCTTGTGGATATGCATCAGCAATTTGATATTCTATCCCTCGGCGAAGCCGGATTTCAGCTGGCAGTGGTTGACGCTCTGGCTTCCAACGCGAAGGCAAGAAAAAATTATCATCTGGTGTTTCTTAGCCTGCAGCAATCCCAAAAACAGCTTGAGCAATTAAAAGCGAAACAGGCAACAGCCGATAAGGAAAACGATTATCATCGTTTTTTATTCAGCGAACTCGAAGAGGCCGCTCTTCGGGAAAATGAATTTGAGGAGGCAGAAATATTGCTAAAACGTCAAAGCCATTCAGAGTCCATCAAATCGGTTCTCAACGGAATTGATTTTAGTCTGCGCCTTTCCGAACTGCCCCTCGTTCAGCAGATCCGCCTCTTCAGCCAGCAGCTTGAACCCTATCGTACCTATCATGAGAAATTTCCGGAGATTCTTCAGCGACTCAGTTCCCTCCATGTGGAAATGCAGGATCTGGCAGGAGAAATCGAATCACTGAACGAAGATATCCAGTACGATCCGGAACAAATTCACAGACTGAATGAAAGGATTCATACAGGGTATAAACTGTTTAAAAAGCACCATGTGTCTGCAACAACAGACCTTATCCGGCTGAGAGACCAGTTGCAGATGACTCTTGCCGAATCACTCAATATCGCTGAAGAGATCCACGAAAAAGAAAAGGCAGTGGAAATATTGATCCGGGATGCTTCGGCAATCGCTTCAGAATTATCAGCTGCCCGGAAGGCTCAGCTGCTACCGCTCGAGCAATCCGTAAATGATCTGTTGAAAAAAGTGGGGATGCCCAATGCAAGGATCAAAATAGTCTGCAACACATGCAGTTTGAATGAACAGGGCATGGACCAGATCGAATTCTTGTTTGACGCCAATAAAAGTGATCGGTTTGAACCCTTAAAAAGAGTGGCTTCCGGAGGTGAACTCAGCCGTTTGATGTTGTGTATCAAATCATTGGTGGCCAAATCTATGGACATGCCTACTTTGTTATTCGACGAAATTGATTCGGGTATATCCGGAGAAGCGGCAAAGCAGGTAGGTGTTATTTTAAAAGAAATTTCGGGAAAGCGCCAGGTGATCTGTATAACACATCAGCCACAGATAGCAGGAAAGGGAGATGCACATTTTTATGTATTCAAGGAAGTCCGGGGCGATACCGTAAACACGAAAATACGACTGCTGGAATCCGAAGCCCGTATTGTGATTATTGCCAAAATGCTGTCTGGAGAAAAACCTACTGCGGCCGCTTTGGAAAATGCACGTGAACTGGTAAACTGACAACTATGCGAAGAGTGATGGTCCGCCTGCTGACCCTGTTGTGGGTCACTGGCATATCCTTTATCCTTTTATTTGGTTTACTCTGCCTGATTTTTCCAATTCCGGATAAAATAGAATATTCCACCTGTATTCTGGACGACCAGGGACAGATTATTCACGCCTTTCTTACTTCTGATCAGCAATGGCGATTAAAAATTCAGACCGCTGAATTATCAACTCTTTTAAAAAAGACCATTGTATTTAAAGAAGATAAATATTTTTATTATCATCCCGGAGTAAATCCTTTTGCCATCGGAAAATCATTTTTAGGAAATATTTTTCATGGAAGAATACGATCCGGAGCTTCGACTATCACAATGCAGGTGGCCAGGGCGCTTGAACCCAAAAAAAGAACTTATTTCAACAAACTGATAGAAGTATTTCGGGCAGAGCAGCTGGAGCTTCGTTATTCTAAAGCCGAAATTCTGGAGATGTACCTCAACCTCGTGCCTTATGGGGGCAATATACAGGGTGTCAAAGCAGCTGCGTTCTTTTATTTCAGAAAAAATCCGGATCATCTTTCGCTTGCAGAGATTACCACATTGTCAATTATTCCAAACCGGCCTTTTTCGCTGGTCATCGGAAAAAACAACGACCGGATTGTGCGTGCCAGAAATCACTGGCTCCAAAAATTCGAGAAACAACATTTGTATACATCGAAGGAAATAGAAGACGCACTTCTGGAACCACTCAGTGCGACCCGCGCTGCCGCACCGTCACTGCTTCCCCAACTGAGCCTGAAACTGAAGAAAACAGGGGGCGAAAATATTGCCACTTCAATCAATCTGAACAAACAATTTAAACTGGAAAAACTGGTAGCGGATTATGCACAGGCCAATCGCTTAAAAAATATTCAGAACGCGGCTGTGATTGTAATCGATAACCAGACCCACAGGGTAATCACATATATCGGTTCCGCAGGTTTTCATGATACATTGGATGGAGGACAGGTAAATGGGGCAGCAGCTGTTCGTGAACCCGGATCGACACTCAAGCCTTTGTTATATGGTCTGTGCATGGATGGTGGAATTCTTACTCCGAAACAGATAATTAACGATGTGCCGGTGAGTTACCAGGGATATTCGCCCGAGAATTTCGACAGAAAATTCAATGGTTATGTAAGTATGGAATATGCACTGGAACATTCGCTGAATATACCGGCTGTCAGGAGCTTACAACTGCTGGGAAAGGAGCAACTGGTGCAGTCGCTCGCCCTCTGTGGTTTCGAATCGGTAAAAAAAAATCAGCAAAAACTGGGTCTTTCTATGATTTTAGGGGGTTGCGGCGCCACCCTTGAGCAGTTAACCGGCCTGTTCAGTCTGTTTGCCTGCAAGGGTCAGTTTTTTCAACCATCCTATCGTCAATCCGATTCGGCCCCGGCGCCCAGGAGAATTATGAGTGCGGCTTCTACTTATATTATTGGTGAAATTTTGTCCAAATTAAACCGTCCCGATTTTCCACTCAACTGGCAAAGTACGGCACATCTTCCGAAAATCGCCTGGAAAACCGGCACTTCCTATGGAAGACGTGATGCCTGGAGCATCGGGTATAATCAGCATTATACAGTGGGTGTGTGGTGCGGTAATTTCTCGGCCCGGGCGGTTCCTGAGCTAAGTGGAGCCAATACTGCAACTCCGCTTTTATTTAAAATATTCAACAGTATAGATTACGATGCCGGTGAACCCTGGTTTTCCAAACCGGCATCACTGGATGAAAGAATGGTCTGTTCTGAATCGGGACTTTTGCCGGGCAGATATTGCAATAATCTGATTACGGGCTATTTTATTCCCGGTATTTCCTCATCCGGAACCTGTGAACATATCAGGGAGGTTTTGGTGTCGGCGGATGAGAAAACATCCTATTGCAGAAGCTGTGTGCCTGCCAATGGCTATAAGAAAAAGCTATTCCGGATAATTCCTCCGGAAATGCAACGTTTTTTTGAGGAAAACCATGTGGCTTATCAGAAACTTCCACCTCACAATCCTGCCTGTGAAAAAATATTTCGGGAAGAAGGCCCGGTAGTCACGTCCCCATCACCGGGAGCAGAATATCTGATCAGTAAAAAAGATCCGGAGCCCCTCCAGCTGAGTTGTCACAGCAGCAACGACGTGTCAAAAATTTACTGGTATATTAACGACCATTTTTATAAAACGACAACCGCAGGGACCAAACAGTTTTTTATACCGGATGAAGGACCGGTAAAAATTTCGTGTACGGATGATAAAGGACGCAACCGCGATATTTGGATCCGGGTTCGTTATGTGGATCTCTGATTATTCCGATTTACTGACATTACCCGCACCTGAAATCTGCTGACTGACACTGGGATTGCCTTTGTAATTGATATTTCCTGCACCGCTAACCTCTGCATTCAGTTTTACACTTGCATATACCTGGGCACTTCCGGCACCTGAAATAGACACCGTGCTGTTCTCTGTGAGCAAATCATAACAATATGCATGTCCCGCTCCGCTCAGGTCTATGGATAAATCCTTTGTCTGACCCCGAAGGCTGATGGAGCCGCTTCCGGAAATACCCGCCGTTACTTTCGGCGCGTCCACTTCCATTTTAATATCCCCGGCTCCGCTGGCACCCAGTTCGAGCTCCTCATTGCTGCTGATTTTATTTTTACCGACGATATCGCTGGAACCGCTAACGTCGATATGAGTATAGGTTGGGGAAGTAACATATACATTGAGATCGCCGGAAGGAATGAGATTTACGCCGTTTTTAGTGCGGATGATTACCTTGTCTCCCTCCTGTATGACTTCAATATAACTCAGGATATTTTCATCTCCCTCCAGCTTTACCGGCTTCAGATCTCCCTGGGTGACAATTAATCTGATATCCCCTTCGGCTTCCACCTGCTTAAATGCCGAAACCGGTTTTTCCTCTGTCTTAATCACTCCGTTCCCGTGCACCTTTTTGCCCATAAAACGGCAGGATGCCATTCCCAATAAAAAGAAAGCAGCGATCCAATATATTTTTCTCATGAAGGTTTTTTTGATTTGAAAAGTTCGGCTTTTCTGTCCGATAGAAAAAATGATTTCAGACGGGACGCTTTACCCTTGAAAAGATTACAAATGTTATCTTTGCGGCTCCATGAATGAAAAGATTCTAATCCTCGATTTTGGTTCCCAATACACCCAGTTGATTGCCCGCTCAGTGCGTGAGGCCAGCGTATATTGTGAAATCATCCCTTATCATCAGAAAATTAAGCCCGATCCCTCGGTAAAGGGAATTATTTTATCGGGATCACCCTTCTCAGTGAACGATCCCCAGGCGCCCCTGGTAGATGTAAAGGCGCTGCATCTCGCTTACCCGATCCTCGGAATTTGTTACGGAGCCCAGCTCACGGCCAAAGAATTTGGCGGCAGGGTGGCCAATAGCAGCAAAAGAGAATATGGCAGGGCGCTGATGACCAAAACCAAGGAAGATGTTCTGTTACAGGGAGTGAGTGATTTATCGCAGGTTTGGATGAGTCATGCCGATACCATACTGGACCTTCCCGCAGGTTTCGACGTTCTGGCAACCACGGATTCCATTCCTTACGCGGCTTTTCGAAATAATGGAGAAGGGCTTCCGCTTTACTGCCTGCAATTCCATCCGGAAGTATATCATTCCACAGAAGGAAAGAAGATCATTCGGAATTTTCTGGTGGAAATATGCGGTTGTAAGCAGGACTGGACGGCGGCTCATTTCATCAGCGATACGGTAGCCACCCTCAGGAAAACCATAGGAAATAAAAAAGTGATCATGGCTCTCAGCGGTGGAGTAGATTCAACTGTGGCCGCCACTTTGATTCATCAGGCCATCGGGAAAAAATTATTTGGCTTTTTTGTAGATAACGGTGTCCTGAGAAAAGACGAATTCCAGCAGGTATTGGACACGTACAAACGCATCGGACTGAATGTAAAGGGAATAGATGCAAAAAAGCAGTTTTATAAAAAACTGAAAGGCAAAACAGATCCGGAAACCAAACGTAAAGCGATAGGAAAACAGTTTATCAAAATATTTGCTGAAGAAGCGGAGAAAATGAAAGGAATTGACCTGCTCGGGCAGGGTACAATATATCCGGACGTGATAGAAAGCATTTCGGTGCACGGACCTTCTCAGACCATCAAATCCCATCATAACGTAGGAGGACTTCCAAAAAAAATGAAGCTGGGGCTGGTGGAACCACTCCGTTTTCTCTTTAAAGATGAAGTGAGAAGGGTTGGGAAAGAACTGGGTATCCCGGACGACCTGCTGCAAAGACATCCATTTCCGGGTCCCGGACTGGCAATTCGTATTTTAGGTGAAGTAAGTGCCGAAAAAGTTGACCTTTTGCAGAAAGCGGATCAAATATTTACCCAGGGTCTTAAGGACAGCAATCTCTATGGGACGGTATGGCAGGCGGGAGCTATTCTTCTGCCTGTGAAAAGCGTAGGTGTTATGGGTGACGAACGCACGTATGAATTCACAGTGGCCCTGCGGGCCGTCACTTCAGTGGATGGTATGACGGCCGACTGGGCACATCTTCCTTATGAATTTCTGGCCCAGGTTTCCAATGATATCATCAATCAGGTAAAAGGCATCAACCGGGTTGTGTACGATATCAGCAGTAAACCGCCAGCCACCATCGAATGGGAATAATTTGATTATGAAAAAATCTGCTGTTCTGTTTTTCTTTATTTTGACAATCATGTACCGCGAAAAACTGTCGGCACAGACAGGCGACAGTTCCCGCTGCCATATCGCGGTTTTTCTTCCCCTCTACCTGGATTCTGCTTTTGATGCCTCCGGCAATTATCGTTTTGATCAAAACTTTCCGAAATACCTTAGTCCCGGCCTGGAGTTTTATGAAGGTCTCCAGCTGGCGGCAGATTCACTCCGTAAAAAGGGCTCCCGCCTGGATATAGCGGTTTACGATACCCGAAGTGAAAGAAGATCTGTCCAACAGGTACTTGAGGATAGCAGTTTTTCGAAAACGCAACTTATTATTGGTCATGTTACCCTTCCGGAATTACGTCTTCTGGCAGCTGCTGCGAAAAACCGGGAAATTCCCTTTGTCAATGTTAATTTCCCCAATGATGGAGGAATTACGAATAATCCGGATTTTGTTATTTTGAATTCCACGCTACGGTCACATTGCGAAGCACTCTACCGGTTCATCCAGCGCAACTGGGCCACTTCCACTATTTTTTACGTGCGCCGGGCATCCCAGGAAGATGATCGCCTGAGAAGTTATTTTGCGGAAATAGAAAAGACGACAGCCTCTGTTCCGCTCCGGATGAAGTACATCAATATTGATAATACCCAGAATATCGGACAGATGGTAACGGCAATGGACAGCAATTCCAAAACGATAGTTCTGGTGGGCAGCCTGGATGAGAATTTCGGAAAGGCAGTTTGCATGCGGCTCGACCCGCTCAGTAAATCATACCCGATGAAAATTCTGGGCATGCCCACCTGGGATGCCATCACTGATTTTAATACAGCTGCGCTGGCAGATCTTGAAATCTACTACACCACTCCTTTCTATAATAATCCTTCGGATAGCCTGGTGTTTACCCTGCAGCAGAATTTTAAATTGAAATATTATTCCCGTCCGTCCGATATGCTTTATCGGGGATATGAAACCATTCTTCATTTTGGCCAGCTTCTGGAGGCCCATAAAGGTAAACTCGACGGAAGTATTGGAGAAAAGAGATTCAAAGTATTTAATGATTTTGATATACAGCCTGTTTTTACATCGCCTGCGGGTCAGACCCTTACCCTTCAGTATCTTGAAAACAAAAAGCTCTACTTCATCAAAAAGGTGAATGGCAGTGTTGTTGCAGTATACTGAGTACAATGAATCTTCTCAGCTTTACCGATAAAGGTATTTACTGCCGACAGGGAGATTTTTATATAGATCCCTGGAAGCCCGTAACGCGGGCGGTTATCACGCATGCCCATAGTGATCATGCGCGACCCGGCAGTGGATCTTATCTCTGTCACCATTTTACAAAACCTCTGTTAAAATTACGTCTCGGTGATGTTTCTGTGGAATCCATGGAATGGGGGGAAGTCCGACATATTAATCAGGTAAAAGTATCTCTCCACCCCGCCGGGCATATTATAGGTTCGTCCCAGATCCGGGTTGAGTACAATGCCGAGGTTTGGGTTGTAAGCGGAGATTATAAAACGGAGAACGACGGAATCAGCGGAGAGATCGAAATAGTACCCTGCGATACCTTTATTTCAGAATCCACTTTTGGTTTACCCATTTACAAATGGAAACCTCAGCAGGAATTATTTTATGACATACAAAACTGGATACTCAAAAACAGAGAGGACAATAAAAATTCGGTTCTGATTGCTTACAGCTTGGGTAAAGCACAGCGACTCCTGCGTGGAATCGGAGAAATATCCGCCAGGATTTATGTACATGGAGCCATTTGGAATGTGCACCAGGCCCTGGTGAACGCGGGATTTCAATTGCCCGAAGTGCAGAGGATTACTCCGGAAGCCACAAAGGATCATTTTCATTCGGATATTATTATCGCGCCTCCTTCAGCTGATGGCAGCTCCTGGATGAACCGTTTCCAGCCCTATGCGGTCGGCGTATGCAGCGGATGGATGCAGGTTCGCGGTCATGCGCGGCGGCGTAATGTGGATGCGGGATTCGCTATGAGTGATCATGCGGACTGGAACGGCCTGTTGTCCGTAGTCAGGGCCTGCTCTGCAAAAAAAGTATTTGTGACCCACGGCTTCCAGTCATCGTTCAGCCGCTACCTCAACGAGATGGGCATTGAATCGGCTGAGGTCAAAACAGAATATGGCGACGACCTGGAGACCGAATCAGAAAAAATATTGGCTGGAGCTGAAAATAATCAACCATGAGAAAATTTGCAGAACTGGTTGGGATACTTGGGACATCAACAAAAACCAATTTGAAGCTGAAAGCGCTGATGGACTATTTTGAAGAAGCAGAAGACAGGGATAAGGTATGGGTAATCGCCATATTCAGCGGAAGACGTCCCAAACGTATTGTACCCTCTTCTTTTCTCATGGAAATCTGCATTGAAATGACCGGGTTCCCTACCTGGTTATTTAACGAATCCTATCATACCGTGGGAGATCTCGCGGAAACACTTTCCCTGCTGATTCCGGAAGGAAAAGAAGAAGATTCCGGACAACCCCTTCACTATTATCTGGAAAAGCTGATGGAACTGCTGAAAGCTTCTGATGCGGAAAAAAAAGAATTTATTACCGGTTCCTGGCGCCACATGTCGCGGGGTGAAATGTTTGTATTTAACAAGTTGATCACCGGGAATTTCAGAATTGGGGTATCTCAAAAAACTATCGTGAATGCACTGTCGAAAACGGTCGGTAATGATCCGTCTGTAATAGCCCATCGCATCAGTGGCAACTGGGACCCGGTGAGTTTTCCTTTTGATGAATTAAGAGGTAAGGAATCCGCTTTGCTGGATCATTCAAGACCTTATCCTTTTTATCTGGCATATGCCCTGGAAGAAGATATTTCCAGGCTCGGTGAACCAGACGAATGGTTCGCGGAGTGGAAATGGGACGGAATACGTGGTGAAATTATCTGCAGGGACGGACAGTTATTTGTATGGAGCAGGGGGGAAGAGCTTATGACCGACAAATTCCCCGAATATCATCCTTTGAGTGAAGTGCTTCCGGAGGGCACCGTGATAGACGGCGAAATTATCTGTTTCTCGCCAGCTGCTGAAAAATCAGGAGGATTTAAACCCATGCCATTTGCCGTGCTGCAGACCAGAATTGGCAGAAAAAACATCACCCGAAAGCAGCTCACAGAAGCTCCCGTTGGCTTCATCGCTTATGATTTGCTGGAGTTTGGGGGAGAAGACTTTCGGGATCATCCACAATGGGAAAGAAGGGAAAGGTTAGAAAAACTGATTGCGGGAATTAATCAGCCGTTTCTCAGAATTTCATCACTGATACCTTTCACGCGCTGGGATGAGCTGGTAACGATCAGACCACAAGCCAGGCAAAACGGCAGCGAGGGACTGATGCTGAAAAAGAAAAATGCAGTTTACCAGACAGGACGAAAACGGGGTGACTGGTGGAAATGGAAGATAGATCCGTTGGTTATTGATGCAGTAATGGTCTATGCGCAAAAAGGGAGCGGAAGAAGAAGTAATCTGTATACCGACTTTACATTCGCCTTAAAAAACGGTGATCAGCTGGTGACTTTTACAAAAGCCTATTCGGGATTGACGGATAAGGAATTCAATGAAGTGGACTCTTTTGTAAAACGAAATTCAATCGAAAAATTCGGCCCGGTTCGAACAGTTAAGCCGGAGCTCGTATTTGAAATAGCATTTGAAGGCATCGCCGAATCCAAAAGGCACAAGTCGGGCGTGGCTTTGCGATTTCCACGCATCAGCCGGTGGCGCAGGGACAAAAAGCCCGACGACATCAATACTTTGGAGGATCTTCAAATGATGCTGAAGTGGTATGGCAAAGCCTAAAACGGAGATCTTAAAAATGGGTTAATGGAAAAGCGTTAAAAATGCCCGTCTCCCGAACTCTTACAACTTATAGACGTTTCACTTAGGTGCGTTTCCCGCTTTGACCTTTTCGTTTTGAGCTTTCAGCTTTAAGCTTAAAAGAAGTAATTTTAAACATATGAAAAAGTTGTTCGTGGTATTGGGCCTGATTTGTCTTTCTTTTAGTTCGGCTTTTATATTTCATTCTGGGAATGAGCCAGTTGCAGTGCCGGCAAGTAAGCAAAGAACGGGTGATATAAAAGAGGGTTACGATTATTTAACCACGGGCAATTATTTGCGGAGTGGTATTCCTCTGTCTTATTTTAAAATGGTGGTTGGCAAAAGCTCGCTGAACTTTCTGAAACGGGACGGACTGAATACCGATATCGCATATGACTACACGGTTGTCAGCGCGCCGAACGGCGAACTGGTGGTGGCGCCGAATTGTATGCAATGCCACGCGCAGGTATTTGAGGGAAAACTGATCATGGGTCTGGGAAACAGTACGGTGGATTTTTCCCACGCCGATAAAATGGATCCCAAAAATGCGGCAGCAGCGGAACGACTTTTAAAAAACCTGGATCCTAAAAAATATGAAGCAGCCGAGCCATTTTTACGAGTGGTAAAAAGTATCGGCAACCAGTTACATACGGAGGTGAGAGGCGTTAATGCGGCAGACAGGCTGGCGGCTCTGCTCGTTAGCCACAGAGATCCTAAAACATTCAGGTGGAGCGACCGGCCAATGCTTCCGATACCGGCTGAAGTTGTTCCAACTGATGTACCCGCCTGGTGGATGCTCAAAAAAAAGAATGCCATGTTCTACAACGGTTTTGGCAGAGGAGATTTCAGTCGTTTTTTAATGGCATCCAATCTGCTCACTGTGAATGATACTGCAGAATCCCGTGAGGTAGACGCCCACTTCAACGATGTGCTCGCTTACATTAATTCGATCCAGCCGCCGCCTTATCCCCGGCAGGTCAATAAGGTTCTTGCAAAGCAGGGCGGAATTCTGTTCGTGCAGAATTGTTCCAAATGCCATGGCAGTTACGGAAATGAAGGGAAATATCCAAACCTGCTCATTCCTGAGGCAGAAATCCAGACGGACTCTGCACTATATAAAAGTAACTATCAGAGTTATCAGTTTGTGGACTGGTTCAATAATTCCTGGTTTGCACAAGGTGATCATCCGGCGCGGCTGGAACCTTTCAGCGGTTATATTGCGCCACCCCTGGATGGAGTTTGGGTTACCGCTCCTTATCTTCACAATGGTTCCATACCTGACCTGGAAAGCCTGCTCAATAGTAAAGAAAGACCGGCGCTTTGGTCCCGCGATTTCGACAATCCGGAATACGACTATAATAAACTGGGCTGGAAATATAGTGTCCGCGATAGCGCCAGCGGTACTACGGTTTACAATACCCATTTGCCGGGTTATGGAAATTATGGCCATACCTATGGCGATAGGCTTAACAACAGGGAAAGAAAAGCCATTATTGAGTATTTAAAGACATTGTAAAAAGCCCGGAGCCCAAAGATCAAAATCTGAAACGGTCCATCATTCCCGCCTTGGCTGAAACCATTTTATTCCATGGGTTTAAAAGAAACAAAAGGGTACAGTGTGATATTGTCCTGGTTTGAATCCCGGGGTCTGCATCCTTTTGCCTTTCAGGAAGAAACCTGGGAACATATTATTCAATCCCGTTCGGGTCTTGTCAATGCGCCCACGGGTTGTGGTAAAACTTTTTCTGTTTTTCTGGGTGCAATTATTGATTTTATCAATGAAAACCCAGAAAATTATCAGACAAAATCACGCAATCAGCTTCGTCTGCTATGGATAACTCCGTTGCGTGCGCTTGCGAAGGACATCGGTCGCGCTATGCGGGAAGTGATTGATGAGCTGGGTATGCAGTGGCAGGTAGGCATTAGAAACGGAGACACAGAAACAAATGAAAGGCAGCGGCAGAAAAGGCAAATGCCGGAAATACTGATTATCACACCGGAAAGTTTACATCTGCTTCTTGCACAAAAAAACTATCCGGAACTATTCACCCAATTGCGAATTCTCGCAGTGGACGAGTGGCATGAATTACTCGGCTCAAAACGGGGAGTACAGGTAGAGCTGGCCGTTTCGCGTATTGCCCATCTGCGCGAAACCAGTGAGCCCTACCCGTTTTCATTGTGGGGAATTTCTGCAACCATCGGTAATCTACTACAGGCACAGGAGGTACTGGTTTCCCCTATTTTGAATAAAATAAAAGAAAAGCCCGTTATTGTAAAAGCAAAACTGGACAAACGGATCGAAATTGAGTCGGTCATACCCGATGAAATTGAAAAATATCCCTGGGCCGGTCATTTGGGTATAAAGCTGGTCAATAAAGTCATTCCGATTATTGAGAATAGCCGGACGACACTTATTTTTATCAATACCCGGGGAATGAGTGAACGATGGTATCAGGAAATTCTGAATGTGGCGCCTGAACTTTCCGGTGCCATTGCCCTCCACCACGGTTCTATCGACATGGAACTTCGCCTTTGGGTAGAAGATGCTTTACACAGCGGAACGTTAAAGGCAGTCGTTTGTACTTCCAGCCTTGACTTAGGCGTGGATTTTCGTCCTGTCGAAACTGTAATTCAGGTGGGTTCTCCAAAAGGGGTTGCGCGTTTCCTGCAAAGAGCGGGAAGAAGCGGCCACCAGCCCGGTGAGCTGAGTAAAATTTATTTTCTACCCACACATTCCCTTGAACTCGTTGAAGCAGCTGCACTAAAGTCGGCTATGAAAGAAAATTTTATTGAGAGCCGAGAGCCGATGCTGCTTTGTTTTGATGTATTGATCCAGTATCTGGGTACACTGGCGATCGGGGAGGGTTTTTTCCCTGAAATGATTTTTCAAGAAATCTCTTCCACCTACTGTTTCCGGGAAATTAGTGTTGAGGAATGGCAGCAGATCCTTCATTTTATAACCGTTGGAGGCGAAGCGCTTCAGCAATACGACGAATATCGAAAAGTTGAAATCATCAATGGTTTGTATAAAATTAACGGACGCCGGGTGGCCATGCGTCATCGCCTCCATATTGGTACCATTGTGAGCGATGCCATGATGAAAGTGAAATTTTGAGTGGCGGTTATGTCGGTGTGATCGAAGAATATTTTATATCAAAACTGAATCCGGGGGATGTTTTTACATTGGCTGGTCGCAATCTGGAATTTGTGATGATTAAGGAAATGACGGCCATCGTTAAGAAATCTGCTGCCACGAAAGCCATAGTGCCCAGCTGGAACGGAGGAAGAATGCCATTGTCGGCCAATCTGGGTCTTATGCTTCGGAAAAAGTTTAATGAAGTGCATTTGCTTCTCGGTACAAAAACAAAGACCAGTCCGCTGATAGACGTCGAATTACGCGTACTGCAGCCGCTGTTTGAACTACAGGAGAAGCTATCGCATGTTCCGAGGGAAAACGAACTGCTCATCGAACAGATCGAAACGAAAGACGGGTTTCATTTATTTGTTTACCCGTTTGAAGGCCGGCTGGTTCATGAGGCGATGGCGGCGTTGCTGGCTTTCCGAATCAGCCGCAATACGCCGATCACTTTTTCATTCGCAATGAACGACTATGGCTTTGAGTTACTGAGCGATCAGCCGATTCCTGTGGATGATACGAATGTGTACGAATTGTTTTCCGAAGAAGGCTTGTCTGCCGACATCCAGCGGAGTGTTAACAGCGCAGAAATGGCCCGTCGCAAATTCAGGGATGTGGCAGTTATCGGAGGCCTTATTTTCCAGGGATATCCGGGTGAGTATAAAAAAACCAGGCATCTCCAGTCTTCTGCCGGGCTTTTATTTAATGTATTCAGTGAATATGATCCGCATAATTTACTACTGCGCCAGGCTTATCATGAAGTAATGGAACAGCAGATGGAAGAACAACGACTTCGAAATATGCTGGGCAGGGTGGCGAAAAGCAAAATCATTTTGAGTTTCCCGGAAAAACTTACTCCTTTTTGTTTCCCCATCAAAGTCGACAGCATGCGCGAAGATCTGTCTTCTGAAAAACTCGAAGACCGTGTGAAGAAAATGCAGCAGCAATTAGCTCGCGATACAGAAAAAAAACGGGCCAAGTAAGTATCTTTGCATTTATATGCAATCTCCTCTTTCTCATAAAATTCTGAATCAGCAATTCTGGCTAACGACCGACAGGACGATGTATTGGGAAGAGGAAAAATCACTGATCGTTTCAGATCTTCATTTTGGCAAGACAGGTCATTTCAGAAAGTCGGGCATTGCGATTCCTGCTTCCCTGTATAAAGAAGACTTGCAGCGCCTCGTTGTTCAGATTCAATATTTCCAGCCAGGGCGGCTAATCATTGTTGGCGATATGTTTCACAGTCACGCGAACCTGGAACTTGAGCTTTTTAAAAAATGGCGGGCCGATTTGGCTGAGGTTGATTTTCATCTGGTACGCGGAAATCATGATATTCTGAAAGATGACTGGTACAGAAATGCGGGTATTGCCCTAAGTAACCAAAACCTGTCTGTAAGTCAGTTTCACTTTGTACATGACATTAGCAGTCATATGATGACTTCAGGTGAAGGAGAAAATCATCACGCCTCTTATAGTTTTTCCGGTCATATTCATCCCGGAATCCGCATTCACGGCTCCGGCAAACAGTCTTTATGTTTCCCCTGTTTCTATTTTGGAAAGAGCTATGCAGTATTACCTGCTTTCAGTCGTTTTACAGGCGTTGCGCTGATTCACCCTGAAGCGGAAGAACAGGTATTTGCTATCGTAAATCAGGAACTGATCAGGATGCAATAAATCCATTAGCCAGTCCGCCAATAATCAATTCATTTTTCTTTTGAGAGTTGTTACCTGATCCTGCAGGTTGCTTACCAGACTGGCCAGTTGGTTTACATCCCAGCGCTGTTCCGTATTTGCCTTGCTGACCACCATTTCTGCCTTCCAGATTTCCAGAATGTCTTCCGCATTGACCGTATAGGGCTGAAATACAGTGTTATCGCTGATCAGTGTGATTTTATTTTTTAGTTTGTTATTCTTCATTACCCTTTTGTACACAATACCCTCGTTCCGGGAAACGACGATATAGGTCATATTGCTCTTAATACTTTCCAGGTTCTCAATTTTTTCTGCCACGATTACAGAACCGCTGGGTGTAGGCAGCATGGAGTCACCTACGATTTCAAAAGCCCTGTAATTTCCAGGTGCCAGCATGGGCAGCGTAAATGTGTTGAGTTCATCCAGAAATTCCGGATCACCATAACCTGCCAGATAACCCGCCGCCGCTTTGACCGGCACGAGCTGTATCGAATTAGGGAGCGCGGCCATTTTCTGTGCCCTCCTTTTGGCCAGGTAATTGCCTCCCTTGGCATCCTGCATCTTTTTACGGAGAAGTTCATCGAGCGACAACCTGAACATATCGCTGACAAGTTCCAGCACTTCCAGTCGGGGCTCGGCACGCTCTTCTTCATATGCCCCGAGCAATGACCTTTTAATTTTCAGCTTATTGGCAAATTCTTCCTGTGTCCATCCTCTTAATTTCCTCAGGTACTTCAGATTTTGTGCTGCTACTGACATAGCTAATAGTTTTAGCGAAAATACTAAAATGTTTATCAAAAACCAAAAAACGCGGAAAAATACAACGAATGGGGTAACTGGTAATAAACCCTCATTTTCACAGTTGCCCGACTTCCGTACTTCCACACTACATTTCGTAGCTTTGCGAACTGTCAATTTGACCCGGAAACGTGCATAGCATCAAATTTGACATAATTCATAATTCATACTCAATCCCTGTTTATATGATCGGTTTTTTATCGAAGTTATTTGGAGGAAATAAATCGGAAAAGGACATTAAGGGCATAACACCCCGTGTGGAACAGATTAACCAGTTCTCAGCGGCGTACGGAATGCTGTCCAACGACGCTCTTAGGGCGAAAACAAGTGAATTTAAACAAAGAATAAAGGATCATCTGCAGGAAATGGATGCGTCCATTGCCGGTCTGGGTAAGCAGGCAGATGAACTTCCATTCAGCGATATCGGCGGAAAAGATGCCCTGTACATGGAAATCGACGAGCTTAAAAAAAAGCGCGATGACTTAATTGAAGAAGTGCTCGACTCGATTCTTCCGGAGGCATTTGCAGTCGTAAAAGAAACCGCCCGCCGGTTTAAAGAAAATACGGAGATTATTACAACGGCCAATGACCGTGATCGCGAGCTCAGTGTAGTGAAGGATTATGTTAAAATCAACGGAGATCAGGCGGTCTACAGTAACAGCTGGACGGCTGCGGGCGGAGCCATAACCTGGAATATGGTGCACTACGATGTGCAGCTGATCGGAGGTGCGGTATTGCATAGCGGGAAGATTGCTGAAATGGCAACGGGTGAAGGAAAAACCCTCGTTTCAACCCTGCCGGCTTACCTGAATGCTTTATCCGGTGAAGGAGTCCATCTGGTAACTGTGAATGATTATCTCGCCCGACGTGACTCTGAATGGAATGGACCCATCTTTGAATGGCTGGGTATTTCCGTGGATTGCATCGACAAACACGAACCTAACAGTGAAGCCCGCCGCAAAGCCTATCTCGCAGATATCGTTTACGGTACCAATAACGAATTCGGTTTTGATTACCTGCGCGACAATATGGTGCACACGCCAGACGAGATGGTGCAGCGCAAACATCATTTTGCGATGGTGGATGAAGTGGACAGCGTTCTGATTGATGACGCACGTACCCCGTTGATTATTTCCGGACCCGTGGCCAAAGGTGACGATCAGCAATATCATTTGCTGAAGAGCCGTGTGGAGCGGTTGGTGGAGGCGCAGAAAAGAGTAACCAATCAATACCTCAACGAAGCCAAGAAAAAGTTTGCTGAAAATAATGACGATCCCAAAGATGGAGGTCTCGCCCTGATGCGTGCACACCGCGGTCTTCCCAAAACAGGTGCACTCATCAAATTCCTGAGTGAACCAGGCATTCGGGTGAAATTGCAGAAGTCCGAAAACTACTATCTGGCCGATCAGCAGAAAGAAATGCCAAAAGTGGACAGTGAGCTGTATTTCAGCATTGATGAAAAAAATAATTCCGTCGACCTCACAGATAAAGGAATCCAGACGATCACCCGCGAGGGCGAGGATCCTGAATTCTTTGTCCTTCCGGATATCGGAATAAAACTCGCCGATATAGAAAAAAGCGATATGAGCGCAGAGGATAAATTTTCCCAGAAAGAAGCCCTGCTGAATGAATATTCCATTAAGGCGGACCGCATCCACACTGTTCAGCAATTGCTAAAAGCGTATACCTTATTTGATAAGGACGTGGAATATGTGGTGATGGACGGACAGGTAAAGATCGTGGATGAACAGACAGGCCGCATTCTCGAAGGGCGACGTTATAGTGACGGACTTCATCAGGCCATTGAAGCCAAGGAAAATGTAAAGATTGAAGCGGCTACGCAGACTTATGCAACAGTTACCCTCCAGAACTATTTCCGCATGTACCACAAGCTTGCTGGTATGACGGGAACAGCGGAAACTGAAGCCGCGGAACTTTGGGATATATACAAACTGGATGTGGTTACTATTCCCACCAATGTCAATGTCATTCGCAAGGACTCTCAGGATCTCGTTTTCAAAACAAAAAGAGAAAAATACAAAGCGGTTATCGATGATATTGAAAGACTGAGAACCGAGGGCCGGCCTACCCTGGTTGGAACGACTTCCGTTGAAGTGAGCGAACTGCTGAGTAAAATGCTTTCAGTAAAAAAGATTCCTCATAACGTGCTGAACGCAAAACAGCATGCACGTGAAGCACAGGTGGTTGCAGAGGCCGGCCTTACCGGTGCGGTAACCATCGCCACCAATATGGCAGGCCGCGGTACGGACATCAAACTGGGTGCAGGTGTTAAAGATGCCGGCGGACTTGCTATTATCGGAACAGAACGGCACGAGAGCCGCCGTGTGGACCGCCAGTTGCGCGGTCGTGCAGGTCGTCAGGGTGATCCCGGAACCACCCAGTTCTATTCCGCACTGGAAGATGATCTGATGCGGATGTTCGGCAGTGAGCGCATCGCTTCACTGATGGACAAAATGGGTTATAAGGAGGGTGAAGTGATCCAGCACAGCATGGTAACGAAGAGTATTGAAAGAGCTCAGAAAAAAGTAGAAGAAAACAACTTTGGTATACGTAAAAGACTGCTCGAATATGACGATGTGATGAACAAGCAGCGTAATGTGGTTTACAAAAAAAGAAATCATGCCCTGTTCGGCGACCGCCTGGCGCTCGATCTGGACAATGCTTTTTATTCTGTATCAGAAGGCATGGTGAATACTTACCGCGATGCGGAAGATTATGCAGGATTCAAAGTAGCGGTGATACTGAACTTTGGTGTCGATACGACAATAACGGAAGAAGATTTTCTGAAAGATGGTGCAGAACAACTGGCAGAGAAACTATATCATGAAGCGACGCTGAACTACGAAAGGAAAATGGCGGAGGTGCAGAAGGATGCAGTACCCGTTTTCAAAAACATTTTACTGAACCAGGGCCGTCATATCGAAAACGTAGTGGTGCCTTTTACAGATGGTAAGAAAATTATCAATGTTCTGGCCAACCTGCAAAAGACATTGGATACCCAGGGCCGCGAATTAATGAACGCTGTTGAACGCCAGATCACACTCTCTATTATAGACGATGCCTGGAAGGAACATCTCCGTTCCATGGATGATCTCAAACAAAGTGTACAAACTGCCTACCTTGAACAGAAAGATCCGCTGGTCATTTACAAAATGGAAGCATTCGAACTGTTCAGGGAAATGGACAGTAGTATGAATAAAGAGATTGTCAGTTTCCTTTGCCATTGTGCAATACCAGTTGAACAGGCTTCGCCGATCAGGGAAGGAGTGGAGAAAAAGACCGACATGAGCAAGATGAAAGTGCGCAAGGATGAGCTGGTAACGGCAGGAGCAGGTACCGGGCCGATACTGGATGAAGGCAAAGATTACTATGACCCGTCAGAAGCCGGAAAACAGGAGCCCATTAAAGTAGGACCCAAAGTGGGGAGAAATGATCCATGCCCTTGCGGAAGCGGAAAGAAATATAAACAGTGTCATGGGAAAGAAGGAGTCTGAAATGATTAATTGTCAATTAAGGATGACAGAAAATGAAAAAACCGGATGAATGCTCTTCATCCGGTTTAAGTTCAATAAAATGAATGATCCAAAAAAGTTTTCGGCTTTAAGCTTTGTGCTTTAGGCTTTAACTGCAAGTTTGTTCACGCCGCGTGAAAGCTTGCTTTTCAGATTGGCCGCTTTGTTCTTATGGATAACGCCTTTTTTAGCGAGGCGATCAATGAGAGATTCAATTCCAGGCAGTTTTTCACCTGCTGCTTTGGGTTCTTTGATGGCTTTCAGGTCGCGGATCGCATTCCTTGTTGTTTTGCCATAATAACGGTTGCTATCCCGGCGTTTGGATGCTTTTCTAACGTCTTTTTTCGTTGCCCGATGATTAGCCATGAATTCAGAATTTTGGACGGCAAAGGTAGGAAAAACGGGCAAATATTGAAAAATATTCCGGAAGTTTCTTTTGCCGATATTTGCAGAGCGATTTAATGTCAAATAATGAAAGATTTACAGTACATCACCAATTCGTCACCCTCGTTCATTGAAGGTTTATATCAGGATTTTGTAAAAGACCCGCAAAGTGTTGACCCTGAGTTCAAAAAATTCTTTGAAGGCTTTGATTTTGCCCTCACTCAGGGTAAAAATGGCAATGGCCAACCCACCGTATCAAAGGAAACCAGCTTCAAAACCGCCGATGGGGTGGACTGGAAAAAAGAATTGGGAGCCTATCGCCTGATCCTCGGATACCGCAACAAGGGGCATCTGCTGGCCAAAACTAACCCGATTCGCCCCCGTAAAGACAGGGGTGCGAATCTGGATCTGGGTTTCTTCGGATTTACAGAAGAAGACATGGATAAGTCATTTTTCGCAGGTAATCTGATCGGTCTGGGTACCACCAGCCTCCGGAATATTCTCACCCACCTCCAGAAATGTTATGCCAACCACGTAGGGATAGAATTTAAGTATATCAGCGATCAGAAAAAAATCGACTGGTTGACCTCCGAAATGGAGAAAAAATTCATTGACCCCGTTCCGCTGGAAAAGAAAAAACGCATTCTCGAAAAGCTCAATGAAGGGGTGATGTTCGAAAAATTCCTTCATACTAAATATATCGGCCAGAAAAGGTTTTCCCTGGAAGGGGGAGAAACCACCATTCCTGCCCTGGATGCCATGATCAATATGGCTGCTGAGCACGACGTGCAGGAAGTGGTTATGGGAATGGCCCATCGCGGTCGTCTGAATATTCTGGCGAATATACTGGGTAAAACCTATGAACAGATTTTCAGCGAATTTGAAGGTACGGCCAAACTCGACCAGACGATGGGCAGCGGCGACGTAAAATACCATCTTGGGTATGGAAGTGAACTGATTACCCCGACCAACAAAACCGTGCATGTCAAACTAATGCCGAATCCCTCCCACCTGGAAGCAGTGGATCCGGTAGTGGTGGGCTTTGCACGAGCCAAAGCAGATGTTTTATACGAAAGTGACTACGATAAGATACTTCCTATTCTGATTCACGGAGATGCGTCTGTTGCAGGCCAGGGTATAGTTTATGAAGTACTGCAGATGTGTGATCTTGAGGGATATTGTACCGGGGGCACCATTCATTATGTGATCAATAACCAGATTGGCTTTACTACGGATTTTGACGATGCCAGAAGTTCTGACTATTGCACCTCCCTCGCTGCAACGGTTCATGCACCTGTCTTGCACGTAAACGGAGATGACCCGGAAGCCGCGGTGAAGTGTGCCGAAATCGCGGCCAGATACAGGCAGGAATTCAATGCCGACATCTTTATAGATATGGTCTGCTACCGACGTCATGGTCATAATGAAGGGGATGATCCTAAATTCACCCAGCCGACACTGTATGCGATGATTGAAAAACATCCCAACCCGCGCGAAGTATATACCCAGTTCCTGATGGAAAATGGGGAAAACGATGCCAGAGATATGGCGAAGGATATGGAGAAAAAATTCTGGAACGATTTGCAGGAAAGACTGGACGATATTAAACAGAAGCCACTTCCTTATAACTATCAGCAGCCCGAAATTGCCTGGCGCAGCCTGCGCCGCTCTACGTCAGCTGATTTTGATAAATCACCGGAAACAGCCATTCCGGAAACCGACCTCCGGAAGATTTTTGATGCGATGATGACCTGGCCGGATACATTCACTCCCCTTAAAAAAATAGAAAAACTCATTCAGGATAAAAAGAAATTATTTACGGAAGAGCAAAAACTCGACTGGTCGTCCGGTGAACTACTGGCCTATGGTAGTATTCTGCTGGATGGCAAGGATGTGCGGATGAGCGGACAGGATGTTCGGCGGGGCACTTTCTCCCATCGTCATTCTGTTCTGAGAGATGAAAAAACTGACGAATCTTATAACCGCCTGAGCCGCATTCCGGATGCCAGAGGGAAATTCAGGATTTATAATTCCCTGCTGAGTGAATATGGAGTATTGGGATTTGAATACGGATATGCTTTGGTGAATCCCAATACACTGGTTTTATGGGAAGCGCAGTTCGGCGACTTCTCTAATGGCGCACAAACCATGATTGACCAGTTCATTGCCGCAGGGGAACAGAAATGGCAACGTATGAACGGGCTGGTCATGTTATTGCCACACGGATACGAAGGTCAGGGTCCGGAACACAGCAGCGCCCGAATGGAACGTTTTTTACAGATGTGTGCAGAGCAGAATATGATCATGACCAATGTAACCACTTCGGCAAATTATTTTCATGCCATGCGCCGCCAGCTGGCCTGGCCGTTCCGGAAACCGCTGGTTAATTTTTCACCCAAGGCTAACCTCCGCCACCCAGGCAGTTATTCTAAAATCTCTGAATTTACCCAGGGTGGATTTAAGGAAGTAATAGATGATTTATTCGCCGGCGAAGCCTCTCAGGTAAAAAAAGTTTTATTCTGTACAGGTAAAATCTATTTTGAGCTCGCTGAAAGACAACTGAGGGATAACAGAAAGGACATTGCGATTCTTCGGCTGGAACAACTGTATCCTCTTCCAACGGTGCAGCTTGACGCCCTATATAAAAAATACAATAATGCTACCTGGTTCTGGATACAGGAGGAGCCCCTGAATATGGGCGCTGCCTCGTTTCTGCAAATGAATCTGAAAAGCATCAACTATGGTTTTATCAGCCGTCAGCCGGGCGCTTCACCGGCAACCGGTTATGCCAAAGTACATGCACAGGAACAGTCGGAAATTATCGAAACGGCATTTAGTATTTGATCTCATGAAATTCATCGCCTTACATTCTAAATAAATTATCTTCGTCCCGTAAATTCTAAAGCAGCATGATCGATATTAAAGTGCCGGCCGTAGGCGAATCCATCAGCGAAGTAACTCTGGTGAAATGGCTCAAAAAGGATGGCGATTACGTTGACCGCGACGAAGTGATTGCCGAACTGGAAAGTGAAAAAGCGACTTTCGAAGTCAATGCAGAAAAAGCAGGATCACTTAAAACCCATGGCCAGGAAGGAGATACACTTAAAATCGGGGATGTACTGGCAAGTATAGATGAAACCGCTGCCAAACCGGTTTCAGCAGAAAAACCGGCGGCTACTAACGGGGCATCAAAACCAGTTGAAGTGGTCACTAAACTCGCCACAGATAAAGTAGTCGAAGCTGAAGAGGCAGAGAAGAAAACCGCAGGAAATGAACCCAGGGCCACGCCGGTTGCGGCTGCCATAATCAGTGATAAAAAAATAGATACAGGCAAGATTACCCCTTCGGGTTCCAATGGTAAAATACTCAAGCACGACGTGCTGGACGCACTCAGTAATCCAGGCAGACTTCCGGGCAAAGCATTGTTTGGCCGGGAAGTAAGAAAGGAAAAAATGAGCAATCTGCGAAAGACGGTTTCCAGGCGGCTCGTGGAAGCAAAAAACACAACGGCCATGCTCACCACTTTCAATGAAGTGGATATGGAGTCAGGTAATGGCGCTCCGTACAAAATATAAGGATAAATTCAAGGAGAAACATGGAGTTAACCTGGGATTCATGAGTTTCTTTACAAAAGCTGTTTGTTATGCCTTGCAGGAATGGCCCGCAGTGAATGCGTATATCGACGGCGAAGAAATCATTTATCACGATTACTGCGATATTTCCATAGCAGTTTCTGCGCCTAAGGGTCTGGTGGTTCCGGTAATCCGGAATGCGGAGAGTCTGAGTATGGCTGAGATCGAAAAGAAAGTAGTGGAACTCGCCGGCAAGGCACGCGACAATAAACTGACTATGGATGAAATGCAGGGCGGCACTTTCACCATAACCAACGGCGGTGTGTTCGGTTCCATGATGTCTACACCCATTATCAATATACCCCAGTCCGCCATTCTCGGAATGCATAAAATCGAGGAAAGGGCAGTAGTAATCAACGGGCAGATTGTTGCCCGTCCCATGATGTACCTCGCAGTGAGTTATGATCACCGTATCATTGACGGGCGGGAGTCCGTGAGCTTTCTGGTACGGGTAAAAGACCTGCTGGAAAATCCTGACCAGTTGCTTTTTGGAAAGGATCCGGTAAAAGCTTTGCTTGAGTTATAAATCATTTCCTTATTTTTTTACAGGCGCGGGCGATCGCGCCTTTTTCTTTTATATGAAAGCAACTTATGATACTAGATAATCTCCTGCGCTATGCGGTTCGCATTCTGGATGCCTACACGGGCGATATGCCCTTGCAGGGGTGGCTGAAGAATTTTTTTCGCGAGAATCCGCAAATGGGTTCGCGCGACAGGCGTCAGGTAACCGAAATGGTTTATTGTTATTTCCGGCTGGGTCATGCATTGAAAAATATTCCCAAAGCAGAGCGTATTGTGGCGGGCCTTTTCCTGACAAATAATAAAAAGGAAAAGATTCTGGAATATCTGCACCTGGAATGGCATGAGGCTGTGGAAAAATCTTTGGAAGAAAAAATACTGATTGTTCAGCGGAAGTATCCCGACTTTGATATTGAGGAAATATTTCCCTGGAAAAACCTCCTGAGTGAAGCTGTGAACCACCGGATCTATTGTCTGTCTTTTCTCGAGAGACCCCGGATGTTTATACGTGTGAGGCCGGGAAAGGAAAAAATGGTATCCGCCAAACTGATCAGCCATCAGATTGAATTTGAAGACGCTGATCCTTTGTCCGCGCTGCCTTTTAAAGCATATTCTTTTCCAGGTGCCACTAAACTGGATGGTGTTTTTGTGTTGAATCAGGAAGCGGTCATTCAGGATCTGAATTCGCAACGCACCGCTTTATATTTGAAAAAGAGTGGCAATAAAATGTCCGAAGCCTGGGATTGCTGTTCAGGCAGCGGAGGTAAATCCATTTTGATCACCGATCTGAATCCTGGCTGTCAGCTTACCGTTTCGGATATCCGGGAATCTATTTTGAACAATCTGAAAAAGCGGTTTGCAGAAGCGAAAGTTCCGACACCCAGATTTTTTAAAGCCGACCTGACGGATCAGAACGACCTTCCCAAACAGATGTTTCCCTTCATCCTGGCTGATCTCCCCTGCACCGGAAGCGGCACCTGGGGAAGAACCCCCGAAGCACTTTATTTTTTCGACCCGCAATCCGTTTCCACATACCGCCAGCGGCAGGAAAAAATATTGTCTAATATCAGAACCCGGCTGAAACCGGGCGGTATGCTGGTCTACATTACCTGTTCAGTATTTGCCGACGAAAATGAACGGATAACGTCAGGTATTTCCGGCAAAGCCGGTCTGCATCTGGAAAAGCAGGAACTGCTTAACGGGATGAATGAATCTGCTGATTCAATGTTCGTTTCGAAGTTCGTCAAATCTTAATCCGAATTAATTAAAACGAAAATTTCCTGTGAGATACACAAGTATACAGTTGGGCAGCATATCTGCTCAATGGCTACTGGCCGTGGCTCTGCTTTTTTTGGAATTCGCGGTATAATTTTTTACCTGTTTTTTCTTTTTATTTGTTGGTTTAAGATGTTGGTTTTTTTTGTGAGTTGAATGCGAAACTTTATTCTTTTCGGAACTAGTTTTCGATTTACGGGAAGCCTGCGAAGTATGCGGTTTGCTGACAGAAGTCACCGGCTTGTGTAACTGATGTTTTGCACTGTCCAGTTTGGCATTTACAAATTCGTTCACTTCTTTATTCAAATCGGTTTCGGCATTGCTGACTACGGCATTCATATCTGTCTTTACATCGGGATTGTTGATGGTCCCGTTCAGTTTTGCATCGATTCTCACCGCCTCTCCGATTTTGACCGGAATGCGCTTTTCTGCAGCCTGAGTAACTACATTTTTTACAAACAGACTTCCCTTTCTGCCCAGATCTCTGCGCGGAACTTTCAGACTGATGTCGTAGTCAATGGACTGGTCAAAACCATGGGTACCTTCTATATCGAGCTCCATATCCTTTGTTTGTACAAAAAAGGGGTTCACTATCACCCGGCCGCCGTTGAAGGAAAATTCGGTTTTTATGTTTGTCAGAGGAATGTCTTTTAAGGCAGCGATATCCAGAGACTGCATCAGTTTATCCATGGGACCGAAATCGGATATAAACCCACTGGTGAGTAAGATATTTCCCTCACCCTGCTCGGTTGCCGGATCCGTCGTCATATCATTATTCAGTTTTCCGTTTAACGTCATATGTGCATCAATATTTCCCGTCATAAATTTAGCTACCGGCATGATCCTTCTGATCGAATTAAATGCCAGGAATGTCTTTTGTATGTCCACATTTTTCACATCGTAAATAAAGGCGATTTCGGGATGCTCTTCACTTTCCAGCGTAGAATAGTTTCCTTCAACCATAATGTCTCCGTTGAGACCTTTCGCTTTCAGATTTTGAAAATGAACCGTCTGTTCCGAAATGGCCATTTTACAACTGACGTCCTGTAAATCGAGGTTGTCAAAATGCAGCCCTTCGGCCGTGGCTTGTATATAGAGATCCATATTTGCCGGAATGGAGATGGGACCGCTTACAGGATCCACACCGTGTGAGCTTGTCCAGTCACGCAGATTCACCTGATCGGCTTTGATGTCGAAGGATGCGTTCAGAGGCAAGCCTTTGAGTGCATACTCAAAGAAATTATTAACTGTTCCTGTGGCATGGACATGGGTGGATCCAAACCCGCCTGCCAGTTCGTTAACCACAATGTTTTTTTGACTGAGCGTAAGCACGAGTTCCTCAAGAGCGAGCTCCACTGGATGGTTTTTGGATGCGAATCCGAAATCGGTCAGATGAAGTTCACCCCATGACCGAAATTTGTCTTTTTTCTGACTGTCTTTTCCGGGAATGATGCCAATTGCATGAATATCAGCAGCCAGTAGTCCGTGTAATTTCGTGGAGGAATCGGTCTTCACCGCTTTTGATATGCTTGTCAGCTCCAGCTTACCCGCAAACGCGAAATCAATAAATGGTCTTGTATTCAGATTCTTCAAAAGTAAATGCATATCAATCTTTTCCCTGCTGATCTCGGCGTGTGCTTCCGTCAGGTTGATGGACAGGTGATCGGGTAAACCATCCGGATTATTGACCTGGAGACCGAAATGGATATTTTCTATGGGGAGAATTAGATCCGGGTACTTCAAAAAGCCATTGACAACATAAAGATTCGCGTGGTATGACGGAGAGTGGATTTGGTCATATTTTCCTTTCACGAAACCATTGAAGTTGACCTGGCCGTTTGATTCAATGCTGGCAAAATCTTTTTGATATACCGAAGGCAGCAGGGAAAGCAGACTCTTAAAATTGGTTGATGGTACTTTATAACGGATGTTCATATTGTAACTGCTGTCGTTGATCCATTGAAAAAAACCTTCTGTGTGAAATTTCAGATCGTTGAATGCGACCTGATCGGAATTAAATGTATAAGTATGGGTTTTGTTGTCCACGTGGAAGTCTATATCAAGAATTGTTTTTACGCTGACCCTGTAAGGAATGGGGCCGGTAAAAGAGATATCTGCCGTCTCGGCAGTCGTTTTAGTTTTTAATGTGTAGATATCCGCATTAAAATGCCCCCGGCAATCCTGTTCGAAATTTTCCATCACCATCTTCATTTGTTTTTTTTCATCCAGGTACTGGAGATGACCATTGTGAATCGTATACCGCTGCAGTGCCCATTCAAACCCGTTGGCGGATGAATCTGCAGATTCACTTCCCGATGTGTTCAGGATATTCCAGTTAGCATGACCATTCTGATGAACGACCGCATGTATGCGGGGTTCTTCAACGGTGACTGCATTGACACGTATGCCTTGCCCGGAAATCAGACTTTTGAGATCACAGGCCAGATCCAATTGTCTGGCCATAAATAAAGTATCATCCTGAAATTCACCTACACAGGTTACCTGGAGATTTTCCAGCCCTACAGATAATTTTGGAAAATGACGGAATAGAGAGATGTCCGCTCCGGTGAAATTCACATGCCCCTGAATTTTTTTATTGATATGTGCCCTGATGAGACCGATAATTTTTCCTCTGAGCATATAGGGAGCGGCCCAGACAAATGCGGACAATGCAAGCAGCGTAATTCCTGCAATTTTGAGAATTTTTGTTTTCATGGTTGTTCGGATATTGGACAACTATCTTTATACAAATGCACTGCCAGAAATCAAATTCTCCCATTATGGGAAGGTTTTTTCATTGGGGATGGCCTATTCGCTTTGGAAAGGGTTAAGGTTACTTAAAGATGTTTAAATTCTAAGCAGAGTATGCTGGTGATTAATTGATCCCATCAATCGTTTTTTTGTATATTTCTGATTATTTTCTCTTACGAAAAACAATCTGCTCATTTTGTTTTTTTATTATACCATTGAAAAACTCGCGCAATGCTGTGTATTCATCTGTAGTAAACTCTGTCTTGTTTAATTTTAATCGCATTTGCAATTGCAATTCATCGGGATTTTTTTCTAATATATAGTCAAAGCTGCCCTGATTAGAGTCCATACGAAGAGATTCATTTGCTGGCATTTCTTCTATTCCATAACCTTTCGGAATATCGAAGGTTAATAAATATATCTCATCCAGTTTAAAAGGCATTTCAACCGGATGAATACGTTTAGCGGCAGAAAATGGGTTTTTATGGAAAAAGGGAGCTATTACTGGATTGAAATAAAAAATATCTGATTGTGCACTATCCTTAAAGTTCAGATCGCATTGAACATTCAATAGTTTATCCGGATTTCCCAATTCATCAGCTTCTTCATTTTTGACTTCTCTGACTTCGGGGTCTAACGAGAACTCCTGAAAATATGTTTTTAATGAACTTTTCTTTGTAGACTCCCTGATGGAATATGATTTTTGCGTACCGCAATGCATAGTCATGGTTCCGGAAAGACTTCCTTTTTCATCGCTTGTTACGATTACATCTGTTCGGTTGGTTTCAGTGAGAGATTCAGGAAGAAGGTCAATCATTTTTACATGGGTATTGTTGAAAACTACCGCGCCTCCATTATAACAATGAGGAGTTAAATCGCCGAAGCTGTTTAAGGGCAGACTGGCATCAAGCAAAATTTCTTTGCCATTAATTTTTGCTGCACAAACCAGATAATTGTAGTCTACCGGTCTGGGATAATCGAAGTTGACATATCCGTTGTCCGTCGTGCTCAAGATGACGAGATCTGCTTCTATTTTTTTCTGTCTGAGCATAGCTGAAAGAAGCAGATTAATATCAGCCCCATTTCCTTTTTTTTCCGTAAACGTTTCTTTGAGTGACTGACTTGTAAAATAGGAATTCCGGTACACACATGAATAGTGATCCCGAACATTTCTGTATATCGCTGCGGCAATTTCAGTTTGATTTTGTAATCCTTTTGTAATGGATTCGAGGTCTTTATTCAGCCAGTTACGTTTTTCACCTGAAAAGTTTTCAATTCTGTTAAGGAAAAAATACATGTTAATAAAGCCCATCCAGTTGCTAGAAGAGTAGTTTGAGAATTTTTCCCAGTCAAATATATTCCAGTCATGTTCAAAACTTACTCCGTCGGTATAATTTTTCGATGACCTGATAAAAGGTTCAGACATAAAAGCAGGTTCATTCAATTTCACCCATCTGAAATGGCTCATCAGAATTTGCTCTGTATTTGAAAAACCAGGTGAAATATGATTTGTTATATCTACAGTATGGATAAAGAAACTTGTATCACCCCGGTATTTTATGGAATACTGGTAGGCATCCGGCATGGTTAAATCATACTCGCTCCACAGACAGGGATAATTTTTCTGAAATTTCCAGTTGATATCCAGTACCTGAAAAGAAGAGCGAACAGTATATTCAAGATCGAATACGGAACCTTCTTTCAGACCGGGCATGGTAAATTTCTCTACTTCCTGTGTTTTTCCTTCTTTTTCGGTGAATACAGAACCTTGGTCCAGTTCATCTTCATGGATTTGGTTATTTTCAAGATTATAAGTAATACCGCGCAGTCTGATTAGTCCAGGTTTGGAAACTGTTTGGAGGACGATGTGATAGGGGGTCCTTATATCCTGACTTAATGTAAACTTGCCGGCCGCAAAACTATTTTTGTTGATAATTTTTATTCTTTCAAATCTCTTGTAGATCACATCGAAATCCCCGATCTCGTTTTTTTCAAAAACAACTTTTCCAATATCCGCAATAATGATTGCGCCTGCGTCTGTGTCCGACTTTTGAATTGGCGGATTAAAATCGTTAACCGTGAATTTACCGAAAGCAAACTCATGATCATCCTGAGCCGTCAATGAAAAAACAGAGAATAGCAGAAAAATCGTCTGAATAACAATCTTTTTCATATACATATGGAGCTTCAAAAATAGTTAACGATTATACGGAGATTATTTTAAAAAAACCAGGCATGCCTGAAATTTGTAAAAAATAGTAGTAGGCCGGGCCTGATGACTAAGGGTAATTACTTCTCTCTTTGTGGATTCTGGTTTCCACTCATGCCCGAAATGAAATGCATTATTTTTTCTTTGTAGAATGGCCCAATTGGAAGC
The DNA here is from genome assembly GCA_965214575.1 of Puia sp. Lineage (GTDB taxonomy): Bacteria > Bacteroidota > Bacteroidia > Chitinophagales > Chitinophagaceae > Puia. Next base: position 113,403 of record CBDCCE010000002.1, read on the forward strand.
AGAGACTTACCGGTATCCACTGAATTGCCGTATACCGCTTTTATTTTTGAAACGGATACAATATAGGATTTGTGAATGCGGATAAACTGTTCGGCTGGCAGGATATTTTCCATTTCCCCCATAGTCTGGTGAGTAACGATCAAATGCTCCGGGCAGTGAATTTTCAGGTAATCCTTCATGCCCTCGATATAAATTATATCTGAGAAGCTGATCCGAAAAAACCGGCCTTCGGAACGTACAAAAATATGTTCGCGGAACAGAGATTTTTTTTCGCCGGATTGTGTTCTGAATATATTCCCATCAATAATTTTTTGAACTGTTTTGGAAAATCGTTCAAAAGATATCGGCTTTAGTAAATAGTCAATCACATTGAATTCATAACTTTCCACTGCATATTCCGGATAGGAAGTAGTAAAGACGACCAGCGGTGGATTTTTTAATGAACGTAGAAATTCAAGGCCCGTCATACCGGGCAACTGGATATCCAGAAAAAGAAGGTCCACATCCTCTTTGTCGAGTGCATCCCTTGCTTCACGGGCATTCCGGTAAATGCCACGGAGCTCCATTTTGCCCGATTTTTGAAGATGGTTTTTGATCACCTCCTGGGCCAGCCTCTCATCTTCTATTATGATACACCTGATCAAGCAGTCCGGTTAATATGAGTGAAACAGTGAATGTATTATTATTTAGTATCACGTCCAGTGTGTGTTTGTCCGGATACAGGCGCTGAAGTCTTTCCTGTGCATTTTTAAACCTGGATTTACTTTCTTTCCTGTCTTTCTTTTCAACCTGTATAATATCCAGTGCATGGGTATTGGGATAGAGCAGTTCCAGTATGCACTTACTGTTTAACAGGCCCTTACCCTGTATTCTTTTGGCCTGCGCCTCCAGTTCGAGACTGGTATTGTTGATCACATTGAGTGCAATCTGATCTTCACTTATTTTAAGTGTAATATAGATAAAAGGTTTTGCAAAGGAATGGTCGATGGCATGTTTGAACCCGTTCTCGATAAAAGAGATAAACAAAAAAGGCTCGATCATTACGTGTTCCGACTGGCCTTCCACTGTAAACTGAATATCTGCATCGTAACGGATTCTTTCGATTTCTATATAATTCCTGATAAATTCAATTTCTTTCTCCAATGGTATTTTATCTTCATTGCATTCATAAATCAGAAAACGCATGATGTCGGACAACCTCACGATCACTTCGGGAGTTTTATCGGCTTTGCTCAGACTGAGTGAATATATGCTGTTCAGGGAATTAAAGAGAAAATGGGGATTTAGCTGGGTGCGGAAATACCGGAGTTTATAGTAGATATTTTCTTTTCTAAGCAATTCCACAGTTTCCTTTTCGTCCAGATTTTTTCTCATATAAGCAATTGAAACAGCGAGGCAAATATCTATGACAATCCAGGCCGTTTCTCTTGTAAGGGTCATGGAAGAATAAATAAAATAGGTGTTGTTATCTCCCGGGTAAATCGGATATGCCGCTTTATATAAAAGGAAAATCCAAAAATGAAGGAAAAAAACGGAAAAAAGAGTGATCACACGGTATAGCCTATACTTCCGGGTGAAGAGAAAGCGGGGTACAACGATTTTGGAATAAAACAGATAGACAGGACACGTAAGCGCACTAACCGCCAGAAGCAGGAACCACGCTGTTTTTTGAAAAGGAAAGATCCCCAGACCGTTGACCACCGGACTGATTAATCCAAACAGTACCCAGCATAACACCTCCTCCTTGTGGGTCCCCCTGATAGTCCGGTCATTGTCGTATTCCATTAAATAAAGCTATGATTGCTGCCGATAAATAGAAATTTTTTTCGACAAACAAGCCTCTGGCATAGATATCATGGAGACAATTGCGGGAACAAATGGATTAAAATCTGTAAATCAGCCCCAAACCACCCGCACCGGCGCCCAGTTCCAGCGATTTCAATTTATTATTCAGCCGAACGCTGTTGCGGTGATGCATACTCAGAAGAATGCCGTCCATAAGTAAAAGGAAGCCGCCCTGTGCCGCAATACTTGTTCCATAACCTTTCAGCTGATCCGCCGATTTTTGACTGTTGCTGTTTATTCCTTTTTCACGAAGAAAAAAGCCAGTAGCAATATAAGCTAGGTCGAGACCCATATTCAGGGCGTAAAGCTTCTCTATAGAACCCTGTGCCACTTCATTTTCGGAGAGCCCATATTTCTTTGCCATCGCTTTTCGTACGCCGATATATCCCATCACAGCAATACCTCCGTTTATGATATTCCAATAGGCATTCATTCGCCATGCATATTTTGCCTCGCCCTGTGTTTGTCCGGCTATAATAAAACCACTGATGATATTAGCTGCGGCCCAGCCCCCCAGTGTGAGCATGGCTTTTTCCGAAATTCTATTCCTGCTGTTTGCAATGGAGTCATTGAAGTTTTGTTGTGCAAACACACTACATGTAAATAACATACAAAAGCAGATCAGAAGATTTTTTTTCATCGGTGTAAACGTTTTAAAATGACTGGAATAACCGTTTCCAGTATGAAAATATAGTCTAAGTTGGTTAATTTTAATAAAGAATGGTCAGGCATGTCCAGGCCGCGAGGGATCGGAATTCACTATGTCAATCACTACGTTCAACGCTTTTCATAGCCGTAACTACAGGCTCTATTTTGTTGGCCAATCCGTTTCGCTGATTGGTACCTGGATGCAAAAGACGGCGGTCAGCTGGGTGGTTTATTCTCTGACCCATTCTAAATTCATGCTGGGAGTAACTCTTTTCTGTACCATGTTTCCTTCTTTCCTGCTTTCCTTTCTGGGGGGCGTTATTTCAGACCGTTACGATCGCTATAAAGTACTGTTGCTTACACAGGTAATTTCCATGATCCAGGCCATTTTACTGACATTATTGGTTTTCTTTCGCCACTACAACGTGTGGGAAATTCTCGCATTGAGTGTTTTGCTCGGGATTGTCAATGCCTTTGACGTGCCGGCCCGACAGTCGCTCGTGTACGATATGGTGGATGATAAAAAAAACCTCCCCAATGCGCTTGCCCTCAATTCTTCGATGGTTAACTTGTCGCGGCTGATAGGACCAGGTATTGCGGGACTGGTCATCGAAAAATTCGGAGACGATATCTGTTTTGGTATGAATGCGCTGAGTTTTGTTGCAGTAATTGTTTCCCTGCTGATGATGCGTCTGCCTGCCTTTGTACCCCGAAAACACCCAAAAAATATTCCCGGAGAAATAAAAGAGGGTCTGCAATATGTTCGTCAGACTCCGGATATCTCATTTGTTCTGGGTATGCTGGCCCTGATCAGTTTTTTTGTTCTGCCTTTCAGTACACTAATACCTGTTTACGCCAAAGACATATTTCATGGGACGGCGTCAACTTTCGGAGTGATTGACAGTGTCATCGGACTAGGCGCTTTTACAGGTGCTATTTTCCTTGCTTCACTGAAACCGGGTTCGAATCTGAGAAAAATTCTGGCTGTCAATACGTTTGTGTTTGGACTGGGCCTCGTGCTTTTTTCACACGCTATGTACTACCCGCTGGCGCTGGTATTTGCAATGATTGCAGCCTTTGGCATGATGTCGCAAATCACAATCAGTAATACGCTCATTCAGACCGTTGTGGATCCCTCAATGAGGGGGAGGGTAGTGAGTATTTATGCCATGGCCTTTTTTGGTATGCAGCCTTTGGGCGGATTACTCATCGGTTTTATTTCACAACATATCGGCGTCGAAAATACCGTATTGATGGAAGGTTGCATTGCCCTGATCATCGGGGCATTCCATATCAATTTCCTGAGAAAAAGAAAGCATAAAATGAATCCTGTGCCCGTACTCAGGAAACAGCCCGCCGAAACGACGATCCCGGTGTAACTCATTCCGATCAGAGAATTTTTTCAAAACAAACGCTATTCTCCACGTTTATATACTGGCCAAAATTCGGAGTGATGTCATATCCACTTTTCAAATAGAGTTTTATGGCTTCAGGTTGTTTCTTACCCGTTTCCAATACACATTTTTTATAGTTGAGGTCAAGCGCCCAGATTTCAAGTTCTTTTAGAATGAACCCGGCAATGCCCAACCCCCGCCTGTCCGGAGGCACATACATTCTTTTCACTTCCATGGCTTCTTTTGAAAATTCTTTGATCGCGCCGCAGCCAACCGGTATTTTCTGATCATAAGCAACCACAACATGCCGGATCAAATCTATTTTATTATACTGGGCATAGAATGAGTGATCTGCGCCATCCCGGATGGCCAAATCCGCGTCCAGTTCACTAACGAGTTTATGGAAATCTGAATTTTCAGAATTTGTGCGGATACAATGAAGCATCAGAATGTTTTTTTCTGATCTGAAGGTAACTAATGGATAACTAAATCAGCCCGTGAAAAAACAGAAATCTAATTGTGAGAGACCATATTAAAACTCAGCCCGTATCCGATTGTAGCTCCCGAAGGATATTCCACGTTGGGTGACTGATAAACGGAGTAAACAAATTTTTTGTAAATCAGGCCGATATTTTTCCCGTACACTTCTTCGCTGAAAAGGGTCTGCGTGTATGAGCCATCGCCGAGTCCTGTAATCTGATTGATTTCATTGACGATTACGGCTTTCGGAATCGTACCGGCAAGAACAGTAAAGGGCATGCCCGTGCTGTCGTAAGTATAATTCCAGCCATCCAGATAGGGAACCTGCGAGTCGTCGGATTTCGTGTCTATGTATGCATTGCCGAGCCAGGAAATGCCGTCCTGCACGGGCGTGACCAGCTTGATATAGCGGAGGTTATTCTCCACTACTTCCACAGACCCAGCTAAGGGAGTCACCATGAAAGCAATGGAGGGTGTCCAGGGCGCTATTCCTGCAGTGTCACTCAGGTAGCGGGTAACCCGGTAGCTCGGCCTTCCCAGATTGTCCGTAATGCTGTCTTCCACCACTTCCTTGGCGAGGTAGCTGATGATCGTGTCCTGTGAACCTACATTGATAAATTTCAGGGAATCCATCCGGTAAATGATGTAATTCCCAAGATGCATCGGGTAATAGTCAGCCGGCGTATCGGTTACCAGGGGATTGCTTTTATTGCAGCCGCCAAGCAACAGGATCAGGAAGGAAGACATACCTAAAAGGCGGCAGATTCTGTAGCGCATGAGAAAAGGATAACAAATAAGAACGCAATCTACACGGAAATATTGCCATTTTTACGGGCTTTCAGGAAATCCGACTTTTCCCGCCCCGCGTATGTTTCCCAATGACCCGCAAGTTTCTGCTGTTACTCATTCTCAGCCTGTTAAATCATCGAAACCTTTGGTCTCAGGCCATGGACAATACCACCGGCTACAGGGATATTGCCGGAAATAAATATTTTCAGGATCAATTACGAAAACGATTTTTTTTCTGCATCGGACCGGGATTATACCCAGGGGATTCTCATTGAAAAAGTGCATCCCGGACTGGAAAACTTTTTTCTGATGAAAATACTCTGGCATCCGGGGACCAGTAAAATGAAATACGGGCTGGCCATAGAACACAATGCCTATACTCCCAAACCTGATTGACCAATACGAAGTACAGTATGGTGACCGCCCTTATGCGGGAGTTCTGATGTTCAAAACCTTCCTGATCGCAGAAAATGCCGAAAAAAAGAGCCGGGTCAGTGTTTCATTTAACGCCGGCGTATTGGGTCCATGGGCCGGGGGAGAACAGATGCAGGAAACGATTCACCACTGGATCAACTATACACAGCCGGAGGGCTGGCACAACCAGATTCAGAACGATCTGGTGCTGAACTACCAGATCAATACCGAGAAAGAATTTATCCAATATGAAAATCACTTTTCGCTTTCTGGCTTTGGATCGGCGCGGCTGGGAACGCTGAGTGATAAACTCACGGGCGGGTTCACGTCCAATCCTGGGAAATTTCCATTCCGCTTTGCAAAACCTCCTTCTGTAAAATCCTCTTTCGAGTGGTATCTGTTCTGCCAGGTGCTGGGTAATGCAGTGGCATATGATGCTACCCTGCAGGGAGGAGTATTTAATCATAGCAGCGTATATACCATTGAGGCCGATGAAATCAAGCGGTTCACTCTTCAGAATAAATGGGGTATGGTATTGAAATTCCGGTCTGTTTACCTGGAATATACCGTTCAGGAATCACAGAGGAATTCAGAACCAGCCTGTATCACCGTACCGGAGGATTACAACTGGGTTTCGGATTCTGAACACATTGAATTTACTTTTGCATTTTCCCATTGAAAAATCCATTGCAGCCATCCTTTATTATTTCAGCCTGCCCTTCATTTACCTGCTGGCCCTGCTTCCTTTTCCTTATTGTATTTATTTTCTGACTTTGTGTATGTATTACTCTATCATGTCCTGGGTTACCGGAGGAAAATAGTACGTCAGAACCTGGTAAACTCCTTTCCCCTAAAACAGAAAATCAGATTCGGGAAATAGAAAAACGATTTTACCGTTATTTCTGTGATTTTTTCTGGAGACTTTTAAAAACCCTGACTATTTCGAGGAAGAATATGGTAAAGCACTGCCGGTTTGAGCGGGAAGCGCTGGCCATCTTCGAACAGCTGGCTGCGGAAAACCAAAGTTTTATGGTCGCTATGGGTCATTTCGGAAATTGGGAATGGGGAGGTAATACATTCAGCATTTGTTGCAGGCACCAGTTATATGTGATTTATCATCCGCTGACGAACAAGTACTTCAATGGACTGGTGTACAGGATGCGTACCCGGTTTGGCTCAAAACTGATAGCCATGAAGGATACAATGCGGGAGATGTTGAAAAACCGGAACTCCCTGACGGCAACGGCTTTCATTGCCGATCAGGCGCCACTGCCTGATCATGCCTACTGGATGGAGTTCATGAATCAGGATACTCGGTATTTCTTGGAATAGAAAAGATTGCGTTAAAGATTCGTTATCCGGTTGTTTATATCACCCATAAGAAGAGTTAAAAGGGGCTACTACAGTGTGTTTGCTGAAAGAATAGAGCTACCTTCCCAACTGCAGGATACCGGAACAATCACAGAGATACATACCAGAAAACTGGAAGCGGATATTAACAGTCAGCCGGAGAATTGGTTATGGACACACAGAAGATGGAAACACGAAAGGCCGAAAATATAAAAGAAAAGGATATGCTTTGTGGAAAGGAGCTCATACTGGCAACCAGACCCTTCGCAAAAGAAGTGAGGAGCAAGAGCTGGGTCTATTCTATTACGACCATTTTGTTCATCGGACTTTCTCTCGCAGCCACTATTCTGATACCGTTTTTTGCCGTCAAAATTTTCTTTAGTATTCTGGCCGGATTGCTGATGGTTCGGATGTTTATCATTTATCATGATCATCAGCATCATTCCATTCTGAAGGATTCCAAACTGGCCAATTTCATTATGACAGGTTTTGGTTTTTTCATTTCTGTCACCGACCAGCATCTGGAAAAGATCTCATGATCATCACCACGCCAATAATTCCAAATTATTCAGCGCAAGCATAGGATCTTATCCAATTGCCACCAAAAAGAAATTCAACGAAATGACCCGCCGTCAGAAATTTGAATACCTCGCCATCCGCCATCCGCTTACTATCGCGATGGGTATTTTCTATGTTTATTTTCGGATGTGTATTGCTTCATTTGTGAGCAGTCCCCGGAAACATTATGATTCGCTGATAGCACTGGTTTTGCACGTGACGGTTTCTGTGCTGCTGTTTATTTTTCTCGGATGGCAGATCTGGTTCTGTTTATTTTTTCTGCCCTTTATGATTGCTTTTGCCCTGGGAGCTTACCTCTTCTATGCGCAGCATAATTTTCCCGGAGTCACCTTCGCGGAAAATAACGAATGGGCTTATGAAAAAGCAGCTCTCGAGTCGTCGAGTTATATGGAAATGAAACCATTGATGGCCTGGATGACAGGCAATATCGGGTACCACCATATTCATCACCTCAATTCTAAGATACCCTTTTACCGCCTTCCTGAAGTAATGGCGCATTTTAAGGAATTGCAGACCTGTAAAAAAACCTCCCTGAATCCTAAAGATGTGATCGCCTGTCTGCGTCTTAAAATCTGGGATCAGGATAAACGCCGGATGGTTGGTCTAAAAGATATCCGCTAAAACCTTTTCTTCAAGGAAACCGGCATACCATTTCCCGGATGCTTTAACTACCCGTTCCTGGGTTTCCAGATTCACGTGTACCAGGCCGAATTTGGGTTCGTAGCCTTCGGCCCATTCGAAATTATCCAGCAGTGTCCAGACAAAATATCCGTTTACAGGCACACCTGTTTCTTTTGCCAAGAGCACCTGCGCGATATGGTCCTGGAGAAATCGTTTTCTCTTGTGATCATTGATTTCCCCCCGAAATAGCTGTCTTCAAAAGCGGCTCCGTTTTCGGTCACTATAATTTCTTTGAGATTTTCGTACCGTCCCCAGCGTGTCAACGCATGATATATGGCCTTTGGATACACTTCCCAGCCCATCTGCGTGGTCTCGACCTGGCGTTTTACCGCCTTTATCATTTTCACTTTAATGAAGGGCATAAAAGGCGCATGAGAAACTATTTCCCGGGTATAGTTCTGAAGACCGGCAAAATCCATATCAAAAGACAGTCTCGAAGAATCCCCATCCCTGTAAAATTTTTCAAGCCTTTGTAATATGCCAAGATCTTTTACGGGGTATCCCAAACCGAGCAGTGGCTCAATAAACAGACCGGTTCAGCAGCGCATCGGTTTTGACAGCTGCCTTGCGGTCTTTTTCTATATCCCGGTAAGGTTTCAACGTGCGAGTAGGAAAAGGTCGTGCCGATTTTTGCATCTGTCTTCAAACTGCGGATTACTCTTCCTCCCTCCGCCTGGGCAAAGGGCTGCATGGTGTGTGGCGGCGAGGAAATTCGATAATCCCTTGCTGCCGGGGCGCGTGAACGCCCAGAAAATAACCGGCACCCGTAAAATACCATGGGCTCATTCAGAACCATCCAGTGTTTTACGCGGTCGCCAAACTGGCGTACACAAAAAGAAACATAGTTTTCAAACCATGAGAGGATATCCCTGTTCGTCCCATCCGCCTTTATTCTCCAGCGCCTGGGGCAGATCCCAGTGATAGAGTGTTACCCAGGGTTCGATATTCAATGCAAGACAGCTTATCGATCAGCTGATTATAATACACGAGTCCAGAAGGGTTGATACGGCCTGTGCCATCAGGGAAAATGCGACTCCAGGAAATGGGAAAAACGATAATTGGGAATATGGAGTTTTTTCAGCAACAGAAGATCCTCAGGAAAACGGTTATAAAAATCGCAGGCGGTCCGGCCATGATGGCCGCCGCGGATTTTTCTTTTTTTTAAAGTAAAGACATCCCAGATAGAAGTACCCTTCCCGTCGGCATCATGGGCGCCTTCAATCTGATATGCAGCCGTAGATACGCCCCAATGGAAATTATCACCGAACGCTGAACGGGTCAAATGCATGTTATTCGGCCGATTGTTTTATAATACGCCGGAGACTTTTTTCCCGTAGCGCTTTCACGGAATGAATGCCATTGCCCAGGGTGATCGCTGCGTTCGTTTCTCTCAAGATGTTTTCGCTGATCAGTCCGTCGATTATTTTTTCTGTGATATCAGGATAGTCGACCGGAATGAACTGATCTTCTTCGGCCCATTTCCTGATAACATCCAGGTGTTTTTCTTTGAGGGATTTCAATACGGGAACCTCCATGGTCATCAATGCGGCAGCATTGCATTGCTGCTCGTATTGTCCCTTCATGGGTATAGCCAGAAGTTTTTTTTGCAGAAAGAGAGCTTCCGCCGGAGTTTCAAATCCCGCGCCGCAGATGATACCCGTACAACTGATCAGGCTTTGAATAAACGCATCGTTTTCAATGGGGCGGATATACACATTTCCTTCACGGTAAGTTTCTTTACTATGTTTACTGAATACCTGCCAGTCTATATTTTTTATCTTCCCCAGAACGCGTATGATCCTCTTGTCAGAATAAGCCGGAAGGTATACCGTATAATGCGGTTGCTTAATAGCTGCCGGATCTCTGATCTCACTTCGGATGACGGGCGTGAAAATCTCACTGCTGTAAGCCGCAAAATGAAATCCGTAAGAAGTGGAAACCGGTGCATAATTGAAAAGAATGGCTTTACCGAGCAGGTCTTTCTTTTTTGGTTTCGGCGCGTTGGGATGTATAACAGCCGCCTGGTGGCTAAGACCGATGCAGTGTTTATTTTTCCGGCGGCAGGCCCAGGCGCTGACGGGTTCAAAATCGTTGATTACGAGATCGTAATCTTCTACAGGAAGGCTTTTAATTTCTTCATACAGTCTTTTTAGATTGCTTTTCCGGTAAGTGGCCATTCACGTCGACGCCGCCCTTTTTTCCGAATATAAAACAAAGACCTTTGAAGCGATATTTTACGGGGTAGGGAAGTTCTACGTCTGCCTGCGTTCCGCTGATGAGCAGGTCGAGTTGTCCTTTTCGCTGAAGAATAGGAATAATTTCACGGGCCCTGCTGAGATGGCCATTGCCTGTGCCCTGTATGGCATATAATATTTTCATCCGTGATAAAGTTTAGTAAAACCCATTAATGGATTTTATAGTACCTCAGCGACGGATAAAAAGCGGAAAGCCGGGCAATAAAAAGCCGGATGCCGATTCGGGTAAAAAAATAACGGAGTTGTTTCATACGGGACTGGTAAATATTTCATACAAAATAACCATTCGAGTGTGAACCTATCATGTCCTGAATGTTAGGGAATTATGATTTCTGGCCGGATAGGAGATCTGAACTATTTTTTTTATTTTTAGAGGTTCTCCATTTAACCCAATCTAACCAAACGAATGCTGCCGACCGAACTCCGTTATTCCCGACTACCCTGCTCTGTTTTTCCCTTATTTCTGGCGTTCTTTCTTAGCCTTTTTTTTAGCTCTGAGGCCCAGCATGTCACTACCCAGCACAATGACCTGAAAAGGACAGGATGGAACGCAGGCGAAACACAGCTTACTCAGGCCAACGTAAGCGGAGGAAGTTTTGGAAAACTGTTTATCAGGGCGGTGGATGAGCAGATTTATTGTCAGCCACTGATTGTGAATCATGTAAACATCAGCGGGGGCAGTCGTAATATCGTTGTTGTAGCCACTGTGAATAATACGGTTTATGCCTTTGATGCAGATGATTCGGCTGCCTCCGCGCCGTACTGGCAAAACAACCTGACCTATAATCCGGGTAACACACATTCCTACCGGGCAATTCAAAACTCCGATATGACCGGCGCCTGCGGCGGAAATTATAAGGATTTCAGTGGTAAAATGGGCATAGTGGGTACGCCGGTTATTGATACAGGCACAAATACCCCTTTATGTTGTTTCCAGGAGCGTAACGCAGAATGCACCTCCTGTTTTTGTACAATACCTGCACGCGCTGGACCTGCAGACGGGTGCAGACAAAATGCCCCCAGTATATATCACAGCCACCTATCCCGGAACAGGCGATGCCAGTGTTGGCGGCGTCATAACATTCGATCAGCAACTCCACAACCAGCGCCCGGGTTTACTGCTTTATCAGGGAACCGTATTTATTTCCTGGGCCTCTCATTGCGACTGGGGACCTTATCATGGATGGATCATCGGTTACGATGCCACTACACTTACACAGAAATATGTTTATAACACGAGTCCAAATGGCAGCCTGGCGGGCATCTGGATGAGCGGGACAGGCACCCGCTGTGGATGATGATGGGTTTCATTTATGTCACCACCGGAAACGGAAACCACCGGAAATAATGGCCTGCCCAATGATACCATCAACCGGGGAGAGAGCCTTCTGAAACTATCCACCGCTTCGGGCAATCTGAAAGTGGTTGATTTTTTCACGCCGGGAGATTACGATTATCTGAATCAGCAGGATCTGGACTAATGGAGTGGATGGCGCCCTGCTTATTCCTAATTCGCATCTGTCTCTTTCGGGTAGCAAGGAAAGTTATCTCTACCTGATCGACAATACAAAAATGGGTGGCACGGTAGCAAACAACAGCAATGTAATACAGCAGATAGACGTGAACGCTAAAATTCACCGGCGAAAAACATATTCATGGTTCGCCTGCATATTATCAGGACGATCAGGGCCGTGAATTTATTTATGCCTGGGCTGAAAGCGGACTCCTAAAGCAATTTCCTTTTCTGCGTTCAACCATGTTGTTTGATACACTGAATAAAATTATCGGCAACACCGTTTTGCCACAAGGTATGCCCGGTGCCATGCTTTCAGTTTCTTCCAATGGTGCGGCCGCCGGAACGGGTATACTCTGGGCCTCCCATCCAATCAATGGCGACGCCAATCAGGCCGTCGTGCCGGGCATCCTGCAGGCTTTTGACGCCACCGACGTAAGTCATGAATTATGGAACAGCAATCTCAACGGCCTTCGCGATTTCAGTGGGTAAATTCGCAAAATTTGTTCCTCCAACGATTGCCAACGGGAAAAGTTTACCTGGCTACCTTTTCCAATAAACTGATCGTTTATGGATTAAATGCTCCTACAGCCAGCCATTGCCCTAATCCGCTGCCCGCAGTCTGGCGGAGTGCTGATATCGGATATGTATTTGCACCCGGGGATGTCTGTTATAATAACGGCGCGTATACCATCGCTGCTTCCGGAAATGATATCTGGGATAATGCAGATGCTTTTCACAGCGTATTTCAACCCGTTTTGGGTAGCAATACGGATATTACCGCCAGGGTCGTTTCCATAACCGCTACAGATCCCTGGGCTAAGTGCGGAGGTTATGTTTCGTGCAAATCTCGATGCCGGATCGCCACACGTTTTTATGGCTATTACTCCGGGAAACGGCGCTGCATTTCAAAATAGGATGATTCAGGGAGGAACCAGTATTAATGTGAGTGTGTTCAATCTGCAATCGCCTTATTGGGTAAGAATCAGCAGTAACGGAAATAAATACGTGGGGTATATTTCGACCGACCAGCCTGACCTGGAACGCAGTGGATTCTTTTACCGTTGCACTGGGCAATCATCCCTATGTGGGACTTGCTTATTCTGCGCATAACAATACGGTTTCAGGCACTGCCGTTGTGGATCATGTAGCCGTTGCCTTTCACCAGGATTCGGCTGCTGTAAAGATTCTCAGTTTTACCGGGACGAACGTAAATAATCAATATACCCAGCTCAACTGGACAACCGGGCAGGAAATAAATTTTGATCATTTTGACATTGAAAGAGGGACAACCAGCACAGATTTTAGTCCTGTTGGGCACAGTAATATCGCAGGGTAATTCACAATTTCCGCAGAACTATGGTTTTGCAGACATGCAACCGAAGGAAGGAGCCAATTATTATCGCCTGAAAATGACCGACAAACTGGGGCATTTCAGTTATTCCGGAACGGTACAGGTGAATTTCAGTCTGGCTATTATTCAGTTTTACCCGAATCCGGCGCAACATTTGGTATTTCTCAAGAACAATGTGAATTTTACCAACGGGGAACCCATTAGAAGTAGCGATCGTCAACCCTCTGGGCCAGCGCCTTTCTGTGGAAACCTACAATACCGCCAGGAACTTATCTGATTACGGTTCATATTCCTTATGGTATTACAAACGGAAACTTATTTTATTTATGCGACCAATTCTGGCGGGAAAAAACAAGCCTGGAAAATTCAGATCCGTAACTAATATCCGGCTGACTTTTCCCTGGCGGAAAACGATACCTCTGTTTTTTATGAGTTTTTTGATAACTCAGGTCTCCCTATTTGCGCAAAAGATCATCGAGGTAAAATATGAACAGGATGCCAGGGGAGGGTACGTCTTTTCATGCTTTAATAATGCGTATTTGTAATTATATTCTGGAGGTCGGATTTACCAGTTTCACAAATCTGACATGCGATCAGCCGCTGCCATTTCCACAAGGAAGTGAAACCGGGATATACGAAGCTGTTTACTATATCAGCTATAGATCCCCAGCAGCCAGTGCAGTTTAAATACGGATCTGCCAATCAGAAAGGATGTATGCAACCGGATATCAAAAGAGATTTTATATATCTTCTGCCCATTTCTCCCGGAAAGAGTGCGCAGGTATTTGAAATGTCGCCCGACAGGCAGGCGGATAGCGCAGGCTGGTACGTGCTTCGGTTAAAGATGAAACCCGGCGACACAATTTATGCTTCCAGAAAAGGAATTGTAAACGAAGTGCAGGATCAGAGTGGGGTGAACGATGCAGGTCAGTCTGCTGTCGGAAATGAAAACTTCATAGAAATCGTGCAACCGGATTGTTCCTTTGCGCACTACGGCATATTGAAGAAAAACAGTTCGATGGTGAAACCGGGACAGACCGTGAATGCGGGTCAGCCTATCGGTCTCGTTGGCGGGGATAATTTTGGGACGCGGCTCCGATCTGAAATTCCAGTATCTACTATTATCAGGAGGAGAATAGTTCAGCTTCCGGCACCCGCGTCTTACACTATATCATACCACAAATCTGGACCAAAACCAACGGCAGAGGCCGGCTAAAACATGGCGCCGTGTATGTCAGTGAATTTCCTTCTTCTGTTTTAAATTCCGAAAATCCGAAAAAAGTCCCGGGCACAAAACGTAAAGCATAATACGGCTCCCTGAGCATATGGACGCAGCAATTGGTTAACCGCCCATCAACCGGTAAGCGACGATTTTTTTATCGAAGAATGTAGGAACATAAACAATTTTCTTTACCGGATCATATCCAATATCTGCCGTATTCTTCTTTTCGAGATGGGTATCCAGTAATAATTCTGTTTTTCCGCTGGCATAAACATAGTAAATATAACCGGGCCAGGAAGTTACCAGAAAATCGCCATTCCCAACAGGTTCAATGCCGTCAATGGATTGGCCCACATCTGCAATCTGCACAATTTCTTTTTTTGCGTCTGCCTTCATAAGTGCAGACCCCCTCGCATAATAGAGATCTTCTTTGACTGACTTCAGTCCATTTGCGCCGGTGACCTTGTCGAGATAGAGCACGGGCTTGTCGTCCGTGATCTTCCAGATGGTACCGGCTTTTGAATCGGACACATACACTTCACCCTTATCAGAAACCGTGATGTCGTTCAGACCGGTAGCGCCTTCCACGGAGATTTTCTTTAAGATCCTGGCATTGGCGATATCCACCACCACCACATCTGAAATGTCAGCCGCGTACATTTTCCCCAGGTACATGCCAAGCCCCTTAGGCGCATTTAAACCGGTTAACCAAAGGGAATCATATTGGGTGCCTGTATTGGACATCCTTCCGATACCACCCCTGCCATCCATTTCCCAGGGGCCACCATCAATGAGAGAAATATACAGAAGGTTGTTTTTCAGGTCCGCCAGTACCGATTCGGGTATCGCTACGACAGAATCGGTAGTCCAGATTCTGACAAGTTTGTGCTGGGCATGAACAGAAAGAAAAACAGACAGAAACAAAAGGGTCATGATTTTTTTCATATTGCTGGTTTGTGGGTAATAAAATTATTATTCTTTATCAACCCGGGGAATTTTATTTGATAAAAAAGGAAGATTTCGTACATTCAGGAAACGCCTGCTATGTCACAAATGAAAAATTTCACAGCAAATGAAAATGCTCCACTCGCCAGTCTGGATGAATGGGAAGAAGACGTACTGAAAAGATATCCTGCGGAAGATACTGCTGAAAAATCAAAAGAAGCTTTTAGAAACTATGAGGAGCCCGCCAGGGATACGGTGCGGGAATTTTATCGTTTGAACCATACTTATCAGACCTACGATTTTGTTCAGGCTAAAAGAAATGAATTTCTTCGGTTTGCAAAAAAAGAAATGCCCGTCTGGGATGCCTTCCGGTTTCTGAACCAGCTGGTGGATGATTCTGATCCGGATACGGATCTGGATCAGTTTCAACATTTATTGCAAACTTCTGAGGCGATACGAGCAGACGGCCACCCCGACTGGATGGTACTCGTCGGACTGATGCATGATATGGGCAAAGTGTTGTGTTTATTTGGTGAGCCGCAATGGGCCGTGGTAGGTGACACATTTCCTGTGGGATGCGCCCACTCTGAAAAAATTGTATACCCTGAATTCTTCTCTTCCAATCCGGACATAAAAAACACCCTGCTGAATTCCACCTATGGAGTGTATGAACCGGGATGCGGATTGAGAAACGTTACCATGTCCTGGGGGCATGACGAATATGTTTATCAGATGATGAAGGAATCACTACCTGAATCCGGACTGTACATGCTGCGCTATCACTCGTTTTACGCCTGGCACAGGGAGGGGGCCTATGAATATCTGCTGGACGATCACGATCGCGAAATGCTTAAATGGGTAAAGCTGTTTAATCCTTATGATCTGTATTCCAAGAATCCCGTTGCACCGGTCTGGACGGAGCTGAAGCCATATTATGAGGACCTGGTGGCCAGATATCTTCCCGCCACTCTTAAATTCTAAACCGGACTTAGTTTTTCGTAGAATCATCCTGTGCATACATTACAGCGAGCGGATTACATTGTATTTTTCATCTATTTTATAGTTGTTTTTGCGTATGGATATTATATTTACCGAAAGAAGAAATCCAAAGTCACCGATTCGAAAGATTTTTTTCTGGCCGAAGGTTCCCTCACCTGGTGGGCTATCGGCGCCTCCCTGATTGCTTCGAATATTTCTGCGGAACACTTTATTGGCATGTCCGGATCTGGGTATGCCCTGGGTCTGGCCATCTCCACTTACGAATGGATGGCCGCCGCCACGTTAATTATTGTGGCCGTTTTTATTCTTCCAATCTATCTGAGGAATAAAATTTTCACTATGCCTCAGTTTCTTGCCCGCCGATACAATCAGCAGGTAAGTACCCTTATGGCCATTTTCTGGTTACTGGTTTATGTATTTGTTAATCTAACCTCAATAATTTACCTGGGTGCGCTCGCCATAACATCGATCTCTGATATTTCTTTTGGATGGAGCATTGCCGGTCTTTCTTTTTTCTCTGTGATAGTTACACTGGGAGGCATGAAAGTGATCGGTTATACGGACGTGATTCAGGTTTTGGTATTGCTGATTGGCGGACTCGTTACCACATACCTGGCGCTCACTTTATTGTCGGAACATTTTGGATATGGAAACAATCTGCTGAAGGGCCTTGCCATTTTGAGGAAGGAAGCGCCGGAGCATTTCCATATGATATTTCATAAGGGGGATCCTTATTATCAGGATCTGCCGGGTCTTTCGGTAATTATAGGCGGCATGTGGATTAACAATCTGGCATACTGGGGATGCAACCAGTATATAATTCAGCGGGCGCTTGGGGGCGAATTTGAAAACAGCCAGGAACGGATTACTCTTTGCTGCTTTTCTGAAACTGCTGGTACCCGTTATCGTTGTTCTTCCCGGTATTACGATGTTTGTGTTGCATAAGAACGGGATGTTTCATAACGAAATGATGCCCAATGGAATCGTTAAGCCGGATCATGCCTATCCAACATTGATGAATTTGCTGCCACCCGGATTAAAAGGGGTGGCTTTTGCGGCTCTGACTGCCGCTGTGGTGGCCTCTCTCGCTGGTAAAGCCAATAGCATTTCAACCATTTTTTCACTCGATATTTATAAAAAATTTTTCAATAAAGAAGCGTCTGAAAAACAACTGGTTGGTATAGGAAAGTGGGTGGTTATCGTAGCTATGGGCATAGCTGCGCTGATCGCGCCGGCACTCAGGAGCCTCGATCAGGCCTACCAGTTTATACAGGAATATGTCGGGTTTATTTCACCAGGCGTACTGGCTATATTCCTGATGGGCTTTTTCTGGAAACGAACCACAGCGACGGCGGCGCTGACGGGCAGCCTGCTGACCATTCCGGTTTCCACCGTCTTAAAATTCCTTCCCGTATGGACCCATGGAGCTTTTCCTGATTTTCCGTTTCTTGACCGCATGACCATTACTTTTATCCTGATCGTAGCGATCATGACCGTTATCAGCTTGTCCCGGCCTGCAGAAGACCAGCTCTCCCATACCATTGTAATAAATAAAAAAGATTTCACGGTTTCTCCTTCTTTTGTATTGGGATCTGTGATTATTATGGGCATACTCGCAGGGCTATATACGGTTTTCTGGTAACCCAAATGTCATTCATCCGATAAGTCGGGCGATTGCTCTACTTTTGTTACATCAACAACCACTCACCATATGTCTATTCAAAAAAAACATGTCGTAGTTTTCGCGGCGATTGCCCTTTTCATGGGTGGTTGCGTCTCCAACAGCAAGTTTGCCGCTTCACAGCAGGCCTTGCAATCAGCAAGAGATGACAGCGCGAAATTAGCCGGCAAGGTAAGCACGCTGGAATCTGGCGTCACCCAGTTAAAAACCCAGGTGAGCAGTCTGAATGCCCAGGTAAGTGATCTGGCTTTTAAAGCAGGACAGTATTCTACAGATGCGGCCAATAAAGCTTCCCAATTGAATCAAAGTAAAGAAGAGCTTGCTGCCCAGCAGGTGCACCTGATGCAGCTGCAGGCTTTGATGGATCAGCAGAAAAAAGCAATCGAAGACATCCGTAAAAAAATGTCGGACGCGCTGGTCGGATTCAATTCAAAGGAATTGACGGTCGCCATAAAAAATGGTAAAGTGTATGTCAGTCTTCAGGAAAGCTTACTATTTCCTTCCGGCAGCGCCACGGTGAATCCAAAAGGTATCCAGGCTCTTGGAAAGCTGGCCGCCGTACTGAACGTAAATCCGGATATTAACGTGGATATCGAAGGGCACACAGATTCCATTCCTATCCGCAGCAGTTTGTATCCCGACAACTGGGCACTCAGTACAGCAAGAGCGGTATCTATTGTTCGTGTGCTTGTAAAAAATTATCAGGTTGACCCGGTAAGACTGGTTGCCTCCGGTCAGAGCCAGTACGATCCTGTAGAATCCAACAGTACGCCTCAGGGTAGAACACAGAACCGCAGGACTGATATTATTCTTTCGCCGAAACTGGACGAACTGTATAAGCTTCTGGGAACACCGGGTTCCTGAAAATAATCAATAATCCATAATCAATAATACCTCCCGATATACTTGTTCTCCACGATCATTTTTTTCAGTTCTGCAGGATCTATGATTCCCTCTTTAGCATAAACGATCTTCCCGCCGGGTTCTACGAGCAGGGTATAGGGCAATGCGCCCTGCCATTTGGGATCAATGGCTTCGATCATTTTGTATTTGCTGTCGCCCGAGTAAATATAATTTCTGGTGGAAGCCTCCTGTTTCTGGAGATATTGCAGAGCCTTGTTTTCTTTGGCCGGTTCATCCGCACTAATACTTACAAATTCGAAGTCTCTTTTCCTGTACATCCTGTTCATGGTAATAAATTCCGGGAATTCTGTCACACAGGGACCGCACCAGGTTGCCCATACGTTGATCAGACGGAGTTTGTCGGAATGATTGGCGATCAGGTCCCGAATGCCCGTTTCATTGATCGTATCGAGAGTCACCGGTTCTTTGGACCATGCAATTTTGGATTTGTTGATCCAGTCGCTTTTCTCGGCCCATTTAATACTACAACCGAATACCTTGGTGCTGGATACGGTAACAGGTTTTCCAGCGAGTAATTCATCAATAGCATTGCGGGCATCGTAACTGCTGGGCGTTTTTGTTGGTTTTTCCATATCATCGATCCGGCCACTGTAGCGCAGGATTCTTTTTTTGTCAAAAATAAAAACATGCGGCGTGGCGATGGGACCGTAGGCCAGTGATACCTTCTCGTTGTCGCCGTCGTAGAGATAGGGAAAGTTGAAATTCTTTTCCCTGGCCCGCAGTTTCATTTCATCATAGGAGTCTCCCATATCCGTATAGCCCAGTTCATCCAGATTTATCGAAGACGGATCGTTAGGCATGATAGCCAGAACTGCAACTTTCTTTGAGGAATAATCCTTTGCCAGTTGAATGATCCGGTCTTCATAAGCCTGTGCGGTAGGACAGTGATTACAGGTAAACACGACAACCATCACATCTGCTTTTTCAAATGAAGCCAAAGTATATGTTTTGCCGTCGGTTCCAGGCAGGGAAAATGCCGGAGCGGAAGAACCCAGAGGCAGACTGGGGTGCTCGCTGGAATAATATTTTGCAGATAGTTCCTGACGATTTTCAAATCCCATCACAGAAAACAGGATCAGGCTGAATACGGACAGAAGGCATGCTTTCATATTCTAAGTTTTCAGATTTTCAAATGGCTAACCGGATCAAAAGGTAGGCGTTTTTAAAAAACAGATAAAATGCTTTGCCAATTTATTCGATCCTGTAGTAGGTTTGATGTAGTTATTTTGACTAAAACCAGCTAAGATGTTCTGTTTCAGGCGCTGCCAGGGTTTAAATGATGTTCCGTGATCCATACTTCGCTCCTGATGTAATGAAGAAGTAGTCAGAATCACGCGATTTGTTTCAAAGAACTTACATTTATAAATCTAAACAGATTGCTCAGCTAAAAATTAAATTATGACTTCCAGAAGATTTTTTATCAAATCCGCCTCGGCACTGTCTGCTGCCGTTTTTGTGAAGGGCCCGGTTCAGGCATTTGCAAAGACCCCTACCATCGGTCTGCAGTTATATACCGTTCGGGACGCAATGTCAAAAGATGCCCCAGGTACCTTGCAGAAAGTGGCTGAGGTAGGTTATAATTCTGTGGAAAACGCCACTTATACAGGAACCGAAAAGTTCTATGGCATGGATGCTGCGACCTATAAAAAGCTACTGACTAATAACGGGCTGAAGGCGAATAGCGGACACTATCGCCTGGGTGAGGAAATGGATCATGGCGCAGCTGTGAATGGCACTATTTTACATGACTGGCAGAGAGCCGTTGATGATGCTTCCACATTGGGACTGAAATATATGGTATGTGCCTATTTATCAGATCAGGAACGTGGTACCCTGGACCACTATAAGAAACTTGCCGACGTTTTCAACAAGGCGGGAGAGACCTGCAAAAAAGCAGGAATTCAATTTTGCTATCACAATCACAATTTCGAATTCGAGGTGCAGGACGGCATTTTTCCCTATGATGTGCTGCTGGACCAGACCGACAAAGATCTGGTAAAAATGGAAGTGGATCTTTACTGGATAAAGAAAGCAGGACAGGATCCGTTGGCGTTATTCAAGAAACATCCGGGAAGATTCCCGTTGTGGCATGTAAAGGATATGTCGAAAGAAGCCGATCAGGCATTTGCAGAAGTCGGTAGTGGTATCATTGATTTCAAAACTATATTTGAGCATAAGGCAGAAGCGGGAATGAAATATTTCTTTGTTGAACAGGATAAATGCCCGGGTGATCCCTTCGTGAGTATCGCAAACAGCTACAATTTCATTAAACAGAACCTGGTATAATATTCAAAACGTTCATCGGTTGTCGAAGCTCCGCAAAGTTTCTATGGGCGGGGAAATTAACGACCGATGGCCGTTTTTTTCTCATCGGGGCTTGAAAAATTTAAAAGAAAATCAAACAAATTGGTCTCTGTACTGATTCTGAGTTTTTTTCTGAGCCGGTAACGCCCAATTTCGACGCCTCTGACCGAAATACTTTCCAGCTGGGCTATTTCTTTACTTGACAAATTCATACGGAGATAGGCGCAAAGTTTGAGTTCGTGCGGACTCAGTGTGGGATATTTCGTTTTTATATTGCTCAGGAAATCACTGTGCACATGGTCAAAGTGCTGCGCGAATTGTTCCCAGTCTTTGTCCATTTTATTTTCTTCGCTCAGAATACGCATAATTTTCTTGAACTCGTCTGGCGCCGCATGCCCGTTGGCATTTTTCTTAATGCGGCTCATTTCGTCCTTGATATTTCCGAGCAACTCTCCTTTCTGAACGAGATGCATGGCTGTTGACGCGAGTTCTGTATTCTTAAATGCAATCTCAGCCTCGAGTTTTTCGTTTCGGAGCTTAACAATTTCCTTCTCTGATTTTTCCAGTTCCAGCTCGTGCAGATAGGTCAGGCGTTTTTGCTCTTCTTCATATTTCTGCTGCTGATCCAAAAACAATTGCTTCTGATAACGATATATGAGATAAAAAACGCCCAGCGTAATAATCAGATAAGTGAGATAAGCCCAGATAGTCTGAAACCAGGGAGGTTGCACAATGAATTTGTAGATTTTTACCGAGGATTCATTGCCCAGGTTATTTTTTGCTTTCACCTGGAACTCATATTCTCCCGGAGGAAGATTGGTATATTCTTTTTCGGATTTCTTTGACCAGGCCGACCAGTACGTGTCAAAGCCATTCAGCAGATAGCTGTATTGTACATTTGATTGTTGGGCATATACCGGTGCCGTGTATTCGAAATGTAGAGAATTCATATTACTGGCTACGCTGGGTACCGCAGTTTTTGGTTGAATCAGGGGCTGATTGATCTGGTCGAAATATCCGCCAAATAAAAGACTATCCTGATTTCCGAATGCTTTAACCGAACGGATCATTACTTCCAGTCCGTACCGGTTCTTTTTATACGCTTCATAATTGATATGGTAAAATCCTTTTTCAGATCCAACCAGTACATTCGAATTATTGTACGGATACACATTTTCCCTGCCACTAACCATTTTACCATTTAGCTCCGGGAAGTAAATAATTTTAGGCGCTTTCCAGGAGAAATCGATGACTCCCAGATTTTTATCTTCGACGAACCAGATATTACCCATCCCATCCTCTTTGAGATAACGTATATTCCTGGTTCCAAAAAATTCATTGAAATAATGCGATTGCTCAAAACGATCGGTTTTCCCATCGTACTCATAAACACCTTTTTCCGTGCATACCACAATCCGGTTGAGAACTTTATACAACTGATTCTTTACTGAAGAAGGCAGGCCCTGTTCTTCCGTATACAATTTTACCTGCGCCGGCTGACCGGAATGCAGATCTATTTTGTAGATTCCGCGGTAGGGATGTCCCACCCAAATCGTATTGTTGTTGTCAACGGCAACAAATTGCGAATACTCTTGGAAACCGGGTATATTTCCCCTGGAAACAAACTGGTTATTATCCCATTCCAGCAGGTCAAGGCCCGTTTCATTTCCTGCCAGAACGAGTTTCGAGGGAAGCACATTATAAAAAGGAATAAAATTGTGAAAGCCCTTAGTCGTATTTATGGGTACGGCCTGTCCTCCACGCAAAGTGTACGCTCCGTCGTGGTGTCCAAGCAATAACTGTCCGTTTATATTGGCAAGCGTCCAGGAAGATCCCTTCGTATAAGGAAGCGGCGTAAAATCTCCATCTACAAAGCTCAGATCAGACTTACCATTAAGTGGAACCTTATAAAAACCATTGGAGGTTCCCAGATAAAGTTCATTTTGATATATCAGTGAAGTATATCCTTTACCCTCATTGAGTTTTTCGGGATAAATATGTTTAATGGCATTATTATATGCAATAAAATCAATGCCATCATCGAGCCCTAGCCAGAGATTGTTGTCTTTATCCAGAAACAGCGTAAGAATATTATTGAGTTGTAAGCCGTCTTTGCGGGAAAGATTCTGGATCACTTCCCCTTTTTTATTGATCACATAACATCCATTCATGTTGGTACCCACAGCGATCCAGTCCTTCGTAACGGGGATGGCGGTCAGAATACGCTGGTTGAGCAGGGGATTGAATCCCGCAAAATGAAAAGGGGTTAGCTTGTCCCGGGTTAAAACAAAAAAACCTGAGGTAATGCTGGTGATAAAGCTGCTGTCGTTACCGAAGGAGAACATGGAAGAGGCTATAAATCCTTCCGGCAGCGGGCTGTTTTCAAGATAGCTGGTCCATAGTCCGTTATTGAATTTCATCAGTCCGGTCTTCAAATCCTGCGCGATAAGTGCGTTGTTGCCGAACCCCAGAAAGCTCCACTCACTGGGCGCCGTGTAAGCCGTAATAGAGTAACCATTGTACTGAAAAATCCTTTCCTTTGATCTGAAAAAGATATCGTTACCCACTGTAACAATATTCCAGATATCTGTAAAAGAGAAATCCTTTTTTGAAAGCAGGGTTTTTAGTGAGGTAAAAAAGAGTTTTCCGCTATGATCCGGGGTGAAATAGCCGAAATCATCCTGGCCGCCGACATAAATCCGGTTGTCCCTTCCCAGCGCGATAGACCGGACAACCGATTTATTGGGCAGCGAATATATCTTCCAGGAAGATCCGTCGAAACTGAGCAGACCTTCCAGATTGGCGAAGTACATCACACCGTTCTGGTCCTGCAGAATACTTCTGTTTTCAGTTCCTGCCCCGTAAGAGCTGTTGTGGTAGTTGATGATATCCGGAATGCCCACGGGATTCTGGGAATAACCCGAAATAACACAGAAACTGAGTAAAAGGGATAGCAGCCGTTTCATTTGCAAATCAATCTGAATCAAATGTAAGGTGAAAGCCGATAGAAAAAAGCGGTTCTGACTGAGCTGAGTTCTGATGTGGTGAATTCCCGTTTAGAAAATTTGCCTGATGTAGTGATGATGTAGTGCCCTCTGTGGCTATTCCCTTAAATTTTGCCCTGAAGTAGTATTGAAGTAGCCCGAAAATCAGAGTTGCCTATATTCAAATTTATATTCACCAGGCCTTCTATTTTAATCAAATCTTTTAATTTTTCCACATGAAGCATGTGCTTGCCATTTTCCTGATTACAATTTCTATTCGTGCTGCCGGACAGGAAACTCCGGTGGGCATCTTTGAGGGACATACTGATATTGGTACAGGTGTGAAACCTGGTTCTGCGACGTTTATTCCTGGCACCGGCCAGTATATTATCTCCGGCGCAGGATACAATGTCTGGGCTGATCATGATGAATTCCAGTTTGTATGGAAAAAAATGAAGGGGGACTTTATCATTTCAACCCGTGCAGAATTCCTTGGAAACTGGGTAGGTTATCATAGGAAAGTAGGGGTCATGATTCGTAAATCACTGGACGGTAACTCGGCCCATGTTAATACAGTGGAACATGGGGATGGACTAACCTCTCTCCAGTTTCGCAGAACAGCGGGAGCGCAAACCGAAGAAATCAAGGCCGGAATTACCAAAGCCAATATCATTGAACTCGAGCGACGGGGTAACCTGTATATTATGCGGGCAGCTGTATACGGTGAGCCGTACACGATGGATACGGTATCCAATATTGATCTCGGCGATGAAGTGTATGTCGGACTCTTCGTTGGATCGCATAACCCGGATATCGTAGAAACAGGCGTATTCAGCAACGTACGTATAACGGTTCCATTTAAGGGAGTAGCAGACAACACAACAGAAATGAAATTGGGCAGCCATCTGGAACTTCTTGAACTGGCATCGGGGAAAAGAGATATCATCTACAGTGTGCCTTATTCTATTCAGGCGCCCAACTGGACGAACGATGGGAAAACCCTGATTTTCAATGACTACAAAGGAATATTATCCAGCTTTGACCTGGCTTCAAAAAGCGTAATACCGATTAACACAGGTTCAGTCACCAACAACAATAATGACCACGTCATTTCTTTCAATGGAAAAATGCTCGGCATGAGCAGCAGCGTAAAATCCCTGGGAGGTTCTATAATATATACCGTCGCTATAGGTGGCGGTACACCCAGGCAGATTACACCGCTTGGCCCTTCCTACCTGCATGGCTGGTCTCCCGACGGCAGTTATCTGGTGTTTTGCGGGGAAAGAAACGGCGACTATGATGTATACCGGGTACCCTCTGCCGGCGGACCCGAGGTTCGTCTTACACAAACAAAAGGTCTCGATGATGGCCCCGAATACACACCCGACGGAAAATACATCTATTTCAATTCCGTTCGTTCCGGGACTATGCAGATCTGGAGGATGAATCCGGATGGTTCCAATCCTGAACAGGTTACCAGCGACGAATTCAATAACTGGTTCGCACATATATCGCCGGACGGTAAATGGATCGTTTTTATTTCATTTCTCAAAGAAGAAGTACAACCGGGTATCCATCCACCTTATAAACATGTTTATATCCGGCTGATGCCTTTTGCCGGAGGTCCCGCCAAAGTGGTGGCCTATGTATACGGGGGCCAGGGAACTATGAATACGCCTTCCTGGTCGCCCGATAGCAAACGAATAGCCTTTGTCAGCAATTCGGATATATCCGGAAATTAATACTCAACTAAAAAAACGAAAAGCAAACAATATGAAAACAAGACGTTCCTTTCTCCGGGATACAGCCCTCGCCAGTGCGGGGGGATTGATCCTTCCGGAATTTATGAAATTCGAAGCGGCGAAACCCAGATTAAAAAAAGTGGGTATTCAATTGTATTCAGTCAGAAAAGAAATGATGGCGGATGCCACAGGCACACTTAAAAAACTGGGGCAGATCGGTTACCAGGAAATCGAATCGGCGCAAAGCGACAAAGGAAATTATTATGGACTGGCTCCAAAAGAAATTAAAAAAATATTGAATGATTTGGGCATGACCTTACGAAGCGGTCATACGCACATTGATGCGAACTGGCAACAATCGATTGATGAAGCGGCTGAAGCGGGGCAGGAATATATTATCTGCTCTGTATTGCCTTCAGCAGGGCAAACCATCGCAAACTATCAGAAAAGTGCGGATATGTTTAATGAAGCTGGTGCCCAGTGCAAAAAAAGTGGCATACTGTTCGGATACCACAATCATGCTTCCGAATTCGAAACCGTAGAAGGGCAGGTATTATATGATGTACTGCTTAAGCAGGCAAACCCGGGATTGGTACACATGGAAATGGATCTGGGATGGGTGATTGCTGCGGGAAAAGATCCTCTGGCCTATTTTGCTGCATTTCCCGGACGTTTTCCATTATGGCATCTGAAGGATATGAATATTGCGGAAAAGAAGAGTGTGGAATTTGGCAAAGGCGGAGTAGATATTCTGGGTTTACTCAAACACGCAAAGCAGGCGGGTATGAAATATTATTTTGTAGAACAGGAAGAATACGCCGTAAATGCTTTTGAAAGCATGGAATATGATTATAATTACCTCGCAGAACATTGGAAATCCTGATGTACCGATATTTTTGAAAAAAATTATGAAGAGAGAATGCCCCGAAAGGGGCATTTTATTTTGCATTACAGCTTTAAGCTTTGAGCATTTGGCTTTAGGCTTAATCGATGATGTATTAAAGAAGTATCTTTTCAGGCTAAGTGGTAAGTTATTGTGTAGTTGATGTGGTATTGATGTAGTGGAAAATATTGTTAAAGTCATATAGCAGAATAGATTTGGTGACTAAACGGTTCTGCTTATGAAATTGAAATGGATTACATCATGCTTAGTTATTTTCTCTCTCCCCGCGTTTTCCCAAAATGGACCTGTAGGGATTTTTGACAGCCAGCAGGATATCGGCTATGTGAAACATGCCGGTTCCTCCACTTATGATGAGGCTACACAGAGCTATATCATAAAAGGTTCAGGTGCCAATATCTGGTTCAATGAAGACCAGTTTCATTTTACTTACAAAAAGATTTCCGGAGATTTCATCCTCACCGCTGATTTCGCATTTGCCGGGGACACGGTGGGTGCGATAGGTCACAGGAAAGTGGGGTGGATGGTCAGGGAATCTGTGGCAGCCGATGCCGTCAGCATGAATGGCTGTTCTCATATTGATGGTCTGATTGCCATGCAGTGGCGCCCCATGAAAGGCGCTTTCATGCAGGATCCGCAGGGAGAAATATTTTCCGCGAAAAGAGGTTTGCAGACCATGCAGCTTGAGCGCAAAGGTAAACTGCTTACCATGCGGATGGCTAATCCGGGCGAACCTTTACAGGACGTGGGTTCCCATGAACTCATCGACTTACCGGATACTGTACTCGCGGGCATATATGTGTGTTCCCACGATTCGAATACGGTGGCCGCCGGACGGGTATGGAATGTTCGTATCGACTTTCCTGTGGAAAATCCTTACCAGCCCAACCCTTTGCTGGTGAAACCACCCCCAAAAGAAGTGATGGGAAGCAGACTGGAAATCATGGATGCCTTTGATGGCAGCCGAAAAGTGATTTATGAATCAAAAGGCCGGTTTGAAGCGCCTAACTGGATGCCCGATGGTAAAAAATTATTGTTTAACGATCGCGGCTCTCTATATACTATTCCCATTGAGGGCGGTATGCCAGAAAAGCTGAATACAGGTTCGGCAGCTAAAATCAATAATGATCACGGTATTTCCTTCGACGGGAAAATGCTGGCCATCAGCAATTCGAGAGATGGATTACCAGGAGGAGGATCGAGCGTATATGTATTGCCACTCACCGGGGGAGAACCCCGACTGCTCACGGAACAGACACCTTCCTACTGGCATGGATGGAGTGCAAATAATAAAGAAGTTTGTTATGTGGCCCAGCGGGGATCGAAGATTTATAATATCTATAAACTCAACATCAGCGGTGGCAAAGAAGTTCAGCTTACGTTCAACACGAAAGGACATGTAGACGGCCCTGAATACTCACCCGATGGAAAATACATTTATTACAACGCGAATCCGACGGGTACCATGCAGATCTGGCGCATGAAACCAGACGGCTCTGGCAAAGAACAAATCACCTTTGACGAATATCATAGCTGGTTTCCTCATATTTCTCCAGATGGCAAATGGATCGTATTTATTTCTTTTCCGACAAACATTGACCCGAATTCCCATCCCACTTACCAAAAAGTGATGCTTCGACTCATGCCTGCCTCAGGCGGTGCCCCAAGAGTCCTCGCTTATTTGTTTGGCGGACAGGGAACACTCAATGCTCCCTCCTGGTCGCCAGACAGTAAAAGGATCGCCTTTGTTAGTAATTCGGACAAATAATCCCGTTCTGATTCGAAAATTCAATTCTTCACACAAAACAATTGCTTATGCCAAAGAAAATCACAAGGCTTGAAAAAAGTTGTTTTTCGGTTATGCTGCTGCTGCTGCTTTCGTTCGGCGCCATGGCACAACAAACCGTAAAGGGAAAAGTCTCCAACAACAATGACAAGCTGCCACTCGCCGGAGCGACCGTACAGGTTAGTGGGACTAAAATTTTTACTCAAACAGCATCGGACGGATCTTTCACTATTCAGGTGCCTAAACCCAACAGCATACTGCTGATTACTATGGTAGGGTTTGACAGGATGGAATTCAGGGTCAATGGTAAAGAGGATTTGGGCGAAATTTCCATCAGCCCAAGTAATAATTCCCTCAACCAGGTGGTGGTCACAGGGTATACTTCACAAAAAAAGAAAGATATCACGGGCGCAGTTTCCATTGTGAACGTGGCCGACATGAGGCAAACCCCATCGGGCAGTACTGAAGCCCTGCTCCAGGGACAGGCTTCCGGTGTTACCGTTTTTACTACAGGCGCACCCGGTGGTGCATCAGTGGTCCAGATCCGGGGTGTTACGTCATCCGGAAATTCGGCGCCCCTGGTGCTGATAGACGGCGTTCCCGGAAGTATGCACGATATTAATTCGAATGATATCCAGTCCATCCAGGTTTTGAAAGACGCCGGAGGGGCAGCTATCTATGGTGTTCGGGGATCGAATGGCATTATCATTATTACGACTAAAAAGGGTGTGGGTAAAGTGAAGTTATCTTACGATGCCTTTTACGGTACCCAGAGACCACTCAGCAAAAGCTGGGACCTGGCCACGCCAACACAAACGGGCGTTGCCAAATGGGCGCAATACTTTAATGATGGACTTACTCCAACAGATCCGCAATATGGCAGCGGCGCCACACCGGTTGTGCCTTATTACCTGACGCCCACCGGCGCGGCTAAGGGAGCACCCAATACGGATTTGACTGACTACAATCTCTACAACAATCATATTACCATTGCCGACCAGAATGGAAATAACTGGTTTAACGACATATTCAAACCTGCGATGAACATGGATCACAACCTTTCCGTTAGCGGAGGGTCTGACAAGTCATCTTTTTTTATGTCGTTCAATTACCTCGATCAGGAAGGAACACTTATTGAAACCAGTTTAAAAAGATACTCTGTTCGTTTCAATTCCACTTTCAGTTTGGCAGATGATCATATACGGATTGGAGAAAATGCCTATGTTCTCTATAAAACCAATCCGGGATATCTCAATGCTCCGGGTGTAAACAGTACCAATTCCATTAACGCGGCGTACCAGCTACCGAATATCATTCCGGTTCGCGATATTGCCGGTAACTATGCGGGTGGTATATCCCAGGGTCTGGGTAATGCATCTAACCCGGTGGCTATTCAGGACCGCCAGGCAAATAATGTAAATCACGATTACCAGGTGGTTGGAAATGTTTTTGCAGACGTGGATTTTCTGAAACATTTTACTGCCCATACAAGCGTGGGTGGTACTATTGACAATTACTTCTACAATGGATTTGTTACTACCCCTTACGAAAATGCCGAAAATAATAAGGCTGCCAATTTGTACACCGAAACATCTGGTTCCAATTCCAGCCTGGTGTGGACGAATACCCTGAAGTATGCCAATAATATTGATAAGCACAATTTTAGTGTTCTGGGTGGTACCGAATATATCTATAATACGGGCCGCGGAGTCAATACCACCAGAGGTAACTATTATATCACAGACTCCAGTAACCTGACAGTTTCTCCCAATCTCTGGACACTGAATTTCGGACAGGCCTCCACCCAGACCAATAATTCGAGTATCCTGGGGGACAACGGAATTCAAACACCCTATCAGCAGGCAATCTTTTCTTTATTTGCCAGACTGGATTACAATTTTGACCAGAAATATTATCTGAGTGCAACAATAAGAAGAGACGGTTCCTCGGTATTCGATCCTTCCCAGCGTTATGGAAATTTCCCCTCCGTATCTGCGGGCTGGATGATTTCGCAGGAGAATTTCATGAAGAATGTTACCTGGATTGATGCCATGAAGATTCGCGGCAGCTGGGGTAAACTCGGTTCCATCAGCAATATCAATCCAACGAACGCTTACACGCTATACGGGCAGCAGGTTAACCAGTCTTACTACGATATCAATGGAACCAGTAACTCACCGGTTGCAGGATTGTATGTCAGTCAGTATGGAAATCCGAACACAACCTGGGAAAAAGATATCCTGACTAATATAGGATTTGACCTCACGATCTTGAGAAATAAAATTGACTTCAGTTTTGACTGGTATAAAAAATTAATCAGCGGCTTATTGTTTGTTCCCGCTGTGCCCGGCACAAACGGCGGAACGCTGGATCCTTTTCTCAATTCAGGCAACGTTCAGAATACAGGTGTTGATATGGGCATTACCTATCACGGACTTATTCACAATGATATCCACTTTGACCTGACTGGCACATTTACTTCCTATAAGAACGAGGTGGTTAGTCTGCCGCCCGGAACCCTGTACATCAATCAGCCAACCGGCGCACAAACGATCACGTCCAGAATTCAGCCCGGACATCCTCTGGGTGCATTTTTTGGGTACAAGGTGATTGGTTTGTTCCAGAGTTATACAGATATAAAGAATTCGCCTACTCAGCAGAATGCTGCCCCCGGCCGCTTCAAATATGCTGATGTTAATCACGATGGTGTTATTGATGCAAACGACCGGACGTTCTTTGGAAATCCAAATCCCAAATTCACCGCGGGCCTGAATATCTCCGCGGCTTACAGAAACTTTGATTTTTATATGTTCCTGTATGCTTCTGTAGGGAATGATATTTTGAACTCGGTGAAAGGATCAACTGATTTTCCGCAGGCTTTTCCCAATCAGATGAGTAAGAATGTGGCTTTGAATTCTGCGCGCCTGATTGGTGCAAACGGTCAGCCGACAAGTATCAATGATTCTTCGGCCCATGTTGCCAATCCGGGAACCAGTGTACCGATGCTGGAGCAAAGTGCCAATTTCAGTAATTCAGGTGCATTCAATTCATACACCATGGAGAGTGGTTCATTTCTCCGGTGCAGAAACCTGACAATCGGCTACAGCATAGTATCCAATACGCTCAAACGTCTGCATTTTGACAAGTTCAGGGTCTATGTTCAGGCACTCAACCTGTTTACGATAACAAAATACACGGGTCTGGATCCTGAATTAAATCCGGGTTCCAGTACCGTATTTGGTATTGATGGCGGTGTATACCCGAATAATCAGAAATCATATAATGTGGGTGTAAATATTACAATACATTAAAATATTCTATAAAATAAAATTTATATGAAAAAATTATTTAAGTGGATATTACCCGCAACTACGGTCCTCGTCTCGTTTGTGATTTACGCGTGTAATAAACAACTGAGTCTTCAGCCTCAGGGATCGCTGCTGGCGTCGAATGTCAACAATAATTCGGGAGTGCAGGGATTGCTGATAGGAGCATATGTTATTCTTTCCGGCGAAAATGTACCAGGCCAGAACCTGGGTAATGGGAGTGCGGGTTCCAATTATGTATACGGCAATCAGGCAGCAGACGATGCCTATAAAGGTTCTTCGCCATCGGATCAGCCGGATGCGATTCCTATTTTAACATGGTCGTTGTCACAGGCGGGTACCAGTTCTTACCTTGACGAGAAATGGGTTATCCTGTATACCGGCATTCAGCGTTCCAACGATGTCCTGCGCACCATGCGGCTGTCCACCGGCATTTCGCCGGCCGATACCGTAGAGTATACTGCCGAAGCCAGATTTCTGCGCGGTTTTTATCATCTCGAAGGGAAAAAAATGTGGAACAATTTTCCATATGTGGACGAAAATGTTTCATACGTAAGCGGCAATCTGGATGTCCCCAATTTTGATGGCGGCCAGTATATCGATATCTGGCCTAAAATTGAAGCGGATTTAAAATATGCTGCAGATAATCTGCCGGGTACCCAGCCCAATGTGGGAAGGGTCAACAAATGGGCAGCTATGGCTTTTCTTGCTAAAGCTTATATGTTTGAACATAACTACGCCAGTGCAAAACCATTACTGGATCAGATTATCGCCAGTGGCACTACATCTACGGGTACAGCCTATGCCCTGGAACCTCTTTATCAAAGCAATTTTAATCCTGCAGAGAAGAATGGTTCTGAATCCGTATTTGCCTGCCAGACTTCCGTCAACGACGGATCTGCCACAGCAACCAACGGAGGAAACGGAAATACCGGTGACGAACTGAACTTTCCTTATAATCACGGCCCGGGATGCTGCGGATTTAACAACCCTTCCTGGAATCTGGTGCAGGCGTATAAAACGGATGCGAACGGACTTCCTTTTCTGGATGGAAGTTTTAACAATGCTCCGCTCGTGAGTGCGAGCACCAATCCCTGGACAGGTACTGTTGATCCACGCCTCGACTGGGTAGCAGGCAGACCGAACAAACCCTATTTTGACTGGGGCATTATAGATACTACATGGGTTCGTGATCAGACGAACGACGGCGTTTTTGTTCCCAAGAAAACCTCTTATGCCAAAAGTCAGCAGGGCACGTATTCTTCTACCGAAACCGTGTTCTGGGGAGCAGCTGAAGTGTCAGCGAATAATATAAATCTCTGCCGCTTTGCTGATGTTCTTTTGTGGGATGCGGAATGCGAAGCCCAGATAGGAAGCCTTGATCAGGCAGAAACCTATGTAAACATGGTAAGGGCTAGAGCAGCTAATCCGGCAGGTTATGTGTACCTCAATGCGACCTATAATGCCTCAAACAGCACGTATTCGCCGCAGACAACCCCTGGTGACAACTATCTGGTTAAACCCTATGCACCCGGAGCTTTTGGCGGCATGGGTCAGGCAAATGCGCTTATTGCCATACAGATGGAAAGAAGACTCGAACTGGCCATGGAAGGTCATCGTTTCTTTGATCTCACCAGATATGATAATGGTACCGGTACGATGGCCACCACACTGAACAATTATGTTTCGGCGGAAAAAAGCAGGCATTCGTTTTATCTGGTAAACAATTCAGCCTTTTTTACCAAGGGAGTGAACGAATACTTTGCCATTCCACAGAATGAAATAGATGCCGAAAATGCAACGGGAAAAATATTCCTGAAACAGAATCCCGGATATCAATAGAACGATTTTTTAGCAAGAACGATTTTTTAGCAAGAACGATTTTTTAGCAGTTCGTTAGTGGTTTACGGTTTAATCAATGAGAACAGGCCCTGCATCGGTTCCCCGATGCGGGCCTTTTTAATTATACTCAACGGAAATTATGCGCCGCTGTCTTTTCCCTTTAAGTATTTTCCATGAAACGGAACGAATGAGTTTGATTATTTCCATATCATGCGCCGGAGAAACGGACTGAAGAATCCTGAATGATGAGAGACTGCCTTTTTGATCCACTTCAAAAGAAATAATCTCCACACCTTTCAGCAGGGAATCTGATGTCTGAATATTTTTGTTTTTGCTGATATACTGATTGAAAGCTTCCCATCCCATCCGGGGTTCTACTTTTTTATTTTCTGCAGATTTCCTGCTCGCAGCCACATGATCATTTATTATCACGTCGTCCGTCACTTCGTCGTCGCTTTTTTTACTGCCATAGCCAATAACAACCACCTCATTGAGTGAGGTCGAAGACGGCTGCAGTCGGTAGATATTCGAAGTGCTGTCGCGATTCCAAAACGCAGAAATGGAATTATACCCAACAGACTGTATCTGCAAATGAAACGCTGAGTCCTGTTTTTTTACATAAAGTCTGAAATATCCTTCCGGATCTGTGATTGTACCATCTTTCGCTTTCGCCAGCGATACTGCCGCCCCGTTTACCGGTTTTCCTTTTTCGTCCAGAACCTGCCCCTGAATAAAATGTTCCGGTTTCTTTTTCCCGGAAGAAACGATTTCGAGCCCGGCCGCCTTCGATTTCAGTCCGTCTTGTACCGGAGGGACTGCTGAAAGACGATCTTTTTCGGGCATAATGGAATCAGGTAAATCCTTCTTGCCAGCAGCGGATTTTTCCGATTCAGCCAGTACGACCGGGGCCGTTGCTACGGTTTGCTGTTTTGCTGATGAGCGATCCGTTTCGCCCGTTTCTTCAGCTTCCGGGATAGATTTTTTCTGCCCGGCCCGGAGCCGGCCTCTTTTTATGACAGGCTCTGTATAATTTATGCTGGCTGATTCTGCTGAATTTACGATAGTGCTGCCGGAATCTGTTTGAATGACTGAAGGCGCAATGACCGCCTGCTCTTTTATACTGTCTGTGCTGTTCTTCTTTGCGATGACCCGTCTTTGTGAATTTCTGTTTATCAGGGTAATAGTAACTGCAGCCAGGGTTACAACCAGAAATACAGATGCGGCTGCCCGCCAGTGGCCTCTTATCCAGGGGATCGCTTTCTTTTTCTCTTTTTGCATCACGCGTTCTGCCAGCTTTTTTTGAAGTTCGCTTACCGCAACTTCGAAGGGTACAGGGTGAGTTCTGCTTTCCGTTATTCCGTCAATAGCGTCAGCCAGAAAGGGGTCCTCCAATGCCGCTTTTTCTAAAGCCTGCATTTCCTGCGGAGAAAGTTCGCCGTCCAGATATTTACGTATATGTTCCGAATTAATCATCGGGTAGTATATTTTTATCCATACAATTTTTTAAATTTCGTCTGGCATTTTGAATCAGACTACGGACCGCATTCCACTCTGTTTGTGTTATCATAGCAATTTCTTTATAAGATTTCTCCTGCAAATAAAATAATTCGACCGTTTTCTTTTGGTCCGGCGACAAAAGGTCCATGCATTTTGATAACTGATTCAGTTGCTCTTCCTTTTCAAATATGCTGTTGAGATGCCAGTTTTCCTCCGATTGCACAAGTTCTGCTTCCTGCGAAACGATCTTGATTTTCCGAGACCTCAGTTGCATGAGGCAATAATTTCTGGCCAGCGTATAAAGCCAGCCTTTAAAATGAGTGACTTCATGCCTGGCAAGTTTGGGTATCAATTCCTCAAATATTTCCATCACCGCATCACGGGATGCTTCGGGATCCTTCAGGTATTTCAGACAAACGGCATATAGAAGATCCATATAGCGCTGAAATAATTCCGCCAGCACCCGAATGTCTCCGTCTTGCCTGTAGAGAGCAACCAGCTCCTGATCATCCTTGCCCGAATACGCGTATTCCCTTATAAATGACAAACGAATGGATTTAAAAGTCAACGGAAAAATAATTAAAATAAACGGCGAAAGCATGTGTAATCGGGAAACCGGCTGCATCTGAAATGAAAACATACCACTATGCGACAAATATTAACAGCTTGTTTCGTCATGGCGATTGCCCTGATTGCGTTCCGTCCTTTCACGGAAATAAACATTTCGGGAACAGTAGAAGACAGCCTTGGGAACCCGCTTTCGGGCGTTTTTATTGTCGAGAAAGGGGGTCAGGGTGTTGTTTATGAAGGTACCCGGACAGATGAAATTGGCCATTTTTCATTGCAGCCATCTAAAAAAAACGCGGTACTTGTTTTCACCCTGGTGGATTACGAAAAACTGGAGTACAGGATCAAAGAAAACGAAAACACAATCCATATTATACTGAGGCCATCCGTCACCCCGCTGAACGAAGTGGTGGTAATCGGATATTCAAAAAATAAGGAATCTGAAGCAGATGTCAGGTATGTTGAGCCGCTTGCCGGGAAGGCATCTGGTATGGACTTGTCAGCTCCCGTTCGCCATATCGATAAAAGAAGATATAATAAAGCTTCTCCGCAGTCAGGAAAAAAAGGGCGGCGGGATAAAAGAGATTCAGATTTTAATACGGAAGAATATGACGGGATCGTGGAGAATCGTTTTCTTTCCCCGGTTGAAAATCCACTGTCCACCTTTTCCATCGACGTGGATGGAGGTTCTTACAGTAATGTCCGGCGATTTCTGGAACAGGGCGAGGCACCTCCCGAAGGTGCGGTACGTATTGAAGAACTGATCAACTACTTTCACTATGAATATCCACAGCCAACAGGTGATGATCCGTTTTCCATAAATACGGAAATAGGTACCTGCGCCTGGAGTCCCACGCATAAACTGGTAATGATCGGACTGCAGGGTAGAAAGATACCCATGGAAAGTCTGCCGCCGTCCAATCTGGTATTCCTGATAGATGTCTCGGGTTCCATGATGGAGCCTGAAAAACTGCCATTG
The DNA here is from genome assembly GCA_965214575.1 of Puia sp. Taxonomy (GTDB): domain Bacteria; phylum Bacteroidota; class Bacteroidia; order Chitinophagales; family Chitinophagaceae; genus Puia. Next base: position 150,404 of record CBDCCE010000002.1, read on the forward strand.
GTTCAACGGTCACTCAAAATGCTGGTCGATCAGCTTCGTGAGCAGGATAGGGTTTCCCTGGTTGTTTATGCAGGCAATGCGGGCCTCGTAATGCCATCCACATCAGGTGCCGATAAAATGAAAATCAAAGACGCGATAGACCGCCTCGAGGCGGGAGGGTCCACAGCAGGCGGTGCGGGAATCCAGCTGGCTTATCTGGTCGCCGAACAAAATTTTGTAAAGGGGGGCAACAACCGGGTGATACTTTGCACGGACGGTGATTTCAATGTAGGTCCGAGTAGCGACTCTGATCTGGAAAGGATCATAGAAAAAGAAAAAAAGACCGGTGTATTCCTGACCGTGCTGGGTTATGGGATGGGAAATTACAAGGACAGCAAAATGGAAAAACTGGCCGATAAAGGAAACGGAAATCATTCCTATATAGATAATGAAACTGAAGCCAGAAAAGTACTGGTGAACGAATTCGGAGGCACGTTATTTACAATCGCGAAAGATGTAAAACTACAGATCGAATTCAATCCGGCAAAAGTGCAGTCGTACCGACTCATTGGTTATGAAAACCGGATGCTGAATAAGGAGGATTTCAATAACGATGCTAAAGATGCCGGCGAACTCGGTAGCGGGCATACCGTAACGGCCCTTTATGAAATTATACCCGTGGGTGTAAAAAATGAATTCGCCGAAAAGGTAGATTTACTCAAATACCAGGAAAAAATGAAGCCCGTGGCACAAGCATATGCAAATGATATAATGACAATAAAATTCCGGTACAAAAAGCCTGACGGAGAGACGAGCAAACTCATTATATACAGTCTGCCGGATCAGATTGCTTTGCAGACAGCCAACTCAGCGAATTTCCGGTTTGTTTCTGCTGTGGCTGAATTTGGAATGGTATTGAAAAACTCTGAATTCAAACAAAAGGCAAGCTTTTCATCTGCCTATTCCATCGGAAAAAATGCATTGGGTACGGATTCCGAAGGATATCGGGCCGAATTTCTGCAACTTGTCAGGGAAGCCGGCAGGATAGTAAAACAACAGACTGCTTCAGTAGAAGACGAATTAACGGGCATCAAATAAAAAAATCCGCCTATTTCAAAAGGGCGGATTTTTTTACAAATAAATTATTGCAATTTAAACACGACACCCACCTGAAAATTGGTGATGTCATATCCCACTTCGGAATTGAATCCAAAAGTAGGTGTGATATAGTAAGAGGCACCCACGAATCCTCCGAAATAGGGGAAGGGATTGTTATTGGTACCATTTCCGTAGTCATAGTGGTTGAATCCAATTCCCACAGCGAAGCCTCCGTAAGTATCGAGGTTGGGTACGTTCCAGCCATAATGCCAGGCTGCCCTTCCGGCAACAACGAAGCTGCTGTTCTTATATGAATACCCGTCCCTGCTTTCGCCCGAGAATGAACCACCCAGTTCCGGTCCTATCGTGATAACACCTGGTCCCGCTTCCCACATGCCATATTCGGCCGCCACCTTAAATCCAAAGGGAGTACCATAGGTTCCATATCGGTATCCTGCACCAAATCCTACTCCCAAATTAAGCGTCATGCTCCCAACCTGTACAGGATTGGTCGTATTGGTTGCCATAGTTTTGGATTGGGAAAATGCATGTTGACTTAAAATCAGGCTGATCATCATCATTCCGAAAAAACTAACTTTCTTCATTTTGTATTTATTGAGTGTTTTAAAGAGCAATTGTAAGCGGATGTAAAAAAAAAGGGCCAGGATAGAAATCCAGCCCATGTTAAAATCCAATATCCTATGAAAAACCATAATACCATTTGCAAGTCATATACCAGTTTTTGTATTCCATCCGGTTTACTCCAATATTTAGGATGATTAGGTAAGTATCAATTACTTAGGCTGCAAAAATAAAAACTTTATTCCGCTTCTGAGCCTAAAGAAATCAAAAATTGCACCGAAAATCCTCTGAGTGGGGAATAAAAACCCCCTTTCGTTTCCGGATGAATGGTTCACTGGCATGATTATTTTAGTTTAACTTGGCTTAGCAGTTAAAACAAAGGGAATGGATGTAAAATTAAACGAGAAAGAACAGCTGTTGGAAAAAGATAATTTGTCGGGCGAAAATCAGGGGCCTTTGTTACCCAATCAGAAAGGAAGGTATCTGACGGCTTCCACACTTACAGGAACAAAAGTAGTTAATCCGGCGGGGGAGCATCTGGGTGAGATTAAAGATATTATGCTGGATATGGAAACCGGCCGGATTGATTATTTTGTTATAGAATTCGGCGGTTTTCTGGGCATGGGTGTGAAGTATTTTGCCATTCCGCTGAGACTGCTCAAAATAGACACGCCAAACAAGCGCTTTACCTTTGACCAGAGCAAGGATCTGCTGGAAAAAGCTCCCGGCTTTGATATGGATCACTGGCCTGATACCAATTTGCATTTTGACGAAGTATACAGTTACTGGAGATTTATCTGACAGACTGTGTGGAAAGAACAGGATAATACGCTTTACAGGGAATTTAAATTCAAAAACTTTTCGGAGACTTTTGCATTTATGACGCGGGTGGCTCTGGAAGCTGAAAAAATGGATCATCATCCTACATGGACAAATACTTATAACCAGTTAGAAATCCGGCTCTCCACTCATGATGCCGGAAACAGGGTTACAGACAAGGATCGTCTGCTGGCAAAAAAAATAGACTCCCTGATTGAATAACCAGGTAGCCATACAGGTCAGGCCTTCTGCACTTTCAAAACTTCCAGAAGACCGTTCTTCACATTGAACTCAATAATCTTTACCCTCCCTTTGTACCCGTTATATAAAACAGTCGGCACTTCGATCCATACACTGCGGTCTGTTTTCCCATTCATTGTACAGCTGGCAATCATCTGAATTTTTTCATCAGTTGTTTTACGCTGTTTAAATACGGCTTCCACATCGGCATAAACAGGAAAATCCGGGCTCTCTTCCATTCGATTCATTGTATAAACGGGGTTAATTCAAAATGTTCTCCAATTCTTCCATCATAGCGGTCACCAGGGCAGGGTCGGGACGGTTCTTTTTTGCGGAGAAAGGATCGGCAGCCAGCGCCCTCAATTTCCCTTCGTCATCTTTCTCAAGAATCATCTCCTGACCATCTATAACACATAAAAACTGATAGGTATATGAACTGGCCCGAAAAGTACATTCCACTTCCCTTTGAATCCCCTGATATAAAAAGCGGAGGGTAAACGATTCGGACATAGCGCGAAGTTAATCAAATGCGCGGGTCCGCAGCGGGTCTAAGTATTTACACTTAGTCCGCTATCAAACAGTCGATTATAAATATATTTCCGGTGCAATGTAAAATGCATTCCATTTAAATTCGTTAGCTTATTGTTCTCTATTAGTTAACCCTAAAAATGCGCTATTATGAAATGGTTCTTAACGGTTTTAAAAAAGTATGCAGTTTTTGAAGGCAGGGCAAGAAGAAAGGAATACTGGATGTTCCGGCTGTTTGTTTTCATTTTTGCTATTGCAGCCATACTGATCACTAGTGCTTTACATTTTTGGCTCCTTTATTTTGTCTACATTCTTTCCATGCTCGTACCGTCAATTGCCGTAGCGGTTCGCAGAATGCATGACGTAAATAAAAGCGGATGGTTCATTCTTATACCCATTTACAACCTGATACTTGCCTGCACCGAAGGCACAACCGGTCCCAATCCATACGGTCCCGATCCTAAGAGGCCGGAATTCGAGGAGTTTTTAAACGAAGAGGGGGCGGTACAGCCTCTATAAATACATCTGTTTCCCCCATCCCGTCCAGTAAAAGGATTTGTGTGTAATGCAGCATAGGTTAACTTTATGCTGCATTATTCGTTATTCAGGGATAAGTCAACATTAAAAATATAAAATGAAAACAAGTATTGGTATTTCGGAAGCGAACAGAAAAATAATAGCTGAACAATTGGGCAAGTTGCTGGCAGACGAATTTGTATTATATACAAAGACACTGAATGCGCACTGGAATCTTGAAGGGCCGGATTTCCATTCTGTTCATCTGTATTTTGAAGAGCTCTATGAACAGTCGCAGGAAATTGTGGATTCTGTTGCAGAACGCATCCGGCAGCTCGGTCATTACGCGCCAGCCACTCTGAATGATTTTATCAAGCTGACTCACTTAACCGAACAGCTTAAAGGAGGAAATAACAGTCAGGATCTCATTAAGAACCTTTTAGGCGATCACGAAAGTATTATTTCATTTATCAGGGGTAACGTGAAGGAATTTGATGAAGCCCATAAAGATGCGGGCACCAGCGATTTCGTTACGGGCCTCATGGAAAAGCACGAAAAGATCGCCTGGATGTTACGTGCGCATTTAAAATAGCATGCTGTTTTTATCTCTGCAAATAACCCCGGATGAAAATCCGGGGTTATTTATTTTATCCCCCCGGCGGCGGTATTTATTGGAGAAATTATTTTTAGGCAAACATCCTTTCTAATTTTAATCTGCAATCAATACCATGCCCGATGAGCACAAATCCAAAAAGTCAGTACAGACGAATTATTATACGGAGGGCTAATGAATACCTGTTATTTAAAACAGATGAGATCGCCTATTTCTATTTAGAGAACAAATCCTGTTATATGGTAGACCGGCTCAAGGGAATACATTATCCGATTCCCAGATCCCTCAGGGAACTTACACTGGCATTAAATCCGGGTGACTTTTATCGCATCAACAAAAAATACCTGGTTCATATTGAATCACTGCGCAAATTCAAACTATGTGTTGCCGGAAGAATCGAGGTTGAACTGTTTCCGGCAACGAAAGAAAGGGTGTTCATCAACCAGATGAGAATGCAGGATTTTAAGAAATGGGTAACGCAGGGTAGTAATGAGCCATCGGACTCTTTATTTGAAGATATACTGGAAGACTCTTCCTGGGTCGTCGGGTAATCGTTTTATTTTCTCATGTGACCGCGGGTGGTTTCTACCATCTGCTTTTTTAAATGAGTTTGTTTTCTTTTGCCGTTCTTATGGCATCGGCTTTGGAATGAACATTCAGTTTGGCGTAGATATTTTTGATATGACTCTTTACTGTTTCATTGTCAATAAATAATTCGTCGGCTATAATCCGACGGTTTTTGCCCTTTGCAATTTCTTCCAGAATCTGCGTCTCCCGCTTGGACAGCGGCGAATGTGAATTTCGCCTGAAGGAACGGATTACCAGCTGGGCCACATTGGCGCTCATCGATGCGCCTCCCTGCATAATCTCCCGAATGGATTCCATGATTTTTACAGCAGAGCTGTTTTTCGTGAGGTAGCCAGACGCGCCGTTGGTCAGCGCTTTAAAGATGATCTCCTCCGTATCGTGAACAGTACATACCAGTATGCGTATATCTGCTGAAACTGCTTTTATTTTAGGAATGGCTTCGATGCCCGACATACCCGGCAGTCCCACATCCAGCATGACGAGGTCAGGCATGTCTTCGGTTATCTTTTTGATGGCCTGTTCAGCCGTCGAATACGCGTTCACCACATGGTAACCCTGCTTTTCACCTATTAAAAAGCGGTAACCTTCCCGGATGACCTTGTCGTCTTCCACGATAACGATGCGAACGGTGTTTTCCTCCATCAGGTTATTAATTTTTATAAATTTCCATGATTTCCGGTAGATGCGGCTCCCCCGAAACGGGGGATTTATGAATGAAAAATACACTTAAAGTTAATTTATCTCCTCATTTTTGGAGCTTGCACCCAAATCGGTTCATAGCCTGCCCGATTCTTATTATATTAACAGCATGCAAAAAGGCCTGAAGCAGATATTTTTTTTGTGTTTCTTTTTGCCGGGCATATTGTTTGCCCAAAAATTCCATTTCCAGAATTATAATGTGCAGCAGGGTCTGATCCAGTCGCAGATTTCTGCCATCACGCAGGATGCCTTTGATAATCTGTGGTTTTGCACTCTGGGTGGCATTTCACGCTTCGATGGAAAATCATTTACAAACTATAGTGAAACAGACGGACTGATCAGTAATTATGCCAATTCCATCCTTGCAGATCATGCTTCCAATATCTGGATTGGGACCACCTACGGAATTTCGAAGTTCAACGGTTCGGTGTTTAAGAGCATCCGGATGTCCGACTCTATGAAAGACAATGTGGTGAATGCAATGCAGGAAGACAGCTCCCGCCATATTTTCGTTTTGTCCGGAAACCGGATTTACCGGATGGAAGCCGGAGACAGTCCTTTATTAAATACCGTCACCGAAACAGATGAATGGGTAAGTTTTATAAAAACCGACAAACAGGGTGTTCTCTGGGCGGCTGTTCGCGGCAGGGGAATTTACAGGTTGGAAAATGGAAAATGGCAATTGAAAATTTCCTGGCCACCCGGAACGGAAACTGGCGAGCAAAACAGATTTGTTTTTGATCGAAGGAACGAAAACCGGATATATATTTTAACCGAAAACCAGATACTCACGGAAGAAAATGGAGTTGTCAGCAGCCTGGTGCCCTCTGGTAAAATGGGCAGGATCACCTGTTTTTTTCAGGACGCTTCCAACAGGTTCTGGCTGGCCTGTGGAACCGGACTATATCAGTACGCGGATTCAGCATTTACCGTTTTTAATTCGGCCAATGGATATGAGGGCAGTCATACGAGCGCCATTTTTGAAGACCATGAATCCAACCTGTGGTTTGGAACAAACGGAACTGGCGCTTTCAGATATTCTTTTCAGTCCTTTCTGATCTATGATCAGTTTAATGCGGCGCGCGGAACGAACATCATGCCCATGATCGAAAATCAGAACAGTATCTACTTTGGTGCTGAGGGTGCGGGATTGTTTACCTACAATAGTAAAAATATTCATCCGGTAAAAATGACACCCGATGACCCGGGATTTCTTTTTATCAACGGCCTCTACTCTGCCGGTTCAAAAGGAATTTATGTGCAAACGAAAAACGGATTGTATTTAAGAAAGCCCGATGGCAAGGTGAACAGAATTCCGTTGGGAGAGATAAACAAATGTGTGATGTCGGTGGTACCCGACAATACGGGAGGATTTTGGGTTGCCAGTTGCAGGAACCTCTCCTATGTTTCGCCGGATGCTAAAACGACTCCTGTTCTTAATCTGTATACAAGCCATATTCTGGGATTGCCGGGAGATTCTGTTCTTGCCGGCACCGAAGATGGCCTTTATATCATCTCAAAGAATTTCATTGTTCGGAAAACAGATAATCCCCTCATGAAAAAGACCGGTTTTATGGCTTTTGCCCTACTGGGAAAATATTATCTGCTGGCCACTTCGAATAAAGGGTTTATTATTTATGAACCCGGGAATGGCCAATGCCGGCAATTCACTACGCGTAACGGACTAAATTCTGATTTTATTTATAGCGTGGTGACCGACCATAAAAATCAAATCTGGCTGGGCACGGGAAGAGGAATAAACCGGTTACAGATGGATACCGTAACCGGTTCTGTGCAAATTTTTAATCTTTCCATACCCGGTGATATTTCTTCTGCAGAATCGAATCAGGGAGCCGCCATTTTCGACAATGAACATAATTTATGGTTCGGAACGGTAGCCGGCCTGTTTAAATTTTTTCCTGATTCGGGCGGAAAGTCAAATTATTTACCTCCCGTCGTTTTGCAGACCGTTCAGGTTAATTCCAGAGCCATTTCACCCGGACATTATACCACGCTGGAAAATAACTGGTATGGCATACCCAGGGATCTCACGCTGGCACACAATGAAAATCATCTGACTTTTTCCTTTCGCTGTCCAAGTTTTTTGCACAGCGAATCCATATTATACCAGTATCAGCTGGAGGGTATGGAAAAAAACTTTTCAGCATTAACGCCTAATCATTTTGTCGTATACCCTTCCCTGCCTCCAGGACATTATACATTCAGGGCAAGAGCGTGGCTGGAAGCTGCAGGTTATTCGAAGGAAAATATTGCCTACTCCTTCACCATTAAGGCAGCTTTTTACCAAACCCTGTATTTCAGGTTCCTGATGCTGGTATTGTTAATGGGAATTATTTTGTGGATTCAGTGGTTCAGGATGCGCATTCGCATGCATCGTCTGCATCATATTGAAGAAGTAAAAAGGGAGGAAAATATTAAGGTACGGCAAACCGCATCAGAGGATTTTCATGATGAAGTGGGGAATAGCCTGACGCGAATCCAGATTCTCACCGATGTGCTGCAGACCAAGCTGGGCGCGGGCCACAATGAAGAAAAAAGAATCATTAACCAGATAAAGGAAAATGTCAGTGGCCTTTATCAGGGAACTAGAGATATTCTCTGGGCATTGAATCCGGAAAGTGATCTGATAAAAGAAATAGGCCACCGGCTGGAAAGTCTTGGCGTGGATGTTTTTCAGGATACAGGTATCTGTTTTCAATTCGAAAACGAGCTGGAAGATTCCGGGAATCTGAAACTGCCGGGAAATTATAACCGGAATATTATGATGATTTTCAAGGAAGCCATGAGCAATTGCATGAAACATGCAAGGGCTAAAAAGGTAAGATTGAAAATACAGAAAACAGAAGCCGGCGAAGTGATGATCAGCCTTCAGGATAATGGAATTGGATTCGATCACCTGTTCATAAAGAAGGGTCATGGCTTTCAAAATATGAAAAAAAGGGCTGGCCGTATAAACAGCCTGTTCACGATCACCAGCGTGCCCGGTCAGGGTTCGCGCTATGAGTTAAGGATTCCCCTTTCCCTTACCTGATTCCGGACTCAATAAATGAAGAAAACTACCCTGAACCCTACTTCAGGACCGTGGTTTTCCTCATAAAATGGAGGAAGAACCCTTGTAAATGACTTATTTTGAACAAATCAGCGGTTTATTCCAAAAAAAACGACGCAATAAACCGCCGTACTAAACTAATGTGGTATCTTGTCGGCTATTAAAATGTTTTGGAATGAAAATCTTTGTAGCCGGTCTGCCTTTCGCCGTTAGTGATTCAGAATTGCAAGAATTGTTCGAGCCATACGGTACCGTTGGTTCAGCAAAAGTTATTTTAGACAGAGAAACCCACAAAAGTCGTGGTTTCGGATTTGTAGAATTTTCAAGTAATGAAGAAGCAGAGAAAGCCATTAAGGCCCTCGACGGCACAAGCCTGGAAGGAAGAACGCTTACTGTAAAAGTTGCTGAAGATAAAAACCCCGGCGGCGGTGGATCCCGTGGTGGTGGTGGTGGAAGCCGTGGCGGTGGTGGTGGTGGATACAATCGTGACCGTAATCGTTACTAAGCTTTGACTTAGTCCGGTTCTCACGTAACACTGAACGCCTTTTGGTGGATGGTTTATAGATAAATAAGAAATGGTTGAACATTTTAACTGTGTCTTATTGCTATATACCATCCATTATTTTTTTGCCCCTGCCCGTTTGCGAATTCCCCAAAGACAATAACCATGCGCTCCTTTCTGACCTGTCTTCTCCTTCTTTTCCTGGCAGAAACGTCTGTGTCACAGAAAACAGAAAAGCAGGAATATGAGCCGGTTAATGAAATCAAGCCCAAAGTGCTCCGCTTTATGGTTTTTGGCGACTGGGGGCGCAACGGGGAAGATCATCAGAAAGAAGTGGCCCGGGAAATGGGTGTCATTGCAAAGAAATTCAAACCTGAATTTATTGTTTCCACCGGGGATAATTTTTATCCCAATGGTGTTCGCAGCATACACGATCACAACTGGCTGGCTTCTTATGAAGACATTTACAAAGCCCATTCACTGCAGACGGATTGGTATATCGTGCTGGGCAATCATGACTATCGCGGGGATCCTCAGGCTGAAATTGACTATACGGCCGTGGACCGGAAATGGAATATGCCGTCCAGGTATTATTCGAAAATCGTTTATATAGGTGATGATACCACGCAGGCCATTTTACTGGTGTTTATTGATACCACACCTTTTTTGTCGGAATATTATGAAAGCGACAAACACCAGGTAAGGGGACAGGATACTGCGGCTCAAAGAATCTGGCTGGAAAAAACCCTGAAGGATGCCCCACCGCAAACTAAATGGAAATTTGTGTTTGGTCATCATCCCGTGTATACGGGTGGCGGAAGAATGAAAGCGAAAGAAACAATGGAAATGAAAACAGTTTTCCAACCCATATTTGAAAAGTATCATGTGAACGCCTATATCTGCGGGCACGATCACAATCTGCAATATATAAAACCTCCAGGTTTCACTTCTTACTTTGTATCGGGTGCAGGTTCTGAACTTTCGAAAACGGTTGTTCATCCCGAAGGCGGTATTTTCGCACGCGCTGTCAATGGATTCATGAATTTTTCTGTCTCCGAAAATCAGCTGCAGGTGACCGTAATCAGTTATACCGGTGAAAACATTTATTCAGTATCTGTTCCGTCTAAACCCGTCGAAAGCCAAAAGCCTAAAGCCCAAAGTAACTGATTTGAGAATTAATTTAGCCGGCCGAAACAAACGGTAGGGAATTTGCATTACAAGCATCAGGCTTTCTGCATTAAGCTTTAGGCTTTATGACGTAATTTGCTTTTTAAGAATGGCAGTAAATCAAAGTAAGCCCGGATGGAAAGAGCGCATGTCTGCGCTGCGAAACCTGCCCTCATTTTTCAGGCTGGTTTGGGATGCAAGTCCCTGGATGACCGGACTGAATGCCGGGATCCGCATATTGAGGTCTGCCATTCCGGTTGGCGTTCTTTATGTGGGCAAGCTGATTATAGACGAAGTGGTTTTGATGAATCGCCACCAGGGCCATTCTTCCACACATTACCTCTGGACCCTGATCGGCATTGAGTTTATTCTTGCCCTTCTGAATGACGCGCTCGGAAGAACCATTTTTCTGCTCGACAGTATGCTGGGCGACCTGTTCGCCAAACTCACTTCTGTTCGTATCATGAAACATGCAGCGATACTGGATCTGGAGCAATTTGAGGATCCCGTTTTTTATGATAAACTGGAGCGGGCGCGACAGCAAACTACGGGTCGTACCGTTCTATTATCGCAGGTTCTCAGTCAGGTTCAGGACCTCATTACCATGGGATTTTTTGCAGCTGGACTGATTGCTTTTAATCCCTGGCTGATCGGATTATTATTTTTCTCTATCCTCCCTTCTTTTTTAGGAGAAGCTTATTTTAATAACCAGACTTATGCGTTGAGCAGGCGACAGACACCCGAACGCAGGGAACTTGATTACCTTCGCTTTTTGGGCGCCAGTGATGAAACAGCCAAAGAGGTAAAAATCTTCGACCTGTCAGGGTTCATTATTGACAAATTCCGGATGCTCTCCGATAAGTTTTATTTTACGAACCGGAGTATCAATGTCAACAGGTCCATCTGGGGAGCTTTGTTTACACTTATCGGAGACCTCGGATATTATGTCGCCTATATTTATATTATACTGCAAACTATTTCCGGTAAAATCAGTATCGGCCAATTAACGTTTCTGGCCGGATCATTCAGACAGCTAAAATCGCTGATGGAAAATGTGCTTTCACGTTTTACCGCAGTGTCGCAGGGAGCGATTTATCTCAGCGATTTCTTTGAGTTTTTCGATATCAGACCAAAAATTGTGCAATCGAAAAATCCGATCCCTTTTCCCAACCCCATTCGCAAAGGTTTTGAATTTCAGGATGTGGGGTTCCGGTATCAGCAGGCAGAAAAATGGGCGTCCCGGCATTTAAATTTTTCTCTCGGGGCAGGTGAGAAAATCGCCCTGGTTGGGGAAAACGGAGCGGGTAAAACAACGCTTGTTAAACTGCTCGCCCGCCTGTATGAGCCCACGGAAGGAAGAATACTGCTCGATGGCGTGGATCTGAGAAGATATGATCTCTCCAGCCTGAGACTGAATATCGGGATCATATTTCAGGACTATCTGCGATATCAGATGAGCGTTTCAGATAATATCGCGGTTGGAAATATTACCCAGAAGGGAAACGAAGCGTTGATCAGATCGGCAGCAGAACAGAGTCTCGCGTCAGAACTGATCAGCCGTTTCTCCATGGGATATGACCAGATGCTGGGAAAAAAATTCCAGGACGGTGTTGAACTTTCGGGAGGAGAGTGGCAGAAAGTGGCACTGGCGAGAGCCTATATGCGACAGGCCCAGGTACTTATTTTGGACGAGCCTACCTCAGCCCTCGATGCGAGGGCTGAATATGAAGTGTTTGAACGTTTTGCAGAACTTACCAAGGGCAAGACAGCGGTGCTGATCTCCCATCGTTTTTCCACCGTGAGAATGGCTGACCGTATACTGGTTCTTCAGAGAGGCGAACTCATTGAATCCGGAACCCATCTGGAACTGATCGGCAGGCAGGGTAAGTATGCCGAATTATTTGATCTGCAGGCAAAAGGTTACCAATAAAATGGCTGAAAAAGAAAAAGCCTGTCCCCGCTGTAAAAAAACTTTTGTCTGCAATGCAGATAATATCTCTGCCTGTAGCTGTTCTTCCATTTCTTTGAGTAACGACACCAAAACCTTTTTATCGAAGACTTTTTATGGCTGCCTCTGCAAGGATTGCCTGCTGGTTTTGGATCAGATGGTTGAAAAAGAAAAAGAGTATCCCTTTCCGGGCAGGGGAGGGGATCTGACAGAGGGTGTCCACTATTATAATGAAGAAGAATACAGGGTTTTTACCGAATTCTATCTGCTCTCCCGCGGATACTGCTGCCGCAGCGGTTGCAGGCATTGCCCCTATGGGTTCAAAAAAAGATATGCGGAATAGCGGACTATGCCTGGCTGGCTTTAGAAGAACTGTAACCTGAAAAAATAAAGGTTAAATTACAGGCAAATATTCATAAGACTTTCTATACTAGGTATATTTTCAAGGATTTATATAAAAATGATGAGCAATTCACAACTTGCGATAAAGAGATTTCTAGAAGGGCGGAATTCAAAGTTTATTTATTTAAAAAAATCATTTGGCAATAAAGCTTTTAAGTTACTTGACGTTGGAGTTGGAAACCATTCCGCAACGAAAACTGTTTCTCTTTTTCCCTCATGCGAATATTCCGGGGTCGACTTGAATAAAGACTATAATAATAACGACGCCGATTTTATGGTAATGAAGAGTTTCTATGAAATGGATCTCACAAAATTGGATTTTCAAGTTATTCCTGATGAATATTATGACGGTATTTGGATTGTTCATGTAATTGAACACTTGCCCAACGGCGATCAAGTAATTGAAAAATTAATTGAAAAATTGAAATCGGGTGGCTATATGTACATAGAGTATCCGGGAATAAAAAGTACCAAACTGCCTTCAATGTATGGAACATTAAATTTCTACGATGACTTGTCTCATGTAAGAATTTATTCGGTAAAAGAGTTAACTACTCTATTTGAAAGAACAGGTTGCCAAGTATTAAAAGGAGGTGTGCGGAGAAATATATATTTTATGCTTACAGCCCCTGTTAGAATTCTTGGTCAATGGATTCGCGGCAAGAAATTAATTGGGAATATTTTTTGGGATATTCTGGGTTTTGCTGAATTTGTTTATATTAGGAAGAAATAACGGTCAGCCAATACCCTTTTAATAAATAGTCCGCCTTTTTATTTTTTAATCTAAGTGTAAACACCTAGTTGTTTTTAAGCGATTTAAATTGTTTGCTCTATATTTATATTTCATGGTATTTATATAGAAATTATACTTTCACCCCTAAAATGAGTCGGAAATGCAAGTTATCGGTCGCTTATTAAGTTCACTTACAGCTATCCTGATATTTTTATTTATGAGTTTGCCGCAGATGTCTTGTACTAAGACAGTAACGGAGCATGATACGACGATTAAAACCGTTCACGACACAACGATCAAAATCGTTAACGACACTATCATTGATACTTTATCTAATCTGAATTACAGGCTCGTTGCATATTATAACTTCAACAATGGTAACCTGAATGATAGCAGCGGCAATGGTAATAACATCATATTTAACAATGCCATAGTCACGAGCGACAGATTTGGCCGCGCTGGAAACGCATATAAATTTTCAGGAGGTTCATATATGCGTGCAGCTAACAGCACATCGCTCAGCCCTTCGCAAATTACATTGATACAGGCAATCGTCCGATTAGACGGATTCTATACCGGACTTGCCTGGGGAAATGAAATTCTAATGAAAGGTCCAGCCGATCAGGCTTCTGGCGTTTATGGACTAAGGGTGCATCCAGTTTCGTTTGATATTTCTACACCTTTAGATACTACAAAAGAAATCTTTATGGGCTTTTATGGAGATGGGGCAAATGCCACTATTGTCGACTCGTCTTCCTTCTTTATTCACAACGGTGACTGGAATACAGTGGTATATACATATGATGGTTTTGTTAGTAAATTATATATAAATGGCGGTTTGACATCAACCAGAGTATGTCCTTTTGGTTTTAACGTCAATTCGAATGATTTGTATATTGGGAAAACTGAAAATACGACCTTCCCATATAACTTTACAGGTGCAATTGACGAGATCAGGATTTATAGCAAACCATTGTCACAATATCTTATCAATAAATTGAGCCAACTTACTAATTAATCGTTTCGAATAATTCACTTTTTTGCGTATTGCCCTTAAACCGTTTTCTTCGGTGGCAGGGCAAAAGCAACGGCATTGTGCTCGAAGTGATTTTTATGCGAGCCATCACAGAAGGGTTTGTTTTTAGAAAGTCCGCAACGGCAAACGGAGATAATTTCCCTCCCTGCCAGATCGTAGGCTGTTCCGGTCTTATCTACCAGTTCGAAATCACCTTCTATTTTCAGAGATCCGTTATCGTTAACTGTAATTTTAGTGCCTGGCATGCGTACAAATTTAAAATTGAAATTAGTCATTTGTATTCATTTATCTCCTCCCGTGTTATCTTTAAGTAGTCGTCCGGTCGCTTCCGCCTGCACCGAATGAATTAAACGATGGATATGAGCAATTTGAAAACATCAGTACTGCTGTTTTTGACGCTGATCAGTTTTTCCTTTATGCCGCCAAAAAAAATTAGGGTGATTTTTTTTGGCGACTCCATTACCGAAGCGGGCGTTAAACCACGTGGATATATTACGGTTGCCGATAGTCTCCTGAATCCTGCGGGCTTAAAGAATTATGAACTCCTGGGCGCGGGCGTTGGCGGAAACAAAGTATATGATCTGTATTTACGGATGGAAGAAGACGTCATCGCTCAGTCACCGGATATCGTGGTGATCTGGGTGGGGGTAAACGACGTTTGGCACAAAAAAATGGGCACAGGTACCGATGCCGATAAATATGAGCGTTTTTACCTGGCTATGATTAAGAAATTAAAAGCCGTTCATGCAAAGATTATAGTCTGCACACCGGCAACCATCGGCGAGAAAAACGACTATAGCAATGAACAGGACGGCGATTTGAATAAATATTCCGGCATCATAAGAAAAATAGCAGCTGATCAGCAACTGACCCTGGTGGACCTGCGGGCGGACTTTGAAACCTATGAAAAGGAAAACAATACAGCAAATCTTGAAAAAGGACTCCTGACAGTCGATGGCGTTCATCTGAACGATGCCGGTAACCTTTTCGTTGCAAAACGCATGGCCGAAGGGATCAGAAGAACTCCTTAGTTAGGGAAGGCGGCCCGTTTCAATTATCTTTGCGAAATGCATTATGTATCTGCCGAGGGATTGGGTAAATCTTATGGAATCAAGCCGCTTTTTGACAGTATTTCCTTTCATATCGAATCAGGCGATAAAATCGCCCTTATCGCAAAAAATGGTACAGGGAAAACCACCCTGCTGAAGATTCTGGCCGGAAAGGAAAAGGCAGAGGCCGGCAAATTGTGGATATCAAAAGACATCAATGTGGTCTTTTTTGAGCAGGAGCCCCAGTTCCAGGAAGAGCTTTCCCTACTCGATAATATCTTCCACCATCCCAACCCGTTAACCACCGCCGTCAAATCCTTTGAAGCGGCCAGCGAAACCGAAGATACCGATGCACTCATGGATGCCATCGAACAGATGGATCATCTCAATGCCTGGGATTTTGATGCCAAAATAAAACAAATTTTCAGTCGCCTCAATATTGATCACCTCATTCAGCCGGTCAAAACACTAAGCGGGGGTCAAAGAAAAAGAGTGGCTCTTGCCCGTACCCTGATTGATATCAGTTTCGGCAGCAAGGACGCTTTCCTGATCATGGATGAACCAACCAATCATCTCGATATTGAAATGGTGGAATGGCTGGAGAACTACCTGAATCAGCAGAGTATTACTTTACTGGTTGTGTCGCATGACAGATATTTCCTGGACAATGTTTGCAACGAGATCTGGGAAATGGACCGCAGTGATTTATTTACTTATAAGGGAGACTATGAAAACTATCTGGAGAAAAAATCCATGCGTATCGAATCGGACCTGGCGAGTATTGACAAAGCAAAAAATCTCTATCGTAAAGAACTCGAATGGATGCGCAAGCAGCCTAAAGCAAGAACCACCAAGTCCAAAAGCCGACAGGATGCTTTTTATGTGGTGGAAACCAAGGCAAAGCAAAATCTGGATGAGCAAAGCCTGATGCTGCAAATGAAAATGAGCCGACTGGGTGGCAAAATTGCGGAATTCAAAAAAGTCAGTAAAAGTTTTGGCGATAAAGTGATTCTGAAAGGATTCGATTATACTTTCAAACGCGGCGACCGTATTGGAGTTGTAGGAAAGAACGGGGCAGGTAAAACGACTTTTCTGAATATGCTGCAGGGCCTTGAACCCGCAGACAGCGGAAAAATCAATATCGGAGAAACCATTGTGTTTGGAAACTACTCACAAACCGGACTCGTTATCAAAGACGATGTACGGGTCATAGAATATGTGAAAAATATTGCAGAGAATTTCCCTCTTGCCGATGGAAGTTCCCTGAGCGCAGGCGAATTCCTTAAACTGTTTTTATTCCCACCCGATAAACAATTCACTTATATATCCTCACTCAGTGGCGGAGAAAAGCGCAGGCTTTTTTTACTTTCGATACTGTTTAAAAATCCGAATTTCCTGATATTGGATGAACCGACTAACGATCTGGATCTGCCCACCCTGGCCGTGCTGGAAAACTTCCTGCTGGATTTCCAGGGTTGCCTGGTGATGGTTTCGCACGACCGTTATTTTATGGACCGGATGGTGGAACATCTTTTCGTATTTGAAGGTGGGGGCGTGATACGAGACTTCCCTGGCAACTATGGATTGTACCAGCAATGGCTAAAAACGGAAAACAGTAGGGAAAACACGGCCACGAAGCCCGTTGCCGCTCCCCCTGTTATAAAAGAAGTGACGGCCGCCGTTTCCGTTAAACCCAAACTCTCCTATAAAGAAAAAAAGGAATTGGAAATCCTGGAAAAAGAAATCAGCGATTTGAACAGGGAAAAAGAGCAAATCACTGAAAAACTGCACGACGCAAGTTCCAATTTTGATGTTATCCAGCAGCTGTCACAACGTTTTACCGCAGTTTCTGAAAGCCTTCAATCCAAGGAATACCGCTGGCTGGAGTTGAGCGAAATGGATTAAATACTGACCGGTAACGAACAAACATTGTATCAGTATGGAACAGTGTTCTTATTGCTAAAGTTTAAGTGATTGGTTTTCAGGCCCTGTCCTTTATGGCACCTGTTTGGCATTCCATGAAACAGAAAGTTTAAATTTGTTATCATGCTGACCAACAATCTGCTCACGGCCTATCGGAATCTGAAAAGGCATAAAATATATTCCATCATCAATATAGCCGGACTGGCGGTCAGTCTCGCAGCCTGCTGGCTCATCTTCTTATACATAAAAGATGAATTGAGTTTTGACAGGTTCAATGAAAAAGCCGACCGGATAGTGAGGGTGGTTCAGCATCAGTCATGGGACGGCGGCAATCTGAATATTGCTTTGACCTCTGCACCATTTGCACCCGCTCTGAAACAAAATTTCCCGCAGATAGAAGATGCTGTGCGTATTGACGCCGAAGGTGGTGATCTGATCTCAACCGGCAACAGTGCCATTAAAGTGAATGATATCATCTCCTCCGATCCGTCACTCTTTCGAATTTTCAGTTATGATTTCCTGGAAGGATCTCCTGCCACAGCTTTAAGTGACCCGCAATCCATTGTTCTTACAGAAAGTCTGGCGCATACGATCTTCGGTTCGCGCGACAGTTATATCAATGAGATGGTCGTTTATCCCGGAGGAACGCCCTCCCGCGTTTCAGCTGTAATCCGCGACATTCCGGAGAACAGCCACCTGCGTTTTTCGGCTGTTCGTCCGCTGCCCGCCGATTTCACCGGCGCATGGCAGAATGCTTCAATCTATACCTATCTGTTACTGAAAACACCCGGGTCGTTAAAGAGCCTGAATACTCAGCTGCCTGCCTATGTGCGTTCCCATATTCAGAATGAAATGCATGCAACTCAATACCGGCTTGAGCTGCAGCCTCTGCTCAGTATCCATTTGCAGTCCAGCCTGGATTATGAAATCAGCCCCAACAGCAATCTCAGCAAAATTTACATTTTTACCGCTATTGCCCTGCTCATACTTTTCATCGCTATCGTTAACTACATTAATCTGGCAACTGCCCGGGCTTCAGCAAGGGTAAAAGAAATTGGAATTCGCAAAACCCTGGGTTCGGGTAAGGCACAACTGGCTGCCCTTTTTATTACAGAAGCTGCTCTGGTTACCGTTATCGCCGGTTTGATGGCGCTCGTACTTGTAAGATTGTCCATGCCCGCATTCAATCAGCTTACCGGGAAAAATCTTTCCCTCTGGCGTTTTGGGTATTTTCAAAGCCTTTCTTTTATTGTTTTGTTTTCAGCCCTGGTAGGCATTGTCAGTGGTGTGTACCCGGCGTTGATCCTGGCGCGTTTTCAAACTATTCCCGCATTGAAAGGGAATACAGGAAAAATGGGTGGTACCGTATTTTTCAGAAAATCGCTGCTCACTCTCCAGTTTGTAATCACCGTTTTTATGATCTCCGCCTCTTTCGTTATTTATGGCCAAATGAAATATGTGAATCACGCAGATCTGGGTTTCAACAAAGAGCAGATGGTAACTTTTCATATTGATAACAAAAGTCTGCGCGCTCAGATACCTGTGATTAAAACAAAGCTTTTGCAGAATCCCCTGATTGAAGCTGTGGCCGTGGCGGGTAACCCGATCGGAAACAATGATCTGGGAACGCTGGGTTATTATTATCAGAATAACCAGATGGCCATGTCAACCCAAACCAAGGCGGTTCAGGAATTGATTGTTGATGCAGACTATCTGTCTGCCATGCAGATCGGGTTAAAGGAGGGGCGGAATTTTTCCGATAAGATAATTGGCGATCAGACCGGGTCCGTGCTCGTTAATGAAACATTGGTTAAGGAACTGGGCTGGACGAACCCTCTGGGTAAAAAAATGATATCCATAAACAGCAGGGATGCAGAACCGAAAACGGTGGTGGGTGTGATCAACGATTTTCACACCTATTCTTTTCAACATAAAATGGAACCCCTGGTGCTGGTATTACCTCCTAATACCAAAGAACAGGATAATTTATATGTGCGTCTTGCAAAAGGAAAAACAACGGAGGCGATGGCTTATCTGAGCAAGACCTATAAAAGTTTTGACCCGGGGAATCAGACGGAATATCATTTCCTCGATCAGAATTTCGCCCGGCAGTATCTGGCGGAAGAAAAACAGGGCTATCTGGCCCTGGTGTTTACTATTCTGGCTATGGTTTTGTCGCTGGTAGGCCTGTTTGGCCTGGTAAGTTTCACCGCCAGACAGCTTACAAAGGAAATCGGCATACGTAAAGTATTGGGCGCTTCGTTGTTCAGTATTGTAAAACTTCTCTCTGGAAGCTATTTAAAACTGATTGCCATTGCCGCCTGTATTGCCCTGCCCTTGTCCTGGCTGATCATGAACAGGTGGCTGTCAGACTTCGCATATCGTATCCCGTTACATATCGGAATATTCCTGGCCGCCGGCTGTCTTTCCGGCCTACTGGCCCTGCTTACCCTCTGCATACAGGGCGTGAAATCCGGGATGGTGAATCCAATTCGCAGCCTGCGCGAAGTCTGAGTTTGGAAAGTATGAGGAAAGTTTGAGGAAAGTATGAGGAAAGTATGGGAGTACAGGAGTACAGTAGTGAAATCACTAATCACCTGTACTCCTGTACTCCTGTACTCCTGTACTCCTGTACTCCTGTACTCCTGCGCTCCCGTACTTCGCCGGTATTGCGAAAAGTTGGTACATTTAACGAACGATCCCTTAAAATCTGCCATATGCCTACAGAGTCTGCTGCTGTTTCGCCAAAAGACAGTCTCGCCAATCCGGCGCCACTGGGTTTGTTCGGATTCGGAATGACCACCATATTATTAAATCTGCATAATGCCGGATTCTATGAAATGAATTCAATGATCCTCGCCATGGGATTGTTTTACGGCGGTATGGCCCAGGTGATCGCCGGAATCCTGGAATTTAAGAAGAATAATACCTTCGGCATGACAGCTTTTATTTCTTACGGGTTTTTCTGGATCTCCCTGGTAGCGCTCATTTTTATGGGTAAATGGGGCTGGATCAGTCCCACGCCCAGAAATGCTTTTGTCTCCTACCTGATCCTCTGGGGCATTTTTACCCTGTTGCTTTTTTTTGGAACACTTCAGTTAAATAAAGCCCTGCAGTTCGTATTTGGATCCCTTACGATTCTGTTTTTTCTCCTGGCTGCCGGCAATGCCACAAAAAATGAATCCATCAGCCACTTCGCCGGGTACGAAGGAATTATTTGTGGCGCATCGGCTGTGTATACCGGTATAGCCAACCTGCTGAATGAAGTCTATGGACGGGTGGTTCTGCCTCTTGGTCCCGTGCGAAAATAAATCCACATTTTAAGCGTAAAGCCTGATGCTCAAAGCTTGAAGCTCTAATTCTAAAGATCACTATGAAACAATCCATAAACTCCGGGATTGGTAGCAATGAGTAGACTTTATGAAGTAATTTTGCTTTATGGGTAATACGGAGAAGGTGAAAAAACAGGCAAAAAAACTGGTGATCATCGGAGGAGGATTTGGCGGCGTAAATCTGGCACTGCATTTAAAAAATGACCCCGATTATGATATCACACTGGTCGACAAGAATAACTATAATTTTTTTCCTCCGCTGATTTATCAGGTCGCCACGGGCTTTCTCGAAAATTCCAATATCAGTTACCCGTTCAGGAAATTATTCAGAAAATATTCAAATATTCACTTTCGCCTGGGCGAACTGACCTCCGTAAATCCGGCGGCTCACAGCGTTCAACTCAATGATGGACAGGTATCGTACGACTACCTTGTGTTCGCTACAGGTGCCGAGTCGAATTATTTCGGCATGGAAAACATAAGAAAGCACGGGATTCCCATGAAGAACGTGAGTGATGCATTGGAAATGCGAAATACGCTCCTGAAGAGAATAGAGCTGGCCACCATTACCAAAGATCCGTTACAGAGAAAAAAATTACTGACCGTTGTGGTTGCCGGGGGCGGTCCCACAGGTGTTGAAGTATCCGGCATGCTGGCAGATCTTCGTAAACACAGCATTTCCAAAGATTATCCTGAATTGAAGGGATCCGGCGGCGAGATTTATCTGGTGGATGGTGGAGAACACCTGCTGGCTCCCATGAGCCCGGCATCGCAAAAAGACACTTACGATGCGCTCATAAAAATGGGCGTGATCATAAAACTGAAGACCCAGGTAAAAGATTTTGTAAATGATGAAGTTGTTCTTTCTACAGGTGAAAAAATAGACACAAAGAATCTGATCTGGACAGCCGGGGTAACGGCCATGGAATTTCCTGGTATTCCGGCTTCCTGTTACGGAAGGGGCCGTCGAATGATCTGCGATCCCTGCAACAGAGTAGTCGGTCTGGAAGATATTTTTGCCATAGGTGATACAGCTTTGCAGACCCACGAAAAAGATTATCCTGCGGGTCATCCGCAACTGGCACAGGTTTCTATTCAGCAGGCCAAATTGCTTGCTGTTAATTTAAAGGCCCTCGTGGACGGTAAGCCGCTGAGGCCTTTTAAATACAAGGACCTGGGCACGATGGCCATTATAGGAAGAAATAAAGCCGTGGCGGATTTGCCGGGTCATATTCACTTTAAAGGATTCATTGCCTGGTTCATGTGGCTTTTTGTACATCTGATCTCCCTGATCAGTTATCGCAACCGATTTAAAACGCTCTATAACTGGACGGTAGCTTATCTAAATAAGGATCAGTCGCTGCGTTTTATTGTCAGGCCCAGACCCGATGAGGACAACCCCTGATATGTTGAATCACAAATAATTATTCCATGCCCAAGCAAAATTTTTCCAATCACGTCAGGTATTATCCTGCACATCATTTTATTTTCTATCCCCTTTTGCTGATCGCGCTCATCGCATCGGTATACGCACTCAATCATATCCCCTCAGAAAAAATGGTCTGGCTGGCGATTATTACCTGCTTTTTTTTTATTGGCTGGCTGGCGTTTATGATGCGGCAGCATTATGCCCTCGGAAATCAGAATCGTATTGTGAGACTCGAATTGCGCCTCCGCTATTTCATTCTTACCGGCAAACGATTCGAGCCTCAGGAAGCGCGACTGACCTTCAGTCAGCTCGCCGCCCTTCGGTTTGCTTCTGATGATGAACTGTTAACTTTGATAGATCGCGCACAGAAGGAAAATCTTTCCGGAACAGAAATAAAAAAACGGATAGTCAACTGGCAGACCGATGATATGCGGGTTTAAAAAATCTGCTCACGCGTTTTCACTATTCCGATGGACAAAGAAAAAATAAGTGCATTTTACGATCAGTACGTACAGCGCCAGGCAAAATCCGCTCTGAATGAAAGAATATTTTTTTTATTCGAAAAGTCAAAAGAACTCGGTTTGAACAGCCGCTCAACAGTCCTGGAACTGGGCTGTGGTATCGGAGCCTTCAGCTACTTATTGTCGAGGATTGTAAGAAATGGAAGGGTGGAAGCAGTAGATATTAGTCCCGAATCGATTGCGCTGGCCAAAAGCAGAATACAACGGAAAAATATACAATTCAGAGTAAGCGATATCCTGCACTATCAGCCGGATCAGGCGTCTTATGACTTCATTACACTGTTCGATGTGATTGAACATATTCCGCTGGATGAACACGATTTGCTCTTTAAAACAATCAGCGGACATATGAGCGAACAAAGCAGGCTCCTGGTGAATATTCCCAATCCGCATTATATAGAATACGACAGGATACACCACCCGGAACAGCTTCAGGTGGTGGATGAAGCCGTTTATCTGGATAAACTGTCTGGTATTCTTTTTAAGTATGGCCTTTATATCCATAACTTTCAAACGCACAGTATATGGGTGAAAGATGATTATCAGTTCATGATGATTTGCAAAAACCGGCAGTTTGAAGAAATCAAATGTTCCGAACTCAGATCCCTGTCCCATAAAATAAAATCAAAGCTAAACCGAATGATGAACAACCTGCTCTACAGGTATTAGTTGCAGAGATTCCCTGGCACGATAATTTATATTTTAAAAGTTCTCCGGGCAGATGCCTCAACCCCTTATCATTATGGCTTATCTTTCCAAGCAGTTATATGTTCGCAAGTCTGAAATCCCCATGGGCGGTATGGGTTTATTTACGCGCAGGGCTATTCGTAAGGGTGAACGCATCGTTGAATACAAAGGAAAAATGACCACCTGGAAGGAAGTGGATCATCGCGCAGGCACAAATGGTTATATATACTATATCAGCCGCAGGCATGTACTCGATGCATTTACTTATGTCAAAGCCCTCGGGCGTTACGCAAATGATGCAAGGGGTATTGGCAGAAAATCTGGTCTGACCAATAATGCCGCATATGAATCCGTGGGACTGAAAGTGTATATCGACGCTATTCGGGATATTCCCGCAGGATCCGAAATTTTAGTAGGGTACGGAAAAGAATACTGGGACGTGATCAGACACAATAAAAAAATAGAAGATAAAAAATGAGAAACGGAACACTGCTTCAGTCCTTTCACTGGTATATCCCGGATGACGGTCAGCTTTGGAATCAGTTGAAAAGAGATGCCAGGAAATTCAGCGAACTGGGTATAACGGCCTGCTGGATACCTCCCGCAGGAAAAGCCAGCGCAGGCGCGGTTTCTGTAGGATATGACGTCTATGATATATATGATCTCGGCGAATTCGATCAGAAGAACTCGGTCCGTACCAAGTACGGAACAAAAAAGGAGCTCGAAGAGGCAGCAACAGCCCTCCATGCCAGCGGTGTGTCGATATATATTGATGCGGTAATGAACCATATGGGTGGTGCAGACGAAACAGAAAAAGTGATCGTAAGAAAAGTGGATCCGGAAAACAGAAATGAATTTATCAGTGATCCGCTCGAAATTGAAGCCTTCACCAAATTCACATTTCCCGGAAGAAAGGGAAAGTATTCCAAATTTATATGGGACTTCCGGTGCTTCTCCGGAATCGACTATGCCGCCAACACAAAGGAAACGGCCATATTCAGTATCGTTAACAACGAGTACGGCGAAGGCTGGGAGAATGTACTGGACAATGAAAAAGGCAATTTCGATTATTTGATGTATGCAGATGTCGAATTTAGAAATCCTGCCGTAAGAGAAGAATTTAAACAATGGGCCAGGTGGCTGCATGACGTGCTGCAGTATGATGGGGTACGGCTCGACGCCGTAAAACATATCACTCCTTATTTTATCAATGAGTGGATTGATTTCCTTAGGACGGATATTCGTCACGACTTATTTGCCGTGGCAGAATACTGGACTCCGGGCAATCTGGACAGCATGCTGAAATATATTGAAGTGACAGAAGAAAGAGTGCATCTTTTCGATGCTCCCCTGCAAAACAATTTTCACAGGGCATCTAAAGAAGGGAAGGCATTTAATATGAGCTGCATATTTGAAAACAGCCTGTTGTTACAAAAGCCCATGCTTGCCGTTACATTGGTTTCAAATCATGATACCCAGCCCCTGCAGGCATTGGAAGCGCCTGTGGAGCCGGCATTTAAGCCGCTTGCGTATGCACTTATTCTTTTGCGCCAGGAAGGTTATCCCTGTATTTTCTACCCCGATTTGTATGGCGCACACTATGTGGACAAGGGCAAAGACGGTCAGGATCATGAGATTTTCCTTGAAAAAGTGAATAAACTGGAAGAACTCATCCGGGCCAGGGCTTTGTTTGCCTATGGTGAACAGCGGGACTATTTCGATCATGCCAGCTGCATCGGATGGACGCGGTGTGGCGATGATGAACATCCGGGAATAGCGGTTTTGCTAAGCAACGACCAGGAGGGATTTAAGACCATGGATATGGGCAAACGCCATGCAGGCAAGGCTTTCAGGGATTATCTGCAGAATCATACTGCCACCGTTCAATTGGATGAAAATGGCTGCGGGAACTTTCTTGTCCGGGCGGGATCAGTCAGCGCCTGGGTTCATGAGGACCTGTTCTGAGAGCTGATCTTCGTCCCTGCCGTTTTTATTATAGGAATCATTTGAAAATTATTTTGTTTTCATCAAATAATTTTTACTTTTATGTTAAGCGAAAAGCTGGTTCCGCAATTTCCTGCAAGCATTATTCGGCTAATGTTTTAACGGTCCTGCGATCTGTGATCCATACCTATGAATTGATTTACATATGTATAAAACAGATCAATCGATGCAGTTAACTCGCAAGACTTCAGGCCAGGATGAAAAATTAGACGGTTTACTCTCCCTTTTAATGCACGAATTCGAAGACACACCGGCCATTCCTGTGTCGGGATTTTATGATCGTTACGGTGAATTCTTTGGCGATGAGCTCCACAGCCTTCAGGAGATTCTGTTTGAAGACGGTCTGATTCGCTGTTTTGTGGGTCCCGATGGCCTTGAAATGGAAATCACCCATAAGGGAATCGGATTCATGGCCAAGGGGGGCTATTCCCGGGAAATCAGGGAAGAGATGATCTGCCACGACGATGCTCTCCGGGTGCAGAAAAACACCAAATTCTGGAATACCCTGGTGACCATCGGTTTTACTGCAGCTATCGCGGTAGGCTTTTATCTCCGTCACCGCACTGCCTGATGCCCTGCACTTCTTTGTTAATTGCGGCATGCCGGAGTTGCAGGTCGCGCTCATCCTTTTTATGAATAATTTTTAATACTGCCTTTCCCGGCCAGCATACGAATTACTACATTTGATTATGAAAAGAATTCTCATGCTGGCCTCGATAGCTTTTTTCAGCTATTCCGCCCAGGCTCAGGGCAAACCTTATAACTGGACCTATTCCGCTAAAAAAATCTCTGGTAACGAGTACGAATTGCATTTCCAGGTGGATATCAACAGTCCCTGGCATACTTATTCCCAGTTTACTCCGGATGGAGGTCCCGTTCCGACAAAATTCAGCTTTACAAAAAACCCGCTGTATACACTCGATGGCGCGGTGAAGGAAAACGGAAACCTGGTGCAGAAACATGAATCCGTTTTCAATGTGGATGTAAAATACTTTAGCGGGAAAGTGGATTTTGTACAGCGGGTTAAATTGAAAACCAGTGCCAAAACCAATTTCTCTGGTTCTGTTGAATTTATGGTTTGCAATGATCAGCAGTGCCTGCCACCTTCAACACAAAAATTTTCCATCGCACTCGATTAATACCGGGAGTAAATTCATTCTCCCTTCAACGCATCAGTTTTACCCTTCAACCGAAAAAATTTTATTTTGAATAAAATACTGGTAATCGGTGCTTCCGGTCAGATTGGGACGGAACTCACGCTGGCGCTGAGACAGCGATATGGCGGCGACACGGTGATTGCCGCCGATCTCAAGCGGGAAGCCGATCTGCTGAAGGGCACCGGACCCTTTCTTCCCCTTGATATCATGGACAAGGAAATCCTTCGTGTGCAGGTGCGAAGGCATGAAATTAAAACCATCTATTTACTGGTAGCCATGCTCTCCGCGGCGGGTGAAAAAAATCCCATGCTTGCCTGGCATCTCAATATGCAGAGCCTCATTCATACCCTGGAAGTAGCCAGGGAGGAAGGCGTGCAAAAAGTATTCTGGCCCAGCAGCATAGCCGTATTCGGAAAAGATGCGCCCAAAAAAAACTGCCCTCAGGAAGCCTATGCCGCACCTTCCACTGTTTACGGAATCAGTAAGTTATCCGGCGAACAGTGGTGCCATTATTATTTTGAACGTTACGGAGTGGACATACGAAGTATCCGCTATCCCGGTCTGATCAGCTACAAGACACTACCCGGCGGCGGTACCACCGACTACGCCATAGAAATTTTTCACTCCGCCATTCGCGGGGAGGTCTACCCCTGTTTTTTACGCGCAGGGCAACGTTTACCCATGATGTATATGGATGATGCCGTCAGGGCCACCATCGAACTCATGGAAGCGCCGGCGGCCAAAATTTCTGTACGAACCGCTTACAACCTGGCAGGCATCAGTTTCACGCCGGAGGAAATAGCGGCTGAAATTAAAAAAGGTATACCCGGTTTCCGGATTGAATACCAGCCCGATTTTCGTCAGGCTATCGCCGACAGCTGGCCCGAATCGATAGACGATTCAGTAGCCGCGCGCGACTGGGGCTGGAAAGCCGCTTTCGATCTGAAAGACATGACCGAAGAAATGATCCGGCATATTAGTCCGGCCCTGGCTGTTTCGACCAGAAGATAAGGACTGCGGTTCTCGAAGGAATCGTAAATCGTTTATCGTGTATGGTTTATCGCCGATCAAAGTACGACTATCAAAAGAGTTCGCTTTTCGCAAGGAATAAAAACAAAAAACAACTAGTTTTGCAGCCCGCTGGCGAGGTAGCTCAGCTGGTTAGAGCATCGGATTCATAACCCGAAGGTCGGCAGTTCAAGTCTGCTCCTCGCTACATTTTTGAAGACTCCTTTTGGGGTCTTTTTCTTTTTTGGGTGATCCGGTGGAAGGAAGTAATTTGATTTCAATAGTTTACTTTCGGATTTTAACGACTTAAAGCCCCTCCCATTAAATTTTCCTTCCGGCACCGGGTAATGATCCTTTTATATTTCCTGATCCTGATTACTTATCTGGACAGGATCACCATCTCGCTTTTAGGGGTTAGGATAAAAGCGGCTTTTCATTTGAGCAATACCCAGTTTGGCTGGGCTCTCAGTGCTTTTGTCCTGGCTTATGCCCTTTTTGAAATTCCATCAGGATTTTTGGGTGACCGGATCGGGCAGCGAAAAGTGCTGTTGCGGATGGTGATCATGTGGTCCGTTTTCACTGCCCTGACCGGTGCAGTAAACGGTCTCACCAGTCTGATTGTCGTCCGGTTTCTATTTGGCATGGGAGAGGCTGGCGCTTATCCGAATAGTTGTGGTGTCATTTCCCGCTGGGTTCCAAGGACGGAAACATCCAGGGGTATGTCCTGGTTGGGTATGGGAGCGCCCACAGGAGCTGCCCTCGCGCCATTGATCGTAGTTCCTATCGCAGCAGCCTATGGATGGCGCATGCCTTTTTATATTAATGGATCGCTGGGACTCATTTGGGTTTTGGTATGTTGGTTATGGTTCCGGAATCATCCCGGTGAAATGAAAGGAATATCGCAGGAGGAAAAGGAATTGATTGAGAAAAATCGCAATTACACAAAACGCAATTACCCCTTCGCGTGGAAAACGTTGTTAGCAAATCCTATGCTTTGGGCTTTGTTTCTCTCTTATTTCACCATTCAGTGGGCCAACTATTTTTTTAGTGCCTGGCTGCCGACTTATTTGCAGGAAGGAAAACATTTTTCTGAACAACAGATGAAAACGACCACCACGCTTGTTTTTTCTATTGGCATTTTGGCTGCTTTTTTATTTGGCATAGTCAGCGACCGGCTGATTATTATGAAAGGAACGAAATTCACGCGTAAAGCGGTTGCGGCCATTTCTTTTGGGGTCATGGTGATGGCTGTTTTTTTTTCGTCACAGGCCATGAACCCGGTTCCGGTGACCATTGGTTTTGTTCTGGCCAATTTCTGTCTGCTTTTTATTGTATTGACCTGTTTTTCAACCTGCATTGACATAGGGGGTGACCGGGTTTCCACCATTACCGGCTTTATGAACTTCTTCGGACAGTCGGGTTCGTTTCTAATGTCCATGATGTTTGGAAAAATCGTGGACCTGACCCATAATTATGAAGCCCCTCAATATTTAATGGTTGCTTTACTCATGGTTGGTGGAATATGCTGGTTCTGGATTGATGCATCAAAAAAAATCGTTGGAGACTCCCCTCTTACAATGGCTATCCGGCCAATCTTATAAAATGTGACTGGTGTGTATTCGACTTTTCACCAGGGCATTCAGGGGCCCGGAGATATTGTGGTGTGAATGTTTGCGGGAGTTTACTTGCAGTTTATTCACGATATAGAAGGTCGATTTATAGATGTATTGAGGTGCCCACCCCACGAATGGCGCCCCAACGACCATACACCCCCGATAGTATCCCCGGTCCTGACTGCTTGAGGGCTTCTTAAATGGCAGTTCAAAAGGTTTCTGAACTAGGTTCGCGAAGGGGAAGAGGCGTAGTTCAAATGTGTTTCAGTTCAGCCAGATTCTGCTTTATAAAGGAATCCAGGTTCACAATATCTTCATAATTTAGGTTCGATAGCTGCATGGTCCTTTGTACAAGATTAAAGACCCCGCCGGGGGTAGTTTTTTTGGATGATCCGTGTGACGTAAATACCCGGTTTGGCTGGGTACTCCTGCAAAAAAAGCCCTATAACTGACCAAAAAAAGAACCAAAAAAGGAGAAAAATGACAATTTGTCGCTCGTTTTTTTAGTGATTCCCAATCTGGGAAAAACTTTCGAATCCTTCGGATTTTCTTCGCTATTTGGGCCATATTCGATCGCCATAAATTCGCGAAGTCTTCGCGGATTCTTCAGGAGTTCTTCGGGAGTTTCAGGCTATTTTCCGAAGGTTTCCCGAAGGTTTTCCGAAGAAATAAGGTAGGAATCCGGAAGAAATATCGAAGCCGTTCCGAATATATGGGGAAACCGTTTTCGCAAAAACAGGAAAGACTTCATTTCAACTCTCCCAATTTTTTACAATGTTAATTAAAGGGATTTTCAGCCGGTTTTTTTGACTCTTATCGGCTGAGATAGTTTTTATAGGTCTGCCCCTAGATAGGCCGCTAAAATGCCTTGTATCAATTCATGGAAGCATATTTAGTCCTGGATTACATTCTGCTGGTTGCTGA
Source organism: Puia sp. (assembly GCA_965214575.1). GTDB lineage: Bacteria > Bacteroidota > Bacteroidia > Chitinophagales > Chitinophagaceae > Puia. The sequence goes on from CBDCCE010000002.1 coordinate 180,571, forward strand.
TAGGGGCGAATCGGGTTTTAGTTTTTTCTTGTTTTTTTATTTTAAGAAATAAATTTAGGACGAATTGACATGATTATTCTGAACAAGGCCAGAAAGCTCTTTTAAAGCGTCGTAGTTAATATATAGTTGTTATATTGGACTACAAACACGCGTGCATGCTCCCGATTTCAGGAAAGGAAAATTTCAAGCGCGAAATCGGGGTGCGGGCGCTCACGCTGGCGATCCTCAATTTAATGGTGGGAACCGGTATTTTTGTGATCCCGGCAATCGTCGCCGAGAGCCTGGGTGCAGTGGCTATTCTGGCCTACCTGGTTTGCGGGGTTCTCGTTTTTTTAATCGCGCTGTGTTTTGCCGAACTGGGTAGCAAAACCACCATCAGCGGAGGCCCTTATACTTATGTGGAACATGCATTTGGTCCCTATGCAGGGTTTTTAGCCAACAATATCTACTGGTTTGGAGCCAGTGTGCTGACCGATGCGGCGGCGGCCAACGCGCTTGCGGACACAATGAAGTATTTTTTTCCTTTTCTGGATCAGAGCCTGTTCAGGTTTCTGTTTTTTTTAATCGTATTCGGAGGTCTCGCCATGGTAAATATCCGAAGTGTAAAAAACAGTGTCCGGTTCATTGAACTTGCGGCATTCGGCAAAATCATTCCCCTGATTATCCTGGTCGTCTGCAGTATACGGTATATTTCCCCGGTTAATTTAAAATGGATCGCTGCGCCTTCCATTGAAAATATCGGATCGGCCTCTCTTCTTTTGTTTTTTGCTTACATGGGATTCGAGGCGCCTTTAGCTAACGGAGGGGAAATCAAAAATGTGAAACGTACGGTACCACTTGGACTTCTTTTCGGTATTTCCCTGGTGATGATTTTGTATATCGCCATTCAGCTGATCACACAGGGAATACTCGGAGCAAATATTGCTGCCCATAAAGATTCACCATTGGCTGACGTGGCAGGTATCGTTTTTGGAAGCAAGGCTATTTTTCTGATCATTTTTACCACCACAATTGCCATGCTCGGCGCATTGGCGGGAGATATGCTGGCCGTGCCCAGAATTCTTTACGCAGGCGGCAGGGACGGACTGATGCCGCGTTCACTGGCCAAAATCCACCCCAGGTTTCTGACCCCCCATGTATCCATTATAGTTTATGCCGCGCTGGCTTTTTTATTTGCCGTATTCAGCGGATTTAAACAGCTGGCCATCCTTGCCAGCGCATCGATTCTGCTCATATATCTGGGCGTTGTTCTGTCCACGCTGAAGCTTAGAAAAACCTATAACAATCAGGCTGCTGGGAAAACTTTTCGTGCGCCCGGAGGAGCGATGGTTCCGCTACTCGCCGCTGTGGCTATTTTGTGGCTTTTATCCAGTCTCAGGAAACAGGAGCTTACCGGCATCCTTATTTTTCTGATCGTCATTTCATTTCTTTATCTATTAAATATACTGATCCGAAAAAAACCGCCTTATAAAGCTTAAAGCCTAAAGCTCAAAGCTTAAAACTGCCAACCCTCAGCAGCCCGAAATGCGCTTTATCTCTATTGTCAAACAATTTTACCTCATATGTTAAGAGCTTAAAAAGGAAGCCCCCTGTAGAAACAGGGGGCGTCTAACGATTGCTTGCTATATAAAAAATATAAATGTATTGATTTGGCGGGTAGGGCTCACAAACATAGAGAACAAATCACAAAAAACCGCAATTTATCCAGTAAATAATCTAAAATTAATTATATATTAAATTTAGTAATGTGAGGCTGTGCGGGCATTGTTTTTGACGGGAATTCTTGCGGGATATTCGGACAGGGCGGCTTCCAGGCAGTCCATAGCTTCGCCAATGGATTCCCGGTTCAGCACGTAAGCCAGACGTACTTCACTGGTTCCCAGTCCGCTGCTGCCATAAAATCCGGAAGCTGGTGCCAGCATGATGGTCTTACCCTCGTGAGAGAAGGATTCCAGCAGCCACTGGCAGAACACGTCTGCATCGGGGACGGGCAGCCGGGCCATAGCATAAAAAGCGCCACCCGGATTGGGACAAAAAACACCGGGCATTTGATTGAGTCTTTTAACCAGCAGGTCCCTTCTCTGGCGGTATTCTTCGCGGGTAATATCAAAATAATCTTCGGGCAGATCAATGGCGGCTTCACCCAGGATCTGTGAGAATGAAGGCGGGCTCAGTCTGGCCTGTGCAAACTTCATCACGGTGTCGAGTAAACGCTGATTGCGGGTGATCAGGGCACCGATTCTTCCACCGCAGGCGCTGTATCTTTTTGAGATCGTATCCATCAACACCACGTTATCGTTCATGCCTTCCAGCTGCATGGCGCTGAAATGGTTTCCCTCGTAACAAAATTCGCGGTAGGCCTCATCACTGAAAATATAGAGATTGTATTTTAACGCCAGTTTTCTCAGGGTATCCCATTCTTCACGGCTATACAGGTAGCCGGTAGGATTATTGGGATTGCAGATCATGATGGCTTTCGTCTTTTTTGTAATGGCTTTCTCAAAAGCTTCCGCTGAGGGAAGGGCAAATCCGGTTTCAATATATGAAGTAACAGGCACCACCCGAACGCCTGCTTCCACCGCAAATCCATTATAATTGGCATAAAAGGGTTCAGGAATAATCACTTCGTCGCCGGTATCGAGGCAGGCTAAAAATCCAAAAAGAATGGCTTCAGATCCACCCGTAGTGATAACGATCTGTTCGTGGTTCACGTCAATCTGTTTGCCGGCATAATATTTCACCAGTTTGCGACGGTAAGATTCATTGCCTGCACTGTGACTGTATTCGAGTACTTTAAAAGTTGAGTTGCGCACAGCTGCCAGGGCCGAAGGCGGCGTTTCGATATCCGGCTGACCGATATTCAGATGAAAAACGCGCACGCCTCTTTTTTTTGCAGCTTCTGCAAAAGGAACGAGTTTTCTGATGGGCGAAGCGGGCATTTCAACACCGCGCTGGGAAATATCTGGCATAGCTTGTTTTGTAAGCCAAAGATACTTCTTAAGCCTAAAGCTTAAAGCCTTTTTTAAGCCTGAAGCCTAAAGCTAAAAGCCCAAAACTAACTTGGAAATCGTAAGTCTCAGACTAAAACGGAGACTGGTTTTAGGCTTTGAGATTTAAGCTTAAGAAAAAGGCCATTGGGCGTTGCTGAAAACCCGTTTCCGGAGCTCCCTTTCTTCACTAAATGAAAATAGGGAAAGAAACTTTATGGATTTCCAGCGAACGGCCAATGGCCGGTATGCTGAGGACAATAAATTAAGACTTGGGTGCTTCGGCAGTAACCACTTCACCGGTAATGCGCAGTTGGATCGGCGCATCTATACCCGCCACTTTAACTGTGATGGTTTTATTGAAAGGGCCGGGATTGGCTGCATTGAAACCTGCATTTATTTTGCTGTCCTTTCCTTTGGGAACCGCACCTTCGGGTTTAACCGGGGTGGTGCAACCGCAGGAGGCAATCGCAGATTCAATAACAATCGGGCCGCTGCTTATATTGGTGAAATTAAAATCGTGATTAACCGGAACGCCCTGTTTGATTTTCCCGAAATCATAAGTCATTTCCGTAAACTTCACGGCATCGGCTGCTGTTTTTTGTGCAGCGGCAGGTGTGGTGGCAGTCTGTGCAAAAAGAGAAAGGGAAAAAATAAAAGCACTTAAAAACAATACTGCTTTTTTCATTTTACTGGTTTGTTTGTTTTAAAAATTGAACAGATGCGTTTTCAGGGGCGGCGGTTGCCGGCAGTTTATATACCTCACCGGAAATCAATAACGCTTTCGTATGCCCGTTGTTGTAGAAGATTGTAACTGTTTTGTTAAAACGGCCCTCTGCATAGGCATTATAGCCCACTTTAATAACGGCTGTCGCACCCGGAGCAATCGCATCCCTGCTCCATTCCGGTGTGGTACAACCACAGGAGGCCTGAACATTTTCGAGCAGAAGGGGTTCGCTGCCCGTATTTACGATTTCGAAATTATGTATCACGGGACGACCCTGTGGAATTTTTCCAAAGCCGTATCCACTTTCTTTCAACTGCAGAATATCGTCATTCGGAAGGTTGCCCGAAACCGGAGGTTTAAAGGCGGGAGTCTGCGCCCTGATGGCAGAAGCCATTAAAAGGACACTAATTATCAACAAAAGGGTCTTTTTCATAGATTATACAGAAATCTTCCTAAAATTACATAGTAAACGTCACCTTTGACAATAAATTTTAACCCATTTATTCACCAGCTTCCTGGCCATCCCCCATTTAAACGGATGAAATATGGAAAATCTTATCGCCAGCGATACCCTCACATTGGAAAACCTTTCTTTCGATCTTTTCCGTAAAGAGGTTTTGAAGGATTACCGGCTGGTTTGTGAAAGCCGGGAAGCCAGTCTGCTGGGCCGCAAGGAAGTGCTCACGGGTAAGGCTAAATTCGGCATATTCGGCGACGGAAAGGAAGTGCCACAGGTGGCCATCGCCAAGTTTTTTAAACCCGGTGATTTTTATGCAGGGTATTATCGCGACCAGACACTCGGATTTGCCCTCGGCACTTCTACCATCGAAGAATTTTTTTCGCAGCTCTATGCCGATCCCGACATCTTAAATGATCCGCACAGCGCCGGCCGCAATATGAATTCGCATTTCGCTTCCCCCCTGGTCGGTGAAAATGGGGAGTTTCTCGATCTGGTTCACCGTAAAAATTTTACAGCCGGCCTGGCGCCGACCGCAGCGCATATACCCCGTTCCCTGGGACTGGCCTATGCTTCAAAGGCTTTCCGTCAGATTAAGGAACTGAGCGACCTGAAGGATCTTTCCGCAAACGGAAATGAAATCTGTTTCTGTACCATCGGAGATGCTTCTACCAGCGAAGGGCATTTCTGGGAAATCGTTAATGCCGCCGGTGTGTTACAGATTCCGCTGGCCATTTTTGTATGGGATGATGGATATGGTATTTCGGTTCCCGTTAAATACCAGACTACCAAGGGTTCCATTTCTGAAGTCATGAAGGGTTTTCAGAAAAAAGAAGGTACAAACGGAATTGATATTTATCCTGTAAAAGCCTGGGACTATGCCGGCTTATGCGAAACTTTGGAATCCGCTCTTCATAAAATACGTGTCACCCATACCCCGGCTCTGTTTCACGTGCAGGAGCTTACACAGCCCCAGGGTCATTCCACTTCGGGCAGTCATGAACGTTACAAATCGCCCGAGCGGCTGGAGTGGGAGCGGGCCTGGGATGCGATGAAAAAAATGAAGGAATGGATCATCGATAATGCCCTCGCGAGCGCGGAGGAACTGGATGAAATACATAATGCTGCGAAAGACCTTGTACGTAATAGTAAGAACAGTGCCTGGGAGAAAGTAATGGCCCCGATTATGGAACAGGTGAGCAGGTCTGTGGAAGGTATTAAGGAACTGATGGTGGCCGTGCCCGACAAAAAGGAAAAACTTGAACCCGTGCTTCGTCAGCTTTCATCGCTGCGCGAACCCAACCGCCGCGACGTGATGCATAGTCTTCACCAGGCCCTGATGCTCTCGGGAAATCCGGCCGCTTCCGCTTCTTTGCAGGGCTATTATCAGGAACTGAGCCGGGAAAATACACGCTTATATAATACCCATCTTTATCATGAAGGAAGAAAGCGGTATGAAAACATAGAGGCCGTGCCGGTGAAATATGATGCAGAATCGGGCATACTGAACGGTTATGAAATCCTGAATAAATATTTTGACGAACTCTTTGCTCACAATCCCAAAGTGCTGGCATTTGGTGAAGACCTGGGACAGATCGGTGATGTGAATCAGGGCTTTGCGGGTCTGCAGTTAAAATATGGTAAGGGCCGTATTTCAGATTCAGGAATTCGCGAAGTGGCCATTATCGGTCAGGGAATCGGTCTTGCCATGCGGGGACTTCGTCCCATTGCAGAAATTCAGTACCTGGATTATATGTTATATGCCATTCAAACCCTGAGCGATGATCTGGCGAGTCTTCAATACAGAACCGCAGGCCGACAGGCTGCCCCACTGATTGTGCGCACACGCGGACACCGGCTGGAGGGCATCTGGCATAGCGGTTCTCCGATGGGCATGATCGTTCACGCCCTGCGCGGCATGCATGTATGCGTTCCGCGAAATATGGTGCAGGCTGTCGGTATGTACAACACTTTGCTTGAAGGTATGGACCCGGCAATTGTGGTGGAATGTCTGAACGGTTATCGCCTGAAAGAAAAACTGCCTTCCAATCTGCTCGATTATCGCGTGGCACTCGGTATTCCTGAAATTATCCGGGAAGGTTCGGACATCAGCATTGTTTCCTATGGTTCCACTTTGCGGATCATTGCTGAAGCGGCCGCCCAGCTGGCCGAGCTCGGCATCGATTGTGAAATAGTGGATGTACAAACCCTTCTTCCTTTTGACATACATCAGCATATACTGGCTTCGCTTAAGAAAACAAACCGGATTATTTTCATAGACGAAGATGTGCCCGGAGGCGCGGCCGCTTATATGTTCAACAAAGTGATGGAAGAACAGGGTGGTTACCGCTGGCTCGACGTGGCTCCGCGAACCCTTACCGCCAAAGCCCATCGCCCGGCTTACGCAAGCGACGGAGATTATTTCAGCAAGCCGAATATGGAAGAGATCATTGACGCGGTGAGGGAGATGATGAGGGAATAGTGTGGAAGTGTGGGAGTGTGGAAGTATGGGAGTTAGGCGAGGTTGTGAAATACTTTTTGCACATCTTCATCCTGTTCCAGTTTGTCGACCAGTTTCAATACTTCCTGTCCGTCTTCTTCCGAAAGCTCAACCGTATTTGTCGGGATCCATTCCGCCTCTGCAGTGAGGGGAATGATATTCCTCGACTCGAGCGCCTTCTGCATATTTCCAAAGTCGTTGAAAACAGTATGGAGCACAATGATGGGTTCATTGTTTTCATTCACGGATTCCCCAAGATCTTCAAGTCCGAAGTCAATCAGTTCGAGTTCCAGGTCTTCGGCATTTAACCCTTCCGCTTTTAATTTGAATACGCCCATCTTTTTGAACTGAAAGCTTACACTGCCACTGGTGCCCAGCACGCCGTTACCCTTATTAAAGCAGGCACGTACGTTGGCCACTGTCCGGGTCGGATTGTCAGTTGCGGTTTCTACCAGAATGGCTACGCCATGGGGTGCATAGCCTTCATAAAGCAGTTCTTCAAAATTAACCATCTCTTTTCCCATCGCCCGTTTAATAGCAGCTTCGACTCTGTCTTTTGGCATATTCACTGCCTTGGCATTCTGGAAACAGCGGCGCAGGGAAGAATTGGTTGCGGGATCAGGACCTCCGGCTTTCACGGAAATGGCAATTTCTTTTCCGATGCGGGAGAATTGCTTGGCCATTTTGTCCCACCGCGCGAACATGGTTGATTTACGTACCTCAAAAATGCGACCCATAAAATCTGTACTTAAAGAGTATTAGGATTAATTGGTTTTCTTGCCAGCCTCAGGCTGAAAATAACAATATGTACAGCTGCAAAGATCAAAGAAAAATAGAATATTCCCAGATCTGAACCTTCCGTTTGATGATGATGGGCAAAGGCCACGACGGCCAGTAAGATGGCCAGCGCCAGGCCGCCTGCACCACCGATTTTATTAGCCTGTGCGGGCGTGTCCTTTAATTTGGACGACAGGATACTGTGCCGGATGCCATACCAGAGATAAACATCAAAACCGATTAGCATCCATACAATGAGCCGGATCCAGGTATCCAGTGGAAGAAAAACCATCATGAAAAGGCAGGTAAATACACCCAGAATGGGTACGAGCGGTACCAGTGGCGTTTTAAATTCTCTCGGCGCATCCGGCATGTTTTTTCGCATCACCAATACGCCGATACAGACCAGGATGAAGGCGAACAAAGTGCCGATGCTGGTCATTTCACCCACCACACGTGCGGGCACAAATGCCGCAAAAAGACTCACAAAAATCATGAACAGAAAATTACTCTTGAAGGGAGTTCTGAATTTTGTGTGAACCTGAGAAAAGATTTTGGGCAGGAGACCGTCCTTACTCATGCTGAAAAATACGCGGCTCTGACCCATCAGCATAACGAGGATTACCGAAGAATAACCACCTAAAATGGCGACAATAATAGCCCTGTTCAACCAGGGATAATCCGGATGCATAATTCCTCCGACATCCGATTTCCCATATGTTCGATTGCTACTGCCACAGGTGCAATACCGTCTTTTCCGCGGAATGTGGTATAGCTTGTAACGCCCGTCATCACGTGAGCAAATAAAATATACAGCACGGTGCAGATGGCCAGTGAACCCAGGATACCGATCGGCATGTCTTTCTTTGGATTTTTGGCTTCCTGAGCCGCCGTGCTGACGGCGTCAAAACCGATATAGGCAAAAAACACAATGGCTGCTGCCCGTATGATGCCGCTGAATCCAAATTCTCCAAAGGTTCCGGTATTCGGGGGTATATAAGGATTGTAATTGCTGTAATTAATATACTTCCATCCAAGGAAAATAAAAATCAGAACAACAATCACTTTAATAACAACAATAAAAGCATTCACCCGGGCACTTTCCTGTGTTCCCTTGATTAATAAAAGACTAACCAGCACAACGATAAAAACAGCGGGTAAATTAACGATGCCGCCGTCCCAGGGCCCGGTGGCCAGATAGCCGGGAAGATGAATATTAAAACCTTCGAGAAATTTCACCAGATACCTGCTCCAGCTGATACTTACGGTAGCCGCACCCACGGCATATTCCAATACCAGGTCCCATCCGATAATCCAGGCTATAAATTCACCCATGGTGGCATAGGAATAAGTATATGCACTTCCTGCCACCGGTATCATGGAAGCAAATTCGGCATAACACAATCCGGCAAATCCGCAACCCAAAGCAGCGACAATAAAGGAAATGGTTATCGCGGGCCCGGCATTATTTGCCGCAGCCAAACCGGTAATGGAAAACAGGCCGGCTCCGATAATCGCGCCGATACCCAGTCCAACCAGGGATACGGGCCCAAGGGTTCTTTTTAAAGAGTGTTCACTTTTATCCGATGCTTCGGCAAGTAGTCCCGCAAGAGGCTTTTTTACAAATAAGCTCATTTTTATCAGTTATGGGTTGGGAGTAAAATTTTAAGTTCGTAAAATAAGCAAATATTGTCCAGAAGGGTATTCTTTTTCCTTTGCCGGAAAAAATCTATCATTTTGCGATTCAGATTATATTCGATTCTTTGCAGAATAAACTAAAGCATGAAAAAACCGGGGCTTACTGCGTGGATTGTGATAGCCATGGCAGCCGGAATTGTTGCCGGCTTAACGGTGCATTTTACAGGCTCAGCTGCAGGGAAGGATCAGTTCGCGGGGGGCATGTCGATTCTCACGGATATTTTTCTGCGTCTGATCAAAATGATTATTGCGCCCCTGGTATTTTCCACACTGGTTACCGGCATAGCCAAACTGGGTGATATCCGTGCGGTGGGCAGAATCGGCGGTAAAACGCTGCTCTGGTTCGTAGGAGCCTCCCTGCTTTCGCTTTTACTGGGTCTTGTTATTATGAATGTCGTTCGGCTGGGTCATAACCTGCATCTTCCGATACCTGAGGCCACGGCCACTGAAAAACTCGCTACCTCTTCTCTTTCTTTCAAAACTTTCATCACCCATGTTTTTCCGCAGAGTATTGTGGAGGCTATGGCGGGCAATGAAATTTTACAGATCGTTGTTTTTTCTATCTTATTTGGCATCGCTACAGCGGCTGTGGGAGAAAAGGGAAAAATAATTATCCATGCCCTGGAATCCCTGGCGGAAATCATTCTCAAACTAACCGGCTACATCATGCATTTTGCACCTGTGGCCGCTTTTGCGGCTGTAGCCGCCATACTCGCTTTGAAAGGCCCGGAAATTCTAACGACTTACGGTCAGTTTATCCTTGTTTTTTATCTCAGCATACTTTTTTTGTGGCTGCTGCTGATTGGCATCAGTTCGATCTGGATCGGGAAAAAATCAATCCGGATTATCGGAAATATTAAAGACCTTATTCTGCTTGCTTTTACAACAGCCAGCTCGGAAGCAGCTTTTCCGAGACTCATAGAAGAACTGGAACAATCGGGCTGTCCGAAAAAAATTGTCAGTTTTGTCTTGCCCCTGGGATATTCTTTTAATCTGGACGGAAGCATGTTATATATGGGATTTTCTTCCCTCTTTATCGCCCAGGCTTATGATATCCATCTTTCCTTTGGTACCCAGCTCACGATGTTGCTGGTGCTGATGCTGACCAGCAAAGGCATTGCGGGTGTGCCCAGGGCCTCCCTCGTGGTTATCGCCGGCACACTGGCCATGTTTCATATACCCCAGCAGGGCCTCTTACTGTTATTGGGCATAGATCAGATCCTGGATATGGCACGCAGTGCCACCAATGTCGTGGGCAATAGTCTCGCGTCTGCCGTAATCTGTAAAATGGAGGGCGTGCTGGAAGAATAGACCCCTTTTCGTTTCGGTATTATATCTTAATTTGGCGACCGGTAATACGGAAAAACGGTAATCCGGGATAAAGAATAAATATGGAAACTTTTCTGGCCATCACATTCAGGGATCTGATCAATCCGGAATTTTATATCAATAACGGCGGACTCTGGGTGATGCTCTTTATCGTATTTGCAGAAACCGGGCTCATGGTCGGATTTTTCCTGCCCGGTGACAGCCTGCTATTCGTTGCCGGTATTTACAGCCAGAACCTGATCGAAAAACTCATCTCCGGAGGTACCGGCAGTGATTTTCTCAACCTGATTATTTTGTGGATCCTGGTTTCCGGCTGTGGAATCATCGGGAATATGGTGGGGTACTGGTTTGGTAAAAAAAGCGGTCATTATCTTTTCCAGCGAAAGGACAATTTCTTTTTTAAGAAAAAACACCTGTACGATGCAAAAGCATTTTATGAAAAACACGGGGGGCAGGCCATCGTGTTTGCGCGGTTTCTGCCGATCATACGAACTTTTGCACCGATCGTAGCCGGCATCGTTCAGATGGAAAGAGGGAAATTCATTTACTATAATATTATCGGATGCGTGGCGTGGGTGTTCCTGATGTTATTTGCAGGACATTACGGGTATCAGTTCTGCCTCAATCATTTTAATTTCGACCTGAAAAAACACCTGGAAGTCATTGTGATCGGCATTGTACTCATTACAACGCTCCCGGTTTTATTTAAAATGTTTTTTGGAAAAAAAACCCAGTTCACAACCGAATGATCTCTAACGATGAGCCTCTCTGCTGCCAAACGTCCTGCCGGCATTTTTAATCTCGCGGTTATCGTTGCCGCTCTTGGCTATTTTGTAGATATCTACGATCTCCTGTTGTTTACCATTGTGAAGAAAGAATCCATGCTGCAGGCGGGTGCCACGGAATCCAGTCTGCTCGCAGATTCCAGCAGGGTGCTCAACTGGCAGATGATCGGACTGCTGCTCGGCGGTATCGTCTGGGGTATGCTGGCCGATAAAAAAGGCAGACTGTCCGTATTGTTCGGATCCATTATTCTCTATTCGGCGGCTAATTTCCTGACTGCATACATTCATACCGTGGACCAGTATGCGCTTTGCCGTTTTGTTGCGGGGCTCGGACTGGCCGGCGAACTCGGTGCGGGCATCACGCTTGTCGCAGAGCTTCTTCCGAAAGAGAAAAGAGGCATGGGTACTTCGCTGGTGGCCGGCATCGGACTGATCGGGGCAGTGGCGGCTTATTTTACTTACCATTTTACGAAGGACTGGCGCTTTTGTTATAAAATCGGTGGCGGCCTCGGTATGCTGCTGCTGGTTCTCCGGATCAGTATTGCAGAGTCGGGCATGTTTATTCAGGTTAAACAGCAAGCCGTTCAAAGAGGAAACTTCCTGATGTTTTTTACCCATGCCAAACGTTTCAAAAAATACCTCAATGCCATTCTGATCGGACTTCCCTGCTGGTTTGTAATCGGCATTCTGATTAATCAGAGCAATCATTTCGCCAAAGCCATGTATGGCAGCACCAAGCTGGATTCGGGAAGATCCATCATGTTTGCCTATATCGCCATATCCATGGGTGACGTGGTGGCCGGCTTAATCAGCCAATGGTTTAAAAGTCGTAAAAAAGCGCTTTTTTTATTCTATATTTTATGTATCATTTCCGGAATTCTGTTTTTCTCCGGTCTGAATAACAACGATGCGATCATGTATTTTTTCAGCGCCTTGCTTGGCTTCTCCACCGGATTCTGGGCCATATTTGTAATCATGGGGGCTGAGCAGTTCGGAACCAATCTGAGGGCAACGGCGGCGACAACGATCCCCAATATGGTAAGGGGCGCCCTGCCACTGATGAACCTGCTTTTCCTGAATCTGTTTCAGCAAAACTGGGGCTGGTCGCTGATCCGCAGCGGAATCACGACCGGCATCATTGTACTGGGGATTGCATGGACTGCGTTTTATTTTACAGAGGAAACCTTTCACAAGGATCTGAATTATACCGAACAATAGGCAGGTTTGAGGCCAACGTACAGTGAATCCCTATCTTCGCGCCTAATTTTCGAGCAAACGCTTATCTGATGAAATTTCTGATCATTCGTTTTTCCTCTATCGGGGATATCGTGCTGACCACACCGGTCATCAGGTGTCTGAAACAGCAGGTTCCCGGTGCTGAAATTCACTATCTGGTGAAGTCCAACTACATCTCCATCCTCGCTTCCAATCCTTATATTGATAAGGTGCATTACCTGGAACAGAGTCTGCAGACCATTATCACCGAATTAAAAAGAGAGAGTTTCGATTATATCATAGACCTGCATCATAACCTCCGTTCGATGAAAGTGAAGGATGCACTGAAGGTGAAATCCTTTTCTTTCAATAAACTCAATATCCAGAAATGGATGTACACGAGTTTCAAATGGAATATGCTGCCCGACATGCATATCGTGGACCGTTATATGGATACGGTGGCATCTTTTGGTGTTCAGAACGACGGGGCCGGACTGGACTATTTCATTGGCAAAGAGGATATCATCAACGAGTCGGATCTGCCCACTTCTCACCAGGCGGGTTATGTGGGTTTAGTAATCGGAGCCGCGCTGAATACCAAAAAATATCCCCTCCATCATGTGAAGAAGATTTGCGAGTTGCTGGATCATCCTATTATTTTACTGGGCGGACTCGAAGACGCGGATGAAGGCGACCGGATTGCCGTGGCGGACAAGATCAAGATTTACAATTCCTGTGGAAAGTTCGGCCTCAACGAATCGGCCGATCTCGTGCGTCGGGCGAAGCTGGTCGTCACCAACGACACCGGTCTGATGCATATTGCCGCAGCTTATAAAAGGCCGATCATTTCACTGTGGGGAAATACGGTTCCGGAATTTGGCATGTATCCATACTACGGAAGCCGCTTCCTGGAGGGCAACGCCGCTAACGGTCGTAGCCTTCCCTATGATATTATGGAAATAAAGAAACTACGCTGCAGGCCCTGTTCAAAAATAGGCTACGACTCCTGCCCCCTGGGGCATTTTAAATGCATGGAAAAAATTAATCCTGCCGACGTAGTACAGAAAATTCGCGAAAGACCGCCTGTCAAATAGCAGCGGGGTAGCCTGAATGTCCTGCTCTTAGTTAATGTGCTGACCCGTCCAGGTGCCATCCTTTATCAAAAAGATTATATCCGAATACCGAGTCAAAACACAAATATTTCCCGTCCCAAACTCCCTTTACGTCAAAATGATTGTATATGCCAGGGTGACGCTTTTACAAAAAAGCCGGTCCATTCACCCTGTTGCAGTCGAAACTAAGCATGAGTTGCTGGGTGGCGACAGAAATATATCCGATGAGTTCGTCCGAGCGGTTGAAATATATACAGTCCTTTCCAGGAAGGGATTCTTTGGGATGATATTCATTATGATACATCGGATTCAGCGTCTTGTTTACATCCGGATTTAATTCATAATGATTGATCGGGTTGATGCTGCTGTTGAATTCCGGATTCACATCATTGTTGTGCATGGGGTTGATGTTCCAGTTATACTTCGGATTGATATAGGAATTCTTTTCCGGGTTGAGGGTGCTGTTGGATACCGGACTAAGATTAATATCTATTTTGGGGTCGTGTTTATTTTCAAGTGCCTGGGAAAACGATGTTACACAAATCAGGGAACAGGTCAGGGTGAGGAGTACAATTCTTTTCATACTTTTTTTTTCAATGGTTCGCGAAGGCCTTAGCAGGCATTTAAGTGGCAATTTATTACGTACTGTTTATTTAACATGAATATGGGTCCATTTTCCTGTTTTATCAAAAAGGTTATATCCACTCTGGTTATCGTAACAGAGGAACATACCTGTCCAAACGCCGAAAAGGGTAAAATAATTATACATGAACCTGCCCGCCTTCACATAATATCCATTCCAGGTACCGCTGTTATCAAAAGACAGCATCACATTCTGTGTCGCCACTGAAATATATCCGAACAGCTGATTGGAATCATTAAAAAGGAAAAGGCCTTTCCAGGTTTCATTCGATGGCCGCAGGCTTTTCATGATCACCGGATTTAATATATCATTCGACTGAGGGTTCAGTTGCAGGTTAACCATGGGATTGATGGACGAATTCTGTGTGGGATTCACCGAATTTTCCTTCATGGGATTCATGTTCCAGTTGGTAGAAGGATTGATGGAGAGGTTACTGTCCGGGTTGATCTCTCTGTTTAAATAAGGATTGATATTGGCATCTTTTTTTGGATCATGACCCTTAAAAGCCATGTCGTTCTGTGCCCAAAGTACAGAAACCAGAAACTGAAGCAGCGTGCCAATCAACATTCCTCGCATACGAATAACGGGTGTTATAACGTTGGATTCAACGCGACTTTTCGCCGGATACGAGGATATATAAGAAAGGGAAAGGCTAAAGGTAATATACAGTTTCTGTTTTGTCAATAGCCTTTCAAAGCCTAAAGCCCAAAGCCTTTTTAAGCCTAAAGCTAAAAGCCTAAAGCCTTTTTAAGCCTGAAGCCGAAAGCTCAAAGCCTAAAACCTTTTTAAGTCTTGGACTCAAAAAAAGTTTCAGGCTTCGCAAATGTAAACCAGTTTTAAGCTTTAGGCTTTAGGCTTTAAGCTTTCGAGTACTTCATTCATACTCCTGACCGCGTCAGCGCTTTTTGCAAAAAGGGCCTTTTCTTCGGTATTGAGGTCGAATGGAATGATTTTCTCCCATCCTTTTTTTCCGATGGTAACGGGAACGCCCAGGCAGATGTCTTTTTCGCCATATTCTCCATTGAGAGACACACAGCAGGTAAATAATTTCTTTTCGTCCCTGACGATGCTTTCAACGAGGGCAGCACCTGCAGCGCCCGGCGCGTACCAGGCTGAAGTGCCGATCAGTTTCGTCAGCGTTGCACCACCCACCATGGTGTCGGCAACGATCTGTTTCTGTTTTTCTTCTGAGAGCAAAGTGGACACCGGAATACTGTTCCAGGTGGCAAAGCGGATCAGGGGGATCATGGTCGTATCTCCGTGCCCGCCGATGACCAGCGCGTTGAGGTCCGCCGGACTGCAGCCCAGGTGTTGGCTCAGCTGATATTTAAAACCGGGAGCTGTCGAGCGTACCGCCCATGCCGATTATTCTTTCCTTTGGTAATCCCGATTCCTTCAAAGTCAGATAGGTCATCGTATCCATCGGGTTGCTGATGATGATCAGGATCGTATCCGGTGAATACTTCAGGATATTGTCGGTAACGGTTTTAACGATGCCCGCGTTGGTGCCAATCAGGTCTTCGCGTGTCATGCCGGGTTTGCGCGGCAGACCTGAAGTAATTACCACCACATCGCTGCCGGCAGTTTTGGAATAGTCGTTGGTGCTTCCGGTAACCCGGGTATCAAATCCGAGCAGGGTGGCGGACTGCATAATATCCTGCGCTTTTCCTTCGGCAAAACCTTCTTTGATATCCAGCAGCACGAGTTCTTCTGCAAGTTCTTTGCGGGCGATATTATCTGCACAGGTTGCGCCTACGGCGCCTGCACCAACAACGGTTACTTTCATCTGAATATATTTAAGCTTTTTAAGGATGTTTTTAAAGCGAGGCAAAGTTACATTCGGGTGTTTATTATTCCACCCGCCGGTCTTTATTTATCTTTTACTTAAAGGCG
>CBDCCE010000003.1:0-113914 GCA_965214575.1 Puia sp.
CTGCGTTAACCACAATAATTAAAGAATCCGATGCGGTTGCACCACTGGCATCTGTTACTACCAGTTTGAAAATATAAGTTCCCACTTTTAAACCCGAAATGGTTGAACTAACCTGTGCAGGGCTGGCAATGGTTGCAGCGGAAGGACCTGAACTCTGACTCCAGGCATAAGCCGAAATGAGTCCGCCATTGTCCTGATCTTTTGATGCAGATCCGTTAACCGTTGTGCTGCTCACCGGAAGCGTGATCGTCTGATCGGCACCCGCATTGGCAATAGGCGGCAGATTAGCAGCCGGCTTAACGATGATGGTGTCTAATGCTGTTGCAGTCGCATTGCTGTTATCCGTTACCGTCAGCTTGTAAATATAAGTTCCCTGGGTGAGTCCGGTTACCGTTGTGCTGGCAGCAGAAGCTGTAGTAATATTTCCTCCGGTTCCGGTAACCAGTGTCCATGCATAAGTACTTATGGTGCCATCCGGATCATAGGATTTTGTTCCGTCCAGGGTGGCCGTACTTACGGGAAGCGTAATAGTAGTCAGTGCGCCTGCAACTGCTACGGGCGGCTGATTGGGTGGCGGTGGAATCGGCGTACCGCCATGTTGCACGGCACCAATATCGAAAGCACCCGTTCTCGGATTGTGATACACATCATCGCTTATCCAGGGTACGGTGAGGCCCTTACCTAAAACCGGACTGTTCGCAACAGGAATACCGGTTACAGGATCAACCACACCATCCGGTTTGGCGAAATACATATTGTTGGAAGTATCACCCGTCCATGCATTACCCTGATTCATCATAATCGGAGTATGCCCGTTGGTCGTAATATTAAAGCCAAGATTATTCTTTACATAACATGTGTAAGGCGGATCGTACTGACCGACAACGGCTACAGAAGACCAGTAGCCAATATTATCTCCTTTATTTCCTGAAGTATTGTTATAAATCAGACAGTTTCCTCCTGTCAGCCATTGGGTAAAATACTGGGGCTCTATACGTATATCGATGGAACCATAAACAACGGTGTTCAAATCGACATTATCATAGAAATAACTGTTGCCAACCCCATGGGATTTAAGAAAGATATTCCAGAGACGCACAATATATCCTCGGCCGCCGTTTCTGAAAATGTGATGAAAACTGCCGCTTCCGGAAATATAGAAAATACCCACATCGCCCAGTATCGGATTCACCCCTTTATAGGTAACTTTCCAATCATGTGCGTCCAGTCTGAAAAATGTTCCGCGTACTTCAGTACCGTTACTTGTGGTGCTGTCAATTTTTACGCGTGAGAAAACGATGCTGTCCATAAAACAAATGCCGGAAGGTGCGTCCCCCCAGCTGGCCATCATCACAAGTCCCGAACGGAAAAGCGTCAGACTGTCAAATGTACACATGTAAAGTTTCAGCGAAGAAGTATCGCCGTTATAAAGATTATGCTCAGAGGCATTATTACAATCGCCAGTTACATTTTTAAAGTAAATATTTCTCTCGATACAACGCCTGGAATTTCCATCCCATCGAATGGCGATGCCCGGACAATTGATAAACTGAAAGCCATCGAATGTACAGGACTGTAAGGAATTGAAAGTAACCTGTCCGTTAAATATTACTGCACCTCCATTGTTAGTAATGGTGATGCCATTGAGGCTGAGAAATGATCCTCCTGTGTAAGTACCCGGTTTCACTGCAAGCACGTCTCCCGGATTCAAACCATTCATGTTCGGTACGGATATAAAACCAAATCCGGCACCAATCACAACTGTCTTCGCCTGAACGGTGGTCAGGCTGCAGACGACAAGAAAAATCGATAGTAAAACGGAACGGGGAGATGTGAATCTCCCAAAGAAGGGTAAAAAGCCTTTCATAGACGTTGGATTTATGGATTTTTTCAAGATATTGGAAACTAAGAACCCTTTGATTGAACAAATTTCTTGCCAAAACAGCCGTTTTTGGTTTTTAATAAAATATTTGAGCTCAGATATTTTCAAAGGAAAGGGCGGGCAAGCAGTTCGCTAACAACAAACTTGTTGCCAAAAAAGAAGTTCTTGAATAAATGTGTATAAAACGTTTAATCGCTGAAATGCAGCAGGGACGCGTATTTCCACGCGAAGGGGCTAAATATTAAAAAGACATAGCGGAGTGGAACTTACTGAAAACTATACTCGTAGTTAATTTTTACAACCACTTGTTTTTTCTTATCGAAGCAGATTTCTCTGGTTTTCAGGCCATCTGAATTATATGAATAAACCCAGTTTTGATAGTCTGTTGAGCCATTCGGAACAAATAGCATCGAAGAAATACGATCGGAAATATACTCGAAAACGTAATCGGGCAGCATTCTCGCTGCTTTCTGATTATATCTTACAATATCTGTGAGCCTTCCATCGTTGTCGTAGTAATAATAAACCGAAGGCAGGGCAGAACCGGCTCTGACTGACTTTTCTTCTGTAATGTTTCCCTTCTCATCTTTCACCAGATTTACGATCGTTGTATCCGTTTGATTTTTGATCTTGATCATTTCTTTTGGTTTACCGGACTCATAACTCCATAGATGTTTTTCCGTGGCGATCATATGGTTGTCTGTTTCTGTCGAACTGTTTAACAGGCTTAACAGATCACCCTGTTCATTGAAACTGTATTCCGTTGTGCTGCTGAAAGATTCACTGGTATCCACCGTTTTGATAAGCCGTCCGTTTGCATCATAAAATGCCGTCAGTGTGGAGGCGGGCATATCGGATGATTTGGTATAAGTTGAAATGGAGCCAAAATCCTTTGAAATAGTTTGTGTACAGGCGAAACCGGGCGTTATCTCACCGTTTGCATCGAGGCTTTGAATGGTCACTTCCCTTACTTTCCGGGCTCTGAACGATGTCCAGTTATCCTGATTTTGTTTAGTCAGCACCAGATCTTTATAAAAGTACTGGGATTTTGAAGAGCCCGCTATCAGAAGAAAGGCAATAAACATCGAAAATCTGACGCGCATGGTATCCATTTTTAAAAGCTCATTTCTAAACGGAAAAAGACGGTGTTAATTATTGCAAGTATCTTTATTTTTAAATAAAATAAAGAGGTGTCACACGGCAAGATAAGAACAGAAAAGTTATGCCTGAACTGCGGAACAGAAACTGCCGGCAGGTATTGCTCCGCCTGCGGACAGGAAAATATCGAGCCAAAACAATCTGTCTGGCATCTGATCACCCATTTTTTCTCGGATATAACTCATTTCGACGGCAAGTTTTTCCTGACCGTGAAGGACCTGTTTGCCAAACCGGGTTTTCTTTCGAAAGAATATATGATGGGCCGCCGGGCCAGCTATCTCGATCCGATCCGTATGTATATTTTCACATCGGCTTTTTTCTTCCTGATTTTCTTTTCCCTTTTTGATGTAAAACAAATGCATATCGGCGGCGACAAACTCGCAGAAATTCAAAAAGACCCTGAATTGCAACAACTGATCGCCAAAGCAAAAACCACCGGTGATTCCCTGCGGATTCTCCGTAACTATAATGCGACGGCAACGCCGTTTGTCAAGCTAAGTGAGGACAGTGCACCAAAGACACGCGGTATTCATTTTAAATTGGGCTCAGATAACGACTACGAATCACTGGCCGCTTACGATTCAGCACAGAAATTGCTGCCTTCCTCCAAAAGAGACGGTTACATGATGAGAAAATGGAATACCCGCAAAATCCAGATCAGTCTGAATTTTAAAAACAATCCCGGCGGTCAGATAAAAGAATGGATCGCGAATTTCATGCACAATTTCCCCAAAGTACTTTTCATCTCTCTCCCGGTATTTGCCCTTTTACTGAAGCTGATCTACGTCCGCCGCCGGAACTATTATTACGTGGATCATGGCATTTTTTCCATCCACCTTTACATTTTCACTTTCCTCGTGCTGCTGGTTCTATTTGCGATGAATGAGCTGAAAAAAAGTACGGGATGGCATTTTATTACCTACCCGGAATTGCTCATTTGCCTTTATCCCTTTTTCTACTATTATAAAGCCATGAGGAAATTTTACGGCCAGGGCCGGTTTAAAACCATATTGAAATACCTGTTGCTTCTGTTCCTTGCCTTTATCGTGCAGGTTTTTATTTTTTCCGGTGCATTTATTATTTCAGTCGTTGAATCATAATTATGGGATCTGAACCTGTTTCAAAAGCATTTTTACGCCTGGTAAATATCATGGATGAACTCCGGGAACAATGTCCTTGGGATCGCAAACAAACCGTCCAAAGTTTACGTACCCTGACCATCGAGGAACTTTACGAACTCACGGATGCCATTCTCGCGGAAGACTGGCCGGGCATTAAAGAAGAACTGGGCGATCTGTTTCTCCATCTTCTTTTCTATGCACGTATTGGAAAAGAGCAAAACCAATTCACGCTGGAAGAAGTATTAAACGGAATCAGTGATAAACTCATTTCCCGTCATCCCCATATTTATGGCGAACTGAAGTTTGACACCGAAGACGAGGTGAAAAGAAACTGGGAGAAACTGAAACTGAAAGAAGGCAAGAAATCTGTGCTCGGAGGGGTGCCCGCCTCCCTGCCCGCAGTGGTAAAAGCCATCCGGTTGCAGGAGAAGTCAAAACAGGCCGGATTCGAATGGGAAAACCGGGATCAGGTTTGGGAGAAAGTAGAAGAGGAAAAAGAAGAACTGATGGAAGCCATCCGGACGGGTGATGCGGTCCACATTGAAGAAGAATTCGGCGATCTGATGTTTTCCATGATTAATTATGCACGATTTTTGAGCGTGGATGCTGAAACGGCACTGGAACGCACAAACCGGAAGTTCATTTACCGGTTCACAAAAATGGAAGAAGCTGCCCTGCTGGCCGGGAAACAACTGACTGATCTTTCACTCGCAGAAATGGATGCGATCTGGAATTCCATAAAAAAGCAAAAAACGACCGATTGATTTCCTTTTTAAAAAACTTCTTCCTCAGAAATATCTACCTTATTCTCACGGGGATCTTCCTTTTCATTTCCGCATTTATTATCAACGGCTATCTCAGCGGAAATTCAACGACAGCCACATTGCGCAACTCCATTGAGTCGTTTCTGCAGGAAAGGGAAAACGACTTTCAAAAGCTGGTCAGGGACGAACTGAAGATCCGCCGGCTTTCCGACAAAAATTACTCCCTCAATGAACTGAACGACCTGATGGATAAGCAATACGGTATCCTGATTTTTGAACGCAACCATCCCTTTAGCGAACATCTCACATTCTGGAGCGATCAATCATCCGTTTTGCCTGATAGTATTCTGTTAAAGCCCGACGGCAGTTATTTCGAGAACCTCAGCAATGGCCAGTTTGAAATTGTCAAACATAGTTTCAACCAGATGCTGCCCTATCCGCTGACGATTGTTGCACTTATTCCTGTGCGCT
This sequence comes from Puia sp., assembly GCA_965214575.1. Lineage (GTDB taxonomy): Bacteria > Bacteroidota > Bacteroidia > Chitinophagales > Chitinophagaceae > Puia. Next base: position 5,397 of record CBDCCE010000003.1, read on the forward strand.
GGCAGTATTTTATTTCGCCGGAAAATCTCAAACCGGAGTTTGTCGGATATCCCTCTGCAGAAAACCGGGTTCGCATTACCTCCAGCGCTTCCCCGTTTCCGGTTCGCAACCAGGCGGGGAAAACACTTTTTTATCTTGTAAAAACGGATTCCTACCACGCGGCTAAATATAGTCTCCTGTTGCTCCTTGTCGTCTTCGCAGGAGTGCTTCTTTTACTGGTGGTAATCCACAATATGTCGCATGCCATTGCCGAAAAATACAATACTCTCTCGGGTATCCTTTTCCTGATCATCACTTTGTTGATCATACGGGTGATGACTTACTATTTCCCGGGAATATTTCATTTCCGGCAATATGAATTATTTGATCCTACGATCTACAGCTCAAATTTCATATTGCGATCACTGGGCGATCTACTGATCAATGCCCTGCTTTTTTGCTGGATCGTGTTGTTTGTGCAACAGGAAGTAGGCGCTTACCGTTTTCCTTTATACCGGGGTTTTTATATCCGGGCACTTGTGCTGATCTGCACAATGACCGTGCTGGTGACCACCACTTTTCTTTTTGCTGACATTGTACAGAGCCTGGTGGCCGATGCACGCATTTCCTTTAACGTAACAAATTTCTTCAGTCTCACGATTTATAGTTTTGTGGGGTTTATCATCCTCGCGGCACTGGCCCTGAGTTATTTTATTTTTACACAGATCATTTTACGCCTGATCCGCGATTATCTCGAGGGAAACGGCCTGCTGATTTCTATCGTGGTAGCCACTATTGGGCTCGCCCTGCTGACCGTCCACAGCCGGACCAACCTCGTGGAACTGGAAATCTATGTGCTGATCTGGCTGCTTTGCTATCTGTGGCTGATGATCCGGAGCATTCTTACCGGCCTGCATTTCAGACTGAATATTTCCGAAATCATGTTCTGGCTGTTTATTTTTTCAGGTTCCATTTCGGTAATCATCATTTTTGAAAACCGAAAAATCGAACTGGAACAAAGAAAGAGTTTTGCAGAACGGCTGGCAGAGCAGATTGATCCTTCCAGCGAAAAGCTGGTGAGCATGTCGCTGATTTATTTTGAAAACGACCTGCTTCAGCGTCAGTTCGACCGGTTTAGAAATCCGGTGGAAAATCACTATCTCAAGGATAGTCTGATCAATAACAATTTCAGCGCTTACCTGAGCAAGTACGACACAAAAATTTACACTTATGATTCTGCAGAGAAACCGCTCTATAACCAGGTTTCCGTTTCCTACGATACGCTGAATACGATTTTCAAACTTCAGGGTAAACCGACTACGATTCCCAACCTGATGTATTACGAAAAGGCCTACGATAAATTCAGTTATATCTATAAGAAAATAATTCAACAGCCCGGCGGCAGGGTGGCTGGCTACCTTTTTGTGCAGGCCGAGCCCCGGAGTTATAAAAGTGAAGGACTTGCACCCCAGCTAACCCAGCAGCGCAAGGAATTCCTGCCCGAATATTCTCCCGTTTATTCCTATGCCATTTACAGCGCAAACGAACTCGTCACTTATTATAACAATTATCCGTTTCCGACGCAGTTGTCGGACAGTGCGATTCCGCACCGGGATTTTGTACAGCGAAAGAATGCAGGCTACGACGAACTCTGGCACACCGTATCCGATGGTAAGATCATCGTCATTGCTAAAAAAGACAATCTGCTGATCGAGGCCATTACCCTTTTTTCCTACCTCTTCAGCGCTTTCCTGATTCTAGTTGCACTTTTTTGGATTAGTTCCGTGCTGATTCAAACCCGGCTTCACTGGCATCAGCTCAAAAGATTTCTGCAGCTCAATATCCGGTCACAAATCCAGACAACGATTATTTTTGTGAGTCTGTTTCTCTTTCTGGTTATCGGTGTATCCACTATTTTCTTCCTGATCAACCGGTATAACCGAAACAATCAGGACCGCCTCAGTGCATCATTAAAAGTCATTTCCGGGGAAATAGGGAGTCGCCTCGTATCATTCGCGAATGCGGCCAATGTTTCGAATCCTGTAAAACAGATGCCACGCGAGGATCTTGACCGGATTGTAAATAATGTGGCTGAAATTCATAACGCCGATATCAATCTCTACGATGTTACGGGTGCGCTGATCGTTTCTTCGAATCCTTTTATTTATACTAAAGGCATGCTGAGTGAACAGATGAACCCCCTGGCATTTTACTACATGAACCACCTGAATTCGATCGAGTTTTTCAATCAGGAAAGAATGGGTGGAATCAGTTTCCAAAGCATTTATTGTCCGGTCCGTCTGGGAAAAGGGCTGTCGACCGGATATATCAATATTCCTTCTTTTAATACCGAAGATGAACTGAACGATGAGATTTCGCGATTCCTGGTAACTATTATTAACCTGAATGTTTTTATATTTCTGATTGCCGGAACGATTGCCGTATTCCTGACCAAACGCATTACCACTTCCTTCTCCCTGATTTCTGAAAAAATGCAGGAAGTGAACCTGAGCAAAACCAATGAAGTGATTGAATGGAAAAAGAATGATGAAATCGGAGGCCTGGTTCGGGAATACAATAAAATGGTGGCCAAGCTGGTTGACAGTGCCGCCGCGCTGGCGAAGAGCGAGCGCGAAGGAGCCTGGAGGGAAATGGCCCGTCAGGTAGCGCATGAAATTAAGAATCCGCTTACACCAATGAAGCTGAGCATTCAGTATCTGCAAAAAGCAAATAAGAGCGAAGCGCCCAACCTGAAAGAACTCACTTCCAACGTGGCCAAAACCCTTGTTGAACAAATCGACCATCTGTCAAAAATTGCTTCCGATTTCAGCCAGTTTGCCCATATCGGAAATCCGCGCAATGAAGTACTCGACCTGCACGATATGCTTAATTCGCTGACTTCCTTATACAGCACGATGGAAAATGTACAATTGAACTGGAATCCCTCGCCGGGGAAAGTGTGGGTATATGCCGACAAAACCCAGATGAACCGCCTCTTTACCAATCTGCTTCAGAACGCTACTGAAGCCTGTCGCGACCAGGAAAGCTGCACGATCGGCATAACCGAAGAACGAACGGAATCGCATATCCTGATACGCGTAAAAGACAATGGAGAAGGTATACCCGAGCAGATGCGTTCAAAAATTTTCATCCCCAACTTCACGACAAAATCTTCAGGAACAGGTCTTGGCCTGGCCATGAGCAAAACCATTGCTGAACAGGCCAAGGGCAGAATATGGTTTGAGACAGAGGAAAATGTGGGAACGACGTTTTTTGTGGAATTACCGATTTATCAGGAAATAACAATATAAAATAATGTGAAAAATGTGGAATGATGAGAAATGTGGAAAGGTGAAAATCAAATGGTTGTTTCTATCCGCCCAGCTTGGTTCTTTTATCTGTAACAAACTGTTCCATCTGCTTCAATGTAAAACTACTCAGGTTATCGCCGGCTCTTACTCCGGCTTTCTGCGCCGCCAGAACGCCATAGTGAATATCATGATAACCGGCAATGGAATGTGCGTCCGGGTCAATGGATATCATTAGCTTTTTTTCCAGAGCATAACCGATCCATCGCCAGTCCATGTCCAGGCGCCGCGGATGCGCATTGAGTTCGATCACCACACCTTGTTCTGCACAGGCATCAATCAGTATTTTATGATCCACCGGATAACCGGCGCGACTGAGCAGAAGACGGCCTGTGGGATGCCCGAGAATGCGGGTGTGTTTATTTTCAATGGCGCCCAGCAGCCGGCTCATGGCTTTTTCAGGACTCATTTTTAAATTCGAATGAACCGAGGCGATCACCAGGTCGAAAGTAGAAAGCAGGGTATCACTGTAATCCAGACGGCCATCATTGAGAATATCACACTCAATGCTTTTAAATATCCGGAAGGGTGCCAGTTGCGTATTTAACTCATCCACATAAATATGCTGTTCCCGTATCCGGTCTTCCGATAACCCGTTTGCATAAAATGCCGATTTACTGTGATCACTGATTACGAGGTATTCAAATCCCTGCTCTATACAGGCTTTGGCCATTTCCTCAATAGTATGGAGCCCGTCGCTCCAGTTACTGTGACTATGGATGATTCCCCTGATATCGGAAGTTTGAATACTGGCAGGCAGGGCAGCTTTGCCGGCTTTTTCTATGATTGCCGGATTTTCCCGGAGAGGCGAAGGAATAAAATGAATACCGGCTGCCTCAAAAATCTTTTCTTCTGATTCGGATTGAGCCGGAATACCGGACCGCTGTTTCCATGCCGAGAGAAAGTCTTCACTGCAGCTGCTTTCAAAAACCTCCCCGTAAAAAGATTCCCTTGACCTGATGCGGAATAATAACGTTATGTTTTCACTGCCCGATACGGTTAGCTCGTCCGGTTTATTTACATTGACCGTAAAAGAACGGGAAGTAAAAAAAGCATTCAGCTCCTGCAGGCTGATGGTGCTGACAAAAAGAATCTGTTCCAGTGTTTCTAGCTGACGACGGTATCCGCCACTGACGGAGATCAGTTCGCCGGGATAGGATTCACGCAATATTTTTAGCATGGTAAGCACATAGCCTTCCACCTCAGCGAATAAAAAACTTCCCTGGCTACGCAGATAAAACGAAATCGTGTCCCGAATATTATTCTGTGGTTTTTCACCAAAGCCTTTATATAACAGCAGCCTGTTTTCGTTACATGCATACATTAATTCGCCGATGGATTCGATTTCCATCTCCTTCCAGACTGTTGAAATCTTTTTTGGCCCCAAACCCTTAATTCGGAGCATTTCGATGACTCCGGGAGGTGTTTTGGCAATTATTTCACCCAGCTGAGGTAGTTCGCCCGAATCGAGCATTTCGATAATCTGCTTCCCGATACTCGGTCCGATACCCTTCACCGACATTATTTTTTCGCGCGGAATGCTGTTTAATTCTTCCGTTAATTTATCGATGCCGAAGGCCGCTGATGCATAAGATTTTATCTTGAAAGGATTTTCTCCGTGGATATCCATCAGCTTCGACAACAGGTTAAACTGTTCTGCAATCATTTCGTTAGAAACCGCCATGGGCTTATGTTTGAGAGGATGATGAGACGAAGTTACAAAAACAAAAAGTCCCCCGGAATGAACCAGGGGACTTTACTATTTTCAGCTAACGAATGAAGAAAATTATTTCTTCTTTGCAGCTTTCTTAGCAGCCTTTTTCTTTGGAGCTGCTTTCTTTTTTGGAGCTGCTTTTTTCTTAGCGGCTTTTTTTGCTGTTGCCATTGTTTGTAGAATTTAAATGGTTAGTAAAATACTTTACGTAGTAAAAATAGAAATTCTTTAGAATTATCCAAAAGTTTTTTTGAATAATTCCAAAGAATCACTATTTCGAACGATGTAAATGTTATTAACTAAGCTGTCGCGGTCACTTCAGCAGGGGCATCAATGATGTGCTCACAAAAGTTCTGTCGGACTTTCCCTTTTTTAAATTCTACAACACCATCAGTGAGTGCAAATAATGTGAAGTCTCTGCCCACACCAATATTTTTTCCGGGATGATATTCGGTACCGCGCTGACGGATACGATGATGTTGCCGGCAACAGCTGCCTGGCCGCCAAATATTTTTACACCGAGTCTTTTACTCTGCGAATCACGGCCGTTCTTTACACTGCCTTCGCCTTTTTTATGTGCCATGAGAACTTGATTTGAAGAATTAAGAATTGAAAATTGAATTAAGCGATTTCGGTCACTTTGATTTTTGTATAATGCGTGCGGTGTCCGTGTTTTTTCCTGAAACCCTTTCTCCTGTTCATTTTGAACGAAATCACTTTGTTGCCCTGCACATGGCCGAGGATTTCAACCTTTACCACGCTCTTTAACGTCTTTTCCTGCGGCGAACTTCCATCGCCACTGGAAAGTAACACGTCGGAAAATTCCAATTTGTCGCCGGCGTTTCCTTCCACCCGGGGAACATAAAGTGTCTGGTCTTTTTCGACCCTGAACTGGCTGCCTGCGATTTGTACAACTGCGAACATAACGATGCAATATTAGGGGTGCAAAGGTAGGGGAAATAGGGTCAATTTCGAAGGATTCCGTTAAAAATCTTAAGCCAGGGCGAGGGTGGACCACGGGGCGGATACCCGGCTTTTATTGTAGGTTTGTTATTCAATCGCCTGCCTAAAACATGAAGATCAAGTCGTTTTTAGCCAAGCCTTTCGCTTCTTATATATATAGGAGCATCCGGAAAGACATCGGATCAGCCCTGGAGGACCAGGAATCGATTCTGAAATCCCTGCTGAAAACAGGCGCCAAAACAGTTTTTGGTCGGGAGCACCATCTGGAATCGGTAAAAACTTACGAGGAGTTCAAAGCGGCCGTGCCCCTGCGGGATTATGAGCAGTTCAAACCTTATATAGAACTCATTAAACAGGGCAAACACAATGTGTTATGGCCGGGCCAGCCGATTTATTTTGCCAAAACCTCCGGTACCACCAGCGGGGTCAAATATATCCCGATCTCCAAAGATTCCATTTCCAACCATATCAGCACCGCCCGGAATGCACTGCTCAGTTATATGGCAGAAACGGGGAACTCGGGATTTGCCAACGGGAAGATGATTTTTCTTTCGGGTTCTCCCGAACTGGAACGGATCGCCAATATTCCCACTGGCCGGCTCAGCGGTATCGTAAACCACCATATTCCACAATACCTCCGGACCAATCAGCTGCCCAGCTACGAAACGAATTGTATCGAGGAATGGGAAACCAAGCTCGATCAGATCGTTAAAGAAACCATTCAGCAGAATATGACACTGATCAGCGGCATACCCCCCTGGATGCAGATGTACTTCGACCGGCTTAATGCGGTTTCGGGTAAACGCATCAAGGACCTGTTTCCCAATTTTTCCGTGCTCGTGCATGGGGGTGTGAATTTCGAGCCTTACAGAGATCGCCTGCTCGACAGTATCGGCAAACCCATTGATACTATCGAAACCTATCCGGCGTCGGAGGGATTTTTTGCTTTTCAGGATAGCAGGAAGGAAGAAGGACTGCTGCTGAATACCAATAGTGGTATCTTTTTTGAATTTATTCCGGCAGACGAAATATTCAATGAACACCCGACCCGCATTTCGTTGAAGGATGTCAAAACAGGAATTAACTACGCACTCGTCATCAGTAATAATGCCGGCTTGTGGGGTTATAATATAGGTGATACCATTCGCTTCCTGACCACGGATCCATTCCGTATCGTCGTAACCGGCCGGATCAAACATTTTATTTCAGCTTTCGGGGAACATGTTATCGGGGAAGAAGTGGAATATAGTCTGATGAAAGCGGCCAAGGAAGAAGGCATTCAGATCAATGAATTTACTGTGGCTCCTTTTATCGGCGGACAGGGGGACGGAAAATCATTTCATGAATGGTTCGTGGAGTTTGAAAATCGTCCCGCCGATATGCATGCTTTTGCCAGTAAAGTAGATGAAAACCTGCGGGCTAAAAATATTTACTACGATGATCTGATCTCCGGAAATATTCTCGAACCCCTGCAGATTCACCCCGTGAAAAAAAATGGTTTCATTGATTATATGAAATCCATCGGCAAACTAGGCGGCCAGAATAAAGTACCCCGGCTCAGCAACGACCGGAGTTTTGCTGAGCCGCTGGAAAAATACATGGACTGATCTTTCCGGACTTCCGGCCGGAACCACTACTTTTATCCTTCATCGCGAAGCGCTCATGAATAATCAGCAGAAGAAAAGGATTGCCATATTCGGATCAACAGGTTCAGTCGGTACCCAGGCACTGGAAGTGATTGCAGGCAACCCCGAATTATTTTCCGCTGAAATTCTAACGGCCCAGCAAAACGATGAATTACTGGTCAGGCAGGCATTGAAGTTTATGCCGGATATCGTGGTCATCGGAGATGAATCCAGGTACCCCCAGGTTAAAAAAGCCCTCGCGGATAAGCCCATCAAAGTATTTGCAGGAGAGAAAGCCCTGCTTGAAGTGGCTGCCATGGACAATTACGATGTTATGCTGGCATCCATCGTAGGATTCGCGGGACTGATGCCCACACTCACTGCTATCGAACACGGAAAAACGATTGCGCTGGCCAACAAGGAAACGCTGGTGGTGGCGGGAGACATTGTGATGCGAAAGGCAGTAGAAAACCGTGCACCCATCATCCCTGTCGATTCCGAACATTCTGCCATTTTTCAATGCCTGCTGGGAGAAACCAGAAACCGGATAGAAAAAATTATTCTGACGGCCTCGGGCGGCCCCTTCCTCGGTAAAAAGCCCAACTTCCTGGTAAACGTAAAACGGGATCACGCGCTGCAGCATCCGAACTGGGTGATGGGTGCCAAAATATCCATTGATTCAGCCACGCTCATGAACAAGGGTCTTGAAATGATCGAAGCTAAATGGCTATTCAATTTAATGCCCGGGCAAATTCAGGTGGTAATTCACTCGCAGTCCATTATTCACAGTATGGTGCAGTTTGAAGACGGCAGTATCAAGGCCCAGATGGGATTGCCCGATATGAAACTCCCGATCCAGTATGCGCTGGGATTTCCCCTCCGGCTTCCGAATAAAATGCCCAGATATACGTTTAATAAACCGGACAAGCTAACGTTTGAAGAACCGGATATCCGCACGTTTCGCAATCTGCAACTCGCTAAAGACGCATTGGCCAAAGGAGGTAATGCAGGCTGTGTGCTGAATGCAGCCAATGAAATTGCGGTTTATGCCTTTCTGAAGAATCGGATCGGCTTTCTGGACATGACGGATCTGATTGAAAAAACCATCCAGAAAATACCCTTTATTGAACAACCCTCCCTGGAGGATTATTTTGACAGCGATGGTGAGGCGCGTAACTTTGCCGCTTCTTTAATAAAATTGTAAAATTCCCGCTGGCATAACGTGAACACGGACTGCGGCTGATCTTTGTAAAATGAATCATACTCCATTATTACTGGCGATCGACTGGGCCAACGTAGGTATCAAAGCTGCCCAGCTGATTCTTTCCTTATCCCTGATCGTTATCGTTCACGAATTCGGACATTTTATTCCGTCCAAACTATTTAAGTGCCGGGTGGAAAAATTCTTCCTGTTCTTCGATCCCGGATTTGCCCTGGTGAAGAAAAAAATCGGCGAAACCGTATATGGTATCGGATGGCTTCCTCTGGGCGGTTATGTAAAAATAGCCGGCATGGTGGATGAAAGCATGGACAAGGAACAAATGAACCTGCCACCACAGCCCTGGGAATTCCGAAGCAAACCGGCCTGGCAGCGTCTGATCATTATGCTGGGTGGTGTTACCATGAACGTATTGCTGGCGTTTTTTATCTACGCCATGATTTTGTATACCTGGGGACAGAAAAAAATGCCGATGTCAGGCATTACCTATGGCGTTTCGGTAAGTGACAGTCTGATGTACAATATCGGTTTCCGCAACGGCGATAAAATTATTTCTGTCAATGGTGAACCCGTTGAATATTTCGACGATCTCCCAAAAAAAATATTGATGGGTGGTGGAGGACAGGTGGATGTGATCCGCGATGGTGTACACCAGAATGTGGAACTGCCCATGGCCCTGATCGGAAAGCTCGTGGAAAGGAAAAAGAACAGTCCGGTTTTATTTCTTCCCCGCATACCCATGATTGTGGATGTGGTGCCCGACAGTTCCAATGCATTTAAAGCAGGACTCAAACGTTTTGACCTGATCACTACTGTGGATGGCATCGCAACGCCTTTTTATGAAGAATATAAAAAAGCCATTGATGCGCACAAGGGACAGCCGGTCACGCTCACGGTAAGCAGGAAAGGCTTAACAGATACACTGAATGCGACTGTGAAAGCGGATGGTACGCTGGGCTTTATCCGGATGTTTGATCCGGAAGTGCTGGACAGCCTGGGTCTGATTAAAATTGAAAAAACGCAGTATAGCTTTCTGGGATCGTTTCCGGCCGGCGTGCATCTGGCTATCGAAACGCTCAGCTCCTATGTTGACCAGTTTAAAAAAATACTCTCTCCAAAAACGGAAGCTTATAAGGGCGTAGGCGGATTTAAAGGAATGGCCTCCATCTTTCCATCTATGTGGGACTGGCAGTCGTTCTGGAACATCACCGCGTTCTTCTCCATTGCCCTGGCATTTATGAACATCTTACCGATTCCCGCCCTGGATGGGGGTCATGTGCTGTTCACCCTGCTGGAAATGATTACGGGTCGCAAGCCAAGCCAGAAAGTACTTGAATACGCACAGGTAGTGGGTATGGTGATTCTGCTCGGCCTGATGATTTACGTGAATGGAAATGACTGGTTCGGCTGGGGGAAAGGGAGGTAGGAAGTATAAGAGTACAGGAGTATGGGAGCGGGGTTCACTTGAGCATTAGCAAAAAATGTTTAAATTTGCAGGTTCACTTAACGGGGGTGCCTGGTATTGACAGCGTAGATCTTTGAAAGTATAAGCATGTGGTGCGTTGGATAATTAGCACCTTAATCTGAATATTCAAAACTCAAATGGCAATACACAGTATGCCATGGCTGCCTAATCAGTGATTAGATAGTCATTCGGGCCGTGTGGCAGGTTCGCCTGTTACCAAGCTGCACCGCCGACTAAAAACAAATACAGGATGCTGTGCGTGAAGGCTGTGACACGCACTTAAGACGATACAGCTAAGGGAAAGATGGGTGTGTTGCTGTCCGGTTTTTCCCCGACAATCAATCAGCAAATAAACATGTAGAAAGCTTTTGAAGGATATGTTTGGACAGGAGTTCGATTCTCCTCACCTCCACCATTGACCGCCGAAACGTAAATGAAGGCGGTGTTTAAGTGTAATGAATATGTTAGAAAGCCCGTCCCGGCTCAGCCGGGACGGGCTTTCTGCATTTTAAGACCCCCGGATTTAATAAAAAACAGCAGCCCGGGAAAAGACGAAGAATATCAAATAAGCTAACAGGCCGGCAGATATACTGAATTTTCAATATAAATCGAAAATAACATCCATTGTTAAATCTGACTTAACCATATTCTCGTAGGTCTTCAAAATAATCTATCAATCACATTATTATGAAACAAAAAAAACTGGCATTGATCGTCCTGGTAGCGATAGCTACTACGATCGGTGGTTTTTTACTGGCTTCCGACCATATCGATGCACCTGCAGTGAAAAACCAGACAACTGACATTACTGATCTTTATGTATTTAACGGAGCGGACACTAACAACCTGGTGTTTGTTGCCAACACACAGGGTCTGCTGGCACCCACTGCCACGGCAGCGGCGGCTTTCGACCCCAACACATTAATCCAGATCAACATTGACAATACAGGGGACAATGTCGAAGATCTGGTGATCCAGGCCATTTTTTCCGGAGGAAAAATGAACTTCTACGGCCCGGTAAAACCATCCGCTACAGGCTCACGAAGTAAATTGGAAGGAAGTATTATCGCTTCTGTTGCTATAACAGCATATGGTGCGGGTTCCCCGACTGTTACGACTACGCCATCTGGCATTATGGTTTTCGCAGGTCCGAGAGATGATCCCTTCTTTTTCGATCTCAATCAATACCACGCAATCCTGGCAGGAACTGCTTCGGGTTTTAATAATCCCGGAATGGATGCTTTTGCCGGAACCAATGTAATGAGCGTAGTCATTGAAGTACCCAAAAAACTTCTTAATAGCACAGGGAAAATCAATGTCTGGTTAACCACCAGGAAGAAGGAATCATAATTACACCGGCACCAAACCATTCACTCATCAAGTAATTTATAAATAAAATGGAAAAGCACTTTATAACAAAAATGATCACCGCTGCGGCCCTGATAACACTGGGTATCGTTGGCTGTTCAAAATCAAATAATAACAATCCCCCGGCTGCAACTGTCTATTACGACCAGGCTGACCAGGTCGGCAGGCCAGCCATAAATACGGTTTTTATCCCGGCTAGTGGAAAAGACAGTTTCAATACAACTATTCCAACCCAGATGCCTTCATTGTTTACCAACGATATGAAAACATCTCTGCTAACCCTGAACCCCGGGTATACTACCAACCTGTTGGGACTTACAGCCGATCAGTTTATTGGCGTGCTGTCAACAGATGTCTTAAACGCAGCCACTACCGGAGTAACCAGTTTTTATAACGGTACGCAGGTTTTAACAGGAAGGACGCTAAGTGACGATGTGATTGATGTGGAATTAACCCTGCTTTTCGGCGGACCTGATGGCTCAGCAAATCCCGGACTTACCAGTGACCATGTAAATGGAAATGATAAAGCATTTTTGACATCTTTCCCTTACGAAGCGAGCCCTTGGTAAATCTCCACGAGCCCTGTATTCAGTTTAACGTTTTGCGGAATACGTAGTTAAAAAATCAAAAGGGTCAGTAATACACTGGCCCTTTTATTTTTACTTTTAATTTTTTATTTATCACTCATGCCACGGATTTTTTTTGCCCACGTAATTGTGCAGGAACTGGATAAAATGTCCGGGACAGATGCAGCCTGGGTTTACCTGAAGTTGGGCTATCATCATATTCTTCCCTTAGGCACGGATCATATTTTATTCGTACTGAGTCTATTTATGCTCAGTCCGAAATTAAAACCACTTTTATGGCAGGCCACAGCTTTTACGATTGCCCATTCTATTACGCTGGGTCTGGCAATGTATCACGTAATCAGTCCGCCTGCAAATATCGTGGAGCCACTGATCGCTTTATCCATCCTGTATGTTTCGCTTGAGAATATTTTTTCCCCGCGTTTAAAAGCCTCCCGAATCGGGATAGTATTTTTATTTGGATTGGTTCACGGTATGGGGTTCGCAGGTGCACTCGGAAAACTTGGACTTCCACAGAATGCCTATCTGCTGTCTCTGGTAATGTTTAATGTGGGAGTGGAACTGGGTCAGCTAACGATTATTCTGCTGGCTTACTTCATGCTGGGGAAGTGGTTTGGTAAAAAACCTTATTACCGCAAATTCGTTGTCATTCCAATATCGATAGTCATCGCAATCATTGCCGCCATTTGGACGGTTCAGCGAATATTACTCTAATTGTTTTTCGAGGTCTTTTAAAATAGCGGGACTCAGATCATATTTATTGATATAAGCCGCTTTGAAAAAGGCTTCTGCGTTATAGCCTTTATTCATTCCCTGCATCATTTTGCCCATCCAGTATAATTCGAGTCCTTCCAGGGGACGCCCTGAAACATTTTTTTCAAATTGTTTATAGGCTTCTTCCTTTTTGTTATTGGAAAATAAACACCAGACCTGCCATGCACAGGTCTGAGGGGTCGCCCTGTTTTCAAGTTCCCGTTCTGATATACGTTCAGCCCGGGAAGGATCCTTCAAAATACCTGTATATAATTCGATCATGTATTTGTTATACATATTTCCATATACCGGATCAGTTGCCTTTAAAGCAAAAGCCTGTGACCATTTCATTTCCTCCAGAGTATCACCACGCGCCTGGGCCATCTGGGCAAGTTTAAACAGAGGGTCCGGCAACTGGTTTTTTGATTGAACAAATAAAAAAATCTTTTCTGCCAAAGAATCATTTTTATCATTGACCAGTGCGATCCATCCCAAACCCATCATACTGTGGAAATCGGCGCTATTGAGACGAATACATTTTTCATACAGATCAGATGCCCGCTGCAGGTCACCGGCGTGAATATAAAGATCCGCGGCATTGGAAAGTGCCACCTGTGTCAGATAGGGGCTGCTCTCTTCCTGTTTAGCCGCCTGCATCATGGCTTTGATGGAACTGTCGAGCAATCCGTTCAGGTGATCCATTTTTGAACGGCGAAAAAAATAACCATAGTCGGCAGAGGACTTCATTTCTTTTAATTCTTCGGAAGCACTAAAATATTTCCCCAATTCGAAATCAACATCAAATGAAGACGTAAGCACATCATATTTTTTTAGTCCGTTTTGTTTGGCTTTTTCAAGCCATTCATTTGCCTCCTTAAATCGGTGCTGAAGAATGGAATACCTCACCAGGGTAAGCTGTGCCTGGGCTTCCATATGATTGAAGTTGGAATCCAGTTTTCGCATAACACTGTCTGCTTTCCTGATATCCTGAATATCACCAAAAAGATGAAAACGCATGGAAAGTGCTCCTGCATATTTTGTCTCGCTGACCAGTCCCGGAAGTTTTGGATCAATACGGTGACTCCAAAATAAAATGGAAGAATCATTTGAACTGGCATAAAGTGGCTTCCTGTATTGATTTATCAGGCTGTCGATATAGTTACTGTTTACTATATTCCCGTTCTCACGGTTGCAACCTATTATTCCCCAGATGACTAAGATTCCCGGAAAGAATTTGAACCTCATATTTTAAAGAATTTACGAAATATGGAAAGGGGAGGATTTAAAAACAAGCTTTAAAAAACATGGTTCTAGACTCCTTTTTGCCGGAACCGCAATACTGCCGGATCATCAGCCGGATGAATAAAAGATTCTCTGAATTGTCCAAAGCCCGGCGACAACGGCAATCGTTGCGGATAAAGGGATAACCATTTTTTTTCTGTAACCGGGTTTATTGACGAACCATCGTAAAATCGTGAAGTAAGTTAGCAGAATCACGGTTAGCTGCCCGAATTCAATTCCGATGTTAAATACAATCAATGATAGTAAGTAAGCCTTTTGGGGTAGGCCAATTCGTGCCAGAGCACCTGCGAAACCTAATCCGTGTATCAGACCAAACAAAAAAACTACGCCGATTCGGGACAGTTTCAATACTGGGGAAAAAATATTTTCCAGGGCTACATAAAGTATTGAAATGGTTATCAGCGGTTCAATAATTTTTGTAATTGGAGGGATTACATGATATATGGAAAGAATAAGCGTTATGGAATGAGCCACCGTGAAAGCAGTAATCTGCCACAGTAATGGCTTTAACTTGGGGCTAAGTAAAAAAAGGCTTAGAATGAACAAAATATGATCGAAACCAAAAGGCAGTATATGAAGAAACCCCAGCTGAAAGTAAAGGGCCGCTGCATCCGTTTTTGACATTTTTTCAAGTTCTCCCGCAATGATATGCGCCCCAGCTGATTGAATTAAAAGAAGAACAAAAAGAAGCAATCCGATAGCCCTTTTTGCGTTTTCAGGGAAATATTTGTTGAAATTATTCATCTTGGATCCTTCGATTTCAAACTCAGCATTTATTATATGAAGTCATCATGAGTTAATTTATTTGACTCTAGAAAAACATTGAAAATTTAATCTTCGCAAAGAAAGGTACGCCTGCCGTATAGCTTACCTGGTCAACGGGCACAGTTTCATTTTTTAACCTGGAAACATATTCAACCTGAGATTCATACCATACCTGATTGAAGAGATTCTCGATCGAAAGGCCAATTTCGTATTTCTTTTGAGTATAATTCGCAGTGAAGTCAACCAGATAATAGCCAAGTGCAACGAGACTGTAATCATTATTGGCGGGTCTGTCAGCGAGATACCGATAGCTGATTCCTCCGTTAAAACCGGTCTTAAATCTGAAATAAAGTCCCGCGGTACTTGTAAATAAAGGCGCGGTGGGTAGGTAGTTTTGTCCCTTAAGGCCATCCAGGGCCCTGGGCATGGCATAGTTCAGGTTCAGATTAGCGTACAGCCAGGATGAAAATTGGTATCGTGCAGAAAAATCGATTCCCTTTCTGACCGTCTTGCCGCCCGGGTTTACACTTTCGTCGCCGTAGTCGGATCCGTAGGTAAATTCCTGCTGGAGATATAAATACCAGAGTGCTGTATTGATGAAAAGTTGAGGCAGTGGCTTCCATATTATTCCTAAATCAACTCCGTAGGCCGCCGGAAGAATTTGAAAACCCTGATTGGCAATGACTACCCTTGCATCATTGGAATGAAATCCCTTCCCGGTTTTTAGATAAAATTGAACGGAATTATTTAGAGTATACTGTACGTTAAATTTTGGACAGACGATGGTTGATCCCCGGTTGGTTTGAACGCCATGGTATATAGCGGCAGCACTATCCGCTTCCGGTGCGGTGCTCTGGTAATAAAAATTGAAATAATCAAATCGTACGCCGGCATTAAAAAGCCATTTTCCTTTTTCAAAACTTTCATCAATATACCCGAATGCGTTTGTCTCCCGGATATTACCCAACTGTAAAAAATTGAGAATGGAATCGCCATGAAGGGAATGGGCAAGCCAGCTAGGACTTGTTGCGTCATATCTGAAACCCATTCCAGCGACCGAAGAAAGCCTTGCATCGGAAAAATTGATCTTATGGGACAGCTTTCCGTTGTAACCATATAAATCTCTCACTTCATGCTGATTGAATTCGTCACCATGTAAGGGATCTACCAGATAAAATGTGAAATTGGTAAAAAGATTGAAGTACACATGGGAATAGTATAGCTGGTTTTCCAGCGTGAATTGATTCTTCAGTGCAGTCGTGAGTCTTAGATTAACAGTGGTCCGGGTCGTATGTCCGCCCTGGCTGCTATCGATCACTCCAAATCGGTCGTGTATATACCCTTCAGAGATGGCTCTGTCAGAAATTTCTCCCGAAGCCCGCCACGCAGATCCAAATGTAGAAAGTGTAGCGGTCAGCTTGCTATTGTTCCCTATCAGAGTATTAAATTTCCCAAAAATATTAAATCTGGTAAAGTGTTGGGGATAGTCGAATGGCCCATTAGTATATAAGCCTTCTGCGGCAATGTAGGCACTTTGACCCTTTTCCTTTTGCTTATGGCTTAAAAGGTCTACCATGGCAACTAGTCTTGCTGACTGGTATTCTCCCAACTCCAGTTTCACCATACTTTTATCTAAAACATTGATGGTATTATATTCCACAAATCCGGCCGTTGTAAAATCGCCTTTATTTGCATAATAGGGACCTTTACCAAAATCGTAACTACCAACGGTCTCTGGTATCAAAAAATGAAGATCTGCCCAACCCTGGCCATGGGCCTGAGACGGCATATTTACCTGAACTCCATCAACGGACACATTTACATCTGTTCCATGATCCGCATCAAATCCACGAAGAAATATTTGCTCCGCCTTACCACCCCCAACTTGTTGGGCAATAAATAAACCCGGTATTAAACGCAACAGGTCCTGGGCGGATCTTACCGGCTGCATATTCAGATCTATACTACTCAGGATGCGCGAAGTAGTCAAATTATTCATATGGCCGTTAATCACTACTTCTTTCAAATTAACCAGTCCTTTTTGGAGTTGAACCATGGTTGACCGCGCCGGATCAGGTTTTATCGTTTGTGATGCGTAACCTACAAAGGAGATGGTAATGGAATCCGAAGTACGTACACTTTTCAATATGAATTTTCCTTCTTTATCTGTAAGCGCGCTACCGGATGATTTGTCATTTTGGATTACCGCCAGTTCAAGAGGCTCTCTGGTCACTATATCTATTACCGTGCCTTTAATGATCGTTTGAGTATAACCGGTGGAAAGACAAATCTGTGATATAGTAATAGCTATACAGTTCCGTATAATTGATTTCATTTGTTGTATGTCCTTGCTAAAAAAATGCGGGAAACGTACGCATGCCTGTACTGTGTATGTTAGTCGTATAAATGGGTATCCATTACGACCCATATGACAATAGTTACTGATTGCGTTTTTACTTTAAATATATCAGCAGGAGAATTTGGGAGGTGGAGATAGCTTTAAAAGGGCTATTAAATCAAATTTCTCAATGATTAGTCTGAAGAAGTTTCGGACAGAAGGTACCGGAGGCAGAGAATGACTAAATTCATCAGATTTTGTATGAACATCCGAATTTTCAAAATATTTAGTAACACTTGTCTTTTTGTCTGTCCGGGTAGATTCTCCGATTTCTTTGCTCAGATGATTACTTCCATATATAGCATGCACAGTAGCAATGTGAATGGCTTCCGCAAAAGTATGTGAAAGTGTATCTTTTACAACGGGTATCAATTGCCCAAATACCGTAGTTATATACAGTAATACTAAAAAATATGAATGGATAAATCTCATCTTCGCCTGATAAATACGAAGAAGGTCAGAACACGGTTTTAGTTTTAGTCTATTTTCAAGGAGTTTTTTTAAACAGGTATTTCCGGAAGCTGTATTCCCTATCAGCAGAGATCTGATATACTCTTTATTGAATAACTATATGCTGCCTACCGGCTTTTT
The DNA here is from genome assembly GCA_965214575.1 of Puia sp. Classification (GTDB taxonomy): domain Bacteria; phylum Bacteroidota; class Bacteroidia; order Chitinophagales; family Chitinophagaceae; genus Puia. The sequence goes on from CBDCCE010000003.1 coordinate 23,494, forward strand.
GTTGCAGGTCTGCTGGTCGGGTAAACTGGAAATGTGGGATAACTGCCTCTTTCTACTCCGATACTGCCGGAAATGGAAAACGTTTTTGCGTCATTCATATACATCAGACCCATTTCTACTCTTGTGTTAAGCCCTAAAGCGTATGCGTTCGGGAAGGCATTACCTGGATAAGAGGCATTCAGATGAGAATTGGTGAAAGCGCTGTTGAAATTGAAGAAAGTCGGCGAAGCTGATACGCCTGCAAAAGCAACGAGATTATTGTTTATAGAATGATTAAGCTGGAGCCCGACAGGAGCTGAAATCATCGTTGCCCCTATGCCGTTAAAAAAGCCAAATCCCGCTGATACGGCGGCATAAGGAGTGAGATACCATTTTTGATTAAAATGACTGCTGTCACCCATTGGACTATATCCCCGGAAAGGCTGCCATTGGGCATAACTCATTGCTCCAAACGGAGTCTGTGTCTGCGCCCTGGGCGTTAGGAAGGTGAATGATGCAATGGCCACAAGAAGAATTCGCATCAGGTAAATTATACCCTAAAAATACATCATCTGGTACAGCTAATTCTTTTGGAATCTGTTATAAATGAGGTTAAGAGACAATTGCCGCGGAACATAGATCCGGAATAATTCATTGTATTTACTGTATTTTATATAGGTTAGTCCATAGTTAGTCCATAGTTAGTGCATAGATTCAATGAACTAACTATGGACTAACTATGGATTTAGCCTTAACAAATGTTTATTTTATCATGTTCATTATAATCTGAATACAAAAATAACCGAATCTTGGCCTGAAGGCCGTTGCTGATGATTTTACCCAGGGCTTGGGAGCTTGCGAAAAATTACTTAACGGCCTGTAAATCAGGCTATAAACCCCGCGAAGATTCGCAGGGTTTTAACCAAAAGCTGGAAGCAAATTGCTTATGCTTACCTTTTTTCAAATGCCTGTTGCACTTCGATATCTTCTCCGACTATTTTCAGCACCTTGATAAATCCGTCATTTTCTATATTAACAACATATGTGGGTTCGTTGGCATAAGTATGAATTTCCGTGACCGAACTGATCTGGTAACACTTGTACATGTCAGAGATCTGTTGTTTAACCACTTCCGGCAGTATGTATCCGGGATAATTCTGCAAAGTGTATTTCCAGTATCCTTTGCGATCATAAAAAACACGGTTTTCTTTTTCACCTTCTTTGAATATACAATACATGATATCCTGACCCACATTGTACCAAGTCACATCCTGGGCAGCTTCGTAATGCAACCGGAAATGTTCTTTGGCACGGTCGGTGGCGCGTACAGGTGCGTTGATTTCTCCGATGGGTTTCCCGGATGGCGCTGATGCGTGGGCGCCCGGTTGCAGGCAATACATGGCCGCTAAAAGAATTAACTTTTTCATTTTATTGATTTTTTATTTAAAAATGTGCCCGTCGCGGGAAACAAGGTTCCGCGATCCTGTCATTTTTAGCAACAAGTCTTTGGTAGTGAAAATCGATTTTCGAAGAAGTTGGGTCGCTGTCTATGTTATAAGACCCGGAATATAGAAAGATGTTGCATGTTCGATGCCTTTTATCATTTCATTCACTTCTCAGACTTTTTACGGGGTTGGCGACTGCCGCTTTGATGGCCTGAAAACTAACCGTAAGCAGGGCAATCAAAACCGCCGCCAGTCCGGCCAGAATAAATGTCCACGCCGAAATGGGTGTTCGGTAGGGATATGACGACAGCCATTTATTCATGGCCATCCAGGCAACGGGAGAGCCGATCAGAATGGAAATCAAAACCAGGCGAATAAAATCTTTCGACAACAGCGTGGTTATGCTGGCAACTGAAGCACCCAGCACTTTACGTACACCAATTTCCTTAATTCTTTTTTCTGCCATATATGCCGCAAGTCCGAATAAACCGAGGCAGGAAATGAAAATAGTCAGACCCGAAAAGAGCATACTGAGGGTTTCGGTCATCTGATCGTCACTGAATTTTTCAGCATACTGTTCATCTACAAACCGGAATTCGAAAGGATATTCGGGATTATACCGTTTGAAAATTTTTTCCATGGCGGCTATCTGGTCACCCGTAGCTTTTGAACCATTGAGTTTAATATGAATCAGATTGAACCAATGCGCAGAGGGCCCCTGTATAATAAGGGGTTTTACGGGCTCATAGGGTGATTGCAGGATAAAATCTTTGATCACACCAATAATATGCGAATCGTGGTTTATAGTACGTCCCAGGGGGTTAGCGTATCCGATGGCTCTTAGTGCGGATTCATTGATCAGTACGGCTGAAGAATCCGAAGGGTATTTCTGCAAATCGATATCACGCCCCTGCAATAGCTGAAGACCGGCGGTTTTCACAATGGCGCCGTCTGTATTATAATAGTTGAATTCCGTTTTGTCGTGGGTATTTTCTCCATCCCAGTTCGCTCCCCCGGAACTCCAGCTTTCGGTTAAAGGCGCACTGGTTTTAGTAACAGAACTGGCAATGCCCTTGCCCAGTAATTCTGTTTTTATCATTTGGTAATTTTTCTCCATATCGCCGGAAAGAAAAGTATATACCAGCTGACTGCGATCATATCCGGTTTCCCTGTTTTGTGCGTATTGAATCTGCTTTTGTATGATCAGGGTGCATACAATGAGTATAATGGCGAAGCTGAATTGAATAACCACCAGAACCTTCCTGGGAGTTATCGTCGCTTCCGCTTTTTTAAAACTACCCTTTAAAACACTTACGGGTTTAAAGGAAGAAAGAAAAAAAGCAGGATAACTTCCCGAAATGATTCCGGTAAACAGCATGAATCCGGCGAAGGAAAGCCAGAAATACATGTTGTTGTATTCTATAAAGAGCTGCTTTCTGGTTAGTGTATTGAATGCCGGGAGGCTGAGCTGAACGAGCACTAAAGCAAAAAAACCGGCTATCACTGCAATGAATATACTTTCAGAAATAAACTGGAGAACCAGCGCGTACTTCATTGCGCCGGAAACTTTTCGGATACCCACTTCCTTAGCTCTTCTTTCGCTGCGTGCCGTGCTCATGTTCATGAAGTTGATGCAGGCAATCAGTAAGATCAGGAGGGCAATCAGCGTAAATACTTTCACCATTTCTATTTTACCACCCGAAGGAACACCGTTGACAAAATTCGAATACAGGTGCAGTTTGCTTAAAGGGTAAATAAAGGACTGGGTCGTCCATTCTTTTTCACCATATTTATTAAAAATGTATTTTATTTTGGCATTGAAGGCGGCGAGATCTGTACGGGGTCTTAGTAAAATGAAGTTGTGGGTGGAATTTCTGGCCCAGCTGCTGTCGTCCTGACCGGTGGCTGACATATAAGACCAGGGCAGCAGAAATTCAAAGTCGAACTGGGTATTGTTAGGCAGGTTTTGCATTACCGCACTCACTTTAAAATCTGTTTTGTTATCCAGCCTGATCGTTTTTCCAATGGCATCCTCGTCACCAAAAAGATTCTTCGACAATTTTTCTGTGAGGATAATATTGTCGGGATGATTGAGCGGAGTCAGCCTGTTGCCCCTGAGAATAGGAAAATCAAACATGGTCAGGAAATCGGGATCCACCATAGTGCCCCGGACGTTCAGTTTTTTATTTCCCGTAGTAAAAAGGATAGTAGCCGTCCAGTTTACCCGTGTTGCCTGTTCCACTTCAGGATAATCTTTCTTTAAGGTAGGCCCCAGAATTTTAGGTGTGTTGTTCCAGCTGTTGATGCCACTATTTCCCTTATCGCGGTTCCATGACTGATACAGGCGATCCGAATTTTATAGGTACTGTCATAACTCATTTCATTGTGTACCCATAGCAGTATCAGCATGGCGCTGGCCATACCGATGGCCAGTCCGCCTATATTCAGTATAGAAAACCCTTTATTCCGGCCAATATTTCTGAAGGCTACTTTAAAGAAATTTTTCAGCATACGGAAAAGAAACCCATAAAAATGCCAATCTTCTAAAGGCTTCTAAAAGAGTGTATTATTCATTCTGCGGAAAAAAGCCATGTGCGATTTCGATACAGGGTGTTCATTAATACAGCCTTTGTCAGTCTTTTTTTATTCGCGTATCAGGGAAAGCATTCCCTTTCCAAACGCTTTACTGTAATTGTTCAGTTGTTCGAAGTTTGCCGGATAAAACCGTATATCTTTTTTTCGGGTTATCAGAAGCTCCCCGTCTTTTAAATTGGTTGTTTTACAAACAAACAGGGTAATCAGTTCTTCATTTTCCTCGACAATAAATGCAGCATTATATTTCTCTTCATGGCAAACCAGTACCGGCTTCCAGTTACTCTGACTGGTTTCCAGATGCATTTTATCAGCAGCCATTAATTTCAGGTAGTTCAAAGAAGGGACGAATCGGATAATAGTGGCTTCCATCTTTTCCCTGAACCGCGATACATTGGGCAGGCGCATCATCAGACCGAGAAGCAGTACAATAACCAGCAGTAAAGCAATAGCAAGAATCGTAACGGTGGCTCCGCCTAATATTCTGTGTATGCCCAGATCGATGGTAACCGGGCGAATGATTTTTCGGATGATCTGTACAACGCGCAATAGGGTATAAGCGATTATAGCCAGGGGAACCGCCAGGGCGAGCCCCCTGACCAGAGTCGTTTTAAATCCTGCTTTCTTCATGTAAGTTTATTTCGGTTAAGGTGGAATGGCCGGACAAAGATAGATGCCTGAAACTGATCTCCTTTCCGGATAAATTGAATGGGTTAAATTTGCAGGAACCAAAATTTGTTGTCATGATCGCATTTCTGGGTACGGGCCTGTTAGGTGGAAATTTCACTAAGGCGCTTTTAAAAAAGGGGGAGAAGGTGCAGATATGGAACCGAACGGCGGAAAAAGCAATAGCTCTTGAAGCAGACGGTGCAAAAGCTTTTAAAAACGTGGCAGATGCAGTAAGGGGTACTGACCGCATTCACCTCACCCTGTCAGACGATCAGGCGGTTGACGAAGTATTGAAAAATGCCGCTCCCGGTTTTCAGAAAGGCGCCATCATCATTGATCATACCACTACTTCTGCGCCCGGTGCGGCAAAAAGGGCAGCGGATTGGAAGTCGAAAGGATTTGCTTATATCCATGCACCCGTGTTTATGGGACCTCCCAATGCGTTGGACGGCACGGGAATCATGCTGGTTTCAGGGGATCAGACAGTAATAAAGGAGCTGGAAGCCGAATTGTCCAAAATGACCGGTAAGCTCTGGAATCTCGGGGAGCAGGCTGATAAAGCAGCTTCCATAAAATTACTTGGCAATTTATTTCATATCTGCCTCACCGGCGGTATTTCTGATCTGGTTACGCTGGCCGGTGCGCTGGGCGTGCCTGTTACGGAACTCAGCACCCTGCTGGAGTTACTGAATCCGGCAGTGGTGGCACAGGGCCGTTTGAGAAAGATCACCAGCAATACATTTGATCAGCCTTCCTGGGAGCTTAGTATGGCCCGCAAAGACGCCCGGCTGATGCTCGAACAGGCCAGTGCGAAAGATAAAAATCTGTTTGTGGTACCTGCAGTGGCCAAAAAGATGGATATTATGCTGGAGAAAGGACATGCCAATGACGACTGGACCATCATATCCAGAGAAGCCAGTGAAGGATAACAGGCTGAGTTGGTGGTTATCCACTTGTTAAGCTATGCCGCACTGGTTTTTGCCATTAAACTACGGACGCCATTTTACTTCTAAAGGGTAAAATGTATCAATTATGAAAACAACAGAATTAAATAAGAAACACAGCACGGGGAAGGCTGCGAAACTACTGCTGCTGAGCATGGTCGTAATGATCGGTTTCAGTTCCTGCGTGGTACGTGAACGGGCTTATGGCAGCCATTATGTGCCCGGTCACTATGCTCCCGGATATTATCACGAACACTGGGTTCCGGGACACTGGTCTTAAATATTTTAAACCCTGTGGTTTTTAAATTAAAAAAAAGCAGTGAAATTTTCGCTGCTTTTTTCTTTACTATATCCACAGATGAGTCCGTAGAATCAGGCTGTTTTCTTTGAGCTTTTCATCAAAGGAATCAGAATGACGAGTAAAAGAACGGCAAAACCGCCCATTACCTGACCGCCTGATAAAGATGAATTATTGTCACTGCTATTTCCGGCTGCCAGAGCGGGAACCTGTGAGGCAACGAAGGCCAGTACTGTTGCTAATATGTAGCTGCTGATTTTTTGTAACTTTTTCATGATGTATACTTTCCATCATACATTCCAATGGCATGCCATTATAGATGAAATTCTGTTCCGCCACTACTAATGTATTATTCTACTGCAATTTAGCTGATCTGGCACGGTTTGAACACGGCAGGATGCTCCGGAAAAGCACTGTCATTTTGAGAAGATTATCCCAAAATGGCAGGGAAAATTACTTATCCGGCAAACGACTTTTTATCGTTCATATAATCCGAAGGAGTCATGCCGAACTGTTTGTTAAAATCCCTGGCAAAATTGGTTTGCAGGCTGTAGCCGACCATATGGGCGACTTCATATACTTTATAATTTCCCTCAGACAAGAGCTCGGCTGCTTTTTTTAACCTGGCAATATGAATGAGTTCGTGAGGAGTCATATTTGACAGGGCTTTGATTTTCCTGTAAAATGTGGGCCGGCTCATATTCATGATTTTTGCCAGTTGCTCCACGTCAATGTCGATATTCACCAGGTTCTCATCAATCACCTGTTGTAATTTTTCCAGAAAGTTTTTATCCGCCCTGGTGTATCCCATTGATTTGATATGGGTAAGCGGTGAACTGGCAAAATACTCTTTTATTTTGGCGCGGTTCATCAGCAGGTTGGAAATCTGCGCATTCAGGTGATCGAAATCAAAGGGCTTTTCAATGTACGCATCGGCACCTACTTCCAGTCCCTCAATTTTTGCACGCAGGGAATTTTTTGCAGTGAGCAGGATAATCGGAATATGGCTGTATTCAAGATTTGTCTTGATGCGCTTGCATAACTCCAGTCCGTCCATAGCCGGCATCATGATATCGCTGATGACGAGCCGGATATTTTTTTCCTTTAAAATTTCCAGGGCTTCCATTCCGTTATGTGATTTGGTAATCTGGTATTCGCAGGAAAGTTCATTGGAAATAAAATCGAGTATTTCGTTATTGTCTTCTACCAGCAATATCTCCGGTCTGTTTGTATCATGAATCATTTCTTTTTCCTGCAACTCCTGAACGACCGTTTCGGATTCCGCGTCGTCGGGATGCAGTTTAAATTCTTTTTCCTGATGAATAGGGAGTGAAAGAACAAAAACATTCTGCCCGTTTTCCGAATGGGTAAATTCCAGCATGCCTTTGTGCAGTTCAGCCAGTGAACGCGAAAGCGGAAGACCGATTCCGTTACCCGGATGTTTTTCAGTTTCCCTGATCCGGTAAAAGGGTTCAAATATTTTTTCCTTCAGATCGTGGGGAATGAGGAATCCGTCATTCCGGATAAGGATGGTAAAAAACCTGTCTTCACTACTGAAATTTTTAAGCCGGATGTGAACACTGCTCTCTGCATATTTAATCGCATTGTTAAATAGATTGCTGATGATTTTTTTCATGGCCTCCGGGTCCACGAACGCCTGCAGGGCAATGCCGGGAAGCTCCAGCCTGAAGCTGAGGTTTTTTTGTTCCGCTGCACATTGAAAACTATGATAGGTTTCGGTCAGCAGCTCTGAAATATCTGTTTTGACAAAGCTCAGGCTGAAATTGTCCATTTCAGTTTTGCGAAAATCCAAAAGTTGATTGGTCAGGTCAATCAGACGGTTGGTGTTCTTTTCCATGGTTTTCAGATTGTGAGTGATTTCAGCGTGACTGTTTTTCTTTTTCATCAGCTTATCCAGCGGCATTTTTATAAGGGTAAGCGGCGTTCTGATTTCGTGCGCGATATTCGTAAAGAATTCAATTTTCGAATGGTAGATCTCTCTTTCTTTTTCCATATCCAGCCTTTCGTAACTTCTCCTGTTTTTTTCCATCAGCCTGTTAAGATAGTTTTTGATCAGCAGGTAGGAAATGCCCAGCACCAGAAAAACATATACGATATGTGCCCAGAGGCTGTCCCAGAAAGGAGGGGAGATCCGGATGTCGAGGGTGGTTTCCGTGTTATTCCAAATACCGCTGCTGTTGGAACCTTTTACTTTGAAACGATATTCCCCCGGCGGCAATTTGGTATAATACACTTTCCGGTTCTTTTTCAGAAAGGTCCAGTCTTTGTCCAGCCCCTCCATTTTATAAGCGTACTCATTCATGTCGGGTACCGTGAAACTGAGCGCGGTGAAGTCGAGACTGAGTGTTGACTGGTCATAAGGAAGAGAAATGGACCTCGTATAAATCAGAGACTCTTTCAGTGGAGAACCCGGTGATCCGGGAACAACCTCGTGGTTATTGATTTCCAGCCCTGTAATGTAAACGGGAGGGATGCCGGTGTTCAAAATAAATTCTGCCGGTTTGAAACTGATCAGCCCCTTCACGCTTCCGAAGAACATCCGGCCATCGTTGTCGCGAAAAGAAGAATTATAATTGAACTGTTCACTCAGTAAGCCATTCGACCTGGTGTAGGTTCGTATATGTCCGGTTTCCGGGTTGAAATAAACCAGACCTCTGGAGGTGCTCACAAAAAGATTATGCTTTTCATCTTCCTGAATCCTGAATATCAGATTGTCGGGCCAGCCATTCGCCGTCGTATAACGGGTAAATATTTTTTTATCTTTCTGGTATTTGCAGAGACCCCCTTCTGTTGCAAACCAGAGATTTCTGTGGCTGTCTTCAAATACGCCGTTTACATGATTATTACAGAGACTGTTTGAATCTCCGGTTTCGTGCAGCAGGGATCCGGCCTGACGGGTTATTGAATTATAATAGAGAACTCCTTTACCCTGGGTGCCTGCCCAGAGGGTACCTTCTTCATCTTCCCAGAGAGCCTGTATCTGGCAGTCAAATCCTTCCACTGGTGAAAAGTCGTCTGTAGAACGGTTGTACCGGAATAAGCCAGTCCATGTGCCAATCAGTATATCTCCTGCGCGGGTTTTAAAAATGGTCACGATAAAATCATTCTTCAGATCATGCGCGCCCGGACCGGAGTGATAGTGACGGATTACCTTACCGGTTCTAACATCCATGATATCCAGTCCATGCATGAATGTACCGATCCAGAGGCTGTCGCCCGAAGCCAGCAGTCCATGTATATTATGGTAAGCAATGCTGGTTTTACCACCAGTCGGTTTGAAGGTTGTAAACGTTCCTTTGGCGAGATCCATTTTATTCAGCCCCCCATCTTCCGTCCCCACCCAGAGACTGCCATACTGATCCTTGCAAATTTCGTGAATGGCATTACCACTCATGGACGGTTTGATATACTCAGGAAAATATTTATGAAAGGGGACAAATTGTTTTGGGTAATAGTTCAGTCCGCCAAAATAGGTGCCTACCCAGAGACCGCCTTCCCGGTCCCTGCAGAAAGTGAAAACCACATTATCGGAAATGGAATACTGGTTATCGTATTCCTTGTTCAGGCGAAGGATGTTGCGGTCAACGGCATTATATATATAGATACCTGTTTCTGTTCCGATCCAATACTCATTCTCTGTAAGCTGAATAAACTCGCGGGCGAATATTCCCGTCTTATCCGGATTGGCCCGAATGATATCACTGAATACACCGGAAGACACATCAAACAACTTGACTCCCTGGGTAAGTGTGCCAATCAGCATATTCCCATTTTGCAGTGGATATATTTTTTGAATCCTTGCAGGCGGCAGATGATTTTCTTTTGGCAGACTGCCGGCAGTAATAAAATGATCACTCTGCGGAATAAATTTTTTCAAAGTGCCGGAAGTGGTCGAGACCCAGATGCTGCCGTCCGCTGCAATGGCGATGGAGGTCGCTGTGCCTGAAACGGAATCCACGGGGTAGGATTTATACCTGCCCGACAGTTCATCATAGCTGAAGAGGCTCAGGTTGGAAATGATCCATCGCCTGCCTGTATGATCCTCTTTAATATCCGTTACGTCCCCCGGATGCCCCTGCGGGAATAAGGAGAACTTTTCAGATTCTGCATGGTATAAGTAAATACCCTTATTCGTTCCGACCCAAAGCCGGCCTCTCTTATCCTCATAGAGACAACGGATAAAATTGCTCCCGATGCTGTTGGAGTCTTCGGGGTTATGACGAAATATCTTAAAGCTATATCCGTCGAAACGGTTCAGTCCGTTGATGGTGCCGAACCAGAGAAAACCATTTTTATCCTGGAGACTGCACACCACGCTGTTGTTGGAAAGTCCGTTTTCAACCAGGTAGTGCTTGAAATAATATTGCTGGGCATGCAAAGCCTGAAACTGGCTGAATAAGCAGAACAATAGTGTGGTAACCCGATATTTCAAGGCGTCAAACGTTAGGTACACAAATTAACTTAAATAAAAAGAATTCCCGCAGATGGGGATTTTTTAAAAAATGGAAGGATAAAAAAGTATTGAAGCAGATAAAATGAAATGTGCAATAGACATTTATTTGGTTTAAATATCATTAGTTATTGAGAATGAGACATTGTGAAAACAATTTGATTCGTATAGATCAGAGAAAGATTTGGAATATGCTTTTCTTCAATAATTATTTGATTAAACCATACTCCCTGCAAGGGGAGTCCGATTACGATTTCGCTTAAAACTATTGCTTATGCCAAAAAAACATTCCTTCCCGCGCGTCAGATTTCAATTACTCCCTAATAACTACGGTCACGTAAAGTTCAAAGAAGGTTAAACTTCCTGTTCTCAATCCGTTGTCAGACGCCGCGTTCTCCATTTCATTTTCCCAGTTGGCAGGCCGGTCATTTATATCAGCCACTACAACCGTAAATAAAACAAATGATGAAAAACATTCATTACCTGCAGATTTTTATGAGGAAGGTTTTGCCATTTACCGGCATACTCCTGTTTATTTTCAGCATGTCCGGATTTTCACAAACCCAAACCTATACCGGAAAGGTCTTATCTGATTCGGGTACGGCCGTTGCGGGTGCCAGTGTGCACGTAAAGGGTACCAAACGCGGCGCGATCACTGGTCCTGATGGATCATTTACGATCAGCGCAGCACCGGGTGCCAGACTGGAATTCAGTGCGATCGGATATACCGCATTTGAGGCAGTTGCCGGCAGTGCGGGCGAATACCGTATGGCTGCCGATCGCAACGCAAAGGCGCTGAGCGAGGTGGTTGTAGTTGGTTATGGTACGGTAAAACGAAAAGATCTGACCGGTTCGGTGAGTTCGATTTCTGCTTCCACCATAGAATCGGTTCCGGTACCTTCTGTTGAATCCGCATTACAGGGCAGGGCGGCCGGGGTGCAGGTGACTAATAATAATGGCTCTCCGGGCGCGGATATTACCGTGCTGATCAGAGGCGTGGGTAGCTTGGCCAGCTCCGGAAATGGTCCGTTATATGTAGTGGATGGTTATCCCCTTAACACCGGCATTCAAAATATTAATCCCAGTGATATTGCTTCTATTGACGTACTGAAGGATGCTTCGGCTACTGCAATCTACGGTATACGTGCGGCAAACGGTGTCGTTATTATAACTACCAAGAGAGGAAAAACCGGAACTGTGCAGGTTAGTGCAAGTGGCTATCTGGCTGTTCAGGGCGAACCTAAAATGTACAAGGTATTGTCCGCCCAGCAATTTGCAACCATGTCCAACCAGGTAGAAGCTTCTGATTCCCTGCATAAATATTTTTCTTTTGCACCCTGGCATAATCCGGATTCACTGACTAATGTGGACTGGCAAAATGCATTATATAATACAGGGTTAACCCAGAATTATAGCTTGGCCATAAGAGGGGGCAACGAAAAAACTCAATCCTCTACATCCATCGGATATTATGATCAGAAAGGGATTGTGCAGGGATCTTATTTCAAAAGACTCACTGTGGGCCTGAATCTGGATTACAGTCCCGTCAAATGGTTAAAGTCGTCAACCAGTGCTAAATATGCTTATCAAAATTCTAATAATCCTTTGGCAACGGGTAATAACTTATTGGCGCTGGCTCAAAACCCTCCCACACTGGACGGCGGTAATAAGCTCACTAACCAGATAAAGGACGGTGCAGGCAACTATGGATTTTACAATCCGATTAATGCCTATGTGTCAAAATACGGCAACCCCCTTTACACCATTCAGAATAATGCCTATAAAAATATAACCAACTATTTCCTGGTCAATTCTTCATTGGAAGTAACCCTTTTCGATGGGCTGAAACTGAAAACACTGGCCGGTGCGAATATCAGCATGTATTCCGGATCCTTTTTTCAGCCGGAAGACGATCGTATCGTGAATCAGTATGGTGCTGCGGGTGGTGCAAGTCAAAATGCTTTTTACAACCAGCATTTATACAATACGTTTGACTGGCTTTGGGAAAATACACTGAGCTACGATAAGATTTTTGGTAAACACGCTATTCATTTTGTGGGTGGTGTTTCGGCACAGAAAACCACGAATGATTTTATGGGAGGAAGTGGGATACCGCCAAACAGTGTGATCCGGGATCTCGCGCAGGTTACCAACCTGAGGCTGGATTCATACAATTACGGAAATGGCGGGGGACCTGGAAATGGGGAGACCATCTACACGCTCGCGTCGCAATTTGCAAGATTAACTTATAGTTTTGAAGACAAATACCTGATTACCGGAACAATCCGGAGAGATGGTTCTTCCAAATTTGACCCGAGCCACACATACGGTGTATTCCCCTCCGGAGCCGTTGCCTGGAAGATGAAGGAAGAATCTTTTTTAACGAATGTAGACTGGCTGTCCGACCTGAAAATCAGAGGAAGCTGGGGCCAGGTAGGTAATCAGGGTTCAATAGGCCTTTATCAGTATCAGGCATTATATTCAACAGGACTGGATGCAGCCCAAAGCGGAAATCTCGGTTATCCTTTCGACAAAATATACCAAAGAGGAACCGCACAGGTGCAACCAGCTAACCCGGATCTGAAATGGGAAACAGACCAGCAAACAGATATCGGACTGGATGCGGCTTTTTTACATGGGGAGTTAACCATCACAGCCGACTGGTTCGATAGAAAATCAAAAGATTTTTTGCTGACACTTGCGGCGCCAGCACAAACCGGATATAACAATATTACCCGGAACGTCGGTAGCATGGACAATATGGGAGTGGAATTCGCAATAAACTATGGTCATTCCATTTCAAAAGATCTGCACTATAATTTGGGACTTACCCTCACCTCGATTCGCAACAAACTCACCAGTATTACTTCGGGCACCAACTTTGTTACCAATTTTGGTGGTGTAACCTTAACCGGTCCGGGCTGGAGCACATTTACTGAAACCAATGTCGGACAGGCTGTGGGAGAATTTTACGGTTACAAATCAATCGGTATTTTCCAGTCACAGAAACAGATCGATGCGCTGAACGCAGCGTCGGTTGCAAAGAATTCTGCCTTCCCTTATTATCAAAAAGCAGCCACGCAGCCAGGCGACCGTTATTTTGCAGATGTTAATGGTGACGGACATGTGGATGCAACAGATCAGACCAGCCTGGGAAGCCCGCTCCCGAAATTTTACGGGGGATTTAATGTGGATGTAACCTATAAGGCCTGGGATTTCAATCTGTTCTTCTATGGCGTTTACGGAAACAAAATTCTGAACTACGTCAATAACACATTGCAGACTTTCCAGAACCGTGGATTTGCCGGAGTATCCAATGTGTCGCAGGAATATTACGCGAATGCCTGGACACCGCAGAATGGGTCAAATAAATATTCCAGGGTTTCCTACAATGACGATCTCGAAGGAAGTGCTGCTCCATCCAGTGCCTGGATCGAAGACGGCAGTTTCCTGAAACTCAAAAACCTGACCATTGGATATACACTGCCTGGCTACCTGGCCAAGAAAGCCTTTATATCCAAACTCAGAATATACGTTTCCACACAGAACCTGTTTACGCTGACCAGTTATTCCGGTCTGGATCCTGAAATCGGATTGCAGAACGGCAATGCAACTCAGAATGGCGTGGACAACGGAACCTATCCTTCATCCAGATTTTATACTGTAGGACTGGATGTGACCCTTTAAAAGACATACATAAAACATTAAGATATGAAAATGAATAAAAAATTTATCGCTCCGATTGTTCTGCTTTCGGTTCTGATCATACCGCTGAGCTGTTCCAAGAAATTCCTTGAAACCACCAATACTTTTCAGTCCACCGCAGACGCCACATTTCAGAAATCAACCGATGTGGTTGCACTGATCAACAGTATCTACGATACCTATCAGAACAGTGACCTGTTAAAAAAATCGATCTGGTACTATGCCAATTTCCAGACGCATGACTGGTTCAACTGGGGAGGTGATGTACAATGGAACCAGTTTCAGATTCCCGCCACTTTTGGTGCACTGCCTGCCTTATGGAATAATGCCTATATCGGAATAGCCAGAGCCAACGCTGCTTTTGGTGTCATCGAAACCGCTAAAACCAAGGGTATTGTTACACCTGATCTGGCTGACCGCCTGAACGGGGAAGCGTATTTTCTCAGGGGCATGACTTATTATTATCTGGCCGGAAGTTTTGGAGGCGTTCCGATTGAACTGAGTACACAGAGTACCGGTCTGACACCCAGATCTTCGCAGGATTCTGTATTTGCCCAGGTTGTTTCCGATATGCAAAATGCGGAAAGACTGTTGTTGTCAAAAACAACCCTGCCGCTTGCGGATCTGGGAAGGGCGACCAAAGGAGCGGCTTATGGTTTTGAAGGTGCTGCACAGATGTGGCTAAAAAATTATCCCGCAGCCTTAACCGCTTTTAATAATGCCGAGCTGACAAATAATTATCATCTGCTTCCCAATTTTGTGGACGTGGGAGAATATAACCATCAGAATAATGACGAGTCATTGTTTGAAGTGCAGTTTAACGCCGGAGGCGGTTCGCAAAGCTGGGATGGAAGCTGGCAGGCGGGTGGTGAAATTGCCTGGATCGACGGGTTCAGCTGGCCGGAAGAAATCACACAGCAGGGTTATGACTATGGGAATCCGGGACTATGGCTTTCTTATCAGCCGGGTGATCTGCGTAAAACAGCAACCATTGTGGGCCCCGGCGATTCGCTGGTTAGTCCGGGTATAATTAATAAATGGGGAGGAATCAAAGGTTATCCGGTAGTTGTTTCAGGATTTACAAATCCCTCCACACCTGCAGTTAAAACCCGTTACACAGGTGATGATGGAAAAATCATCAACACCGCAGGCGCTCTGGCGCATCCCTGGTATGGAATTTCCGATCAGCTGCGCACAGGGTATTTCTGTGCAAAAAAATGGAGGGACCCCAATGTAACAGGCAGCAATCCCGATCAGAATGGAAAGTCAAGCATATTCGGTGACCAGAATCAGATTCTGCTCCGTTATGCAGAAGTTATTCTGGACCGGGCTGAATGTAAAGTGCGTACGGGCGATATACCCGGCGCCATGGCCGATCTGAAACTGGTCAGGGACAGAGCCTGGGGCGGTTCATCACCTGCCGTTATGCAGGACGGTGCAAATTTTGACGGAACACCTGCTTCTCCCATCACGGATCCTTTGCAAATGGTTCTCAGCGAATACCGCCATGAACTGACCGGCGAATATTCCCTGTTTTATAATCTGCGCAGGGCAGGTGCCGATGTGGCGGTAACTTTTATTACGAATACTTATGGCGCAGGAAATCTGATTCAAATTCCAAATCCTGCACCCGGCCCAACACACGACGGACTGGTACACGGCCTGTATAATGCACCGATGACTGTAAATCATGAAATCTTACCTATTCCATCGAGCGCAATAGGTTTGAATCCTAACCTGACTCAAAATCCCGGATACTGATCGTCAGTTGGTTTAACGATGGGGTTTCTCGAAAGAGAGCCCCTTTTTCTTTAGCAGATCTTGTTACTTTTACTGAACATCCGGTCCCGGACTTTTAATATGCAAAGGTTTCGTGTAATCCTTTTTTGTTTTTTTATATGCTGGATAGGATCCTGTAGCAAACCCGAACATCTGTTTGAAAAAATCAGCGCCGGTAAATCCGGGATTACGTTTAATAACACGATTACTGAAAATGATTCGATCAATCCCTTAAGGGTGGTCAATATGTACAATGGCGGCGGTACCGGTATCGGTGACTTCAATAACGATGGATTGCCGGATATTTTTTTTACCGGTAATATGGTTCCTTCTAAACTCTACCTGAACAAAGGGCATTTTAATTTTGAAGATATCACGGAGAAAGCGGGTGTGGAAGGTATGGGCCGCTGGGCCCGGGGTGTGTCGGTTATTGATATCAATAATGACGGCCTGATGGATATTTACATCTGCAATACCATTTATGCTGACTCTCTCCGGAGAAGGAATATTTTATATGTCAATCAGGGTATTGACAAGGATGGTATTCCTCATTTTAAAGATATGGCCGCCGAATATGGCCTGGATGTGCATGTACAGTCCACCATGGCCAGTTTTTTCGACTACGACAATGACGGAGATCTGGACATGTACCTGACCGTCAATGAAGCCTCCAACGGGGAAAACCCTTCTGCCTTCCTCAAACGCAACAAACTGCTGGCACCCAGCATGGGCCGGCTGTTTCGCAATGACTGGGACAGTATTTTGGGACACCCGGTTTATCACGACGTATCCCAGGCTGCGGGAACAACATGGGAGGGTTTCGGCCATTCCGCCACAATTTGTGATATTAATCACGATGGCTGGAAGGACATTTATGTGTCTGATGATTTCATATCCAACAATATTCTGTACATCAACAATCATGACGGCACGTTCACTAACCGGCTGAAGGAATATTTTAAACACACCGCTTTCAATTCCATGGGACAGGACATAGCTGATATCAACAATGATGGTCTGCCTGATGTGGTCGAGCTGGATATGAGCCCACCGGACAATTACCGGAAGAAAATGATGTCGGCTTCTGAGAACAATGTCACCTATCAGAATTTTGATCTGTTTGGTTACGAGTATCAGTACATCAGAAATACCTTACAGTTAAACCGTGGTCCGCGCGTTGGGGAGAATGATTCCATCGGCATTCCTGCATTCAGTGAAATTGGCTTCCTCAGCGGAATTTCTCAAACGGACTGGAGCTGGACTCCGCTGCTGGCAGATTTTGATAATGATGGATTTCGGGATCTGATTGTTACGAACGGATTTCCGAGGGATGTATCCGACCATGATTTCATGGCTTATCGGGATCAGCACAAGGGAATTTACAGCGACCGGAATATTCTGGATCAGATACCGGAAGTGAAACTGCATAACTACGCTTTCAGGAATAACGGCGACCTGAGATTTACAGACGAAACCGGCAATTGGGGACTGGAGCAACCCAGTTTTTCCAATGGAGCGGCTTATGCAGATTTTGATAACGACGGCGCGATGGATATGGTGATTAACAATATCAATGATCCTGCCTTTTTATACAGAAATACAAGCCGCGACAAAGACACGGCTTCAGGCAATTTTATCCAGGTAAAATTTAAAGGAGGCAGACAGAATGTGAACGGACTTGGTGCTGTAGTAACCATTTACTATGATCGCGGCAAGCTACAGGTATATGAAAATAATCCTTATCGCGGCTACCTGTCTACCATGCAGGGTGTCGCGCATTTCGGATTGGGCCGCGTTTCGGTAATTGATTCACTGATCGTTGACTGGAACAACGGTAAAAAACAAATTCTGACAGGAGTAAAAGCCAACCAGACCCTGACGGTCGACATCAGCCAGGCGGATATGCCCTATTCCTATCAGCAGCCTGCCGTTGCGGAGAACGCCCTATTCAAGGCTGTCGAAAAAAAGGTGGGCATCAGTTATACACACCACGATTATAATTTCATTGACTATGATATACAGCATTTATTGCCTCATAAACTGTCGGAATACGGACCTGGTCTTGCAGCGGGAGATCTGGACGGAAATGGTTTTGATGACCTGATTATAGGAGGGAATGCCTCCATGCCGGCGACTACCCTGCTACAGCAACCGGATGGTCAGTTTCTACCCAGGCTGTTGCTTACAGATACAAAAACAAATCCCATCGCTTCCAAGGATGAAGGCATACTTATTTTTGATGCAAACGGGGATGGTTATCCCGATATATATATCTGCAGCGGGGGTTATGCCGTGGCTCCGGGTGATGTAAGCTATCAGGACAGGTTATACATTAACGACGGTAAGGGAAATTTGAAAATGGACAGTTCGGCTCTTCCGGTTAATTACGGCAGTAAATTCTGCGTGCGAAGTGTTGACTATAATAACGATGGCAAGCCTGATCTGTTCATATCCGGCCGGGTGGATCCCTGGAATTATCCCCGCCCTGTAAGCTGCTTTATTCTTCGGAATGATTCCGAAAAGGGTCATGTTAAGTTTACTGATGTTACGGATCAGGTGGCCCCCGGCCTGAGAAATATCGGAATGGTATGTGATGGTCTTTTTACAGATTTTGATGGCGACGGAAATTCCGACCTCATTGTTGTAGGGGAATGGATGCCCATCAGTTTCTTTAAAAATGTGAACGGGAAATTTAAAAACGTAACGGCCGATCTGGGCATGCAGGGAAAAACGGGCTGGTGGAATTCCATTGTATCCGGAGATTTTAGAAATACCGGTCGCACAGACTACATCGTAGGTAATCTCGGACTGAATTCGCTTTATCAGGCCAGCGATTCCTTTCCTGTTTATATGACAGCAAAAGATTTTGAAAACAATGGAAAATATTCGGGCATTCCTTCTTTATTTCTGCCCGATCAGAATGGCATTAAAAGAGAATATCCTGCGCAGGGAAGAGATGATATGACAAGACAGTTGAACAGTTTGAAAAAGAAGTTCAACACCTATAAAAAATATGCGGTGGCCACCATGGATGATCTGCTGACGGCAGAACAAAGAAAAGATGCGCTGCGACTGAATGCCACCGAATTGCGATCCTGTTACCTCAGAAATGACGGCAATGGTAAATTCACACTCATTCCCTTACCGGTGGAAGCCCAGTTTTCTGCAGTGAACGGAATGGTGGCTGACGATTTTGACGGAGATGGAAATCTGGATCTCCTGATAAACGGCAATGACTATTCCACATCGGTCGGTATCGGGCAATATGACGCATCTTACGGACTTCTATTAAAAGGCAATGGAGCTGGAGAGTTCAAAGCCTTGTCCATGCTGCAAAGCGGTGTATGCATTGCGGGCAACGGAAAAGCGATGGTGAAACTGAGGGGAGCCGGCGGCAGGTACTGTATCGCTGCCAGCCAGCGACAGGGCAGACTTGAATTTTTTGAACTTAATAAGAAATATCCGCTGGTCAGTGTTGAAGCCGGTGACCGGTTCGCGATGCTGAAATTTAAAAACGGCCGGATTCAGAAACAGGAATTAAACCAGGGCTCTTCTTTTTTGTCTCAGTCAGCCAGCTTTCTCAGTATAAGCAGCCCTGTTTCCTATGTAGAAATAACCGGTATCAATGGCCGGGTCAGGAAAATATATTTGGACGGAAGTAAGGACAGGTAGTTTGTTTTCATTTTAGTGAATGCAGCCATGGGAGCCAGGAAAATATTTTTATTGACCGCAATTGTTTTGAGTGTGTTGTTATTTACCCGATGTTTCCAGGACGAACAGACTAATGATCCCCGCGGGACTGCTTACGCCGGATCTGATAAGTGCCTGAACTGTCATAAGTCAATCGGCGAATCTTACAGTCATACTGCCCATTTTCTGTCTACCACGATTGCCGGCGCATCATCCATAGCGGGCAGTTTTTCAAAGGATTCAAATACCCTGAGAATAGATGATTCGACGCGTATAGTGATGGAAAAAAGGGACTCGGGATTTTATCAGGTTTTATATGTAAAAAACAGAGAGATGATTTCGCGCAGATTTGATTTGGTGATGGGTTCTGTAAAAGGACAAACTTATCTGACGTGGAATGGCAGCGGCCTGTTTCAATTGCCTATATCCTATATTACGGCTCTCGGAAGATGGAGCGGCAGCCCCGGATATGCATTGAGCGATTTGAAATTTACCCGTACGATTACCAAGGATTGCTTTGAATGCCATAGCGCATTCGCAAACAGGGATGATCAGGGACTCGTGGATTTCAGAATCAATAAAAACGCATGGGTATTTAATATTGATTGTGAACGCTGCCATGGTCCGGCGGCCGCTCACGTAAAGTTTCATGAGGATAATCCAAATGAAAAAAAGGCAACTTATATGATTTCTTTCAGGACGATGAGCAGACAGCAGAAAATGGATGTTTGCGCCGTTTGCCATTCCGGGAATAATAATATTCTTTTGAAATCACGCTTTGCTTTTAAAATGGGCGATACACTCAGGAACTATATGCTGCCTGCCGGCGGACTGACCCAGTTGGATGTGCATGGAAACCAGACCCAATTGTTGTCTATGAGCAAATGTTTTAAAATGAGCAGCCTGGTTTGTGCAACCTGCCACAATACGCATATCAATGAACGTGGAAATGCGAATAAGTTTAATGAAACCTGCAGGTCCTGCCACTCTGAGGGAAACCATAATTGCGTCATGGCCACGAATTTAAACGTTGCAATGATCAAAAATAACTGTACGGCCTGTCATATGCCGGCACAGCCTTCAATCGCCATCAGGGTTCAAAAGTATATTAATAATGTCCAGTCCGTTCCCACCATGGTGGTGAACCACAGAATAGCCATTTACCCGGAAATATCAGATAAAATAGCAAAAGCAAAATAAATATGGAGTTCCGTCTATGGATTTGTTTATTTCTTTTTTTCAGTTCCGGCGTTTCCGGTCAGGCAGAATTGCAGGCATGGGGAAATCTCACGGGAATTCGTGTGGAGGGCCAACTGATGCCCTTTGAATCGCTTATCCGCGTGGTTGGCAGCGATGGGATATCGGCACGAAGTACGGGAAAGGAAGAACAGAGTCCGAAGTTCTACAGAGACAGTGCCGGCGTGACGGTTTCAACAAAATTGGGATCTATTGCTTTTACCGAAAAGGTCCGGGATATTTCTTCAGGAAAAATCGTTGTGGGAATCCGTTATCTGGCAGGAACTGACAGCGTCATAACCGGAAGTTATTTTTGTTTCCGGATCCTGCTCTCTGATTATCCGATGGCAGCGTTTTGTTTTGATCTGGGAAAGCCAATAAAAACCGGGATACTGAAACCGGATATTTATGGTGATATCATTCGAATGACCGCTTCTTCTTTTTCATTGAGATCGGCCGGACGTCAGCTGCGGGTAAACTGGAAAGGGAAAGACAGCGTTTTCCTGAGAAATGGATCGGATCTTCAGAATCCATCCATAGAAATAGTTCTGCCTTTACAAACAGGCAGCCTGCGTACAGGTGAAACTGCAGAAAAGGAATTCGTTGTAGAGTCGACGGGAACAATCGACCGTAAAGAGATTCATCTGCAGCTGGACACAGCCCATCCCGGGCGAATATTTGATGGCCTCGGAGGAAATTTTCGCATCCAGAATCTGAAAACGGATCCCGCCGTCATTGACTATTGTTTGAATAATCTCCGGGTCGCCTGGGGGCGGGTGGAAATGCCATGGCGCTTCTGGCAACCTGATAAGAATGGGGATCCGGTTGCTGCTGCAAAAGCGGGTCGCCTGGATGACCATGTCCGGCGCGCTATGGAAATGGCGAAAAAACTGCAGGACAGGGGTATACCCATTATTCTCACGGACTGGGCCGCGCCGGACTGGGGCATCGTGGGCAAGCAGGTATTTATTCACAGGGATGGAGCGGCCTGGGGAAATCCGCTGAACAGCGACAGCCTGCCGGATATTTATAAATCCATTGCGGATTATATTCAGTATCTGCAGGATGAGTACGGCGTGCTGGTGCGTTTTTTTTCTTTTAATGAGTCCGATCTGGGTATCTATATCCGTCAGACCGGAGAACAGCATGACAATCTGATAAAAGGGCTGGGGCAATATTTTGTTTCCCGCGGATTAAAAACCAAAATGCTGTTGGGCGACAATTCTGACGCGACCACTTATGCGTTTATTGGTCCTGCATTAAAAGATATAGCCAGTCATGCTTTTATCGGTGCGGTATCTTTTCATTCCTGGAGGGGATGGGAAACCGCAACGCTGGCTCATTGGGCGGCTGCATCAAGGGAAATCAATCTTCCACTGGTCGTCGGAGAAGGCAGTATTGATGCAGCGGCCTGGGCTTACCCGGCTATTTTTCTGGAAGAGACATACGCAATGGAAGAAATCAATTTATATATCCGGCTGATGGGTATCTGTCAGCCCGTCAGCATTCTGCAGTGGCAACTGACTTCCGATTATTCTCCACTTACAGGTGGGGGAGTTTTTGGTAAGTCCGGGCCGCTCGAACCAACACAGCGTTTCTGGAATCTGAAACAGCTGGCTTCTACACCGGAGGGACTGAACTACTTGCCGGTCTCCTGCGACCGGCCTGCTGTAACCTGTGCGGCACTGGGAAGCCGCGAAAAGGGAAACCTTGTAATGCATATAGTTAACAATGGCGCGGAAAGAAAAGTGGTACTCAATAATATTCCCAAAGGAATTCATTCTTTCAAATCATTTCGACCGGCAGAAATCGGGCAATGCAGGAAGGGAAACCGGTATCTGTACGCAATGGCATAGCCATTTTTGTTTTACCTGCAGGTTGTTATACAAGTCTGTCCGGTCAGTAAAAATCATTCACTCAAAAAAATAATTAACATGCCCGGAGATTCTCTTTTAATAAATAATAAAGCAGCGGCACAAAATACTTACGATGCCATTGTCATTGGTTCCGGCATCAGCGGCGGATGGGCAGCGAAGGAACTGACAGAAAAAGGTCTTCGTGTGCTGATGCTTGAAAGAGGTCCCAAACTGGATCATATTACAGGTTATAAAACGGCTGGTTACAGTCCCTGGGATTTCCCCCATCGTGGCTCCGCAACGGTAAAACAAAAAGAAGACAATCCGGTGATCTCGCGCGACTGGGCCATGTATGGCACGGCTGCGCAGGAGGCGGTGATGGACTACTGGGTAAATGAAAAGGACTGTCCCTATGTGGAGAAGAGACCATTTACCTGGTGGCGGAGTTATCAGATGGGCGGACGCTCCATTCTCTGGGGAAGACAGAGTTATCGCTGGAGTGATATTGATTTTGAAGCCAACCTGCGCGATGGTATTGCGGTGGATTGGCCGATCCGTTATAATGAGCTGAAGAAATGGTACGACTATACAGAAACCTTTGCAGGAATCAGTGGTTCAAAAGAAGGACTGGAGCACTTACCTGACGGAATCTTTCTTCCGCCCATGGATCTGAACTGCGTAGAGAAAGACGTAGCCGCCAGGATCAAGTCCTTTTATAAAGGCCAGCGTCATATGTTCATAGGCCGCGTGGCGAATCTGACAGCACCAATTCCGGGAAGAACGCAATGCCAGTTCCGGAACCGTTGTTGGGAGGGTTGCCCATTCGGAGGTTATTTCAGTACGCAGTCATCCACTTTACCGGCGGCTATGGCAACGGGAAAACTAACAGTGAGACCCTGGTCGATTGTTACCCGGATTTTGTATGACAAGGATTCAAAAAAAGCCACCGGTGTTGAAGTGCTGGATGCCGAAACGAATAAGACCTATGCGTTCCATTCAAAGATTGTATTTCTGAATGCTTCTACTTTAAACAGTGCCTGGGTGCTGATGAATTCCGCAACAGAAATCTGGCCCGAAGGCCTGGGCAGCAGCAGTGGAGAGCTGGGACATAATATCATGGACCATCATTATTTACTTGGCGCGCAGGGAACTGTGGAGGGTTATGAGGACCAATATTACTATGGAAGAAGAGCTAATGGTTTTTACATTCCCAGATTTGCGAATCTGAATGGCGACAAGCGCAATTTCTTACGCGGTTATGGCTTTCAGGGAAGCGCCAGCAGGGGAAACTGGAGTCGTGATATTGCAGAAATGAATATCGGCGCAGAGTTTAAGGAAGCGTTGACGGAACCCGGTGGATGGAATATTGGTGCCACGGGTTTCGGAGAAATTCTTCCCTATCATGACAACCAGATCAGCCTGAACAAAGAAGTAAAAGACAAATGGGGCCTTCCTGTGCTGACTATGGATGCGGGATTGAAAGAAAATGAAATGAACATGCGGAAAGACATTCTTAAAGAACTGGTCGCTATGTTTGAAGCATCAGGTGTCAAAAATATCACTACCTGGGATAAAGACTATGCCATCGGGCAGGGCATTCATGAAATGGGAGCTGCTCGTATGGGCAGGGATCCTAAAACTTCCGTATTAAATTCACATAATCAGGTATGGGATGCGCCTAACGTATTTGTTACCGATGGAGCCTGCATGGTTTCCAGTGCCTGCCAGAATCCTTCGCTTACTTATATGGCCCTGACTGCCCGCGCGGCTGACTATGCAATGAATGAAATGAAAAAGGGAAATATATAAAAGCCGGCAATAGGCCGGCTTTTATTATGGGAAACGTATATCTGTTCAGTAATTATGATTTAATGAACGGTCCGGCAATCGCCAGAACCTGATCCATCGTCAATGGTTCATCGAAGCATTCCATTACATAGGCTGCAGAAACACTTGTCACTGTCGTTACATCCACGCCGCCCTGTGTTACATTATCCTCGCCGACATAAATGGCAGCAGGAACACCGGTAGTCATATTGCCGCTGACCCAGCCTTTTTGACCCCTTAGTCTGCGAATTTCTGAAGCATGCCGGGCTTCCACAGAATGAATATCCAGGGCTGCTGTGAGCAGGTCCGTGCCCAGCAGATTTGCTGCCTGTCCTTTATACGCGCGCACGCCGGTGTCTTCGAAAGCGTTTGCCAGCGTAAGAAAGGTGGCGTAATTGGTAAAAACATCCGGATAGGTTCCACCGGCAGTGAAATCGAAATTAGGCTCTGTAACGGGCGTTCCTCCGGAAGCAGTGATGGCCGATTTGAGTGTAGCCACGTGGGAGGTTTCATGTTTGCTGATCTGTGCAATAACGGCCATATCCGAACTGGGTATGATGCCGGAATTTATTCCCATTACGTAAAAAGAAGACTCCAGATATTCGAGTGTCAGCGCGAAATTAAGCACGTCTACAGCCGAAGTGGTTCCAGCATAGGTTTTAGTCGGTTTCAATAACAGGCCTAATGGAATAGCGGCCATAAGTCCCTTGATGCCCATGCTGAAACCCTTGTTCAGCGCATCACGTCGGGAAAATTCTTTGTCCTTTGTCTCTGTATCGAGAGCTTCTATGATTTGAATTGCTTTCATAATTTAAAATTTAAGGAAGTTGAGTAGCAGAAATTTTTGTCGTGAGGAATGAATTCGCCGTGGCGACAATACTCAGCGGATGTGTGCTATCCGTTGCATTGGGTGTTCTGGAATAATCGAGACCGCTTGTTGGATCGATCACGTCGTCACCCGCAAAGGAAGAAGTTTTTGGCATCAGCAGATCGCGTATGGCTGCGGCATGCCGTGCTTCCACTGAAACTATTTTCCCGGCAAGCAACAGGTAGTCTGCGCTTTTAATATACTTGCCTGCACCATTGTAAGCAGAAACACCCGTGTCTTCCAATGCCTTCGCAGTACTCAGCACGCTGGTCCGGTCAGCAAAATTGATGGAGCTGAAGTCAAAACTCAGGGCTTTAATGGCAGAAGTTCCCAGAGCAGCCTTGAAGAAATCGCGGTGCGCCACTTCGTGATTCATAATGTCTGTAAGGATTTGTTGTTCGTCAGTGGATATGCCGGAATAAAACGAAGCATTCACTTTAATGTAGAAAGCGGCTTCGAGTTGTTCCAATGCATAAGCAAAATTTAAAATCCCTGTGTCCCCGCTGCCCACATCGGTTGTGGACGTTCCGGGATTTGAATTGTTGTTGTCCTTCTTACAGGCTTCCAGTCCTAATACCATAGCGGTGCCGGAAAGGGCTGTATACCTTAAAAAGGATTTTCTTTTTAGTTGGGTTGCAAACGCTGTTTGCAAGTACTCCTGAATGTTTTGTTCTTTCATATCACGACCATTTTCATAGAATTACGGAAATGGTTTGTGATCAGATTTTGAAAAAAATAAAAATGACTGGCATGATTTTTCACCCTTAAATAAAAGCTGATCGCTTTAGCAACCGGTAATATTTTCCCCAAATCCGGTTCTTCTCCTGCCGCGTATATCCTTTGAGCGAATTATTAATTATTTAAAATTTAAAATTTCAGCCATGAACACAGCGTTTTTGATTTCTATGCCCGGAGGCAGCGAATGGATCCTGATTATTGTAGCCGTCCTTATTATGTTTGGAGGTAAAAAAATTCCTGAATTCATGAAAGGAATCGGAAAGGGTATGCGTGAATTTAATGACGCCAAAAATAATATAAAGCAGGAATTCGAAAGCGGCATGCAGGAACCGGAAAAGCCCATTGTTCCTGTAAAGTAGTTTCTGAATTTTACCTGAATTATTTTACCAGATTGCAGTTAACTGGTAATTTTAAATAAAAATTACCGGCATTGTCATTTACCAGATGGTTTTTACTTCTTATCGGGATCATTTTTTTTGCTGAATACTGCAGGTCAAAAAGTGTTGAGCCTTTGTCCATAAAGGGTTCCTCGGTGAAGGACAGCGTTAAACTCATGATGGTAAACCTGTCCGGAGATCTTGCCGTAAAGGGACCATTGGCCTGGCTGGACTATTTTGAAAATAGTACTGATTTTTTTATGGCGTCCGATGGGAGTTTAGCTTTCCCTGACTATCCGTCGGCAAAGTCCTTTATTGAAAATAAGCTGGCCAAATCGATTAAACATATTGATCTCCACTGGAATCATTTAAGGGTGGACCCACTTACCCCCTCCCTGGCTTCAGTGGGCGCGGATTATCATGAGGATCTGACAGATTCTGTCGGAAAACTGCTTCCGGGAGAAGGTTATTTTACTGCCCTTGCAGAAGAAACCAGCCATGGCTGGCAGTTGAGAAATCTGCACTGGTCCATCATTAAACCTAAAAATCCCTAACCGGCAGATCAGTATGCAGGATGCCCATTTCTGGATCAGTCACTTAAACCTAAAGCCCCATCCGGAGGGAGGTTACTTTAACGAAGTATACCGTTCTGATGAGGAAGTTGTTAGAATTTCGGATAATAAATCAAAAAACGCCTGCACGTCCATTTATTACCTTCTGAATGGAAGTGAGTATTCCGGATTCCATCGCCTTTTTTCTGATGAGATATGGTATTTTCATAAAGGAAATCCCTTGCATATTTACATTTTTGACAGGCAGGGCTTTCTGCATGTGCGTGAGTTATCCGACAAGGAGAGTGGAACCTTGTCCGTTGTAGTCAATGCAGGAAGATGGTTTGCCGCGGCCATTCCGGGCGAAGCAGGATTTACTCTGGTCAGCTGTGTGGTGGCTCCAGGCTTTGATTTCAGTGAGTTTGAGATGGCCGAAAAGCATGAATTGGGCCGCCTTTTTCCTCAGCATCGCGGGATTATAGAAAAATTTTGCCGTTAGATCCTCGATGTATTCTCCCCTTTCATGTTATTTAACCGTTACATCAGCAGGTTCAGCCTCCGATTTAACCGTTATTGGGGGAATTACCCGATTTTTACCGTCCGGTAAAAACACATCTTTCTAAAACAGAACCTGCGCTAATCAAAAGAGCCGTGAATCATCTTATTAATATAAACACTAAAACAACCATTATGAGAAAATTAAGTGCTGCCTTGTTCCTGGTTATGCTGATCGCATTCAGTTCCTGCGGAACAAAGAAAAAATTGCTTGCTGCGCAGGATGAGGTTGCCAAATTAACCGGTGATCTGGCTTCCTGCAACACCAATCTGACAAATACAACAGCTGCCGACAATGCTAAGATTGCCGATCTCAACACACAGGTGTCTAACCTGACTACACAGAATGCTTCTCTTAGTCACGATGCTACGGCTTACCGCCAGCTGAAAGACGACCTGAAAGCGAGGCAGGAAATGCTGAATGCTGCGCTGGCAGAACAGGGTACTTCACTTCGCGAAATAAGAGAAAAAATCATTACCGGCCTCTCCCAGCTGGCTGATTCAGGTATTGATGTTTCTTTCAAAAACGGACTCCTGTACGTAAGCCTGCCGGAAAGCCTGTTGTTCAGTTCAGGTAGTGCTACATTAAATTCAAAATCGAAAACTGCCTTATCGCCTCTGGCTTCTGTTTTGAACAATTATCCAAAAGTTCAGATCTATGTTGTGGGACATACGGATACACTTAAAATTCATAATGCCCGTTTCTTTGACAACTGGTCACTAAGCACCGAAAGAGCCAACAGCATTGTGCGTGTTCTGAAAAGTGATTACAGTGTGGATCCGGCCAGACTGCTTGCCGGTGGCAGAAGCAAATACAGCCCGGTTGCCAGCAATGATACTAAAGAAGGAAGGGCCGCAAACCGCCGTATACAGATTATTCTGAATCCGGATCTTTCCAGACTCTGGGATATGATGGGGCAATAGATTTCTTTTCATGTCTAAAAAAAACGCCGTTCAAAAGAATGGCGTTTTTTTTTAATGATCCGTAAGGATAACCTGTAATTTCTTTCCTGAGCGTTTTGCTGCAAACAGCAGCATGGGCAGTGTGCAAAGGAAAATCAGTCCGACTACCAGGTAAGCATCGCTGAAACTCAGCTGGCTGGACTGTTTAGTCACTATGTTGTCCATTGCCTGGAGTGCCTGTTGGCGGGCATGATCAATAGTTGATCCCCTGGAAATAAAGTATCGTGTATAACCCGAAAGCCGTTCTGTAGCCAGCGGATTATCGGTGCTGAAATGCGACAGCATATCGGAACGATGTTGGGCGCCACGGATATGCAGGTAAGTGTTCACCAGTGCAAGACCGAAAGAGCCACCCAGCTGTCGGATCATATTATTGAGCGCTGCACCCTGCGGAATATCCACGGAGTTTAATGAAGAAACCGCGAGCGTGGTCAGAGGAACGGTAATAATGGCCAGACCCATGCCACGAAAGATGAGGGCGGTTGAAATACTGGCTGCATTGGCTTGAAGATTCATCGCCGACATTTGCCAGCTGAAAAGCGCAAATAAACAAATTCCTGTGGCGATCAGATAAAGAGGCGAGACGCCGCGTTGTAAGAGCCTGGCGGAAACTATAAGTCCTGTAATAGCCAGTAGTGCCCCGGGCAAAAGCAGTAAACCGGTTTGTGATGGCGTGAAGCCAAGTAATCGCTGAGCAAAGACCGGCGTCAGAAATACGGAACTGAACAAACCGATACCTGAAATAAAAGTGAGCGCTGCAGCAATACTCAGGTTTCTGCTTTTCAAGACGCGGAGATTGACTACGGGGTGTGCTGTTTTGAGTTCCCACCATACAAATAATGCGAGCCCGAAAAAAGCAATCACGGATAAATAGATAATATATCTGGCTTCGAACCAGTCATCTGTTTCTCCTCTTTCCAATACCGTCTGCAATGCGCTGACTCCGACAGCCAGCAGGAAAATGCCGAGCCAGTCCACCCGGCCAACAACCTGTTTGATCTTCGGTTCTTTCAGCAAAAGAAGACAAATGCTGGCAACGAGGATGCCCAGGGGAAGGTTGATGTAAAAAATCCAAGGCCAGGAATAATATTCAGTAATAAATCCGCCCAGTGTGGGACCGATAGTCGGACCGATAAACACACCTATACCAAATAACGCGCTAGCTACATTTTGTTTTTCCTTCGGAAACAATTCAAACACGATGGTCTGCGATACAGACAGGAGGGCGCCGCCACCCAGTCCCTGCATAAAACGGAAAGCCACCAGCTCCCAGATATTGGTGGCTTGTCCGCACATCAGCGAGAAAAAGGAAAAGGCAATGATGGAACCGATATAATAATTTCTTCTTCCCAAACGGGCGGCGAGGAAACTCGTCAACGGTATAATAATCACATTGGCTATAGCGTAGGAAGTGATTACCCAGGATGTATCTTCCAAGGTTGCACCGAGATTGCCGCTCATATGAGAAAGAGCCACATTCACAATGGATATGTCGATCAATTCCATCATAGCGGCAGTAATTACTGTAATCAGCAATACGTTCCTCTTCATAAAGATCGTTTGATTGAAGAATGCTTATCAGCGTGCACCATTCATGACTTCCAATGCTTCCGCGGGAGATTTCCGGAAGAGATCGTAGATCGTTTGCGTGTTTCCAACACGAACTTCATACAGGTCGTTTTCAATTGCATCGAGCAGGCCCCCGGCAACCACTGAGGGTTGTATTCCTTTTATCCCGCCGATACCCTTTGAAAATTCGGTATTTACCAGAGGGGGCATTAACTCAAATACTTTAATGTTTCCGGTGCGGGCCAGGCTCAGACGGAGAGATTGCGTGTAAGAATGGAGCGCGGCTTTGCTGGCCGAATAGGTGGTTAAACTTCCGGGAACAAATGCGACTACGGAAGACACGTTTACAATGGCGGCATTTTTTTGATTCCGCAACAGCGGAATGAGTTTTTCATTCAGTCGTATAACAGATAAATAGTTAACCTGCATTTCTTCTTCAGCCAGATCATACAAATTTTCCACGGAGACCAGATCGTAAATAAATGCGCGGGCAGCATTGTTAACGACCATATTTATATCCGGAAACTCTTTTTGTACTCTTGCCATAAGGGCGTCGACTTCGTCCTTTTTGGTAAAATCATTCAGTATGCCTGTTGTGTTTTTTAGTTTCGAAAGGGCGTCCAGCAGGCGCTTATTGTCGCGACCTGTAATGACAACATCGTTGCCATTTTCGGAAAATAGCCTGGCGATTTCAAAACCGATGCCGGCAGTTCCGCCGATGATCAGTACCGTGTTTCCTGATGTTTTCATTTTAGTGTATTTAAAATATACCAATCGGTATATTATTGATGAAAAAAATAGTTATAGCTCAAAAATGATTTTTTTAATGGATTCCATTATCGCGTTTCGATAGTTTATTTTTCCGGTAAGTTTGGTGATCATAATCGCGCCTTCAATAGCTGCGATTATAGTCAGGGCATTGGATTCCGCATCCGTCGTTTTTTTGAACTCCTTTGCAGTGATCCCCGCTTCTATCAGATGGACGATTTTTGCCTTCCAGTTCTGAATAGCCTGTCCCGCTTTCTTTTTCAGTGCGGGATGCGTATCATCCGCTTCCGTCGCGGTGTTCAGGATCGGGCATCCGCCTTCCGGAAAGGGATGTTTGAGGAAATCATCATAAACCCGCACGTAAACCAGCAGCTTGTCTCTTGCCGTGGAATACCGGCTCATTTCTGATCGGATAATATTTTCAATTTTCTGGAGATTATAGTCGAATACTTCTAGTGCGACCTCATCCTTGCTGGCAAAATTTCCATAGATACTTCCCTTCGTCAGACCGGTGGCAGCAGTCATGTCGGAAAGGGAAGTGCCCTCAAAACCCTTTTTATTAAAAAGGGGCGCTGTTTTTTCTATGATATACGCCCGGGTCTGTTCAGCTTTTGACATTTGATTGCGATTCTGCAGCAAATATATACCAATCGGTATATTATTTAAAATTAATTTTATTATTTACCCCTTTACAGAACTTCTGGCCGGTTAATTGGTTTACATACTGGCGACTACCCTCTTTATCATTTTTTAAATAAATTCATCATGAAACGGACAGCAAAAGCTCATTGGAACGGTACGCTCAATAACGGGAAAGGGGAAATTTCTTCCCAGAGTTCGACTCTGAATAATACCCAATACTCTTTTAAAACGCGCTTTGCTGATGGCGTGGGTACTAATCCTGAAGAGTTGATTGCGGCGGCCCATGCAGGTTGTTTTACGATGGCGGTTGCGGCCCAGTTAAGCCAGGCGGGCTTCACTCCGGGTGATTTAAATACGGAAGCCACTCTTGACCTGGATATGACGGCCTTAAAAATTGTCGGGATTCATCTCGATCTGAAAGCATCCAAAATTGATACCGTTTCGGAAGATCAGTTTAAGCAGATTGCGGATGGTGCGAAAGCGAATTGTATAGTATCCAAGGCTTTGAGCGTTCCGATCACGCTGGCTGTCACGTATGCCTGACACCGAATATTCATGAATTTTGATAAAAAGGGTCCCGGGGGCCCTTTTTCTATTTCAGGCAAAACCTTTTCTGATACGTCTGGGAAATCTGACTTCCACTTCTGATCCCCTGGCCAGAAATACAGAATGGGGCAGTTGTTTTTCGATAAACGGTACCATGTCCTCACCATACTGTTTCCCGATATTACATGTCAGAGAAAACGCTTTTACCGGATACAGCTCCCAACGTGGATGATACAACGAATATTCGATGGTCGTGTGGCGATTCAGGCGGTTGTAACCAAAATAATGTTCAAAAATAAATTCTTCTTCCGACCCTGATGCGATTTCCTGCAGTTGACCGCCTGCTCTGAGTTCCATTGAATACCAGGGCTCTTTTTTTTGTTTCCAATAATACGCAAGTTCAAGTTCATCGTTACGCTTTATCAGTTGGTGTTTCATCTCCGCACGGCTGTAATGTTCATTGTAAAACAGATTGGCAGTATACGCAATGGATGCATAGGGTACAATTTCGGAAATAAATCCAACCCCCCGCCGCCAGGCTGATCCGTCGAAATACCGGATATAAAAGCGCAGATTGACTTCTTCAAAATCCGTCAGTCCAGGCCATTGGATTCCCAAAACCCGGGTTTGGTTGAATAAAAAACCAACTACGCTAACCAAGGCACGGCCATTAAAATAGTCGATTTCAGTAAATGGGGGAAGATGTTTTTGCAGTACCGCAGGATCTACTTCATAATTGAACATAGCCAGGTATTCCCATCGGGCAGTCAGAAAATTTGCGGGTATAAAGTTCATGAATTCTATCTGTCAGAACATCAGTATGTAGCAATTGTTCTTGAACTGCCTTAATGTAATAATGATTAATTTTATAATTGATACTATTACCGGACCATACAGCGTATTGAATGAAACCCAACCAAATGATTTCCGGAGCCATGCTCCTCCTTTTATCGGCTTCCTGCCAGCCAGCGGCTACCTCGAAAACGGCCACTGCCGAACTGGACAGGAAAAAAATATCAGGGGCTGTTTCCTGTACGGCTACCGGTCTGCCCGTTCAGGACAGCGCTTTGTATATGTCAGGTGGTGGAGATGCCTTTCAGCCCACCGAGTTCTCAGATCTTAAGGATCCAGGCAAAAAAATTCCGGGAATGGTTTGGATTCCGGGCGGCGATTTCAGCATGGGCGGTGTGAATCCAATCGGCATGATGGATGGCGGTCATGAGGGAATGGGAGATGCCAGACCGGTTCATCGCGTGCACGTGGATGGATTTTATATGGATCAGACTGAAGTGACGAATAAAGAGTTTGCGGAATTTGTAAAGGCGACGGGTTATACAACGGTGGCAGAAACCAAGCCTACCAAAGCAGAATTTCCGGATGCACCTGAAGAAAACCTGATTGCCGGGTCTGTTGTTTTTACACCAAAACAAACTACAGATTTGTCAAACAGTTATAACTGGTGGAATTATGTTCACGGAGCAAACTGGAGGCATCCGACAGGTCCCGGTTCGGATCTTAACGGAAAAGAAAATTACCCGGTAGTGCATATCGCCGAGGAAGACGCCGAAGCGTATGCAAAATGGGCGGGCAAACGCCTGCCAACAGAGGCAGAATGGGAATTTGCTGCCAGGGGAGATAAAACCGGTGAGCTGTACACATGGGGAAATACATTTAAAATGAACGACAAGTGGATGGCCAACACCTATCAGGGAAAATTCCCGGCCTCGGATCTGGGAGCGGATGGTTTTATCGGAATTGCACCCGTTTCGCAATTTGCTCCTAATGGATACGGGTTATTTGATATGGCCGGAAATGTTTGGGAATGGTGCAGTGACTGGTACAGGGCAGATTACTATCAGGCGCTGGCAAAAAACAAAATATCTGTAAATCCAAAAGGCCCGGAGGACTCATTTGATCCTGCGGAACCGGGTCAGAAGAAGAAAGTCCAGAGAGGCGGCTCGTATTTGTGCACGGATCAGTACTGTACCCGATACATGGTCGGCAGTCGCGGCAAGGGCGAATTTCGGTCTTCCTCCAATCATGTCGGTTTCAGGTGTATCAAAAAAATAACGTAGTGCTTTGGCAGCGGTTCATAAAAAGATTCTGCTTTATAGGAATTATAAATGGGTGCAGTGTAATTTTGTGCAGTGCTCAAAGTAATTCTGTTGAATCGAATGGTTCTGTACTGCTTTACCTGGATTGGCAACAGCACGCTCAATTAACTACATTTTTTCAAAGAGAAGACATCGTAGGAAGTCCTTACCTATCCGGGAAATGGATGTTCGGAATGGCAGTACTTTCCAGTCACCGCGTAATTCCGGAAATTCACCAACCGCTTCTGTTCAATTACGACAAGACAAAAAATTCCCTTCTTGTCGTAAATCAGTTTAGTAAAATAATCCGTTATCCCGCCGACTCCGTGTTGAGTTTTAAGCTGACGGATGGAGAGGGCAATTATTCATTTATCAAAGTTCCCTCCATCAGTGAGAATTTTTTTCTGATTCCCATCATACGATCGGCAAAAGGATATTCTCTCTACAAGAGGATCCTGACCAGACTCATTCAGGCGGACTTCTCCGCCGAAGGATATTATACCAGGGGTAAGCGATATGATGAATACGTGGATTACTTTGAATACTATCTGACTTTTCCAGGCAATAGTCTGTTCAAAAAACTGTTTTTAAAAGAAAGCGCCATTCGCCGTGTTCTGAAAGAAGAATCCGTTTTGCTTACTGCGTTTTTTTCTCTTCATGACAGTGAGGTCACCGAGCAGAGCCTTCTCGCCATCATTCAGTATATCAATGACAGAAAGTATCCTGAATAACAGCCGGAAGCCGTCAGATTATTCAGAACGCAGACTTGTTGTCGGATTGGCCATTCCCGCTTTGACGGCTTTAAAACCCACTGTCACCAGTGCAATCAAAATGGTTATAAAGGCCGCCAGTACAAAGATCCACCAGTGCAGGGGGGTACGGTAAGCAAAATTATTTAGCCAGCTATTCATAGCCATATATCCTGCAGGAATGGCAATACAAGCCGCAATCAAAACCGGTTTCAACAGATCTTTGGAAAGCAACAGGACAATATTTCCATTGGAGGATCCAAGAACTTTACGCACGCCAATTTCCTTTGTACGCTTTGTAGCCGTGAAAGAGGCCAGTCCGAACAAACCCAGACTGGCAATAAAAATGGCAAGCCCCGAAAAAATAGTCAGGATGGTTTGTTGACGCAGATCCGTTTTGTACAGTTCGTCAAATTTCTGATCCAGAAAACTATACTCGAATGGATAGACGGGGGCCACGCTGCTGTAGGCTTCCCGGATCGTTTTTAATGAAGAGGGAATATTCCCCGGCAGCAGTTTAATTACAGCCACTCTTCTGTCTTCGTTCGGAGCAATAACCAGTCCGTCCATTTTTTCTTTCAGGGAAAGGAAGTTAAAGTCCTCGACTACGCCGATAATTCTTCGGTGTAATGTATCCCGTACGGAGTTGGCTATCCATTTCCCGATGGCGGATTCCGGTGTCCAGCCAAGGATTCCGGCCGCTGTCCGGTTGATTAATATTGAATTGGCGGAGTCGGTTGGAAAAGACGGAGAGAAATTACGACCGGCGATTATTCTGAGTCCAAGTGTTTTCAGAAATTCAAAGTCTGCAAATTCCGATCTTAATTTATAGACTTCATTTTTACCTTCCACTTTAAAACCCTGCAAATCAAAAAAGCCACCGGGTTCTCCTGACATCAGCGAGACGGAAGAAATATTCGGTTTGTTTTCGAGCTCGTGTTTAAAATTCAGCCTGTTATTATAAAAGTCGTCGTTGCTGATAGGCACAATAACGGTTTGTGCCTCATCGTAACCAAGGTTTTTGCTTTTCACAAATTTCATCTGTGTGATGATGATGATCGTGCCAATAATCAGAAAAACCGAAATGCTGAACTGCAGTACAACCAGTGTCTGTCTGAATAGTGAGCCTCCTTTTCCTAAACGGAGCTTTCCTTTGAGAGCCTGAATGGGTGAAAAGGCAGAAAGAA
Organism: Puia sp.; assembly: GCA_965214575.1. GTDB lineage: Bacteria > Bacteroidota > Bacteroidia > Chitinophagales > Chitinophagaceae > Puia. Next base: position 59,591 of record CBDCCE010000003.1, read on the forward strand.
AAAAAGCAGGATAACTGCCCGCAAGAAAACCGGCGATTAATATAACGCCTGCAAGAAATGCATAGATGGGCCAGGTATTCCAGTTTACGGTTAGTCCGTATCCTAGCAACTCGTTGTAGAAGGGCATCAATAATTGCAGCAGTCCTATGGACAAAGCACAGGATATAAAAGTAATCAGTATGGACTCGCCAATGAATTGCCAGACCAGATTATTTCGCAGGGCGCCCATAACTTTCCGAAGTCCGACTTCTTTGGATCGTTCAACGGCCCGAATGGTAGACAGGTTCATGAAATTGATACAGGCGATCATTAAAATCAGAATGGCAATGGAAAGAAAAATGAATACCACTTTTTTGTCGCCATGTTTCACATTGTCAAAGCCTGAAAGGGGTTCAAAGTATATGTCCTTCAGCGGTGTTAGCGCGAGATCAAAGTGAAATCCAAAAGCTGCCATATCCTTACCCATGTATTTTTCCATGAAGCCGGGAAATTGTTTTTCGAGTACCTGTCTGCTCGAGGGTTTGTCCGCCAATACATAGGTGAAAAGACGGTTATTGATCCAGGTATCAAAACCATTGTCATGCGTGAAATTGGAAAGAGGAACAACCAGATCGAATTTCATATGAGAATTCGGAGCAGTGTTTTTTGCAATCCCCGTAACCTTCAGATGAGTCATTTTATTCAAATCGATGGTTTTATTCATTGCCTGCGCTGCAGTTCCAAAATACCGTATGGCTGTGTTCTCTGTAAGTACCACATTGCCTGGATCTTTTAAAACAGTTTCCGGATTTCCAATAAGGAGCGGGAAACTGAACACAGTGAAAAAATCAGGATCCGTTTCATAGAGGCTTTTTTCATTAAAAGCTTTATGGTCAAAAGAGATTAAACCGTTCTGGGTTTCAACGCGGACAACTTTTTCAATCTGTTGAGGAAAATCATTGACAAGAGCCGGACCATAAGGGCCGGAGAGATAGGGCACCCTGGGTTTGGATGCATCGTAGCCCCGCATAACACGAAATATCCGGTCTCCGTTTTTGTGAAAATTATCTACGCTGAATTCATTCATGATGAATAAAAAAATCATCATGCAGACGGTTATGCCGATGGTCAGGCCGGTAATATTGATAAATGAAAAAATCTTGTTCTTCATCAGATTTCTCCAGGCGATGGTCAGATAATTCTTGAGCATAATGGATGGTATTGGCTCCGACTTTTAGGTGCGAAGACAATGCCATCTGTTACCAGCTTGAATAACAACCTTTTATCTGATAGATTTTGGGGAAAATTGTCCGGTTTCGAACAGCTACTGTTCGGTCAGCAAGGGCAAAAAAAAAGAGGCTGATCAAAAATCAGTCTCTCTCAGGCTTTTAAACCTTTAATTCTATATAATTAAGCGCGGGCTTTCCTTGCACTCTTCATAGTCGGGATCAGGATCACGGCTAAAAGAACAGCAAAACCACCAATAACCTGTGCGCCAGTCAATGAACCATTGTCAGAATTGTTATTAGCTGCAAATGCAGTAGCATTAGAAAGAACAAAAGCGATAACAGTGGCCAGAGTATAGCTGGAAACTTTGAGTAACTTTTTCATTTAGGTTTTTTTAGTTTATTAAATGTTACCCAAAATTAAATAAATTATTGAACTTTACTAACTACTAACCAGATGGTAAAACATATAAATTAAATAATATATTAACTATATCCACGAATTACGCCGAAAATCCATAGTTGGGAATTATGGCTCTTTATTTCTGCCGCCACGATTGCCCGGCAACTTTAATTGCTGCTTTTAAAAGCTGTTTTTTTTAATAAAAGATTTTTTAAAGTTTTTTAAACACAGGAAATGAGGATCGAAATGGAAAAAACGTATATGAGTCTTACAGATATTTCCGATTTTCGGTACCCGCTATATTCTCACCACAAAACAAGACCAAATGACCTTTTTTAAGCCCTTTTTTCTTTCCCTGCTCTGCCTGACCGCCGGTATTTATGCAAATTCCCAAAATCCGGCTGGAGGTCATGCAGATCGGCCGCTGACCGGCAGCCTGGCACCACTACCGCCAATGGGTTTCAATACCTGGAATACCTTCCAGACAAAAATCAGTGAAGACATGCTGAAAAACATGGTTGAAACCTATGTGAGTTCCGGAATGCGGGAGGCAGGTTATACCTATTTTGTTTTAGACGACGGATGGATGTCCATGCAAAGGGATTCGGCGGGAAGTCTGACGGCAGATCCAGTTAAATTCCCTCATGGCATGAAAGCTTTCGCAGATTTTGTTCATTCCAGGGGACTGAAATTCGGCATTTACAATTGTGCCGGCAGCAAAACCTGCGCAGGTTATCCGGGAACCCGGGGACATGAGTATGAAGACGCCCGTCTATATGCTTCCTGGGGCGTTGATTTTCTAAAATATGACTGGTGTTACACCGATAGTTTGAATGCGCCGGAAGCCTATAAAACAATGAGTGTTGCTTTAAGAGCTACGGGTCGTCCGATTGTATTCAGCATATGCGAATGGGGTAATCATGCGCCCTGGCTCTGGGCGGGCGGCATAGGAGAATTATACCGAAGCACAGGAGATATCAGCGCGAGTTTTGCTGAAAGAAAGCCGGTGGGGGACTGGACACCACAGTCTGTGTTGAGCATTCTGGATGCCCAGGAAAGTATTCGCAAATTTAATGGCCCGAATCACTGGAACGATCCGGATATGCTGGAAGTGGGAAACGGTATGAGCTACGAAGAGGACAAATCCCATTTCTCGCTCTGGTGTATGCTGGCGGCACCACTGGCAGCAGGAAACGATTTGCGTAAAATGTCAGCAAAGACTAAGGAAATCCTGACAAACAAAGAACTGATCAGCGTGGATCAGGATCCCCGGGGAATTGCTGCTTTTAAAATGCTGATGCCCGACAGCCTGGAAGTATGGATTAAACCTTTAAAGAATAATGCCCTGGCACTCTGTTTTTTCAATCGTACGGCCATGGCCAGAAGACTGAAATTTAACTGGGAGGATTTACATGTGTCAGACAGGTTTTCCGGTTTGAATCTGTCATTTGACAAACAGCTGTTCAGCACCCGCGACCTCTGGCTGAAAAAAAATACCGGGAAAACGGATAAATCATTTGACCAGATCATTGCTTCACATGATGTTGTTGTTCTGAAGCTGGAGGCCATCAATTAAGTAATTGTAAAATACTTTCTGAAATAAATGGATCTGCCTGTATTTTACTATATTTCCTTTCTAAATCTTTTTTTATGAATGAATTGATACAATCGCTCCAGGAAAAAGTCGGATTATCTGCAGACCAGGCAAAAGATGCGGTCGCCCATGTAACGGAATATTTCAAATCAAAATTACCTGCAGTCCTGCATGAACATTTTGATGCGGCAGCTATCGGAGAAAATTTAAAAACCAAAGGCGCAGAATACCTTGCTGAAGCTCAGTCAAAAGGTGGAGATTTCCTTCACAACGCCCAGGAAAAAATCAGTAGTTTTTTACATTCGAAAGAAGCCTGAGGTTAAGTTAAGAGTATGGAAGTGTGGTCGCGTGGAAGTTCAGCTTTCACACGACCACATTTTTTTATGATCATCATGACATTGTTTTCGAATGCAACATCCTGAAGGAATTCTTGTCTTTCAGCCAAACCCGTATTCCCGGCTATCAGACAATCGGACAGGCAACGTATCGAAACCGGGCAGTCAGAATCCCGGTATCTGAACTATCCTTTTGATTTTTAGCGACTTGCATTTCTGGCACCAGGCATGTTATCAGAGTTGCAGGAGTTGAGGGGGATGCAGGAATTTATCTTTTAATCTTAAAATTCATAACATGAGAATTATTTTAAGTTTTTTATTCATGTCCGGTGCCTTTTTGCTTCAGGCGCAGGATTCTGAAAGGGGAATCCTTTATATCAATAAAACCCTGACTGCAGATGCCATTAAGCAGGTGGAGGCAAGGACCTCGGGTGGGGGTATTGAAGTGACCGGTGTGGGTGCATCAGAAGCGCGAATCGAAGTATATGTGAAGGAGAATGGCCGCCATGGCTCATACACAAAAGAAGAAATCGAAAAAATTATTTCCAGAGATTATGATCTCACCGTTACATCGGCCGACAATAAACTGACAGCGATTGCCAAACCAAAAAGGAATTTCAATGACTGGAATAGTACAGTAAGCATTTCTTACAGAATTTATGTGCCTGCAAGTTGCGGAACCCATCTCAGTACCAGCGGTGGCGGAATCAGTATCTCTAATCTGAGTGGTGACCAGCATTTTAATACAAGTGGGGGCGGTTTGGAACTTAAAGGACTGAGTGGAAAAATATCCGGGCATACTTCCGGCGGCGGAATCACGGTTTCGGATTCGAAAGATGATATTGATCTGGAAACAAGCGGTGGAGGTATTGATGCGATTCGCTGTACCGGGCAGATTCATCTCAATACTTCGGGAGGTTCTATCGAGTTGAAGGATCTTGGTGGGAATATACGTGCAACTACCAGCGGCGGCAACGTGGAAGCAAATAAAATTACGGGAGAACTGATTACTCATACCTCAGGTGGCAATATTGATCTGACGAATATGAGTGGCAGTCTCGAAGCTTCTACAAGCGGCGGAAATATAGAAGTCGAAATGAATGAAACAGGCAAATTTGTTCGTTTAAGCAATTCTGGCGGAAGTGTTCATCTCGAAATGCCGAAGGGAAAAGGTCTTGATCTGGATATTCATGGAGACGGAATTAAAACACAGGGCCTGAGCAATTTCAGCGGTTCTATGGAAAAAACGAGCATCAACGGAACGGTAAATGGTGGTGGCACACCGGTTGATATTCGGGCGGGAAGCGGTGGAGTGACTATTGCCCTTAAATAATTAAATATATTTTTATGCACGAGGGAATTCGGGAAAGAGTTTTTTCCTTTTCCGGTTTCGGACAGTAAAAAAAATTGTCAGGGCAGGGGCCAGCAAAATATAGACAAACCCGGCATTACCTGCCTGACTGTTGCTCAGAAGCAGTGAAACCAGCAGAGAGGCTATTCCTGTAAACACCATAATGGAAACTTTATACATACTGGTTTTACAGTCAAATTTTTCTATCGGCGAAAGTTCAAGTTCCTTTGACTTACTATTGGCATGCTGATACATTAAAAAAAATAATCCATAAATAGCAATATACCCGATAGCGTAAATAATCATCAGTGATGGAACTTCGTCCTGAGTGATGGTAATGCGTGACTGGTTTTTATCGTAGAGTTCATCCTGAATCAGGGTAAAAAGGAATTTAAGGGGATAAACATAAAACAGGACGATAAATAGGAGCGCACCGTTAAGAAATACGGTTCGTACATCATCGAGCCCATAATGGCGAAAAAACCGGTGCTGTTCATTCCATATCATGACGAGCAAAGTGAAACTGATGCCGAATGCGAAGAAACCGCGCATGGTCACCATCAGCTCTTCGAAACTTTTGGGAACTTCCAGAGACACAATCAGCAGGGTAACGGCAAAAGCGAATACCCCGTCACTGAAAGTTTCAATACGCTGTATTTCGTAATTTCTTTTTTCAATATGACCCTTGTTTCCGTTGTGTCCGCCCGATAAAAGTCTTCTTACCATAGTCAATCAGTTCACGCAATGTAATCAAAAACTCCCGGGGCAAGGCCGACCCGGCAGCCGGTTAAGCGCTTCTCAAATGCCAGGCTTTCGGTTTTACGAAAGAATGAATGCCGGCGTGGGAGAGCGCCACTCCAAATCCTGAATGATTTCTCCCGCTCCAGGGCAGAGGCGCCGATACGCGGTCGCAGCAGTTCCAGTATCCCGTACCCGTATTCAAAACGCTCAAAATATTTTGCGCCCGCTTCAGATCGGAACTGTACACTGCAGCGGTTAACCCGTATTCTGTATCATTCATATACCTGATGGCTTCCGCATCGTTTTTTACTTTCATGATCCCGATAACAGGTCCGAAACTTTCTTCCTTCATAATCAGCATATCCTGATTTACTTCGGTCAATATCGTTGGTTCGAAATAATACCCTTTCCCTTGTATGCGTTTACCACCGGTCAGAATTCTCGCTCCTTTTTTTAAGGCATCGGCGATCTGATTTTCCAGAACCGTCAGCTGTTCTTTTCTCGTCAGGGGTCCGAAATAAATGCCTTCGTTCTTTGGGTCGCCGGTCTTCCAGGAATTAAGTTCCTTTACAAATTCGTGCAGGTATTGATCATACACGGATTCATGAACATAAATCCTCTCTACCGAACAGCAGCTTTGTCCATTGTTATAGAAAACACCGTCAGCGGTTCCGGCAGCAACCTGCCTGACATCTGTGATATCATCGGTCACATATAACGGATCCTTTCCTCCCATTTCGAGCTGACAGGGTACCCTTTTAGAAGCGACTTTTTCGTAAATATATTTTCCCGTTTTGTAAGAGCCCGTAAAAAAATATCCGTCGAATGGTAAACCTAATAAAAGCTCTCCAACTTCCCCTTTACCCGCAGCCACCTCAAAAACGCCTTCCGGAATCCCTGACTGTTTCAGGAGTTTTTGGATTTCCAGACCAGTGAGCGTGGAAAATTCCGAAGGTTTATACATTACCACGTTTCCTGCGAGCAGGGCGGTAACAAAAACATTCACGCCAACCAGCCAGGGATAGTTCCAGGCAGATATATTGCAAATTACGCCCAGCGGATCGTAAGATATTTTTTCTTCCAAACCTTCCGTTTTTGTCATGAGCTCATCGCTCAGATATTTTTCCACGTTCGCGGACAGCCAGTTGATCCGGCTTATTGCACCGTTGATTTCATTGCGGCTTTGCTGCAATGGTTTCCCCACTTCGCTGGTTAAAATGAGCGCGAGTGATTCAATCTGATCGGCCATGGCAACAGAAAATTGCTGAACGATTTCAACCCTGCGTGCAATGGGGACAGCAGCCCATTTTACCTGAGCATTTTTTAACCGTTTGAATTTTTCATTCAGGCTTCCTGCGTTATCTTCAGAGATATCGGTTATCGGCTCTTCCGTTGCCGGATTTATAATCTGCATAATAAACTTTGATATTTATCAGAGTGCTTTTAAATAAAGTTTTTTGAAATCTTCCCGACTTACCGGTTTGGGATTATTCGGATGTGCAAAATCTGCCAGTGCCAGATCGGACAAAGTTTCTATATGTTCCTTTTTTACGCCAATAGCACTCAGACTGCGCGGAATATTTATCTTTTCGTTTAATTCAAACAGGTAGTTTACCACGGCCGCTCCCGTTTCTGTCTCCAGGTTCAGCGCCCTTGCGATCTGTACAAACTTATTTTCGAACCCTTCAATATTAAATTCCATACCATAAGGTATGTTGATGGCATTAGCCAGTCCGTGATGGGTATCGAGTAATGAAGAAAGTGGATGGGCCAGCGAATGAACCACGCCCAGTCCCTTCTGAAACGCAACGGCGCCCATCAGGGAAGCGATCAGCATCCTGCTTCTCGAAGCAAGATCCGGATTATTTACGGCCTTTTCCAGTGAACCCTGTATCAATGAAATTGCCTGCAATGCAATACCGTCACACATGGGGTGGAACATATTCACGAGAAAAGCTTCCATATTATGGGTAAGTGCATCCATACCTGTGGCTGCCGTAATAAATGGCGGAAGATCCATGGTAAGCAACGGATCGGCGAACACCATTCTTGCGAGAAGTTTGGGAGAAAACAGAATTCTTTTCCGGTGGGTTTCATCATCCGATATAATGGCACTTCTGCCTACTTCACTGCCGGTGCCTGCTGTTGTAGGAATAGTAATAAAATGAGGCACTTCTCCAGTCACAAAAACATCGCCTCCCTGAAGGTCATCGTATTTGAAAAGATCATCCCGGTGATGGATCCTTAACGTAATGGCGCGGGCGACATCCAGTGCGGCACCCCCGCCGATACCTACAATGCAATCCCTTTCTTCTTCATCGAAAATATCGGTACCCTTATATACGTCGGATTTAACAGGATTTTTATGAATATCGTGGAAGGTTTCTACGGAAATATTTTTGAGCTGAAGGTCCCGGACTATTTCTTTGAAAAACCCCAGCTGTGATACCGTAGGGTCGGTTACCATCAACGGCCGGCTGAGTCTGTTTTTCAAAAGATAGGGTCCAAGTTCCCGGCTGGAACCTGCACCGAAACGAATAATTGCAGGGAAATTATACTGAACTATTTTATTGAAGTCCATAATGAACGGGTCTCTAAATGATTTCGAAATATCTTTTTAATTCCCAGTCTGTAACCGTCTTCAGATGCTGCCGCCATTCCCATTCCCGTGTGCCTGTGAAATGGTCCACAAATCCCTCACCTAAAATTTCTTTTGCAATTGCGGACTGCTTCATTTTTTTTGTTGCTTCGTCAAGCGTCGAAGGAAGCCGTCCATATTTTATTTCCTCATATCCGTTGCCTTTGGTAGCCGGCTGTTTAAGTTTCAGTTTATTTTTTATGCCATACAGTCCGGCGGCCAGGGCGCCAGCCATGGCCAGGTATGGATTTACGTCGGCGCCAATCACCCGTGTCTCGAGTCTGCAGGATGATTTACCGGCAGCCAGCACCCGCAGGGCCACGGTACGATTGTCAATACCCCAGGTGAGTGTAGTGGGAGCCCAGGCACCCTGAACGAGCCGCTTATAACTATTGATTGTTGGAGCAAATAGAGGGAGGATCTGCGGCATCAGTAACAGCTGCCCGGTCAGGTATTGCTTCATCGTTTCGCTCATCTTCTGTGCATCTTTCTCATCATGAAAAAGATTTCTCTTTTTTCCCTTATCCCATAAACTCTGATGCAGATGCCCGCCGCAACCCGGCAGATGCTCGTTTACTTTGGCCATGAAACTGGCCATGATGCCTTTTTTATAAGCTATTTCTTTTACCGCGGTTTTAAACAGGATGGCACGATCCCCGGCTTCCAGAATGTCACTGTACCGGATGGCTGCTTCATAAGTGCCGGGACCGGTTTCCGTATGCAGTCCTTCAATCGGAATACCAAATTCAGTGAGTTGACCAAAAAGATCCGTAAAAAAATCATTTTGCAGGCTACTTCTCAAAATGGAATACCCGAACATGCCGGGAGTCAGTGGCATCAGGTTACGGTATTGTTTATCATGAATACTCTGGGGCGTTTCTGCAAAATTGTACCATTCAAATTCCTGTGAAAAGACTGGATGAAATCCTGCGGAAACAGCGTCGTTCAAAACCTTTTTAAGCAGGGACCTCGGGCAAACCAGCGCTTCTCCTTTTTGGTGCACCAGTTCACCGAGAAAAAAAGGCACGCCGTTTTCCCAGGGTATTTTTCTAAAGCTTGTCAGATCCAGTCTGGCCGCAGCATCCGGATAACCGGTATGCCAGCCAGTGAAACCCACATTATCATACGCCTGATCGGAGGCGTCCCAACCGAAAATGACATCACAAAAACTCGTTCCCGATTCGGTGATGGTAAGGAATTTCTCTGTGGAAATATATTTACCCCTCAGTATTCCGTCTACGTCTGCGATAGCGATTTTTACCTTGCCGGAAGGATGATTTTTGACGTACCGAAGAATTTCCTCCGTGTTCATAAGTTCAGTTTTTTCGTGTATCCCGCTGATACAGCAGTTTAAAGAATACAAATGATAATACCATGGCTAAAATATAAAATAACGCCAATTTGATATTGTAAACCGTCATAGCCAGAATGGAAAGAGTTGAAATGAGGAGCGCAATTACCGGGAAGAGAGGATAGAAAGGTACCCGGAAAGGGCGCTCCAGGTCCGGCTCTTTTTTTCTGAGCCGCAACATGGATAACATAGACAGTATATAAAGCGTCAGCGCGCCAAAAACAGAAATCGTGATAATTTCTGAGGTTCTGCCTGATAACAACGTGATCATGCCGATAACCATATTGAACAGCAGGGCATTGGAAGGCGTATTGTACTTTGGATGAATTTTTCCGATAAAGGAAGGTGCGAAACGCACTTTGCCGAATTCATAGGACGATCTCCCGGCGGCCAGGATCAGGCCATGAAAGGAAGCGACAAGTCCGAAAAGCCCGACCGTAATTAGCAGATGATATAACATATGATTGTTACCTGTCACGTGGGCAAGGGCTAAGGGCAGAGGGGAATCGGATGTGGATCCGTCTGACTTATACACAATGGCTTCCCATCCGGCGACTCCAATTGAACTGAAAAAAACGAGGATGCATAAAATGACCAGGGTGAATATGGCCGATCCGAATCCAATAAATAAGGTACGTTGTGGATTAACCACTTCTTCAGCCGTATTGGCGAGACCCTCAATTCCGAGGAAAAACCAAATCGCGAAGGGTATAGATGCGAGAATGCCCTGCCAGCCATGTGGCAACGCATTATGACGGATATTTTCCCAATGAAAACCGGGCAGGGTCATACCTGAAAACAGTAACAATTCCGCGACTGCAAAAATAGTAATGGCCAGTTCGAACATGGCCGCAGCCTTCACCCCGTAGATATTGAGAGCCGTGAACAGAATATAGGCGAACATGGCAATGGCCATCACCGGTATCTGGGGAAAAAATAAATTGAAATAGGCGCCAATGGCAAAAGCTATCGCAGGAGGGGCAAAAATAAATTCTATATTCTGCGCCATGCCTGCTATAAAACCGAGATCCGGACCCAATGCGCGGTGTGTGTAGTCGAACGCCCCGCCTGCTTTGGGTATGGCGGCTGCCAGTTCTGCATAGCTGAAAGTGAATGTAATGTAGAGTATGATAATAAAAAATGTAGCGATAGCCAGTCCGCCGGTGCCGCCCTGTTCGAGACCCAGGTTCCAGCCGAAGTACATGCCGGAGATTACATAACCCACGCCCAATCCCCAGAGCAGGAATGGGCTTAGCGTTCTTTTAAAGGATGGTTCTGAAGATGGCAATGGATGGTTTTAAATTCGAAAGAATGGCTGTTTCCAAATGTAGATTGAATTCTGTCATTTAAAATGCTTTAGGTAAATTGTTGAATAAATATTGAGTCATGCCGGAAAAAGATTCCAGGGTGGATACCTATATTGAAAAGGCCGCCCCATTTGCAAAACCGATATTGGTTAAATTGCGTGCCCTCATTTTCAAAGCCTGTCCTGAAGCCCGCGAATCCATCAAATGGAGTTTCCCCAGCTACGAAGTGCATGGTGCCATTCTGTGTAATGTGGCGGCGTTCAAGGCTCACTGTGCGCTGGGATTCTGGAAAGCGTCGCTCTTAAAAGATCCGGAGGGTATCTTACAAGTGGCCGATAAAAACTCAATGGGTCATCTGGATAAGCTCGGTTCGGTAAAGGACCTGCCTTCGGACACCGTGCTGATATCCTATCTCCGGGAAGCGGCGTTGCTTAACAGGAATAAGGTAAAAGTGGATCGGCCAAAAGCTGCACCCAAGCCGGAAGCCCTGCTGCCCCTGGTTTTGAAACAGGCGCTGAAAAAAAATAAACAGGCCTGGTCGTTTTTTGAATCCTTTACCCCTTCCCAGCGACGGGAGTACATTGAATGGATCAATGAAGCTAAAACAAATGAGACCCGCGATAAACGAACGGCAACCATGGTAGAATGGGTATCGGAGGGGAAAACGAGGTTGTGGAAATACAAAAAAACATGATCCCGTCCAACTGTTGCCGGGAATAACAATTTATAATATTTATTTAATTCAATCACATTGCATAAACCCGAAAGAGATTTTCACATTGAACAGGATATATCGAAGGCAAAAACACTGGTGACTGATTTTTATACCGATCCGTCGGTTTTTGAAGAATGCAAAGAAAAAATATTTTCAAAATCCTGGCAGTATATCGGAGACGCGGGTCTTGTTTCGAAGGCAGGGAACTGTTTTCCCTTCACCCTGCTCGAAAATTACCTCGATGAACCTCTACTGCTCACGAGAGATGCTGAGGAAAACCTGCATTGTTTGTCCAATGTGTGTACACACCGCGGAACGGTGCTGGTTGGAGCGGCCTGTCAGTCGGCCCATCTGCGATGCCGTTATCATGGCCGGCAGTTTAAGCTGGACGGAAGTTTTCTTTCCATGCCGGAATTCAGAGAAGTAAAAAATTTTCCCTCTCCGTCGGACGATCTTGTTAAACTGCCTCTTTACGAATGGGGGTCCATGTTATTTACGACGCTGGACCCGATGACTGGAACAGAAAAATTTTTCCGGTCTATGCAGGAACGCTTATCGTGGCTGCCCTTGAAAGATTTTGTTTTCGAACCGACCCTTTCAGCCGAATACACTGTAAAAGCCCACTGGGCACTTTACTGCGAAAATTATCTGGAGGGATTTCATATTCCGTTTGTGCATGCGGGATTGAATGCGGTCATTGATTTTGGAAACTATACCACCGAGTTGTTCGAATTTTCCAACCTGCAGCTGGGGCTGGCGAAAACCGGCGAAGAGGTCTTCGACCTTCCTGAGTCTTCTCCCGACTATGGAAAGAATGTGGCTGCTTATTATTTTTTTGTGTTCCCCAATATGATGTTCAATTTCTATCCATGGGGGCTGAGCATCAATCTGGTGCAGCCGGTTACCGTGGACCGGACAAAAGTTTCATTTCTGACTTATTTATGGAAAGAGGAATTATTCAACAAAGGAGCGGGTGCAGGTCTCGATACAGTTGAAATGGAAGATGAAGAAGTGGTGGAAGCCGTACAGAAAGGCATCCGGTCAAGGTTTTACAGACAGGGCAGATATTCTGTCACCCGGGAACAGGGGATTCATCATTTTCAGCGCCTGCTGTCGGGAGCTTTTGCGCAAAAAGACGATAGTGACGTGTAAATGAAGCTACGGCATAGCGCGCGGGAGAACGCAGGTAACGGGTTTTCAAAATTATATGCCCTGAACTGGCTCAGTGCGCCTGCGTTCCTGCTGATCTGCGGTATGATATTTATCAGTGCAAAAAAATCGGGAACTGAAAAACAAAACGACGGGATCAAAGAACCGAGATCTATTTTGATAAGTCAGAAATAACCATCCCGGGGTCCGTTTATCTGATTATTTTTTCAGTTTGAGGATAGAAAATGTACTGTCATTTTCAACTATCTGATTGTACAGCGTTCCCAATCCGTCGATGATTAATTCGATGGTATCGCCGGCCCGCAGCCATTGTTCTGAATATTCAGAATGATTCAGTTTTCCCGTCCCGTTCAGTTCGAGAAAGCAGCCTGTACCTACAGTGCCTGATCCGATGATATCGCCCGGATACAGTTCAGCTCCATAGGAAGCTCTTTCTATCAGCTCGGCGAATGTCCATTCCATTTCAGAGAGGTTACCGTGACTGATTTTCCTGCCATTTACCAAAGCGCCCATGTTCAGGTTCCAGGATTTTCCGCAATGATTTTTTTTGCAGGGGGTTTCAAATGGTTTTAACTCGTCCAAAGTAACAAGCCATGGACCTGTACTGCTGGCAAAATCTTTTCCTTTGGCGGGTCCGAGACTCAGCAGCATTTCTTCCACCTGTAAAGTACGCGCGCTGAAATCATTGAGTATCATCAGACCGGCAATAAATGAATCGGCTTCCTGCGCAGGAATATTTTTTCCTTTTTTTGAAATTACGATGGCGGCTTCCAGCTCAAAATCCAGTTTTCTGAAGTGATCGGGCATACAGTAAACTGGTCCGGGACCCTGAACGGTGGAATGGTTGCCAAAGTAAAATACCGGATAGGAATCAAAAACCGCCGTCATCTCCAATCCCCGGTTTCTTCTTGATGTTTCCACGTGCTGACGAAAGGCATAACCGTCACGCAGCGAACCCGGATGTGGAACGGGAGCCAGTAGTTGAAGGTCTTTCAATGCCAGCCCCAGGCTTTTTAATTTAGCTGATGCGTCAATTTCATTGGAAAGTCTGAGCAGAACAGGAAAATGATTATCCCAGCCATTCAATATTTCATCTATCGTACCCGGTAATCCGGCCTGCATCATACACAGGTCGTATACCTGATCGCCCAACAGCAGACCGACGCATTCGCTACCTCTTTTTATAAAGCTGACCAGTTTCATGAAGATCCTTTTACCCTTTTAAAATAGCTCTTTTTTACAGGTTACCCCGCTTTTCCTGTTCTCTTTCAATAGCTTCAAAAAGGGCTTTAAAATTGCCTTTCCCAAAACTTTTTGCACCTTTTCGCTGAATGATTTCGAAAAAAACGGTTGGTCTGTCCTGCACCGGTTTGCTGAAAATCTGCAGCAGATAGCCATCCGGGTCGCGATCAACGAGGATTCCCAGTTTTTTCAGGGGTTCCAGATCCTCATCTATTTTTCCCACTCGACCTTCCAGTTCGTCGTAATAACTGCCGGGGACTTTAAGAAATTCAATTCCACGATTTTCCAGTTCAGTTACCGTGCCGACGATATCTTTGGTTGCCAGGGCCACATGCTGAACGCCCTCGCCGTTAAAAAAATCCAGAAATTCTTCCACCTGCGATTTCTTTTTTCCTTCAGCCGGTTCGTTAATGGGAAATTTCACATGTCCGTCACCGTTACTCATCACCTTACTCATGAGCGCCGAATATTCTGTTGAGATATCGGCATCATCAAAACTCAGGATATTTTTGAATCCCATAACATTTTCATAAAAAGATACCCAGTGATTCATCCTATTCCAGCCCACATTTCCCACGCAGTGATCCACATAGAGTAGTCCGGTGGAAACGGGCTGATATTCTGAGTTCCAGATTTTATAACCGGGCATAAAAGGACCGCGGTAATTTTTTCTTGCAATAAATAAATGCACAGTATCACCATAGAGTTTTATACCGCTGCGCCCAAAATCGCCATAATCGTCGGTGAGGATTTGCGGATCCAGGAAGGAAGCAGCCCCTCTTCGGGTGGTTTCCTCCCAGGCCCGTTCAGCATCGGTTACTTCGAGAGCAATGACTTTTACGAAATCGCCATGGTTCAAAACCTGCTGACAAATCTCATGGTCGGGGCGGAGTCCGGAAGTAAAAACAAAACGGAGATTGTTTTGCCTCAAAACATAACTCACGCGATCCCTTACTCCGGTTTCTGGACCTGCATACGCTATGCCCTGGAAACCCATTGAAGTTTTGTAAAAATGAGCTGCCTGTTTGGCATTACCCACATAAAATTCTATATAGTCCGTGCCCAGCAGGGGCAGAAAATCTGTTTCCATAAAAACAATTGAAAATGAAAAAGAAGGGTTGGCATCAGGGTCTTCCTGCCGAACCAGCTGCCAGCGAGGTCAGTAAAAAGATATACCGCCGCCGCTGGTCACTGAATAATTTACTGGCATAATCCGGACGCATCGTTCCATAAAAATAATTAAAATAAAATGGATTTTATGGAAATGTATTTGAACTTTAGATCACAGATTGCTTAATATATACTTTATGGCATACTATACCAGCCGCGGAAAGACTCCGGCTAAAAGACATACCCAGTTCCGCAGCCCCTCCGGAAAACTTTATTCAGAAGAACTGGTCTCCACCGAGGGCTTTTCCAGTGATTATAGTCTGCTGTATCATATTCATCCGCCCACCCAGATCCTGGATACAGACACGCCGGAAGCCCTGAACATTCAAATACCGGAGGAAAAAATGCTGAAACACCGGAGCCTGGAAGGCTTTAAACTGCCACCGGCGGACGATTATCTGGACAGCCGCAAACCGGTACTTGTGAACCGGGACGTACATATAACTCTCGCTTCTCCCAAACAATCCCTGACAAAGTATTTTTTTAAGAATGCAGATGCAGACGAATTGATTTTTGTTCATGAGGGGAACGGACACGTTCGAACGGTATACGGAGTGTTGAATTTTTCGTACGGAGATTATATCCATATTCCACGCGGCACGATTTATCAGATTCATTTTGAAACAAACCAGAACCGCCTGCTTATTATAGAATCCTTCAGCCCGATACGCTATCCAAAAAAATACATCAGCCGGTACGGGCAGCTGCTCGAACATTCCCCCTATTGCGAACGGGATATGCGGGTTCCGGAATTTGCAGAGGCAGTCGATGAGGCCGGCGACTTTCTCGTTCGTATTAAAAAGCAGGGTGTACTATATGGCATTCATTACGGACACCATCCCTTTGATGTGGTAGGATGGGATGGTTGTTGTTATCCATATATTTTTTCTATTCACAATTTCGAACCCATCACGGGCAGGGTACATCAGCCGCCGCCTGTTCATGTTACCTTTGAAGGAAATAATTTTGTGGTATGCAGTTTCGTACCAAGACTGTTTGACTATCACCCGCTCGCCATTCCGGTACCTTATAATCACAGTAATATTGACAGTGATGAAGTTTTGTATTATGTAGACGGGGATTTTATGAGCAGAAAACAGGTAACCCGTGGCATGATCACTCTCCATCCGGCAGGGATACCCCACGGACCTCATCCCGGAACAGTTGAAAAAAACCTTGGCGCCAGAGAGACAAAGGAGCTGGCCGTGATGGTGGATACTTTTCATCCGCTGTCGCTCACCGACACAGCTGTTGAACTTGAAAATACAGGATATACAAAAAGCTGGAATGAATAGAACCCGTTATTCATGTTAGAAGTCGTTGTTCCGCATCTCTGCATACTGGGCGAGGGACCCGTTTGGGATGCCGGGCAAAAAAGCATTTGCTGGATAGATATCATCGGCGGCCATATTCATGAATATTCGCCTGCCGGTCATCTGATGAAAACCCTTTCTCTGCACCAGATGATTGGTTCGGTGGCGATTTGTAAAAACGGACATTTTCTGGCGGCCCTGAAAACGGGATTTGCCTTTGTTGACCGCCATTCCGGGGCGATCAATCCGATTGCAAATCCTGAGCCGCTGATGCCGGGAAACCGCTTTAATGATGGCAAATGCGATCCACGGGGAAGATTCTGGGCAGGTACGATGTCGCATACGGACGAGCCTGAAAAAGGGAGCCTTTATATGCTCGACAGAGATCTGTCTTACCACAGGAAAATAGAACATGTATCTATCTCCAACGGCCTCGCCTGGAGCCCGGACCACCATACCTTTTATTTTATCGACACGCCGACTTTTACGGTTATGGCTTATGACTATGAAGAAAAAAGCGGCGATATTTCCCGCCGCAGGCCAGTCATCAGAATCGATCCAACAGACGGATCCCCCGACGGAATGACCATTGACAAAGAAGGGATGTTGTGGATTGCCCACGGGGATGGCTGGCAGATTACCCGGTGGAATCCGGATACCGGGAAAAAGTTACTTTCCATCCCGTTGCCAGTGGCCAGGGTAACTTCATGTTTTTTTGGCGGCGAATATCTCCGTGATCTGTATATCACTTCGGCCAAAATAGGATTCAGTGAGGAAGAACTGAAAAAGCAGCCTTTGGCAGGTTCATTATTCGTTATAAAAGAAATGGGCTATCAGGGCCTGCCGGGTTTTGAATTTGACCCCAAATAAAAAACCTTCTGTTTACAGAAGGTTTTGGTGGAGGATACCGGGATCGAACCGGTCACCTCTAACATGCCATGCTAGCGCTCTACCAGATGAGCTAATCCCCCAAAAAGGACTGCAAATATATCTATTCTGAACTAATCACCGATACTCTTGTTATTTATCTTTGAATTCAATTTATGGGAGTACTCCGCAAGATTGCCGAATATCTGTATATCAGAAAAAAAGATCCGAATGAGCCCAGCAACAGCTGGATAGGTTATATGAATACCATCAACCGGATCTCCATTTTTATGTTCCTGATCTGCCTGCTGGTGATCATTTACCGTTTGATTTTCAAGAGGCACTAGTCTGGGGACCGGAACTTTTATTTCATTACAAACTGTACGATTGAACGGGCTGCCTGTTCTGAGGCATTACCTCCCAATGATAACAATGTCCGGAGTTCCTGATAATCTTTTTTCAGCCGCGATTTTACTGATTCATCCGAGATCAATTTTTTCAATTCAGCTACGATATTCTCTGTTGTCATTTCATCCTGAATAAGTTCTTTTACTACCATTTTATCCATGATCAGATTGACAAGGGAAATATATTTCACCTTGATTAATCGTCGTGCAATCTGATAGGAAATGGCACTTCCTTTATAACAGATTACTTCAGGTACGCCAAATAAAGCGGTTTCCAAAGTTGCGGTGCCGGAGGTAACACAGGCAGCGCGCGCGTGCATGAGCAGGGCATAGGTCTGATTTTTTACCCGCCCGGCGCGGGGATAATTCTTAAGGATTTCATCATAAAAAGCAGAATCCTGGCCAGGCGCCTCAGCCACCACAAACTGAAACTCCGGGAATGAATGACTGGCTTCCAGCATCACGGGAAGTTTTTTGAGAATTTCCTGTTTGCGGCTGCCGGGCAGTAAGGCAATCAACGGCAGGGCCGGTTCAACAGGATGATCAGCTCCCAGGTAAATGACAGGCGGTTTTTCTGATTCCGGAGACTGCCTGAAGCGCTCAATGACTTCCACGAGGGGATGACCCACATATTCGGTTTCATAATTCCATTTATGAAAAAAGTCTTTTTCAAAGGGGAGGATGACCAGCATTTTATCAATATGGGCACGTATGCTTTTTACCCGGCTTTCTTTCCAGGCCCAGACCTGCGGGGAAATGTAGTAGATGGTTTTAAACTGGTTATTTTTTGCCCATTCTGCTATGCGCAGGTTGAAACCCGGATAGTCGACAAAGATGATGGCATCGGGCTGAAAGGAAAGAATATCTGATTTGCAGAATTTAATATTGCGCAAAATGGTAGGCAGATTGCTGATCACTTCTGTAAATCCCATAAAGGCCAGGTCGCGATAATTTTTTACGATTTCTGCCCCCGCATCCTGCATCATTTCACCGCCCCATCCCCGGATAACTGCTCCCGTATCTTTTCTTTTGATTTCCCTGATCAGATTGCTTCCGTGGAGATCCCCTGAAGCTTCTCCGGCGATAATATAATATTTCATGAACCGAGCGTTGGTTCAAAGATAGGTAATGACGCAGGGTTTCCCGGCCTTAGTGAATGAGTTTATACAACAGTACAACAACGCCATATAATAAAGTAGAAACAAAAACGCCTTTAGCCGTTTTATCCCGGTGGGAATTGATGTAAACGGTAAAAAGCACAGCATTCGCGAGCAGTGAAATGCTGCTGATAGCCGTTAAGAGAGGTTTGTTTGTGCGAAGCACATAAAAGTATTCGGAAAAACTGATGGTGCGGCTGAACACCCAGAAATAGTAGATAGTCATTGCCAGGAGGGGACCAATGATGCCGAGAATTATGCCGAATTTCAGATTGTCTTTCTTGAATATCAAAATTTCCAGGTTTTTTCCAGTTTGGATTTCAAAACGTAATTCGTGAGATCAAATTGTACGGGAACCACACTTACATAGTTATGTTCAAGCGCCCACACGTCGGAATCACGGCCTTTATCGAAATTCACAAACTCTCCGGTCAGCCAGAAGTATTTTTTTCCGTTGGGATCACTTCTTTCTATAAAATCCTCCTCATATTTCGCGTAAGCCTGCTTACAGATTTTAACTCCTTTGATGAGTTCGGCCGGAACAGCGGGAATATTAACGTTCAGTACGGTATGCTTTTCCAGTTTGGTTTTCAGCATGTGCTGCACAATAAGGCGGGCGTAATGGCTGGCTCCCGAAAAATCGGCCTCCACACTATGATCCAATAGCGAGAATCCAGCAGAGGGAATGCTTTCAATAGCTGCTTCCACGGCGGCCGACATAGTGCCTGAATAAATCACGTTGATGGAATGATTGGCCCCGTGATTAATTCCACTCAGACAGATATCGGGCTTCCGGTGCAGCACTTTGTCTACAGCCAGTTTAACACAATCCACAGGCGTTCCGGAGCACTGCCAGGCTTCAATCCCCTCAAAAACATTCACCTGCTGCAACCGGAGCGGCTGACCGATGGTTATGGCATGTCCCATACCCGACTGGGGTTTGTCGGGTGCAACTACCACTATTTTACCTAAATCTTTTATTGCTTCTACGAGGTTGCGAATGCCGGGTGCCAGAATACCATCGTCGTTGGTGATCAGGATGACAGGCAGATCTTTCTTCTTTGTTTTTAACATAGTTATAAAGGGGTAGCAAAAGTACTATTTTTTTTAAGGCCGTTGTGCTACCTTTGCAGCCGGCTTAAAATACCATTATGGCAGGACAACTGAAGGAAGTTCGTAACCGGATCAAATCGATCCAGAGTACGCAGCAGATTACCAAAGCGATGAAGATGATCAGCGCCACCAAATTACGGAAGGCACAGGATGCCATTCAGCAGATGCGTCCCTATTCCAAAAAACTTCAGCAGGTGCTGGGCAATATCGTCAGTGCCTCCGACGGGGACCTCAGCTCTTCCCTGTCTACTGCCAGACCCGCCGAAAATATATTGTTGATAGTCATCACCAGCGACCGTTCTTCCTGCGGTGCCTATAATTCCAACCTCATCAAGCTGGCCAAGGCGACCATGAAGGAAAATTATCCCGAACAAACTGCCAAGGGCCATACCATGATCTGGAGCATCGGAAAAAAAGGCTACGAACATTTTCTAAAAAACAACTACAAAGTAAACGGAGAATTCCGTGATATATTTCAGCATTTGAGTTTTGAATCTGTTCAGCAATGCGCACAGGCGGCAGTGAAAGCTTATGAAAACCGGGAATTTGACCGCGTGGACATTGTCTATAGCGAATTTAAGAATGCGGCGTCCCAGAATTTTACTGTTGAAACCTTCCTGCCTATTCCGAAAGCAAAGAAAATAGCAGGCGCCAATTCAAACGATTTTATTTTTGAACCCTCCAAGGAAGCTATCCTCACCGAACTGATGCCGAAGATTCTGAATACCCAGTTATTCAAGGCGGTTCTCGACGCCAATGCTTCCGAGCACGGCGCACGGATGACAGCCATGGATAAGGCAACTGAAAATGCCAACGAGATACTGAAGAATCTGCGCATATCTTATAACCGCGCACGTCAGGCCAGCATTACCACGGAACTGACTGAGATTGTTTCCGGTGCGGCAGCTTTGCAGGGATAGACGGGAGTGTGGGAGTGTGGGAGTTCCGTCTATTCGGCCTGTACATTAAAATTATTCTAAAAATGTGAGTGAATTGTGAGCATCTGTTGCACCGGATGTTTCGAAACTATTTTCTATTTGCCTAATTTGCCTCCGTTAACTCTCATACTCTTATTCTCTTATACTTCGCTCCATGGAACTCTCTGACCTGATCCCCCATATTGAAGCACTTATTTTCGCCAGTGACAAGCCCCTGACGGCTATGGAAATGACGGAACTGCTCAACAATGCTTTCGGATTCATGGATGACAAACTGACTCTCGATCAGATTTCCACAGGCATTGATGGTATAGTTGCGAAATATAATTCTGAATTTTATCCTTTTGAAGTCAGGGAAAGCGGTGGCGGCTGGCAGTTCCTTTCAAAAAAGTCATTTCACAAAACGATTGCCCAGCTCAATGGCGAAAAATTCCTGAAGCGGTTATCTACAGCGGCTCTGGAAACGCTGGCCATCGTAGCCTACAAGCAACCGATTACAAAAGGGGAGATCGAATCCATCCGGGGGGTAAACAGCGATTACTCCATACAAAAGCTGCTGGAGAAGGAACTGATTGTGATCATCGGCAGGAACGAAGAATTGCCAGGTAAACCACTGATCTATTCCACGTCAAAGACCTTCATGGACTATTTCGGCATCAATACTACAGCTGATCTGCCCAGGCTGCGGGAAGTACTGGGCGAGAGCCTCGAGGAACCTTCCCTGATCAATTATACACCGGCGGCGCCAGACATCACGCCGGCACTCGTAGTAAGCGAAGAAGGTGAGCTGCTGGAAAACAGTTCTTCCGGCACAGGGGATTCCGTGAAAGACGAATAGGGCCTGGTCTGGCCGTTTCAGGCGGCCTTCTTATATTCGCGGACTATTCCCACCATGACTACAACCTTATTGCCTGCAGAACTGATTTCCATAGCTGAAGAATACGGAACCCCGCTGTATGTTTATCACGCCGAGAAAATAAAAGAACAGTATGGCAAGCTGCAGGCGGCATTTGACCACAGCAATACCGTATTTTTCTATGCCTGTAAGGCACTCACCAATCTGAATATCCTGCGTTACATCAGAAACCTGGGCGCCAACGTGGATTGCAGTTCGATCAATGAAGTAAAACTGGCGCTTCACGCAGGCTTCCCTTCATCCAGAATATTATACACGTCTAACGGAATAGATTTCGACGAAATCAGGGAAGCGAAAGAACTTGGCGTTTACATTAATATCGACAGTCTTTCCAACCTGGATAAATTCGGCGCGGCCTTTGGTCATTCTTATCCGGTAGGTATCCGTTTGCGCCCGAATATTCTGGCCGGGGGCAATCTAAAAATATCTACGGGTCATGATAAAAGCAAGTTTGGAATCCCGGTGGATCAGATAGATCAAATCCTTGAAATCATGAAACGCCACCATTTGCGGATCAGTGATCTACATATCCATACGGGTAGTGAAATCCGGGATGTGGATGTTTTTCTGAAGGGTGTTGAAGTGCTGTTTGACATTGCCCATCATTTTGAACACCTGGAATTTATCGACCTTGGGGGTGGTTTTAAGGTGGCCAGCAAAGAAGGAGAGGAAGAGACAGATATTCCGCTCCTGGCTTCAAAAGTGTCTGCGGCATTTGCCACACATCCCTATAAAAACGGAAAAAAATTACAGGTATGGTTTGAGCCGGGAAAATTCCTGGTCAGCGCTGCAGGCTTTTTCATTACGAAAGTAAACGTGTTGAAAGAAACAAGCGCAGCAGATTTCGTGAGTGTAAACAGCGGGTTCAATCACCTGATCCGTCCCATGTTTTATGACGCCTATCACCATATCGAAAATATCAGCAATCCCGAAGGGCTGGTGAAGACTTATTCGGTGGTAGGTAATATTTGCGAGACAGATACTTTTGCCTGGGATCGTCCCCTGAATCAGGTAAGAGAAGGAGACTACCTGGTGTTCCGAAATGCCGGTGCTTATGGTTTTGAAATGTCTTCTAATTTTAATTCTCGCTTTAAGCCGGCAGAAGTTATGGTAGTGCAGGGCAGGGCACACCTGATCCGCAAACGCGATCAGTTTGATGACCTGCTGCGTAATCAGTTGGAAGTGATTTAAATTTTTTCATATTCCCTGCATTGATTAATTTTCTAAGATCATAAGGCTCCGGTCCCGTATTTTTTCTTTCATTTAATTTAAACACATTGGTATGCCCATACGCATGACGGACGATCAGCCTGACGTGGATGACAGTGGTGGTGGATTTGAAGGTGGCAGTGGGGGTGGAGGCAGAGGAGGAGGAGGAGGCGGATTGCTGGGTCTTCTGCCCCTTGTATTCTCACTTATCCGCGGACCTAAAAGCCTGCTCCTTATCCTGGCACTGGGTATCGGAGGCTACTTTCTGCTTGGACGGGGTGGAGGCGGATGTAATATGGCCGGTGTGGCTCAACAGGTTCAGCAGCTGGCTACGGGTGGCATTCTTGACCCGCGACAGTTCGACAAAACGAAAGTCTACGAATCCCTTTCAGACGACGATACAAAAAACCCTCTTCCGGAATCGGCCAATTTACAGAAATATGCGCCGGCAGTAGGTGATCAGGGCAAGCAGGGAAGCTGTGTTGCCTGGAGCAGCGCCTATGGTGCCCGCACGATTTTGGAGTCCGTCAGAACAGGGGCAGATCCGAACGCCCTGAAATTCAGTCCCGCTTTTTTGTATAACCAGATCGGGCTGGATGGCTGCGAGGGCTCCTATATTAACCGGGCCATGGATTTTATGAGCCAGAAGGGTTCAGTTCCTTATGAAACATTTCCTTATTCGGATCAGGATTGCTCAAGGCAGCCCAATCAGCAAATGCTGGATCAGGCCAGGCAATTCAAAATGCGGGGCTCAAACCGGCTCACCGTAGGCGACCGTACCGATCAGATTGATCTGCGCGCTATCAAAGAAAATCTTTCTCAGGGTGCACCGGTGGTCATCGGTATGATGGTTGGCGGTTCTTATATGCAGCCCATGATGGGTCAGGATGTATGGAACCCTACCCAGGACGATGCGAGCATGATGGGCTTTGGCGGTCACGCACAGTGCGTGGTGGGTTATGACGACGCAAAGTACGGTGGTGCATTCCTGATCATGAATTCCTGGGGTCCTCAATGGGGTAACAATGGTTTCGCCTGGGTGCGCTATAAGCATTTTAAATATTTTGTAAGGGAAGCCTATGGGCTGGAATCCATGCCTGCGGTTGGCGTAGCCGCCAATAAACCTTTCGAATGTGAGATAGGGCTGGTTCAGGTAACCTACGATGGCAAACGCACAGTGGCGGGCGATTATATTCCGCTGAAAAAATCATCGGACAATGTTTTCGAAACAGTATCTGCAGTGAGGGCGGGAACCCGTTTCAAAATGGAAATCCGCAATCAGTCGGAGTGTTATATTTATGTTTTCGGAAAAGAAACGGATGGCAGCAGTTATACTTTATTCCCATATCCTAAGTCAGACGATCCTGCCAGAACTAAATATTCTCCTTTTTGTGGCATTGCCGGCTACCGCTTGTTTCCAAAAGATAAAAGCATGCAGCCGGACAGTATCGGTACAAAAGATGTTATGGCCGTGGTAGTGAGTAAAGACAGCCTGAACTGGAGTTCTCTGAATACGCAACTCAGTCAGAATAAATCGGGTGACTACGGCGAACGTCTGAAAGCGGCACTCGGATCTTCCGCCCGGTTTATTCCGGCAGATATTTCTTCAAAGGGTAATATTCATTTCAAAGGCGAAGGAAATAGCGACCGGATCGTAGCCTGTCTGGTGGAAGTCAACAAATAAAAAAAACGGCCACCTTGCGGCGACCGTCCAAAATCTGTTCGTAAGAGTCATCAAAATTTAGTTTTCCGTCAAGAAAAGGTACAGATTTCAAGAGCTTTTTTTCAGATACTGGATTCGTTCATTTTTTCATCAGGATAAGGAAGGGTTCAGGGGTCGTCAACTTTTTTTCAGCGTATTGGATTTCGATTTCATAGGTTTATCTCTTCAATGCTTCTGATTCGTGTTTCTCGGTTTTCGTTCAGATTGGTTTTTCGTGTTTCGTTTTTCAAAGGATCAGATCATTTCCGCGCTTCAACAATACAAAGATGCAAAGCCTTTTATGCTTCCCATAAGTTATTCGACAGAGCAGGGGAAAGCTTCGATTTTCGGGATTAAAAGGCCGATAAACGGATGGAAGACCCTTATGGCTAAGTATAAACCCCTATCCTACAGGACGATAACTAAACTAAAATATGCATGAGCCACAGATTACTCCTTGTTCCTTTTTTACTGGGTACGGTCATTTCAAATGCTCAGAAAGATTCTGTATACAATGCCCATGATTTTTTCACGCAGGAATTTCATCCGCCGGCGGGAAATGTTTACCGGTCAGCCAACGGATCTCCCGGTCCCATGTACTGGCAGAATAGCGCGAGCTACCTGATCCATGCAACGCTCAGTGAGAAAGACACCAGTGTAAGTGGCGACCTGACCATTTCGTATATTAATAATAGTCCCGACAAACTCGACTATCTCTGGTTCCAGCTCGATCAGAATATTTTCGCTCCCGGCTCCAGGGCCGCTGCAGCCATCCCCGCTTCCGGAGATGATATAGGTGTGCTGGGTTTTGCAGGAGGTTACCATATCTCAGAAGTAAGGATCAGCTATGGCGGGATCTCTTATTCCGTGCAACCCGTCATTTCAGACACACGCATGCAGCTGCGGCTGAAGAGCCCGCTCCTGCCGAAGGGAGACCGGATATCGGTTCAAATCGTTTACCATTTTGCCATACCGGCAGAAGGAGCGGATCGTATGGGCAGGCTGTATACAAAAAACGGTGTGGTTTATACAATCGGACAGTGGTACCCGAGGATCTGTGTTTATGATGATGTGGAAGGATGGAACACCCTGCCCTATATGGGCCTCGGCGAGTTTTATTGTGAATACGGTAACTACGACTATTATATTACTGCTCCCGCAGCAATGATCGTATACGGCTCTGGCGATTTGCAGAATCCCTCCCAGGTGCTCACCGCAGAACAGATTAGCAGACTTTCGAAGGCATCCAACAGCGATCAGACAGTAACGATTATCCAGGCGGATGACGTCGGAAAACCTTCCACACGTCCTGTTGTTACTGGAAACCTCACCTGGCATTTTAACATGAAAAATACCCGTGACGTGGCTTTCGCGGCTTCCAGGGGCCTGGTATGGGATGCAGCCAGGGTGAATCTTCCTTCCGGGCGCAAAGCCATAGCCATGTCAGCCTATCCACCGGAGAGTATCGGAGATACGGCCTGGTCGAGAGCCACTGAATACCTGAAAAAAAGTATGGAGATCTATTCAAAAGACTTTTTTGAATATCCCTGGAACACGGCAGTGAATATGGGTTCCAATATTACCGGCATGGAATATCCCGGAATGATATTCAATGACTATAAGTCATCTAAAGCCCCTCTCTGGTTTGTCATTGCCCATGAAATGGGTCATAACTGGTATCCCATGATCGTCGGTTCGAATGAGAGAAAATATATGTGGCAGGATGAGGGTTTCAACTCCTATATAAATTATCACGCCAACGATACGTTCAACCATGGCGAATATGCAAGGGACCCTGCCCTGTTTAATAAAAATCATTTTGCCTGGCTGGATCAAAGTACACTGGTGAATCTGAAGGATCCGCTGATAACGGTTTCCGAAGCGATGGACTATGGCCAGCATTATCAGTATTACAGTAAAACGGCTTATGGCCTGAAGCTGCTCCGTGATGTAGTTGTCGGAAAGGATCGCTTCGACTACGCATTCAGAAACTATACGAAAACCTGGGCCTTTAAACATCCGACTCCCTACGATTTTTTTCATTGCATCAATAATGCCGCGGGAGAAGATTTAAACTGGTTCTGGAAAGAATGGTTTTTTACCACCTGGACGCTCGACCAGACCATAACGGAGGTGAAGTATGTGGACAACGATCCGGCAAAGGGTGCATGGATAACGATTGACAATAAGGGAAAAATGATTCTGCCTGTTATTTTAAAAATTATACAGACTAACGGGAAAACCGAAACCATTCAGCTGCCTGTGGAAGTCTGGCAGAGAGGCAGCCCATGGACCATAAAATATGCTTCGGTATCCAAAATCGAAAAACTGATACTCGATCCGGATGCTGTTCTGCCCGATGTAAACCGTAAAAATAATGAATGGCCGAACTGAGTGGCAGTTTTAAGCTTTCTAAACGATATTCAGTCTCTTGAATACGTCGGCCCGGTTAGCTTTGCTTACAGGTATTTCATTGCCTTTGATGAATAACAGGTTTTCCCGCATATCATCAATTTTGTGAAGGTTTACGATATAGGAGCGGTGAACTTTCAGGAAGTGCTGTTTGCTGACTTTTTCTTCCAGGTTCTTGATGGTATTGTGGGTAATGTATTTTTTCCCCTCCATGGTAACAAACTTCACATAGTCGCCCATACTTTCAATATACAGTATCGACTCATTATTCAGGCGGATCAGTTTGCCGTCTGTTTTGATATAAATATGATCAGATGCACTGTTTGTGGAGATGGTTTCTTTAGAGGGCTGTATCTTTTGAAGTGCTTCTGTAAAACGCTGGTAAGTGAAAGGCTTCATCAGGTAATCTGATACATTATACTGAAACGCGTTATAGGCGTATTCCTGTTTGGCCGTAGTAAGAATAACTTTAGGTGAAAAGGCGATTTGGTCAAGCAGTTCAAAGCCGTTGGCTCCGGGCATTTCCACATCCAGGAAAATCAGGTCCACCGTATTGCTGTTCAGGAAAGACAGCGCATCAGTAACGTTACTGAAATGTCCACGCACTTCTACCTGTCCGCTTTTTTCGCAGCAATTTTTTAAATAATTGGCGGCTACCTGCAAATCTTCTACAATGATACAGCTGAGACTCATGAACTATGTCTATTAAATAATTCCAATTTTTTCTTTTCTTCTTCTATAATCTGTCTGCTTTGGAAAATAATATTTTTCAGCGATTCAAATTGTCCTGACAGCATATCGGGTGATCCGACGGTGCCACAAATTTGTTCAAACTGCAGGCAGTGGGCCTGAACGGCGGTAAGCCCTACAAATCCAAAAACTGGTTTGATCTTATGAACGGCCGACCGCAGAGCGGCGAGGTTGCCTGATAAGTAACTATACTCAATATTGTCGGTGAGCGACTGATAGTCGGCTAAAACGGTCTCGTAGACTTCCTGGACATATACCAGATCGTCCCCATAGAGACTATTGAGGTAGTTCGTGTCGATTTCTGCGTTGAAAACGAATGTATTAGCGGTTTTCAGGTTATTCATGTGTCTGGATTCATTTATATTAACGCTTTAAATAATAATTATTATGCTCCCCGCGTTTTAATATTCAAATTAATAATCTGATACCCTCCCTTAAATCCAGAATTTCGCCCGTTTTGTGGACTGTCTATCAGGATATTGCTAATTCCGGACTGGACCCCAGCAATACGATTTCCCAAAGGAAGAAGATCGTACGCTTTAATCAGTTTATCTTTTTGATCCTTTGCGGAACCCTGCTTTCCGTAATCAGTTACTTTACGCTGAGTCTTTATATCAGCGCCCTGGTTAATTTATCGGCGGGTTATATTTTTATCCTCACTTTTCATCTGAACTCAAAGAAGAGATTTGAACTGGCACGCATCATTGCGATAGTGAATCTCAATCTCTACCTGATCGTAATGAATTATATGGAGGGTCTGCGGGCTGGTGAGTACCTCCTCTACTTTCCCTATTTTCTGGTCATGACGCTGGTGATCGATGTAAAAAGAAATTTCACGGAGCTTAAATTTGTATACTTAATTACAATCATTTCCGTAATCATCTGTTTAACACTCAGCCCATTCGAAAATTACTACCAGGTACGTATTGCCGGCATGTTTGCGCGGCTCTATAGTTCGAACCTGGCTATTTCACTTACACTCACTACTTTTTTCTCTTATTTTATATTCAGGGTAAACCGGGATCATGAAGAAGCCATTCTGAAGGAAAAACATTTTGTCGATACGATCTATAATACTTCACTCGACGGGGTGCTGATCATGGATGCGGAAGCGCGCAAAATCATTGGTTGTAATAATCGCGCCTGCGATCTCCTCCATATAAAAAATAAAAAAGAAATAGAAGGAACTGCCATTGAGGACTGGTTTACGAGTGAACATATTAAATTGTTTAAATCCGTTGAGCTGAACCTGGCTACACAGCAAACCAAAGACTGGCAGGGAGAACTGGCCCTCACGTCGGCTGAAAGAACCTTTTTTGCTTTCGTTAACATTGTGCCCTTCCTTGATCTGGACAAGCGTTTCCTGAAGATCAGCATACTGGATATTTCCGAAATTAAAACGGCCCAGTTTGAACTGATGAAGGCTAAACAGAAAGCTGAAGTGGCCTCCCAGGCCAAGTCGCGTTTTCTGTCCAATATGAGTCACGAATTGCGTACTCCGCTGAACGGAATCATCGGAACCTCCAATTTATTGCTGCAGGAAGACTATCTGCCGGACCAGAAATCGCACCTGGACATATTGAAATATTCATCAGAACATATGATGATGCTCATCAACGAAATTCTTGACTTTGGTAAGATTGAAGTGGGCAAACTTCAGCTGGGAGAACATCCGGTAGACCTGAAAAAGTTTCTGGAAAAAATCAATCTGCAATTTTCGGCGCAGGCACATGCCAAGGGACTTGGTTTTAAAATGGAATATGACAGTCTCGACATCGAAGTGCTTACCGATGAAACGAGACTCAATCAGGTGTTCAGTAACCTGTTGTCCAATGCGATTAAATTCACACACTATGGCGAGATAACCGTTGTTGCCAAAAAGATATTTTCCACAAGCCAGAAAGCGACGATACAGTTTATGGTAAAAGATACCGGCATCGGTATTCCCGCCAATAAACAACAGGAAATTTTTGAGAGTTTTACGCAGGCTGATGTAAATACGACGAGAAAGTACGGAGGCACCGGACTGGGACTGGCGATCACAAAGAAGCTGGTCGGACTGTTCCACGGTGAACTGAAACTGGAAAGTGAAGACGGCAGAGGATCTACTTTTCATTTTACACTCAAGCTGGCGATTAACGAAAACAGGAAACGCTATATTAACGAAGATAAAGTGAAGCATCTTTCCCTGTTCCCCGGAGTCAAAGTGATGGTAGCTGAAGACAATGCGATCAATATGTCCATTGCCCGTCGCTTTCTGATGAAATGGGGCATTGATGTGAAAGAAGCCTATAACGGCAGGCAGGCGGTAGACCTGTATGCTCAACAAAATTTTGATCTTATCCTGATTGATCTGGAAATGCCGGAAATGGACGGTATTACCGCCTTGGGTGAAATCAAAAAACTGAATCCCGGTGTCCGCGCTATTGCCTTTACGGCTGCCGTATACGACAATATGCGGGAAGATCTTTTATCCAAGGGATTTATGGAATTTGTTCCCAAACCCTTCCGCCCAGAGGACCTTCACAGCAAAATATCCCTACTCCTGTCGGCAAAAAGCAACCCGGCCTGAACAGCAAATACTTCATAACGGTTTGGTAACAAATTAAATTTAAGGTTCCATTAAACCTAAGGAACAGAATCTCGTCTCAATAAAAAAATAATCGTAATTATGAAAACACAATTCATTCGCCGGATCGCAATGGCCCTTTGCCTTCTTTCCTGCATAAGCATCTACTCCTGTAAAAAGGATTCTGCTGCTTCATCAGATACCACATCGGCCAATGTCAGTGCCACGGGTGATGATCAGCAGCAGGTTTCTAACGAATCAGACATCATTAGTAATGATGCCAACACTTCTCTGAATGGTCAGTCTGATTTCTCAGGCTCAAACAGCAGCACTGTCGCTTCCTCCGGAACCACCGTTGTGAACGATGTAAATGGTGCCACTGCTGTAAATGGTGTCAATGGTCTGGTGGATGTTCATCATCTGATTTGTGATGCAACAGTTACTTACGACACGGCCAACGGTAACCGGATTATTACAATCGTATATGATGGTACCAATTGCTGGGGAAACAGAACCCGCAGCGGTACGGTCACCATTACTGTTCCCAAAGGGCAGCACTGGAAGGACGCCAATGCTACAGCTACCATCGCTGTTTCTGATCTGAAGATTACCAGACTTCGTGACGGTAAAAGCATCGTATTAAACGGAACAAAAACGATTACCAATGTAAGTGGTGGTTTACTGAAAGATCTTGCCACACTGCAAACGATTACACATACCATTAGCGGAAGCCTCACCGTGGGTTTTGACAACGGAACGACAAAAACCTGGAACGTGTCAAAACAACGCGTGTTTACTTATGACAATGGCATTGTGATTACCACAACGGGTACCTATTCCGATGGTACCGACAATAATATCGCCGAATGGGGAACCAATCGTTTTAATGAATCATTCAAGAGTCTGATCAGCGTGCCCAAAGTGATCCGCCAGGATTGTGATTTCCGGCTTGTGAGCGGTCAGAATACGGTGATCACCAATAAAGGAACAGCCGTTATTACCTACGGTTTGGATTCAACAGGAGAACCTACGGGTTGTCCGGGTACAGGAAGCTATTATTTCAAACTGGTATTTGCCGGTGCGAATGGAAAAACATATACTATTATCTGGCCATATTGATCCGTGCTTTTTTATAGAAAACCTCTCCCTGTGAGAGGTTTTTTTATGCCCCGGCCTTACGGATTTCCGGCGCCACCCGGGTGCCAAATAGTTCAATGGAATGCATGATCTGTGCATGGGGCATGGTGCCCACGCTCACATGTAGTAAAAAGCGGTCGAGCCCGAACAGTTCTTTTTCATACAGGATTTTATCCGTGACCTCCTGAGGGGAGCCCACCAGCAAAGCGCCGTCCCTTGACCTGCCGGCTTCAAATTGTGCGCGTGTAGTGGGAGGCCACCCACGTTCTTTTCCGATATTGGACATCGCAAAAGCATAAGATGGGAAAAACTCATCGGCGGCCTGCCGGGAGTCTTCAGAAATATAACCATGAGAATGAACTGCGAGCGGCAATTGGCCGTGACCTGCGGCATCCGAGGTTTTTCTGTATAAGTTAACCAGGGGTTTAAAATGGGCGGGATGGCCACCGATGATTGCCAAAGCAACCGGCAATCCCAGGTTGCCGGCCCTGATGATGGATTCCGGCGTGCCGCCCACGGCGATCCAGACGGGCAATTTAGATTGATATGGTCGCGGGTAAACGCCCAGGTTTTGGAA
This sequence comes from Puia sp., assembly GCA_965214575.1. Classification (GTDB taxonomy): domain Bacteria; phylum Bacteroidota; class Bacteroidia; order Chitinophagales; family Chitinophagaceae; genus Puia. The sequence continues at coordinate 91,880 of CBDCCE010000003.1, forward strand.
AGAAGACCGGTGTTTTCCTTTCCAGCTTATTTTTTCAGCATCGTTGACCCTGAGCAAAAGTTCCAGTTTCTCTGCGAACAGCGCATCATAGTCTCCCAGATCGTATCCGAATAAAGGAAAGGATTCAATAAATGAGCCCCTTCCTGCCATAATTTCCGCGCGGCCACCGGAGAGCAGATCCTCCGTGGCGAAATCCTGAAATACGCGCACCGGATCGTCAGAACTAAGCACGGTAACTGCACTGGAAAGTCTGATATGTTTTGTTTTTACTGCCGCTGCCGCCAGCACGATCGCCGGAGAAGACGCTATAAAATCCGGTCGGTGGTGCTCTCCCAGTGCATAGATATCCAGCCCGACCTGATCCGCCAGTTCAATTTCTTCCATCAGATCCTGCATGCGCTGAAAAGCACTGATGGTTTTGCCGGTTATCATGTCGGGCGTCAATTCTGCAAAGCTGCTGATTCCAAGTTCCATGCTGCAAATGTAATTTTTTTCCCTATTTTAGTTACCCGGTTATGATCACAAAAGCGTCTATCGTTGGTTTCTTTACCAAAGGCAAAATTATATTTGCCACTATTGCGGCTGTTGTCACTTTTTCCATCACTTTATACAATCAGTTTAAGTCGGTCCCCACCACAGAGATCTCAGGGTTTGTTACGGCTGACAGGAATTCCATGATTCCGGTAGATGCCGTTGTGAAAATTATCAGTCCTGTGCAAAGTCAGACGGAAACCGACTCCCGAGGGCGATTCAAATTCAAATTGCCAAATATCCAGAGCGACACGTTCCTGCTGATCGTTCAGAATAAAAAAACCAATATAGAAACCAAACAGAACGAATGGGTCGACGCGTCCAGCGGCAAAAAAGACATCTATGTTCTTTTCAATTCCGAACAGGATACCGATAAAGTATATGCGCCTTTGGGCAAGAGTACATCAGCGGCTTATGCAAAAAGGCCACCCAACGTCATGCGCGTTTTTCAGCAATTTCATTTTCCGAAGAAAAAATTTCACTAAATAAGGCTATGGAGTCTGCTCCTTTCTCAATTTTTGCAGAAGTCTGTCGAACCGGACCCAGTAAATATGACAGTCCTGGTCACTCGTGCCCTGGGTGTAAAAAAGAAATTTACGGTCGGGGCTTATATAGGCGCCCCAGCGACGGGCAGGTCCGTTGTTGATTAACGGACCCAGACTCACGGGTACCGACCATGTCTGAGCGGTTTTTTTAAAACTGATAAATAGTTCTGACTCGAATGTCGGCGATTCGTGCGCACTGATGATGACAAAAGACTCGTCAGGCGCCATATAAAAATCACCATTAAAACCCTTGCTGTTCAAAGGCGCGCCAAGATTGCGGATCGAACTGTCTGACCCCACGCCCGTCAGCACAGAAAATTTCCAGCTGTTGAAATCGGTTTTGTTTCCCCATGTTCCATTACTCGCCACATAATAGTGACCACTCAGGGTAGGCATGAAATTATACAGGGCATAACTTCTGTGGAGGAACTCCTTTGGTCTGGACCAACCGGTATCTGACCATTGCGATTTAAAAATGGCCCCGTTTCTGCCCGTCAGAAACAATGTCTTTTTATCTGTATCCAGTGTGGGTTCGCCGAAATATCTGAATAGCAGCTTGCGGGGCTGCCATTTATTACCGTCAAAACGGATATACAGTACCTTCTGATTTTTGCCGTCGAGCCAGTTTCGGTTTGTTCCATAAATAAACTGTTTTCCGTCTGCCGTAAACGCAACGCGGCTTCCGGCCCAGTATCCGCTGTCCGTAAGAAGGCCGGGGGCAAAAACTACGGGCTCATCTCCTGGTTTTTTCTGTCCGAGATAGGCATCCTTTGAATCCCAGAAACTTTTCTGTGCCGATAGTTGCCCTTGGAACTGACAGAGGAAAAAAAGATACAGGGCAAATAGTCTGATCATTCGATGCTGAATATTGCGGAATAAGCGATTTATACCGACCGAAAATAATATTAACTTCCCGGTGCCGGTGAGATGGCAATGAAATTATTTAAGATCCATGGACAGTTTAACACATATTGCCATCGGCGCCTGTATCGGGGACCTTTTTCTGGGGAAAAAAATCGGGAAAAAGGCAATGGTCTATGGTGCCCTGGCCGCCAGCCTGCCGGATATCGATTTTGTTGCTTCGTTCTGGCTTAGTACTGCAGACGACCTCATGGCTCACCGAGGCTTCACCCATTCTTTTTTGTTTGCGTTCCTGGTCGTTTTGGCCATGGGGTTTTTCCTGAACACGCGTCACCGGCATGAAAACATTTCCGTCCTGACCTGGCTGATATTTATGGGAACGGCCATGCTCAGTCATCTTTTCCTGGATGTATTTAACGCTTATGGCATTGGATGGTTCGAACCTTTTAGTCACCGCCGTTTCTCGTTCAATGTGATTTTTGTAGCCGATCCGTTTTTCTCGCTATGGCCTGGAGTGGCTGCTATTGCCCTATTGGTGATGCACAGGGGACATAAAAAACGAAATGCCTGGTCCGTTTTTGGTCTTTTGTTTTGTTCTTTTTACCTCTGTTATGGCATTTTTCATAAACTTAAAATCGACGGGCAGGTCAGGATGGCGCTGGTTCAACAGGGGATTCCATATAAAGACTTTTTTACTACGCCCACGCCATTCAATAACTGGTTATGGTATGCCGTGGCTGAAACGGAATCCGGATATCAGATCGGTTATCGTTCCGTGTTTGATAAAGGCGAGAATATCAGCTTCCATTATTTTTCAAAAAATGATTCCCTGTTGAATGCTTTCCGGCAACAGGCAGATTGCAGGCAGCTGATTCGTTTCTCCCAGGGATGCTATACGGCTGAACAATCTTCACAGGGTATTGTGTTCAATGATCTCCGTTTTGGTCAGATGATGGGCTGGCAATACCCTGACGCTCATTTTGTTTTTCACTATTATCTGCAGGACACGGACGCCAATCACCTGGTGGTCCAAAGGGGAAGATTTGCACACTGGAACACGGAATCGTTGAAATATTTTCTGAAAAGAATCAGGGGTATTTAATATTCAGGAACGCTGTTTAAAATTGATCGTAAACAGATAGAATAAAATTCTTACAAACCAGTAACAGACCCATTCCCAGAATTTATTCAGGAGACTGTTGTTTTTGGTGAAATTTTCTTTGGTTATCTGTTTGCAGTCGCGCGCTATGATATTTTCCATCGTGTCGTCGAGCATGCCTGCAAAATCCGCGTCGCGTATATCGATATTTAATTCCAGACTGGCATAGGCGCTGATGATATTCACATTGTAAGATCCAATGGTTGCCCACTGCCGGTCGTACGTGGCCACTTTGCCATGTAATACGCAGGGCTTGTATTCATAGAGTTCGATATGATTCCGGAACACCCAGTTGTACATATATCTTTCCGCATATTTGGCAACCGCTACATCGGAAATGCCCGCGAGGATTAGTTTTATTTTAATGCCCCGGGCCGCCGCCCGTTTCATGTTCCGCCGCATGATGGGTCCGGGAAGAAAATAACCCGACATCATAATGATGTGATCTGTAGCCGTGTTGAACATTTCGACATAACTCCTGGAAACCTGATTTTTTTTATTCACCCAGTCGTTTCTCCTCATCCGCAATTCACAGGTCTCTTCCGGGGGAAGCTCATTGTGCATCGACCGGTCGCTGCAAAGTGAGACTGACTTTGCTGGCAGATAGCCATTCCATGTTTTCTGACAAAGTCTGCACAGCGATTTCACGATATCCCCTTCCATATGCAGCGCAAAGTCCAGCCACCCGGGCTGTCCGGGCAGGTCGTTGTAATGATTGCTGATATTAATTCCGCCGACCATGGCGTAGCGGTTGTCGGTAACAATGACTTTATGATGCATCCGTCTTCCGAAATAAGAATGCCTGCTTCTGAACAGGGGTTCAAAAAACCGGAAATGGACGCCTGCATCTTCCAGTTGCCGAATCATTGTTTTGGAAATTTTCTGGGAAGCATATCCGTCGGCCATCAGGTACACCTGAACATTTCTTTTAACCGCCTCTATCAGCGCTTCCGAAACCCGTTTGCCCGTTTCATCACTGTCATAAATGTAAACCTGAAGCTGAATGATTTCTTTAGCCTCACCGATCATGGTTATAAGCTGATCAAAATAAGGTTTACCTCCGTGAACCAGTTTAATCCGGTTCCGGATACTGTATCCTCCGGTTCTGACCCTTCTGCGAAAACGCAATCTTCTCATGAACTTATTTTGGGGTGGGATGCTTTTATGCCTGAAGCCCAAATTATAATTAATAATCAATAATCAATCATCAACCCCGGGTTTTGGTAACACTAAGATCATTTTCTTTTCATACTGGGTTTATACCCGCATTCTAGTTTTGCTAAACCCATTGAAATGAAATTCGTATTCTGCTATTGCCTGCTGCTCAGTTCAGCAACCCTTTTCAGTCAGTCCGGAACAGATGACCGGAATCTTTTTATCATCACAACCGATGGATTCCGGTGGCAGGAATTGTTTACGGGAGCAGATTCGGTCATTCTTCGAAATCCCGCTTACGTGCAGGATACGGCTTTGATGAAACAGATGTACTGGGATACAACTGCCGAACTGCGGAGAAAAAAACTCATGCCGTTTTTATGGAGCACCGTTTCGCAGCAGGGGCAATTGTATGGTAATCGTAACTGCGGGAACAAGATGGACGTTTCCAATATGTATAAAATCTCTTACCCGGGATACAATGAAATGTTTACCGGATATCCCGATCCCATATTTATTCCCAATGTGCCCCTGCCTAACCGAAATAAAAATATTTTTGAACTGCTGAATGAACAAAAGGAATTTTCGGGTCAGGTGGCAGCATTCAGTTCCTGGAATATCTTTTCTGCCATTTTAAATAAAAAGAGAAGTCATCTGCCGGTTAACAGTGGCTATGAACCGATGACCGACGACGGCTCGCTGAACAACGAAATCATCAATGAAACACAGGAAAATGTATTGCACAAAAAAAATACCCGGTACGACCTGCTGACGTACCTGGGAGCCAGAGAATACATCGATGAGCATCATCCGCGGGTGGTGCTCATCAGTTTTGGGGAAACGGATCAGTTTGCGCATAGCGGAAGGTATGATCTCTATCTGCAACAGGCAACCGAAGTGGACCGGATGATCGCAGAATTGTGGTACGCAGTTCAGACCTCTCCATTTTACAAAAACAAAACCAGCTTTATTATCACAACCGATCACGGGCGGGGAAAAAAACCGGTTTCATGGTACAGGCATGGGATACTGACCAGCGGATCCGGACAAACCTGGTTCGCCGTGATGGGACCGGGTATTGCACCGGAAGGCGAGATAAAAACAGAAGGGCAGGCCTGGCAGAAACAAATTGCCGCTACGATGACCTCCCTGCTGGGCATTTCTTTCCCTGAAAGTAAAATTGGGGAAAATGCACTGCCCCTTCCCATGCGAACAGATCAGAGCCTGGCACTAACCGGCGCTTATCCTTTTTTTTAGTGAGAACTTTTATTAAAGTCCAGCTTGCCTCGATAGCCGGTTCGCTGGTTGATTATATACTGACTATTCTTCTGGTGCAGCTGGGGATGTGGAACTATCTGCCCGCAAACGCTATCGGGAATCTCTGTGGGGGCAGCCTTCAGTTTGTGCTTTGCAGAAACTGGGCTTTCCGGGCCGACCGTGGAAAAACGAAAAATCAGGTCATGCGGTTTATGGCCGTTTTCGCCGGAAACCTCATTCTGTCTGCACTGGGGGTATGGTTTTTTACAGGATTTATACATTTCCAATACCTGGTTTCCAAAACCCTTGTGTCCGTCATCCTGGGTGTGAGTTACAACTATCTCCTGCAGAAAAAGTTTGTTTTTGATGCCGGTCCGGCGGCAGGTAAAAAATGAGATGTTACTTTTTCCATTTTACTTTTCGTCCGGTGATAATTTTAAAAACAAAAGGATCTGCAGCGGGCGTCAGACCAAATCCGGCGCCGATATTGAGTTCCCATTTCGAATTGTTCTGTAAATCGTAAGCGATAAAAAGTGCATGATTCTGCTGCGGTCCCGGATCAAGATGGTTTATGGATCCCATATCACCATAATATTCTATCCCCAGGGCTGTTTTCTGAGATACATTGTAAGAAACTTTTACATTGGGTTCAAACGTAGGCACGGTGCTATTGTACTGGCTCTTGAGCGCAATACCGAGTGTAGGATTAAAGGAGACATACAGATTACCCCATTGTTTATCCAGTATGGGTCTGATTTCAAGGCTCCATGTATCCTCGGCATATGCTGCTTTCTGATATCCGATTTCGAGTGAAAGACTCAGCCCGAAAGGAATTCCCCAGCTTGCCGGAGCCATGGCTCTGGGCCGCAGATGCATACCAACGATCTGATACCCGTAACCCGGAGTGTAATTGGTAAAAAGGTATACGCCGGTTTCAAAAAAAGAAGTCAGACCCGTTGTAATTTCCAGCGTTTCATGCAGGGAGTGATAGGAAGGGGTCACCCCTTTCATAACCTGTGTCGTGCCGTTAAACGTATAGTTGCTGTGCAGCTCAAACATGGTTGAACCCTTTGCCTGCGTAGGTGAGGCATATACCTGAATTTCATAGTTATCCTGGGCAAGAGTTTGTAATCCACATAACATCAATATACAGATGAAGCCCTGCTTGATTTTGAAGAAATGATTTCCTGCGGACATGTACACAAAGATAAGTCCGTCTCTGTTTTCCTTCCGGAAATAAATGCCAAGGCCTGGTAACCTTTATTTTTTATACATTTATCGGAAGTAAACCTCTGTTATGAGAATGACCTTTTTATTGATTGCGTTTTTGGGTTTTCTAACCAATATAAATGCGCAGAGTTCTGAAACAGACAGTGGCAGTTTTATCATTCACAAATTTGCACGGGCCATAGGCAGGGAAAAATATATTGTTCGAAAATCCGAAACCGGAATATGTTACCTGATCAATTTCAGATATACCGATCGGGGATCAGTTGTGAAACTGAAGGACAGCATATGCTTCACACCCGGAATGGAACCGGTTTCCTTTCGTATCCAGGGTGGCACTTCCCGATTTTCAGATGTCAGTGATTCTGTCGTTTATGACGGGCAGACCGTGCATTTGAAAGTCAATGATTCTGTCTATTCCGAATCCCTGAACGGATCTTATTTTCCGATTGCCGGATATTCTCCGGCTACAGCCCAAATGCTCCTCATCAGTTACTGGAAAAGCCACCGGTTTCCCAAACTGATCCATACACCACCTTTTGGGGAAGTAAAAATTCAGGAAGATGGGACGGACACTATCCTGTTCCACAGTCAACAGCAACTCTTTACAAGGTATCATATTACAGGTCTTGTGTGGGGCAACGAACTCATCTGGACTAATAACAACGGACAACTCGTTTGCCTTATTACCAATGATGCTGAAGGTGACAAACAGGAAATGGTTTCGGAAGAGTATGAAACTCTTTTACCTGTTTTTATTGAAAAAGCCGCGGTCGAAGGAATGAGGCTTTTTACACAGGAAGCCAGACCATCCGGAGTCGGACATAAGAGGATAGCTATTGTACACGTCACGATCCCGGATGTAGTCAATAGTCAGCGTCTTTCGGATCAAACACTTTTGATAGAAGACGGAAAAATAAAATGGATTGGAAAGTACGGTTCGGGCAAAATACCCGAAGGCAGTTTTATCATTAATGCAGAGGGTAAATCACTGCTTCCCGGGTTATGGGATATGCATGCCCATTTCGAACAGGCGGAATGGGGGCCGGCCTACCTTGCAGCAGGTGTCACCACGGTGAGGGATTGCGGAAATGAATTCGACTATATCAATGCCATCCAGCACGCCATTGATGAGGGTAACGGAATCGGCCCGCGGATTCTCAAAGCTGGCATTATCGATGGCAAAGGGCCTTTCGCGCTGGGTATTATTCAGGCGGAAACAAAGGAAGAAGCCATTGCCGCCGTCAGCCGCTATAAAGAAAACGGATTCGTGCAAATTAAAATTTACAGTTCCGTAAAGCCAGCGATTGTCCGGGAGATTTGCGCTGAAGCACACCGGCTGGGACTAACCGTTACAGGACATATTCCTATGGGGATGAACCTGCGACAGGCTGTTGACTCCGGCATAGACATGGTCAACCATATTCAATATGTGTCCATGATGCTCAGGAAAAATAAAACCGACGGATCCATCGATTTTGAGGATTCCGTCAATAGAAGTATTATAAAATTTCTGAAAGACCACCATGTGGTTGTGGATCCGACTTTGGGCGTTTATGAATTGGGATATCGTTCGGTAAAAGACAGCATTACTTCCATCGAACCGCGTTTCGCTTCTCTTCCTGAACCACTCAAACCCTTGTTTGTAAATACCGGCAGCTCGACCGCTCAGGAAATCGAAAGAGGCAGAAAAATGATGGACGCTTTTTTTAAGATCGTATATGCGTTGCATGCCAACGGAGTTACCCTGGTTGCAGGTACCGACATGGGCTTTCCGGGTTATAGTGTTTATCGTGAGCTGGAACTGTATGTTGCTGCCGGATTAACACCTATGGAAGCCATTCAGACCGCGACAATCATTCCCGCCCGCGTGATGAAACTGTCCTCTATACTGGGTTCGGTTGAGACAGGAAAAAATGCAGATCTCATCCTTATTGACGGAGATCCTGTAGAAAATATACGCAATATCCGAAAAGTAAGTATTGTTATAAAAGATGGTCGGATTTATGATCCGGAAATTTTGCACAAAACAGCAGGATTCAGCAATTGAAGAATCTGAGTGATTTTCTCAGGACCTGCGGAGCTTTTTTAATCCTATCTCAATGGCTTCCGCTCTCAGGAATCTTTGAACGATGGATCTGGGCGCCGGCACCAGGTCAAACTCTCCGAGACCGGTGAACCGATACCCTTTTTCTTTCAATAGGGGTACCATAATCTTTACCGTTTCGCAGGTCCTGTTGTTCAGCCGCATCTGTTCAAAATCAGCGATAGAATCATGGAGCAGTATGATTCCCTTTTTTTTAAGTTCTGTTTCTTCCAGATAAGATTTGGCACAGTCTTCCGCCGACAGACTGTTTCCCCAGAATTTGTAATCGTCTCCCCCCAGGTCCCAGTGAACCGGCCCGATATAGTCGGGGGCTGCTGCCATATTTTTATTTAAAAATTTTGAAAATCGGGATTTCCATAGACCATATGGAGAGCGAAAATAGATCGGTCTTCCGGGGATGATTTGCCGGATCAGGTTATCCGTAGTCTCCATTTCTTTCAAAAACTCCAGTTCGTGACCGCCTTCAAAAAGAGTCGTCATGTTGGAATGACTGTAAGTGTGACTGGCCACGATATGTCCCAGTTTGTGCAGACTGGCAGTTACCGCGGGGAACCGGGCTATATTTTTTCCGACGCAAAAAAACGTTGCTGAAATGCCTTCGGCGTGCAGATATTCGGCGAGCGGCAGTGTTTTCGGACCGGGCCCTTCTCCGGTCGTTTCACCAGGTCCATCATCAAAAGTGAAGCAAAGGGTCTTTTCTGGAATGGACCGCCCAGTGAGTTGTTCTAGGGAAAACATGTATATGCAAATATATCAATCTTTACCAAACCTGAACGCGTATGCTGTCGGCTCTGTACATCGGATCCTTCGGTTGCACATTAAATGCCTGGTAAAATGCGGGTATGTTTGAAACCGGTCCGTTTACACGATACATCGGCGTAGAATGTGGATTATTCAATATCTGGGCACGCACACTTTCCTCCCTGTTCTTTATTCTCCATACCTGGGCCGCACTTAAAAAGAATCGCTGCTCCGGTGTAAAACCGTTGATCAGACTATCCGATTTTCCCTGGGGCGTTTTTTTAAATGCCGCATAGGAGATGGCCAGTCCGCCATTGTCGGCCAGGTTTTCTCCTTCCGTCAGTGCGCCATTAATATGAAAAGTGTCAACAGCAATATATCCGTTGTACTGATTAACGATGTTGGCAGCCCGAAGCTTGAATTTCGCCGCGTCTGCAGGCGACCACCAGTCTTTGAGATTACCATTGGCATCAAATTGCCTTCCTTCGTCGTCAAAGCCATGTGTAATTTCATGGCCGATCACGTATCCGATTCCTCCATAGTTAATAGCATCATCTCCGTCCAGATAAAAGAAAGGCGGTTGGAGAATGCCCGCCGGGAAATTGATGTTGTTTTGTGTTGGATCGTAATAGGCGTCAATGGTAGGAGGCGTCATGAACCATTCCGTGCGATCAACAGATTTACCAATCTTATTTAAAGAGCGTTTATATCCATAGTTGGCCGTATTACGGAGATTCGCGATGATATTGTCTTTTGTAATATCAATGGAAGAATAGTCTTTCCATTTGTCCGGATAACCAATTTTTTTCACGATCGCACGCAGTTTCACCAGCGCTTTTTGTTTTGTGGAATCCAACATCCAGTCGAGCTGCTGAATTCTTTCAGCATAAGTGGCTTCGATATTATTGACCAGTTCAATTATTCTTTCCTTAGCCCTTGGCGGGAAATATTTTTCAACGTATAGCTGTCCCAGTGCATCTCCCAGTTGTTCATCCACCAGTGATGTCATCCTTTTCCATCTTTCTTTCATCTCTTTTTGTCCGCTCAGCAAACTCGAATAATCGAACTGTGCTTTAACAAATGCCGCGCTCAGATAAGGCGCGTCGTCGTATAAAACATGAAAGCGTAAATAATTTTTAATATCGGAGATCGGCGTTTTGCTTAACACGGCACTTAATCCTTTGTAAAATCCGGGCTGACCTACCAGAATAGTATCTGTCTGAATCATCATCCGTCTGAGTAGTTGATCCCATCCGGGTAAAGTTGAATTCAGGGAACTTACAGCTATTTTGTGATAGTTGGCTAATGGGTCCCGAAGTTCAACAGGACTTTTTGAAACCTTTGCCAGGGCGGTTTCCAGACTCAGAACGGCCAGCGCATCCTTACCCGCTTTCAGTGAATCCTGGCCTGCCAGTTGAAACAGATCTTTGGCGAGTCTTACATAGGCATTTCGGATTTTTACAATGGACGAATCGGTTTTGAAATAGTAGTCTCTGTTGGGCATACCTAATCCACCCTGGTCAAAATGAGCTGCATACACTGCGCTGTTTTTTTCATCCGGGCTCACATAGAAATTAAAGAACGGACCATGATTCACCATATATTCACGCACAATTTCATTCATTACGCCGTTTGCATCCTGAATGGCCTCAATGCTGTCCAGCTCAGATTTTAATGCGAGAAATCCCTTCTTCTCAATGGCATCTGAATCCATTCCACTATAATACAGATCTGCCGTTTGTTGGGACGGGCTGTTTTTGACCGTGTTTTTTAGTTGGGAAAGAGAATCCAGCAGGGAATGCATATGAGCCAGCGAACTGTCATATAAAATGTAAAAAGAACCCCAGCCTGACTGAGAGGCCGGGATGACTACTTTTTTTAGCCAGCCCCCATTGGCATAGAGGAAAAAATTATCCTGCGGGCGAATACTGGTATCCATGGCCGAACGATCGACGGCATCGGGCAACTGGGCAACGGATGATTTGCTGCCGGACTCACATGCGGCCAACAGTACAAGCAAAAAGAGGCCGGTATATTTTTTCATACAACAGTATTTAGCCGGAAAAATAGTGATATTCCTTCTCTTCGGTGGCGCTTACTATGTGAACGGTCATTAAGGTATTTTACCTATCAGTGATTCCCCGATATCATGCATGGTGACCAGTCCTGTCAATTCATCCCGGTCATTAATAACGATCCCGAAATTTTGATTTCTTTCTTTAAATTTTTGAAGCAGCTGGGAGGCTTTCTGCGTTTTTTTCAATGTACAGGCCGTCCTTGTATGGTCACGAATCGTTTTACCCTGATCCCGGAAATATTCCCTGGCACATAAAAAACCGACCAGCCTGTTGCCCGATTCCACCACGGGAAAATAATTGTGTGTACTGTTGCGGATTATTTCATCTGCTTTATCAAGCGGGAAATCCAGCCGGATAGATATCACTCTTTCCAGTGGGGTCATAATGGATTCGACGCTCTGCTCATAAAAACTGAAAATATTCTCGTGGAGTTTAAGCTCTTCTTTTTCCAACGTGCCCTCACGGTAGGCCAGGCTGAGCAGACTCTTCAGGTCGGCGTCCGACAGCTTTTGATTTTCAGACTGACCTGAATGTATCAGTTGCAGAAGTAAACGGGTACTTAGGGTAAGAATCTTTACAAACGGATAGGACAAAAAAGTAAATATTCTGAAAGAAGGGGCAATACGTAATGCGAGGGTCTGGGGTTTCTGGAGGGCAAGCGATTTGGGCAGCAATTCCCCGACGATAATAGTTATATAGGAAATCAGCCCGATGCCAATAACCACACTGGAGATATGTGCATATAATACCGGAATTCCCCAGCCGGCAAATTTGGGCTCCAGATATTTTTCAAAGACCTCGCCGCCATACAGGCCCTCCACCAGTCCGATCAGGGTCAAACCCACCTGAATCGTACTCAGATATCCGGAAGGCTCCTGCAGGTATTTGAGAATTTGTTTTGCACTCTTATTGCCTTTATCGGCTTCCTCCTGCATTCTGAATTTCCGTACAGAAACGATGGCAATTTCAGCCGCCGAAAAATAGCCATTCAGTAAAATCAAAACCGCGATCAACAGCAGGGTATACATATTGTCAATTATTAATTATTGATTATTATTTGGGCTATGGTTAAGTTAGTGATTTTTTTGAATGTCGTTGGCCTTCTTAGAGGACTCACTAAAATGTGCTAAATTCAGGTACAAAATATTTCATATGATAAAAATTCGTCTGGCTGATGAGCGCGACCTGCCCGACATCCTGCTGATATACAACGATGTTATTGAAAACACCACGGCTGTATATGATTATTTGCCGCATACCCTGGCCATGAGAAAGGAATGGTTTCAGGCAAAAGGGCAAAACGGGTTTAAGGTTTTTGTCGCGGAAGAAGACCAAACGATCCTTGGATTCAGTTCGCTGGGTCCATTCAGGAATTGGGCCGCTTATAAATATTCAGTCGAGAATTCCATTTATGTACATAGCGGTTACCGGGGAAAAGGAATAGGAAAAAAACTGCTTGCGCCGGTAATCGAAGCGGCCCGCGAAATAAATATGCATACGGTGATAGCGGGAATCGACGACACGAATACCGCCAGTATTCGCCTGCATGAAAGTTTTGGATTTACCCGGGTAGCCCATTTTCTTCAGGTGGGATATAAATTCGGCAGATGGCTCAACCTGACCTTTCTTCAACTTATTCTCGACACACCCGAACATCCCGTAGAAAAGTAGTCTTAGCCTTTTTTGGGATCAGCACTTAGCACGAGGTTGTTGATCATGCCATTAAATATAAAATAATGAAAGGGCAGCATACTGATCCAGTATAGTCTCCCCCAAAGGCCTTTCGGGCGAAAAGTGGCAGTCTGCACCAGCCAGTTTATGCCTTCAGCATGTTCAATCTTGAATTCAAGCCAGGCTTCGCCGGGTAATTTCATTTCGGCATATAATAAAAGTCTTTTTGTTTTTCTGTCAGCCACCAATACCCGCCAGAAATCCAGGGTGTCACCGGAATGAAGTGAAGAAGGATTGGTTCTGCCTCTTCTCAGGCCGACGCCGCCAAAGGCTTTATCCAGAAATCCGCGAGCCTTCCACAATGTGTTGCCGTAATACCATCCTTTTTCACCCCCGATGCTCCATATATTCTGAAAGATTCTTTCCTCATTGCCGTGCAGCTCCAGTTTTTTTACATCATTGAAACAGCCAAAAACCGGCACTTCGGCATTTCGGATAATGGACGGATTGGTGTTAAATGCGCTGAATGCATCTTTCCAGCTGCTGACCACTTCATTCTGTTCGATTTTTTGAAAGGCCATATCCACTGCCTGCCGGTAGCTGAGTAATTTCAGTCCAAGATCTTCCGCCAGATGATTCGGACGGCATACTACATTCACTTTCATACTGTCGACCAGATTTATCGCCAGTGAATAGGAGGTGGATGTAACAAAATATAACCAGTAGCTCGACAAACGGGGAGTCATAACCGGAACCGTAATTATTTTCCGCCGGAGTTTACGCGATTCTGCAAACTGCATCATCATTTCTTTATAGCTCAGCACATCAGGCCCCCCGATATCGTAGTCGTTATTATAACAGTCTTCCTTCAGCAGTACTCCCGAAAGAAATTCAATGACATTCCGTATGGCAATGGGCTGGCATAAGGTGTTCACCCATTTCGGGGTTATCATGACCGGAATTTTCTCCACCAGGTCGCGAATGATTTCAAAGGATGAACTGCCGGAACCAACGATTATACCAGCCCGCAGAACAGTAACGGGTATCTTGCCCGAGCGAAGAACGGTTTCAACAGCCAGTCGTGATGACAGGTGTTTGGAGAGCTGTTTTTCATTCACAATCCCGCTGAGATAAACAATCTGCCGGCACTGCGTCTTTTCTGCCATTTTCAGAAACCCTTCCGAAATGCTTTTTTCGGTCTCTTCAAAAGCGGCACCTTCTTTCATGGAATGAATGAGAAAAAAAGCGGCGTCAATATCTTTAGGAAAATCCAATGACTTTTCCGGTTCAGTAAAATTCACTTCGAGGATCTCGATATCTTTTGTTGCATTTTCCTGCTCAAAGCGCCTTTTGTCCCTTACGCAACAAACCAGCTGATGGCCTTCTTTCAGGAGGGCGGAAAGAAGTCTTTTCCCGATATATCCATTGGCTCCTGTTAAAAGGATCTTCATGCTGAAGGGTACAAACGAAAGACCAAAAAGTTAAGCGTTTTGCAGGTAAAGAGCTGTGGGTTGTGCCTGAAACGGCTTAATTTGCGTAAATTCAATCGATAATTCAACCCTGTTAAAGAGTAATCTGAGAGCTGAATGAAATGCATAATTCTCCTGCGGCCGATTTTTTATTTAAGCCTGTTGCTGCTGATCAGTTCCGGACTAAGGGCTCAGACCGAAGAGGGTAAAAAACTGATTGCCTTGCAAAAAAGGCGGTTCGACGCCATGATCCGGCACGATACGGCCAGTTTATCTGTTCTGGTGGGCGACAGTCTGACTTTTATTCATTCCAGCGGAGTCATTGATAATAAAAATTCCTTCCTGAAAGATATCGGATCGGGCAGAATCAGCTACATTTTTATTCTACCGGAAAAAGTGACTGCCACCATCGACGGAAATTATGCATGGATCTTCGGAAGAGCAAATGTCCGGTTTAAACTGGCTGTAATGACCGGCATGATCGACCAGTATATCAGTTTCGTGGAAGTGTATCACCTGAAACATAACCAGTGGCAGATGGTACTCTGCCATAATGCGCGCATTGAAAATAATGCACCGTATTTTAATAATACGGTTCCGCAGGTAAAAGCGGGTTCTGTCCCCTCGATTTATTAATTTTTAGCTGATGGACACTCCCGCACTCAAAACTCAAAAGTAAAACAGGTTCGCTTATTCACTTAATATGAAATGCAATAAACTTTTTTATAGCGGCAATACGGCTGTGTTTCAACTGGAGGGCCATTCCATCTATTGCTTTCATGCGGGTATGGCCATTGACGCTGACGGCTGCCCTGAAGCCTATCATCCGGAGAATACCGGCCTGGATGATCTGAAATACGGTGGGTATACGGGCAACTGGTGGGGTATTGCCACAGATAATGAGTTGCCAGGCGGCAATCCACTGATACAGACTTCGGAAGATCCTGCACCCGGATACTATGTTTCCACCACTTCCCTGATTGACGCCCGCTTTCAGTATCGGGATACCAGGCGCTATATCGATGCCCGTCGTATTCCTTATTATGTTTTACCCGATAATTTTTCAGAGCAAATCGAATTGGGTGATATAGCATGGGTTTATAATTCTGCAAATGGACTCGGGCATTTCGCCGTCTTTGCGGATGTGGGTCCTGCCGTGGGTGAATCCTCCATGCACCTGGCAGAAGAGTTAGGCGTCGATAACGATCCACGTTATGGCGGAGTCGATTCAGGAATATTCTATTTCATTTTTTGCCGCTCGGGAAAGGGCAATGGAGCTGCAATTACAGTGGATGAAATTATTTTGACAGGTAATCAATTTCTTGACGGACTACTGATTACCGACCTCATCAGGCTGGCAGATCATTTATTGAAGTAACTGATCATCATTTATCCGGTTTTTCTAACCAGCCTCCTTCAAACCCGGCTTTTTTAAGACCTTCAACCAGGTAACTGCATTTTTTCATGGTATCCCAGATAAGTCCTGAATAATAATTCTGAATCATCAGCATCATGGCTCCCTGATTCAGCCCAAAGCGGCAGGGAGAAATCCAGCCTTCGGGATTTTTATTTTTTCTTCGAAGAGTTGGATTAAAGCTGCTTTCAAATCCGAATAATCCTGGCTTTTTTAAGTCGAAGTTTTCAAATTGATAACGAATGGTTTCAAGCACGATATCCGGAGCGAAGGGCAGCGAAGCTACGACAGAGCAGAGCGAAACCGTTCCGTCATCCGGTCCGAATGGAGCTCCCCTGGACAGGTAGCCGTAAAATTTTCTTTTTTTACCATCTACCTGAATGGTTTGAACTCCCGGTCCATCGCTGGCCGAAAAGCCCCAGCAGTTTTCATCGTAGCCCTCAAACTTTTTTGGATTTTCAATGGCATATTGCTGCTGCACCCGGGTTGCCCGGTTACTGTTTTCAAAATAATCGAAGCCCGTTTCCCTGTTGCGGTTATCCTGAATTCCCCGGAAGTCAATCCACAAATGAGAGAACTGATGGATAAATAAGGGCCCCGCATAAATATATTGGAAGCCATAACGGTCAATCAGTTCAAAGGTCTTTGTCCATTTTTTTATATCCTTTCGCTTCTATCGGGAAACTGGGAGAGCCCATAGCCAGCATATATAAAATGAGCGACTCGTTGTAATGTTTGTTCCAGCGATACCGGATAAATCCTGACTCCGGCTTCCATCCGTGCGACAGGCAGGAGGATCCGTTAAGTGCCCAGCTCCAGTCCACACGCAGATACAAAGCATTGCCCAGGCGCCGGATTTCTTCCTCTTCATTATTTTCTCTGGTAAAATAATGAACAACAGCCAGCACCCCGGCGATGAAAAAAGCGGTATCAATGGTGGAGAGCTCACTGTTCCACACCCGGCGGCCGTTCTTCATATCCAGAAAATGATAATAAAACCCCTTATATCCGGTGGCGTCGGCTCCCGTTCCCTGCGAACTCGCATCTATAAACCGTAAAAGTTTCAGAATATATTCAATGGCCACCCCCCGGTCAATCAGATGATTGTCCACGGCAGCTAACCAGCTTGTCAGCCCCATGCCGGTTACACTGATGCTGCAAGGCGAATCCGGTTCGCTTTTGTCGGCCACCAGTCCGGTTACCGGATCTGAATGCTTCAGAAAATAATTAAAACTGTCTTTCATCAGCCCATCCAGCATTTCTCTTTCAGTTCCCGCGTTATGAATCGTCATTTACCCGGAAGTAAAGTAAAAGAATAGGCCCACCAGATTAATACAAACTGCAGGGGCAGTCGTACAACAGTCAGCCATAACCGGGAATCCGAACGGCGATGGTAGTTCAGCATCATTTGAATATTCGCAGGAAAAATGGCAATGAGCAGGATGATGATTGCCCAGGCGGCAAATACCCGGGTGGCAACGGGCAGCAGAAGAATCGCAAAGAGGATTTCGCAGAAACCACTGATCACGACCAGTTCATTTTTCAGCGGGAGGAAGGCGGGTACGATTCTCCTGTACATACCGGGGTGTACAAAGTGATTGATACCTGCAGCCAGGTATAAAATGACCATGATATAAAGCGAAATTTTGTACAAATCAGCGAAATAATATTTAAATTAAACAAAAAGAAATGGCAGCAGGTTATTCTTCTGTCGCACTGCATAAAAAACTGGGCCTGAAAGAAGCATTTAATATGCTGGTTATAAATGCACCTGTAAATTACATCGAATTAATTGGAGAAATAGCGGATAAAATACATTTTAAAGACGGGCTTTCCGGGGAACTTGACTTCATTCATTTTTTACGAATTCGTCAGCCGAACTTGAAGCTGTGCTGCCACAGATAAAACAACAAATAAAAAAACAGGGGATGATCTGGATTTCATGGTATAAAAAAAGCTCAGGTAAAATCACTGAACTCAATGAGAACCTTATCCGGGATGCTGCGTTGTACAACGGACTGGTGGACGTAAAAGCCTGCGCTGTGGATGAGGACTGGTCTGCATTGAAACTCGTATTCAGACTGAAGGATAGAAAATAAATTTCGTGGCAAATAAAAACAGAGTACAATGGGCAAATCGATATCGGACCAGATCGTAGAGATGCTGGTCGAAAATGGCGTTAAAAGAATTTATGCCGTAACCGGCGACAGTCTCAATCATCTCAACGATGCGGTGCGCAGAAGTGGCAAAATAAAATGGATTCATGTACGCCATGAAGAAGCGGGGGCCTATGCGGCTGCCGCAGAAGCGGAACTGGATGGCCTTGCCTGTTGTGCGGGAAGCTGCGGTCCGGGCCACGTTCATCTGATCAACGGATTGTATGATGCGAATCGGTCCGGCGTTCCCGTAATCGCCATCGCATCTACCATCGACACACCTGAATTCGGAACGGATTATTTTCAGTCGACCGACACCCTGCGTTTGTTTGACGACTGCAGCTGTTACAACCAGGTCGCCACCACGGCCGTACAGGCTCCGCGCATGTTGCAGGCGGCCATTCAGCACGCTATTCATCATAAGGGCGTTGCCGTATTCGGATTGCCCGGTGATATTTCTGCCATGGATGCGGAGGAAAGCCCGGCGGCCATGCATAATTATAGAACAGAAACGGTGAAACGCCCGGTTGAGACAGATCTGGAAACCCTTGCCGGTTTACTCAATGCGCATGCGAAGATTTCAATCTACTGTGGCATCGGGGCACGGGAGGCTCACGACGATATTATTTCTCTGGCTGCTCTGTTAAAAGCACCGGTCGGATATTCTTTCCGGGGAAAAATGGGAATACAATACGACAATCCTTATGAAGTGGGCATGACCGGCCTGCTGGGTCTGCCGTCTGCTTTTCACAGCATGCATGAATCCGATGTCGTACTGCTTCTCGGAACAGATTTCCCTTACACTGCTTTTCTTCCGGTAAAAAATAAAATTGTGCAGATCGATGAAAAACCGGAAAGACTCGGACGAAGGGCCAAACTGGAGATGGGTCTCTGCGGTAAGATTGAAGATACCCTGAAGGTCCTGCTGCCTCTGATAAAAGAGAAAACAGACGACCGGTTTTTAAAAGCCCAGCTTGGATTGTACGAAACGGTGAAGAAACATCTGCTCACCTATGTTAAAGATGAGGGCAGTCAGGATAAAATAAGTCCCGAGTTCGTGGCATCCACCATCAACGATCTGGCGGCACGGGATGCTATTTTTACTGTGGATACCGGAATGTGCTGTGTCTGGGGTGCCCGTTATATTGATGCCACCGGGAAACGGGAACTGCTGGGATCGTTTAATCATGGCTCGATGGCCAATGCCATGCCCATGGCGATTGGAGCGGCTCTTGCCCATCCTGAGCGCCAGGTGATAGCCCTGTGCGGAGACGGCGGCCTGTCCATGCTGCTCGGCGATCTGGCCACTATACATCAATATAAACTGCCCGTTAAGCTGATTGTTTTTAACAATCGTGCGCTGGGCATGGTGAAGCTGGAAATGGAAGTGGACGGACTGCCGGATAATGAAACCGATATGGTAAACCCCGACTTTGCACTGGTGGCCCAGGCCATGGGATTCAGGGGGATCAATGTTCATTTTCCGGGAGAAGTTAAAACGGCCCTGGAAGAAGCTTTTTCAACCGATGGACCGGTGCTGGTAAATATCTTCACCAACCCCGCTTCCCTCGCTATGCCGCCCAAAGTAGAGTGGGACCAGGTAAAAGGCTATGCCGTTACCATGGGAAAATTAATTCTGGGAGGAAGAATGGACGAAGTGCTGGAAACCATCAAAGCGAATTATAAGCATATCGGCGAGCTGATATAGAAACCGCCCCCTCTGCCTGGAGGCGGTTTTGTATATATCAGGAGCTGAGTTTTACCCTGGGAGGCATAAGTTTATAGACAATGGGAGTTACAATTCGCGAAAGCAGGGTGGAACTTATTAATCCTCCGATCAAAACAATAGCCAGTGGGGCTATCAGTGGATTGGTGGAAAGAGCAATCGGCATGAGTCCGCCAATGGCAGTGAGTGAAGTCAGTACAATTGGCAGGAATCTTACTTCGCCAGCTTCCCTGATGGCTGCATCCAGGGCCATTCCCTCTCCGCGTAATTGATTCGTAAAATCAACAAGCAGAATGGTATTCTTTACTTCAATACCGGCCAGGGCGATCAGTCCTATGATGGAAACAAAGGATAATGAATTGCCAGTCATCCACAGAGCCGTGGCAGCTCCTACAATCCCGAGCGGTATAACCGATAAAACAATCAGTGTGCTTTTAAATGTTCCGAAAAGAAGTACGAGCGCTGCGATAAAGAGAAATACCGTTATTATAATTATACTCATAAAACCACCGAACGAATCTTTTCTGGATTCTACTTCGCCGCCCATTTCGTAACTATAACCCGGAGGAAGCGGCATTTTATCCATTTTTGTAATTACCTGATTAATGACACGATCAACCAGAAACCCTTTTTTTACGTTTGCTTTTATCGATACCACACGTTTCTTTTCCTGGTGATTAATCACCTGCGGCGAGGTTTCCAAATGAAGAGAGGATACCTGGTCGAGGGGTATGGCTATGCCCTGATTATTATTTACATAGAGATTATTAAATATGTCGAGTGTGGGTCTTTCTTCTTTCTCACGTGTCAGGAGAATGGAATAGTCTTTGTCATTTTCATCCGTGTAACTACCCATATTCAATCCGGCAACGGCCAGTCGGACTGCTCTGTCGATATTCACGGTTGGTATGCCAAGCAGCTGGGCTTTTTCCTTGTTAATGACCACCTTGATATCGGATTTCAGAAGATCCACAGGGTTATCGATGTAAATGGTGCCCTCTGTATTACG
This sequence comes from Puia sp., assembly GCA_965214575.1. Lineage (GTDB taxonomy): Bacteria > Bacteroidota > Bacteroidia > Chitinophagales > Chitinophagaceae > Puia. The sequence goes on from CBDCCE010000003.1 coordinate 112,986, forward strand.
AAGCATTTTTTCCACTTTCGCCGAAAGATTCCTCAATGTGTCCAGATTGTCTCCGAACAGTCTTACTTCCACAGGCGCAACAACGGGAGGTCCCTGTTCGAAGTTTTTTACTTCGATTTTGGCACCCGGGTATGGTGTCCAGTTTTTTCGCAGCGTTTCAATCAGCTGGAGTTTTTTGTCCGGCTTTGTGCTATTGTCCAGCTGAACAAAAATCTGCGCAAAGTCCGAACGTTCATTTTCCGGAACTTCATTATAATATATGCGCGGATTTCCTTTTCCGATATTGCTGGCATAAAACCGCACAGAAGGTATCTGCCGGAGTTCGTTTTCAATATTTCGTGTAATGCTGTCTGTGTAATACAGATTAGATTGGGGAGGCGCCGTAATATTTACAAAGAACTGGGGTTTTTCAGATGATGGAAATAATCCAAATCCGATAACATTGAACAGATATAGTGAAGACCCGAAAAGCATTACGGCAATGGCGATGGTAAGTGCTGGTCTGTTCAGCGCTTTGTCCAGCAGGCGTGCGTAGCTTCCATGGATCATACGCTTCAGACCACGCATAAAAATATTGCCCTCCGCGGAAACATGATTTTTCAATAACCGACTCGAAAGAAAAGGTATGATGGTCAATGAAACCAGCATGGAAGCAAAGACAGACAATATAACAGCCATGGGCAGTCCGCGGATAAAGTCGCCGGAGCCTTCCGGTAAAAATACCAGCGGCATGAAGGAAATGATTAGCATAACCGTGCAGCCCACAACGGCCTTTCCAATCTGTCCGGTTGCTTTAAGCGTGGCTTCCATCCGGGTATGGCCCAGCAACATCCAGCGCTCAATATTCTCGACGACTACAATACTGTCGTCCACCAAAAGCCCCAGCGCTACTACCAGGCCTACTATGCTTAGCTGATTCAGGTTAATAC
>CBDCCE010000004.1:0-109690 GCA_965214575.1 Puia sp.
AGGAAGCACACAGATTCTGATTCGTGCGGCTGATGTCATGAATGAGCAGATTCCCAATTCCAGTTTCTATGTGGATGGTTATACGGATAATGTAGGAAAGCCGGCTGCCAATAAGGCGCTTTCCCAGGCAAGGGCCCAGGCCGTAGTGGAATCGCTTGTCAACTTTGGGGTGAAAAGAGACCGGCTCATCGCGAGAGGATTTGGAAATGATAATCCAAAATGTGAGAATACAACGGAAGAGGGACGTCAGTGCAACCGACGGGTTGAAGTGGTCATCAGAAATATTAATCAGTCAGGAAAAAAATCCGTTATTCCCGTTAAATAGAAAAGCGGTCTGACATTCCTGTTATGTTCCTCAATCTGTGGAGTCTGCACCACACGAATTTTAATCAACCTTTAACGCCGCTGATCTGTTCAGCGGAGGCATAGTCTTTGTCTATTCTACAAAAATTAACAGAATATGAGGAAGACTTTATTATTTGCGATGATCGCGACGGGATTTATTACCCGGTCATCGGCGCAAACCTATCCGGGTTACAGAACAGGAAATTATACAGGAGTAAATGGCGTATTTTTTAATCCTGCGAATATTGCGGACAATCGTTTTAAATGGAATGTCAATCTGTTTGCAATTAACGGCTTTGTGGGAACGGATCAGGGTGGATTAAAATTCAGCGACATCACCAAATCTTTTAATGGAAATGATTTAAAATCCAAATTACTTCAGGGCAAATCCAATGTAAACAGTCTGGACTATGTGGACATTCTCGGTCCTTCAGTGATGGTGTCGCTAAGCCCTAACACATCCGTAGCACTGACCACCCGTTCACGGGTGTTTGCCAATGCGAGGGATGTTAACGGCGATCTGGCCAACGCCATTATTGATCCCGGCAATTCGGGTATCACCACACCTGTAGGCATCAATACAGGCAATTCACTTGTTCATGCAACGGGCTGGACGGAAATCGGCGGATCTGTAGCACAGGTCTTTACCAAAAAAGGAAGTCACAGTTTTTTAAAAGGAGGTATTACGCTGAAATATATTGCAGGTACTGCAGATTCCTATCTTACCACCAGCGGCCTGAATGGGAATATTGCCAATATAGGCGGCAGTGCGGCACTTGCAGGACCGTTTACGGGCACTATGGCGATCAATACAACAGACGCCAATTTCAGCGACTACAAATTCAATGATTTTTTTAAGTTCAACGGTCACGGTGTGGGTGGCGATGTGGGATTTGTATACGAATACCGGCCTAATCTCGACTATTCAAATTATACCAGTGATCGCTGGGCCAATAAATACAAATTGAAAATCGGTGTGTCATTGCTGGATGTCGGAAATATTAAATTTAATAAATCATCCAACCAGGCGGCCAACTACCGGATTGATGTTCCTGCAGGCAGCAGTTATAGCCTGAGTAATTTTGACGGCAAACCGATCAGCCAGTTTATTCCGGTGCTGAACAGTTCGCCTTATTTTATACAGGGCGCTCCTCAGAGCAGTTCCTATAATGTAAATCTTCCCACCACACTGCAGACAAATATTGACTACATCATTGGAAGGACTTCCAATTTCGGTGTGAATCTGGCGGGTCAGTTCAATATGAATAAACAAAAGGATTTTAATCTTTACTATTATAATTCATATAGTCTGACACCCAGATGGGAAAATTCTTTAATCAGTGTTGAACTTCCACTGAATTACAATGAGCTCACCCAGTTCAATGCGGGACTTGCCTTTCGTATTGGTCCCTTCTTTATTGGTTCGGGAAGTGTGATATCTGCCCTATTCCATGACTCCAAACAGGCCGACCTTCATGTTGGATTTAACTGGGGCATGCAGTATAAGAAAAAAATCAGGCCCGATACGGATAAAGACGGAGTGTATGACGATGTGGATAAATGCCCTACTGTATTTGGTCTGCCAAGATATCAGGGTTGTCCCATTCCCGATACGGACGGGGATGGCATCAATGACGAGCAGGATTCCTGTGTTTCAGTTCCGGGGCTGGTACGCTATCATGGTTGTCCGATTCCCGACACAGACAAGGATGGTGTAAATGATGAAGAAGATTCCTGCATCAATACACCGGGTTTGGCACAGTTTCATGGATGCCCTGATACAGACGGTGACGGAATTCCTGATCCGCAGGATAAATGTCCGACTGTATTTGGTGTCGCCAAATATCAGGGATGTCCAATTCCTGACCGGGATGGAGATGGTATCAATGACGACGAAGATCTTTGTCCTGATCAGCCGGGTCCTGCCTCTACGAAAGGTTGTCCGGTGGAAAAAATCGCGGTGCAAATCACAGCAGATTTTAAAAACATCCTGTTCAATTTTGGAAAATCCACCATCAAGCCTGAATCAGCAGAAATTATTGCGCGGGCTGCGAAGATTATGAATGAGCAGATCCCGAATTCAAGTTTTTATATTGACGGATTTACGGACAACGTCGGTAGTGCTGCCAGAAATAAAACACTTTCGAAAGCGCGCGCGCAGTCAGTTGTCAACGAGTTGATCAAAGACGGCGTATCAAAAGACCGGCTGCTGGCCAGGGGCTTTGGTAAAGAATATCCAAAAGATTCAAACAAAACGGAAGAAGGAAGATCCGCCAACAGAAGAGTGGAAGTTTCTATCCGGAACGTAAATCAGAGTCAGGAAAAAAATAGTATTCAGGTTAAATAAAAAACCGGATTCAAAAAAAGGGCTTCTTCCATCAGCGGAAAGGGCCCTTTTTTCATTTTTGTTATCAGCGGCGCGGGTTTACATTCAGGTTTTTATAGCTTCGGTTCAAATATCTACGATGCGTTCTTCCAAATACCTCGTGTTCATACTGCTTTCGGTTTCATTCGTGACTGTATTTGGTCAGTCACCGTCAAATATTTTATTGATCCATTCTAATGCACCGATTGCATTTGACAAGATGGAAGCGCAAACGATCCGGGATGCGGTATCAAAACTAACGGAGAGATCGGATCTGAAAGTCCAACAGATTATTACGGGAAAAACAAGCCTGTCCGGGCCGTCCGGTACGCTGTCGGTTTATGACGAACTTCAATATGATATCAATGACCTGGGAATGAAGCTGGGTTTACTGGCAGAAACCAATCCGTCCGACAGTGTACGTAATGCCGCCAATGACGGAAGTCAGGCTCTTTCTGATTATGCGAGCTCTCTGGTATTAAATGAACCTCTGTATAAAGCGATGAAAGCCTTTGCGGACCGGTCCCTGTCTTCCCTGAAGCCCAACCAGCAGAAATATCTTACGGAACAGATCCGGATATTCGAAAACAATGGGATGAAGCTGGATAGCACGGGAAGAAACGAGATGCAGGCCATCAGTAACCGGCTGACCATGCTCGGGCTGGAATTTGACAGGAACATCGGTGCCTATACGGATAGCCTTGTATTGTCGGAAGAGGATTTGAAAGGTGTGCCGGAGGGTTCCCGGGCCAAATGGAAAAGAGCCGGGGGAGAATATGTTCTTTATTTAAACTCGCCAAACTACGAGGAAATCAGTGAATACGCGATGCCGGATGCAACGCGAAAAAAAATGTACTATAAATATGAAAACAGGGCCTTTCCGGTAAATATAAAAGTGCTTGATTCCCTTTTATATTATCGTGAACAATACGCGCTGAAATTAGGATACCCCAGCTATGCAGCCTATGCGCTGACGAATAAAATGGCGGGTAATCCGGAGTCGGTCTGGAACTTTGAAAATAACCTGATCAAAAAACTGACGCCCAAAGTGAGCGCGGATCTGACGCAGATCCGCGCGGTGAAGCATACCATGCATCCTGAATTGCCGGATACTATTTATGCATGGGACGTGGCCTATTACCGGAAGCAGTTGCTGGATCAGAAATACCAGCTGAATGAGGATGAAGTGAAAGAATATTTTGAGATGAATCAAACCATCAAAGGCATGTTTGAAGTGTATCACCGGTTATTTGGAATTACCGTGAAAGAAACTTCGGGCCTGCCAACCTGGTATTCAAAAGTGAGAACTTTTGAGATGTGGGTAGGTGAAAAAAAACTGGGAAGTTTTTATTTTGACCTTTATCCCCGGCAAAATAAGTACACGCATTTCGCCTGCTTTGGTATCAGTGCAGCGCATATCAGCCCGGACAAGGAAATACTGCCGGTAGCCGCGCTGATTTGTAATTTCCCGGAAGCGGCCAGGGGTGAGCCAACCCTGCTGAGTCACTACGATGTGACCATCCTGTTTCATGAATTCGGGCATCTGGTCGCCGATATGGTGGTTCGCTCTGATCTGGCTTCACAGCCAGCCAGCCTGAAGGCCGATTTTGTGGAAGCACCTTCACAGTTTCTTGAAAATTTTTGCTGGCAATACGCGAGCCTGAAGATTTTTGCCCGGAACTATAAAACAGGCGCCGTGCTTCCCGAAAGTCTGTTCAATAAAATGAAATCTACAGAAAAGGTATTGTCTGCCCAGGCTTCCATGCGTCAGGTTTACTACGGGTTGATTGATTTTACTTTCGAGGATAAGTATGACAGTATCCGTGGTATGGACCTGACTTCTGTAACGGAGAGTCTGCACCGGATCAATCAGATTCCTTTTCCTTCAGGCACTCATATGATTGCCTCATTCACGCACCTGAGTGGGTATGGTGCAAATTATTACGGTTATCTCTGGTCACTCGTATTCGCCAAAGATATTTTCTCCGTGTTCGAAAAAAACGGAGTGATGGATGCAAAAACGGGAGAACGATACCGCAGGCAAATCCTTGAAGCGGCGGGCAGCGAGCAGGAGATGGATATGCTCAGGAAATTTCTTGGAAGGGAGCCGAATTCAGATGCCTTCATGAAATCTCTGGGACTCTGATTATTCGGCTACAGGGTTTTAATTTTTATATTCCTGAACCACACATTGTTCCCGTGATCCTGGAGATCAATATGGCCTGATTTGAATTTTCCAAAATCCGCCCACTGGTGAAATTTGCTTCCTTTTACGAGGGCATCCCAGCCTGCATCCCACATCATTGTGCTGACGACCTGCACGCCATTGAGAAATAGAGTCAGTTTGCCATGATCCAGTTTAATTTCGGCATCGTTCCATTCACCAACGGCATGCACCGGTTCGCTTGAGGAGGCGATGAGATCATATAAGTCCCCTGCGCGGTGTTTATGAATTTTTCCATCCGGGTGACCGTCGTTGTCAAGTACCTGCATTTCCGGACCTGTCAGGTAGGGGGCCTCGTATTTGGGAGATTCCTGCACATTAAACATTAATCCGCTGTTGCCGTTTTTTGAAATTTTCCACTGATATTTCAGGTCAAAATTTTCATATACCTGATCGGTGCAAATATCACCTTCTTTCCCCTCGGGTATTGGATAGGTCGTGTCGCAATACAGCGTGCCATCTACGATTTTCCACGCGGGACCGAAAGTTTTTTCATTGTAAGTATGCCAGCCGGCGCTGCTGTATCCGTCGAATAACAGTTTCCATCCGTCCTGCTTTTCTTTGTCCGTAAGCTGATTCTGAGTCTGTGTATGTGCAGCAAAAATCGTCACCATCAGGAACAGGATGGTGAAGCTCATTTTTTTTAGCATGGACTAATTTTTTAAAGTAAGAATGTATTGCACCATTTCTTTCACGTCCGCAGGTGCGAGAGCAGGATGGGGGGTCATAGGAACTGCGCCCCAGATACCCGAGCCGCCGGTGATGATTTTATGAACCAGCCTGTCAACCGTTGTATCAGCGGCAGGTGAATACTTGGCAGCCACTTCACTGTAAGAGGGTCCAATGGAAGCGCCGGTGGCTTCCTTGTGGAGGCGGTGACAGGTTGTGCAATCGCTTGCGCCGATAAGTTCCAGCCCTTTGGAATCAGCGGCTGCAACAGGAGCCGCAGCGGCAACCGTATCCGTTTTTGTTTCGGTAGCGGGAGCATTGGAATTACAGGCGAGAATGGAGGCGGATCCGATGAGCACAAAGAGAATTGCTTTTTTCATTGTTGCGATGGTTAGAATGAGAAGATAAATTTCGTAAAAAATAACGGAAAGAGCAATCCTATTTTATTCCGAGTACGGAACGGTTGAATGCCTGGTCTGAACCGGTTCCCGCAAAATCGTCAAAAGCTTTCTCTGTTACGCGAATGATATGGTCTTTAATAAACACGGATCCTTCCCGGGCCCCGTCTTCAGGATGTTTGATACAGCATTCCCATTCCAGCACGGCCCACCCTGCAAAGTTGTACTGGGTCAGTTTGCTGAAGATGGATTTGAAATCCACCTGTCCGTCGCCCAGGGAGCGAAATCTGCCGGCCCGGTCTATCCAGGGCTGGTAACCTCCGTAAACGCCCTGTTTGCCAGTTGGATTGAATTCTGCATCTTTTACATGGAACATGCGGATGCGTTCATGATAATAATCAATATAGGTCAGGTAATCGAGTTGTTGCAAAACGAAATGAGACGGATCGTATAACAGACAGGCGCGCGGATGATTTTTTACTTCCTCCAGAAAACGCTCGTAGGTTACGCCGTCATGCAGATCTTCTCCCGGATGTATTTCATAACAAAGGTCCACTCCGTTTTCGTCAAATATGTCGAGAATGGGTTTCCATCTTTTCCCGAGTTCCTGAAAACCCGTATCTACCAGTCCGGCCGGTCTCTGTGGCCAGGGATAGAATGTGGGCCATAACAGGGCACCGCTGAAAGTGGCGTGCGCATTAAGTCCCAGGTTTTTTGACGCGGCGGCCGCGTATTTTAATTGCTGAACCGCCCAGGCCTGCCTTGCCGGTGGATTTTTTCTGTAGGCTTCCGGGGCGAATCCGTCGAACAGTTCGTCGTAAGCAGGATGAACGGCCACCAGCTGTCCCTGCAGATGCGTGGAAAGTTCAGTGATCTCCAGTCCGGCCCCCTCTACGACTCCCCTGATTTCATCCGCATAGGTTTTGCTCTCTGCCGCTTTTTTCAAATCTATACAACGCGCATCCCAGCTGGGTATCTGCACGCCCTTATAACCGAGGGATTTAGCCCATTGACAGATCGATTCCAGCGTATTGAATGGTGCCTGATCGCCGAGAAACTGGGCGAGAAAAATAGCTGGTCCTTTGATCGTTTTCATTTTTAACAGGTTGACCGGTGACCGATGATCGATGACCGATGACCGTTGACCGATGATTAATAAATCATTTCACAATAATCACAAAGTGACCGTATGATCGAACCACTTTTCTTTTGTCTGCGATGAAGCGACGACGTTGTCAATGAAAGCCATACCGCGGATGCCATCTTCCACACCGGGGAAATCCAGACTTTCCGGTGAAGGCGTTTTGCCTTCTATTCTTGCAGACAGAGTCTGCGCGAAATTGCGGTAGATATTTCCGAAGGCTTCCAGGTACCCTTCCGGATGACCGCCGGGTGTTCTCAAATTATGAGTAGTAAATGAGGAGAGGGGTTCTTTGTATCCCACTCCAGCCCGGAATATCTGTGTGGGCTGATCGAGCCATTTTACGATCAGCGAATTGGGTTCTTCCTGACGCCATTCGAGGCCGCCTTTTTCACCATACACCCTGATGCGGAGTGCATTTTCTTCTCCTGCTGCCACCTGGGAAGCCATCAGCACACCATTCGCTCCATTTTCAAACTTCAGTAAAACGTTTCCATCATCGTCGGAGCGGCCGTCCCTCCACAACTATATTAAGGTCTGCGCAAATCTTTGAAATTTTCAGTCCGCTCACGTATTCTGCCAGATGGGCGGCGTGTGTACCAATATCTCCCATACTGCCGCTTTTCCCCGATCTTTTTGGATCTGTTCTCCATGCGGCCTGTGCGTTGCCTTCGCGTTCGGTGAGTCTGCTCAGCCAGCCCTGCGGATATTCCACCCAGATCTTGCGGATTTTTCCAAGCACATTGTTTTTAATCATCTGACGCGCCTGTTTCACCATGGGGTAACCGGAATAGGTGTGGGTGAGGCATAGAATCAGTCCGGTTTCCTCCACTTTCTTTTTGAGTTGCCTGGCTTCCTCAATGGTAAAAGCAATGGGTTTTTCAATCACCACATGGAAGCCCTTCTCCAGGGCCAGCATAGCGGGTGCGAAATGGGCGAAATTGGGTGTGACGATGGTGACAAAATCAATTTTTTTATCTGCGGGAAGTTTACTTTCCTTTTCCATCATTTCCTCAAAATTCAAATAGGTACGGTCGGCCGGCAGAAACAGCATTTCACCTGACAGTTTCGCGACATCCGGATGGATGCTGAGCGCCCCGCAGGAAACTTCAATGAGGCCGTCCATATTGGCCGCGATCCGGTGAATGGCGCCGATAAAAGCATCTTTGCCTCCACCTACCATGCCCATTCTGAGTTTTCTGTTCATATTTTTTATTTTATCCGTGTGGGCCGATGACCGATGACCGTTGGCCGATGACCGTTGGCCGTTTGGCTTTAAGCTTTAGGCTTTGAGCTTTAGGCTTTAATATGCATATTTACGAAGGAATACCAATTGTTTGCTTTTTTTATTTCCTGAAATAAAAATTACATTTACGCTGGTATAGCGACAAATGTTATTGTGACGGTTCTTAAATAAAACGATTGCCATGCTCCCAAACGCCATTCCGCGCAAACAGCTATTTACAGCCAGCTGCCTCGCTTTGTTAGTTACTTCACTTTCTTTCGGCATACGGGCCGGTATTTTAGGTAAACTGGGAACGGAATTTAATCTCAGTGCATCTGAACTGGGTACCATTGCAGCGACGGCCTTCTGGGGATTTCCACTGGCGGTTGTGATCGGCGGATTTATTGTGGATATTATCGGCATGAAAAATCTACTGGTGATGGCATTTGTTTTTCACCTTGCGGGAATTGTCCTGACCATCGCTTCTACCGGTTACTGGACCTTATTTCTTTCCACATTGCTGATTGGAATTGCCAATGGAACCGTGGAAGCTGCCTGCAATCCCCTGGTTGCTTCTTTATTTACGGATAATAAAACAACCAAGCTGAATCACTTCCACCTGTGGTTTCCGGGAGGAATTGTGATTGGCACCCTGGTTGTCTATTTCTTGAATAAATTCGGCGTTTCCTGGCAGGTTGAAGTGGGAGTGATGCTCATTCCGACACTGATTTACGGGTATCTTTTTTCCAAACTTAAATTTCCGGTTACTGAACGCGTGGCAGCCGGGGTGTCCAGTGCCACCATGTATAAGTCAATCTTTTCGGGATTATTTCTTTTCATGATCATTTGTATGTTTGGAACGGCCATAACGGAATTATTTACGGGACAATGGATCGACGTGCTGCTCAAAAATGTAACTGACAACGCGCTGCTCATACTCACTCTGGAAACTGGCGTAATGGTTGTAGGCCGGGCTTTTGCCGGTCCTGTGGTAAAACAGTTCTCTCCACAGGGTGTTCTCCTGATTTCCACTATACTCGCCAGTTTGGGTTTATACCTGCTGGGTCATACCACAGGCAATATGATTTTCGTAGGCGCGCTTGTTTTCGGCATGGGAGTCTGTTATTTCTGGCCCACGATGCTGGGATTTGTATCGGAAAATCTGCCTAAAACAGGTGCCGTCGGCATGAACCTGATGGGAGGGGCAGGCATGTTTGCCGTTTCCCTTTATATGATAGGGATGGGCAAACACTATGATTCACTGGTTGCAGGCAAATTGCCCGCCGGAGCGGATATTTCACTTTACAAACTGGCCGCTCCCGGCTCGGATATGTCGAACGCATTATTTGAAGCGAACAAGGCAGCCGGACCGGCCATCATCAATTTCACTATGATGATCCCTCTTTTTCTGATCGTTGCATTTGCCGGTCTCAATATTTATATGCGTGGCCGGAAGAAACCGGAAATTCTGGTAGCCATTCCCGCTGGTCATTAAAATTAGGAATCATCCCATTTCACTCGTACATTCAAATCCGAAGGCTCATGAATCCCCGCTCATCCAGAAGAAAGCTGATTAAAAATATGATTGCCGGTTCGGCGGTTCTGGCAACCGGCAGCCAGCTGCTCTCTTCCTTTGTGCCGAAACCAAAATCAGTTCAACCATTGATACTTAAAGGAAATATTAATCATTCTGTTTGCCGCTGGTGCTATGATTCGATTCCATGGGATGAATTCTGCCAGGGAGTAAAAGATATTGGCATTCCGGCCGTGGATCTGGTTCAGCCAAAGGACTGGCCCACCATTCAGAAATACGGGTTATACAGTTCGATGTGTTATGTGGCCGGAGATATCAGTCTGACAGACGGATTTGCGGAACCGAAGTTTCATGATAAACTCGTTAAACAATATCTGGAAGTGATACCGCTGATGGTTGCTGCCGGATATAAAGACGTGATATGCTTTAGCGGAAGCCGGAGGGGTATGGATGATGAAACAGGTATAAATAATTGCGTAAAAGGACTGCAGCAGATTATGCCCCTGGCGGAAAAAAACGGAATTACCATCCAGATGGAATTGCTGAACAGTAAAATAAATCACAAGGATTATATGTGCGATCGCACGGCCTGGGGCGTGGCGCTTTGTAAAAAGCTGGGAAGTCCCAACTTTAAATTGCTCTACGACATCTACCATATGCAAATTGATGAAGGGGATGTGATCCGCACGATCCAGGACAATCAGCAGTATATCGGGCACTATCATACTGGCGGCGTACCCGGACGTCATGAAATTGACGAGTCACAGGAATTATACTATCCGGCGATTATGAAGGCGATTCTGGCAACCGGTTTTAAAGGATATGTTGCCCAGGAATTTATGCCAGCTGAAAAAGATAAAATCGGTTCATTGAAGAAAGCAATATTAATTTGTGATATCTAAAATAAAAATCAGGGAATCATGGCAGACAATGTGTATGACGCAATTGTTATCGGATCTGGAATCAGCGGGGATGGGCCGCTAAAGAACTTTGTGAGAAAGGACTGAAAACGATTATGCTGGAAAGGGGCCGGAATATTGAACATGTCAAAGACTATGTGAATGCAAATAAAGAGGCCTGGAATTATCCCCACCGCACCCGGCGCACACAGGAGATGATAAAAGAATATCCGGTTTTAAAAAGAGACTATCCGCTGAATGAAGCTAATCTCGATTATTGGGCAAACGATCAGGAAAGCCCATATACTGAAATCAAACGTTTTGACTGGTTTCGCGGATACCATGTGGGTGGCCGTTCCCTGATGTGGGGCAGACAAAGTTACCGCTGGAGCGATCATGATTTTGACGCCAATGCACGCGATGGCCATGGGGTGGACTGGCCTGTTCGTTACAAGGAGATTGCGCCCTGGTACGATCATGCGGAAAAATTTGCCGGCATCAGCGGGAACCGGGACGGACTCGATATTTTACCTGACGGTCAGTTTATGCCGCCCATGGATATGACCTGCGTGGAAAAGGATTTTTCTGTTCGCATGAAGGATCTTTTTAAGGGTACCCGACATGTGATCATTGGCCGTACGGCGAACATTACCCAGCCACTGGAAGGCAGAACCAATTGCCAGTTCCGTAACAAATGCTGGCTGGGCTGTCCTTTCGGTGCCTATTTCAGTACACAGTCTTCTACCTTACCGGCTGCCATGAAAACAGGTAATCTTACGCTTCGCCCCTGGGCCATCGTAACCAAAATATTATATGACAAGGATAAAAAGAGGGCTACGGGAGTGGAGATTCTGGATGGTGAAACCAATCAGACCTATACCTACCATGCAAAAATAATATTCCTCAATGCTTCCACGCTGAACAGCGCCTGGGTGCTGATGAATTCCGCTACTGATGTGTGGCCCGACGGACTGGGCAGCAGCAGTGGGGAGCTGGGTCATAATATTATGGATCATCATCTGGGCGTGGGCGCCAGGGGTGTCGTGGAGGGACATGAGGATAAATACTATTACGGTAGAAGGGCCAATGGAATTTACATACCCCAGTTCCGTAATGTCGGCACGGACAAACGGGATTATGTTCGTGGATTTGGGTACCAGGGCGGCGGAAGCAGGGAAGGTTACATGCGCAGTCCCGAGGAAATTGCCATCGGCGTAGACCTGAAAGATGTGCTTACAGAACCGGGACCATGGAGTTTGGGAATGGGCGGATTTGGAGAAACACTGCCTTATCATGAGAATAAAGTAACTCTGGATAAAACAAAAAAAGACAAATGGGGCATGAATGTGCTGGCGATGGATATTGAGTATAAGGAGAATGAAAAGAAGATGCGTGTGGATATGAAAAATGACGCTATTGAAATGCTTACTGCCGCAGGGGTCAAGGATGTGAAAGGCTACGAAGGGGATGGTACCCTCGGTCGCGGCATACACGAAATGGGTTCAGCCCGGATGGGAAAGGATCCTAAAACCTCCGTTTTGAATAAGTTCAATCAGATCTGGGATGCACCGAATGTATTTGTTACAGATGGTTCATTTATGGTATCATCTTCCAGTGTAAATCCTTCCTTGACTTATATGGCCTTTACGGCCCGGGCGGTGGATCATGCGGTGAGCGAGCTGAAGAAAGGGAATCTTTAAGGGTGGGAGTGTGGGAGTTATTTCAGATATTTATATTGTCAAACCTGTCAGGTCAATAAGCGCCTGACGTTTTTTAAAAAACGAACCATGAACAGAAGAGAAGCACTTTCGTCGGTAGCGCTGCTGCTGGGCGGTACGATCATCGGAGCGGAGGTTTTTTTATCCGGTTGTACCAATGCGGATAAAAAAATCGGAATGGCCGGATTGAATTTTTCTCCGGACGACATCTCCTTTCTGGATGAAGTAGGAGATACGATTATTCCGGCAACAGATACTCCCGGTGCCAAAGAAGCTAAAATTGGTGAGTTTATGCACACGATTGTGCGCGACTGTTATGAGCCGGAAAATCAAAAGATCTTCATGGATGGCATGGGAAAGCTTAATGAAGCCAGTAAAACCAAAAGCGGTAAATATTTCGTAGAGTCCAGTCCGGCAGAACGCAAAGCATTGCTGATTGATCTGGACAAAGAGCAAAAGGAATATACAGCCAAGAAAAAGCCAACGGATCCGGCACATTATTTCCGGATGATGAAAGAGCTGACCATTTGGGGTTACTTCACATCCGAACCAGGTGCCACAAAAGCCCTGCGCTATGTAGCAGTTCCCGGTCGTTATGAGGGCTGTGTTCCCTATAAGAAAGGCGATAAAGCCTGGGCTACCTAGTATCAGAACCTGAGATCCTGGTGCCGTTTTTTTAACGCCTCCAAAGATTGTGATTCCTTATCAAATAAAGACTGCTGGGTTTGGCGGTCTTTTGTATTTTGTTCAAGGTCCGCCTGATAATTCCTGATTTTCTTTTCATAGTCGGTCTGGTTATCCATCAGCTTGTTCATCTTTTTGTGGGCCTTACTCAGCGCATCCTGGTCGCCGGTTGCTGTGCTGCTGATCAGCTGGGTTTGTTTTGTCTGGTCAATTTTATTCTGCGCCAGGTCATTTTCATAACTACGTATCTTCTTGGCTATATCTCCGGAGTCGTTTTTTAAACTGATCATTTTTGCCTTGATCTTGTCGAGGGTTTTTTGCTGACTCTGAATCTGTTGCTGGGTGGTATAACTGAGAATATCATGCTTCATATCGTTCAGATAAGCCACCGAGGCAGCGACCGAAGTGCTGTCTTCTGCCGTGGCGGGAGAAAGGGTTTCTCCTTTTTTTACGGGAAGTAGGGTGACCAGGGTGACATCTTTTTCACTGCGGCTTTTTTGATTTATCGTAAAGTAGGCATCGGAAACCGAGGAAGAGCTGCTGTCGATCGGAACGGACCTGAAAATCAGAAAATCCTTGAAATGAGCGTCTTTATAACCCTTGCGTGACATATAGTCTTTGATGGCGCTGGTAACCACATTTTCTTCAAAAGGCACCTGAATGGCTGCTACGGAATAGGCGTTTTTCTGGAAGGTCAGGCTGCTTTTATAGGACTGTGCCCGGAGCGTTGACACTAAAATCAGGGAAAGGGATAAGGTCAGAAGTTTTCTCATTTTTATAAAGTTTTGGTTATACCGCGTTTGCAGGCGGGAATTGCAAATTTACTTCAGCAATAACAATAAAAAAGGCCCGGAATGTTGAAATAACAATCCGGACCTGTATACAGATGAATTTTTCAGATTATCCTGGCTATATTCTGCGACAGGCAGAAATAATCCGGGTATTTATCTTGAACCATATCCGACATATCCCTGCGTGGCCTTACATCCGCTTTTGCCGGAATTCCTGTAACTCGCGCAGGAGGTAAATAAAGTGGTAGCTACGGCGATGATAGCGATAATCAATACTGACTTTCTCATTTTCCTGGGTATTTTGATGAATAATAAATGCCTGGTCATTGGTCGATCTGCCAGGTAGTTCAGAGGAACGGACGTTTTAAAACTGCGTTAAACGACGGTCGTTTAATGCGTCAGGAAAAGTTAAGTTTCGGAGGGTGCGGATGTTGTATTTTGGACCTCGGCCTCAGGCCCTGGTTCAAAATGGAGTTGTTCGAAGGATGAACGGGAATAGGACAAAATAAAACAATATAATTCGAATATGCAATAGGCAGGCGGATTTAGATCATTTTTGTGATAAGGAGCCACCCGGATCCTTTTTCAGCGCCAGTTCAGCCGGTACTTGACCCTGATCATCTAAAGATCGGCCTTGTTGCGATGGGTTGGATATTGCTACCTTTGTAAAAGACAGTATTGCTAACCCATTAAGATACATGCTACAATTAACCAAGCCCCTGGCTGTTATCGACCTTGAAACAACCGGAATTAATCTTGCGACAGACCGGATCGTTGAAATTGCCATTGTAAAAATTATGCCCGATGGAACCCGGAGCGTGAAGCATAAGCTGATCAACCCGGAAATGCCGATTCCAAAACAGTCATCCGAAATTCATGGTATTACGGATGAGAAAGTAAAGGACGCACAAACTTTTCGACAGGCGGCCAACGAATTGAAACAGTTTCTTGACCAGAGTGACCTGGCAGGATACAATTCAAACCGATTCGATATTCCATTGCTGGTTGAAGAGTTTTTGCGAGTGGGAATGGAGATTGACATGAAAGGCAGAAAACTCATTGATGTGCAACGTGTATTTCATATGATGGAACAGCGGACGCTGACCGCAGCGTATAAATTTTACTGTGATAAATTACATGACGGTGCCCATGGCGCCCAGGCTGACGCAGAAGCAACCCTCGAAATACTGATTGCGCAGATAGGCCGCTACCCGCAACTGGGAGCGGATCCTGAAAGCATCGTTAAATTTACCGGTGATGATCAGGTGGTGGATTTTGCACGTCGATTTTCTATGGAAAATGGAATTGAAATCTTTAACTTCGGCAAACATAAAGGCAGGGCGGTTGCCGATGTTTTGAAAACTGAACCGCAGTACTATGACTGGATGATGAAGGGCGATTTTCCCATGCATACCAAGCAGAAACTGACCGAGATTTTTAACCGCACCATGTTAAAAAAAGATAAAACGATTAGCTAGCCTGGAAAAGATTGTTATCATACCGACTTACAACGAAAAGGAAAATATAGAGTCCATTGTTGAAGCTATCATTTCCCTCAATCAGGGTTTTCATCTGCTGATCATTGACGATAGTTCTCCCGATGGAACGGCGGCTATCGTTCGTACCCTACAGAATAAATATCCGCATCAGTTGTTTCTTGAAGTCAGGCAGGGTAAGCTTGGGCTGGGCACGGCTTATATTCATGGATTCAAATGGGCAGTCGAAAAAGGCTATGCTTTTATTTTTGAAATGGATGCCGATTTTTCTCATAATCCAAAGAATCTTGATGCCTTATTTAACGCCTGTAAATTTCAGGGGGCCGATCTGGCGGTTGGGAGCCGCTATGTAAAAGGCGGCGGTTTTGTAAACTGGCCGAGGCAGAGGATACTGCTTTCCAAAGGAGCGTCGATATATACCCGTCTGATCACCTGGATGCCGGTAAATGACCCTACTGCGGGTTTCGTCTGCTACAAAAGAGAAGTGCTGGAAACCATCAATCTGGATGAAATTCGTTTTGCCGGCTATGCTTTTCAGATCGAAATGAAATTTGCGGCCTGGAAACTCGGTTTCAAAATAAAGGAAGTTCCCATCGTATTTGAAGACCGGAAACTGGGGGTTTCCAAGATGAATAAGGGAATCGTTAAAGAAGGAATTTATGGCGTTTTAAAGCTCCGGTGGAATTCCCTCTTCAAGAGCTATCGCAAAAGAGTAAAAAAGCCCACAGAACCAAGCCCCGTAAATCATTTCTCCCAGAATATGGTGGTGGAAGGAAAATAATCTTTCTTTGCCCTCCATGAAAAAGGCCTTTGTCCAGCTGCATATTGCTGTTTTCCTTGCCGGATTTACCGGTGTGCTGGGCAGGCTGATCACTTTGAACGAAGCCGTATTGGTGTGGTTTCGCCTGTTGATTGCCTGTGTTTTTCTCTGGGTCATGTTATTGTTTGGAAAAAGAAAACCTGCTGCTTCGCGAAAGCAGTTTTTGCAGGCTTCGAGTATCGGCTTTATTCTGGCCCTGCACTGGGTTAGTTTTTATGCGGGGATAAAAGCTTCAAATGTTTCCACTGCCCTGGTCTGCCTTTCATCCATGGGATTTTTTACTGCGATTCTCGAACCGCTCATGTCACGCAGACCCTTTGATATCAATGAGATTTTACTCGGCTTTCTGGCCATTGCCGGAATTAGTATTGTCTTTCATTTTGATCCGCATTATAAACTGGGAATACTTATTTCCCTTTTTTCCTCCCTTTTGGCCAGTATTTTCCCTGTGCTCAACAGACAGATTCTGCAAAAGATGGATCCCGAAACGGCAACCCGGTATCAACTGAGTGGAGGATTTGTTTTTATCACGCTGCTGATGCCTGTTTATATTCATTTTTTTCAGGTAGACCGGTTACTGCCTACTGCTTCAGATTTTGGATGGCTTCTTGTACTGGGAATACTTTGTACGGTGGTTGCCTATGATCTTTTTATGAAGGCATTGCAGAAAATCCCGGCCTTCACAGTGAATCTCACCTACAATCTGGAACCCATTTACGGGATCGCCATGGCTTTTTTCCTGTACCGTGAGGACAGGGAGGTCAGTCCCGGTTTTTATTATGGATTCTGTCTGATCATAGCAGCCGTGGTGCTGCAGACCATCCGGGTAAGGAAAGCGTCTACTGTACGAACAGCCGGCGGAAAGGGGTAAAAAACGGTCCGTATCAGGCGGCTTTGGTAGAAATATATCTTACCAGGCTGCGCTTTGCCACGGGCAAAAGGGTTTCGTCGAGCGGAAATTTCAAACTGGTTTCAATCGCATACACGGCGGGATTGGGCAATTCGGGTTTCCGGTAAAGCAATTCTGATTTTATCAGTTCATAGGTATTACTGAAACTACGTTGCCAGGAATCAATATATTCCGTTCGCATGCTCCTGTATTTTTCATCGTGCTTCTCAAAAAAACTGAGGTAATAGCTATATACCCGGGTGGCGTTGGCCGAACCGTCACACAGTAGAAAATAACCCTGCTTGGAATGAACGGGCATGATGCCCACCGGATGAATGCTTAATTTGTCTTCAACAAATTCATAAATTTCCGTGCCGTTGCTAATGGCGGTTTTCATGTGTCCCGTGGAATAGTCTATTATATCTTCCAGTTCCCGCATCAGCTCATCGTCCTGAATCATCTGCTCATATAAAACCTGTATTTTTTCCATCTGCATGCCTGTTAATTTCTTCGGGAACTGTTCCTGCAGGTATTTTTTGTTTTCCCTGAAAGCAACCAGATTGTTGTAATGGAAGATGACATCGGCGAGCTGCGGATAAAGTTTGTTTTCCTGGAAGTTTCGATTGATTTCCTGCAGGTAGGCGAGCAGGGTGTATTTCTTTAATTCGAAGTCAATATAGCCATCGGCAAACCAGGTTTCGGATAGTGTTTTCATCGTCGTTGGTTTAGTGAGTAATGGAATTTACAAAACTTCTCTTAATCCTTAACGACAAGTTTGGTGAATTGTTATGATGGCCAGACGGGGAAGTGTGGGAGTGTGGGAGTGTGGAGGTTAGGCCTGAAAAGATTCCAGTTCTTTGGCGACGGCGGATAAAAACGTGGCGCCCAGACTTCCGTCGATGATCCGATGGTCGTAACTCATGGAGAGATACATCATATGCCGGATACCAATGCTGTCGCCCTGTTCACTTTCAATCACGACCGGACGTTTTTTTATGGCGCCCACAGCGAGAATGGCAACCTGTGGCTGATTGATAATAGGTGTTCCCATGAGGCTTCCAAAAACACCCACGTTGGTCAGTGTAAACGTACCATCCTGAATATCCTCGGGTTTAAGCTTGTTGTTACGGGCATTGGCCGCCAGTGTATTGACCTGTCTGGCCAGACCGACACGATTGTAATTGTCCGCGTTTTTTATTACGGGCACGATAAGACTTCCTGAAGGCAGGGCCGTAGCCATACCGATATGTATATCTTTTTTGATAATAATTTTATCTCCCTGGAGGGACGAATTAATCAGCGGAAATTTTTTAATACACTTAATTACGGCCTCAATAAACAACGGCGTCAGGGTGAGTTTGGTTCCTTCTCTTTTTTCAAATTCAGTTTTTTCTTTTTCACGCCAGACGACCAGATTGGTCACGTCAGCCTCTGAAAAACTGGTGACATGGGGACTGGTTTGTTTACTCCGCACCATATGTTCGGCGATGAGTTTCCGCATCCGGTCCATTTCCTGAATTTCCACGTTGCCACTCACCGGAGCGGTAAAGGCACCGGCGTTTAGATAGCGATCGTCATGTTGCCCGCCGCTGCTGTCAGAAGCATAGGGGGTTGCTTTTTCAGCTGATACCGGCCGGCCGTGAAATCCATTCCCATCCTTCCTTCTGGCTACATGATTCAGGATATCTTTTTTGGTTACCCGGCCTTCATTTCCCGAGCCCGCAATTTTTTCGAGTTCGGAAAGAGAAATGCCTTCGTTACTGGCGATATTTAAAACCAGGGGAGAATAAAACCGGTTTCCATTAGTGGCCGGCTCTTCCTGAACTGCGCTTGGAGTGAGATGGTCGTGAATTGACGGTTGCCCTTCAGCAGCAGACCCTTCAACTGTCGTTTTACCAGATTCCTGGCTTAAGCTTGCAGCAACTTTATCATGCGGTTTCGCATTTTCCCTGTCAGCCGGTTTGGTTTCGTCATGGGGCGTGAGGTTCTGCGGGCCTTTATTGCCGGAAGCCTCAAACTCCGTTTCAATACGGGCAATAACTGAGCCTACGGGAACCACCGCATTGACTTCAAAAAGTATCTCTTTCAATATGCCTGCCGAAGTGGAAGGCACTTCACTGTCTACCTTATCTGTTGCTATATCGAGCAAAGATTCATCCTGCTGTACAAGCTCTCCCGGCTGCTTATTCCATTTTAAAATGGTCGCCTCCATGATGCTCTCACCCATTTTTGGCATTAACAGATCGACAATCGCCATTGAAGATGAACTTTAGATTCGGTCAAAAGTATTAATTAATTAGTGAAGTCGTTCAGGCAGGTTCAGACCGTTTGAGATAAAATAAACTTTCTTAACAAGTTGAGCACATTTGCTGCTGTTAATTCTGTATTTCGTTGTCTGTCAAAGCGAAACCAAAGTTTTTGTGTTTGTATTTCCCTGCGGTTCCCGGCTGCAATCCATACTGTTCCCACGGGCTTTTCTGCTGATCCTCCACCTGGCCCCATGATGCCTGAAGTTGCGAGCGCATAATCGGTTTTAAGCTTCTCCATGGCCCCGCTGACCATCGCGCGCACCGTTTCTTCACTCACGGCTCCGTGCGAGGATAAAACACCCGGATTCACACCCAGTATGTTTTTCTTGATTTCATTGTCGTAAGCGATTATTGAACCCCGGTAGTATGCGCTTGAACCCGGTATGCTGGTCAGGAGATGAGCCACATATCCTCCCGTACAACTTTCAGCCGTTGAAACCGTCTGATTGCGGGCAGTCAGAATTTTTCCGACTACAGACTGAAGAGGCTGGTCTTCATCTGTCACCAACCATTCAGACACCCTCGATTTGAGGTCCGAAAAAGACTGCTGGATAACAGATTCCAATTTTTCGGAATTCGTGCCAGAGGACGTGAGACGAAGCCGTACCATGCCATAGTTTGGCAGGTAGGCGAGCTTCATATCAGCGGGCAAACCCGATTCGAAATCCTGAATATGCTCGGCAAGAAAAGACTCACCCACGCCTGCGGTAAGCAAAGTGCGATGGGCGATAAATCCCCTTCCCAGACTTTTCAATAAAAAAGGTATTACGTCGTCAGTCATCATGCCTTTCATTTCATGCGGAACGCCGGGTATGGAAACAAAAATTTTACCATTTCTTTCAAACAGCATTCCGGGAGCCGTACCTCTTTTGTTCTGCAGGACCTGGCAGTCAGCAGGTACTTCAGCCTGTTTCAGATTCCGTTCGATCAACGGACGATGAAGAATTTTTGTAAAAATATTTTTCACGTTCTCCAGCGCTTCTTCATTTACGACAAGTGTTGTATTGAAATATTCACAGAGAACAGGTTTGGTAATATCATCCGCTGTGGGGCCGAGGCCGCCTGTAATCAGAATCACATCGGCTTCAGCAGATTCTGCATCCAGGGCATGCAGTATATCTGCTCTTCCGTCACCAATGGCCAGCCGGCGGTTCACCCAAAATCCGGACCGGTTGAGTTCCTGCGCCATCCAGGCGCTGTTGGTGTCGATTACCTGTCCGATGAGCAGCTCGTCGCCGATGGTAATAATTGAAATGCTTGTCATATACTGATTAACCTGAATGACTGGATTTTGTTTGGAACCTTACTGGCTTTCGGAAAAAAATCTCTGAAGAAGGGCACGCATGCCGGGCGGCATAATGGTTTTTTCAAAGCTGCCCATTTTTACAAAATACAAAATGACTTTCCCCAGTGTAAGTAATTTTTTTTCCTCATTATACACTTCGTGTTCGAAAACAATCCGGTGATCAGCCGGCAGTTCTCTCAGGATGGTTTTAATGTTGAGCAGATCGTCGTAATGCGCCGGCCGGAGATATTTTGTCTGCATTTCCACTACGGGCATCATCACACCCGCTGCCTCCATTTCTTTGTAGGTAAACCCGAGATTCCGGATTGATTCGGCCCGGGCCACTTCGAAATACTGCGCATAGTTTCCGTAGTAGACTACATTCATCTGATCCGTTTCTGCATACCGGACCCGGATATGTGTTTCTGTTATAAACATCGAAATAAACTGTTTACTGTTTTAAGCTTTCAGCTTTGGGCTTTAAGCATATTATTTACCCATCATGCCATCCACACTCACCCGGCCCGGGCCAACGATCATAATAGTAAAAACGCTCGTAAGATAAATGGCCCCCAGTTCGAAATTCTTTAAAGGCTGGCCGTGATGATACATAAAAACGGCAACGGACAGATTGACCACGACAATAAATGCGGCAAACCGGGTAAACAAACCCAGAACCAGAAACATGGAGCAGAACAGTTCAGCCAGTATAACCAGTATGAGCGAATTGCGGTGTCCGATCCGGAAAGGATCGTAGAAACTGGCGGACAGCTCACTGAAACTCGAAATTTTGGGCAGTCCGTGCCCGATCAAAAGCATCAGTCCTGTAACAACCCTTTGTACCAGCAATGCAAAATTGAAAGCATTGTCGGAATAGCCGGTTGACAATAGTTTTCTCATCAGGTTTTTTATTTCATTCAAAAGTAAAGGATTTGCTATTTCTCTGTGGAATCTAATGAAATGTTAATCATTTCAGTTATCCACAAGCTGTTTGGAACAATCTTTGGTATTAGGGGAAATAATTCAGAAACTTGAGCGCGTGAACAATAATATCCGGATGAAACGAGCGATTCTTCCATTCTTTCTTTTGTCGTGTCTTTTTTCGAAGAGCCAGCAGACTTTCTGGCTGACCGACCCGCAGGCTTCCTACAAACAGGCGCAGGAATACTATCAAAAACAGTATTACAGTCTGGCCTATCCGATTTTTAAACAACTTGAGCAGGATCAGGAAACTCGCCCCCAGTTGTATGAATCTTTCAGTTATGAGAATGTTCACTTTTACAGCCTGGTCTGTTCGCTGAATCAGGATGACAGTACAGCCGTTTTGCCTGCTACGATTTTTATTGAGAGAGAAAATAATGCAGCCCGTGGGGAAATGCTTTCCTATCACCTGGCAGAATTTGAATTTCGCCACAGGAACTACGACAGGGCACTGGCGCTTTATGAAAAATCAAATATCGAGAACCTGAGCAATGAAGAGATTGCCACACTTAAATTTCATAAGGGGTATGCCTATTTCATTAAAAAGAATTTTGATCTGGCCAAACCATTATTCGATGCGATCCGCCAGCTTCCGAAAGATGCGCATTATATCGACGCCAATTATTATTACGGGTATATCAGTTTTTATCAAAAAAAGTACAGCGATGCGTATACTGCGTTTTCCGTTGTTGAGAACGATCCGCAATATGCGCGTATTGTGCCCTATTATATAGCCAATATCTACCTGCTGGAGAATCAGAAGGAAAAGGCGGTTACTTATGCGGCTTCGAAATTGTCCGGCGGCAATCAGTATTATGATGCAGAACTTCGTCAGCTCGTGGGGCATGGTTACTATGAAGAAAAAGACTTTCGTAAAGCGCTTCCTTACCTGGAAACTTATGTGAACAATGCAAAAACGGTCACCCGGCAGGATCTTTTCGAGTTGTCATACTGCTATTACCAGACGCTAAATTATAATAAGGCCATTGAAGGGTTCAAACAGCTGGGCAGTAAAGACGATTCGCTCGCGCAGAATGCCATGTATCTGCTGGGTGATGCTTACCTGAAGACTGGTCAGAAAGCCAATGCCCGAAATGCTTTTCTGTTTTGCGCTTCCAACAGCAGTTATCCCGCACAGAAGGAAATTTCGCAGTTTCATTATGCCAAGCTTTCCTACGAACTGGGATATCCTGATGTGGCGCTTTCCGAATTCCGCAGTTTTCTGCAATTGTATCCTGCATCATCATACGCACCGGAGGCCAGGGAATTATTGTTGAATGTGCTGGCCAATACCAGCAATTACAAAGATGCTCTGGCGCTTATGGACAGTGTATCCAATCCCTCTGCATCAGCAAGGCAGCTTAAGGCGCGTATCCTGTATGGGAGGGCTACGGAGCTGATTAATGATGGTATGCTGACCAATGCCGGAGATTTACTGGAGCGCGCATCAAAGGAACCCAACAACACGGCCCTGATGCCCTTTATCAATTTCTGGAAAGGGGAGATTGCTTACCGTACCAACCGACTTGACGATGCCATACCCTATTTTACGGAGTATCTTAAAACGCCTGTTATCCGGGCAGAGGTTAATCCAACCGATGCCCGCTATGATCTGGGCTATTGTTACCTGAAAAAAGAAAACTATAAAGAGGCGCTCAGTTATTTTTCACAGGTAGTGAGAAATCCGGGCATCAATGCCAGTCCGCTGGAACAGGATGCCTATATCCGCACGGCGGATTGTTATTATATGAACCGTGATTTCAAAACCGCGGTTCCCATGTATAACAGGGTGCTCGAAAATTCCTGGCCAGCTTCAGACTACGCGACTTTTCAAAAAGCCATGGTAGCCGGGGTAAATAGTGTGTCAGAAAAAATCAGACTGCTGAACGACCTGATCCGGAAATATCCATCATCAGACCTGATTGCAGACGCCAATATGGAAATAGCGAATACCTACCTGTCGAACGAACAATACAGGGAATCGCTTCCCTATCTCAAAACAGTGCTGTCCGGCGCGGGTAATGACGGACTAAAACCCAGGGCTCTGTTGCGTTCGGGACTGGCCAACTATAATCTCGGCAATAGTGCTGAGGCACTCAGCAAGTACAATGAGTTGCTGAAACAATATCCCAATTCAGTAGAAGCGCAGGAAGCACTGGACAATGCAAAATCAATCTATGTTGAGGAAGGGCGAACCAGCGAATATGTGAATTTTGCCAAAGGAATGGGTATTTCCATTTCAGCCAGCCAGGAAGATCAGCTCGCTTATCAGGAGGCAGAGGTTCAATTCAATAACGGTAATTTTTCCGGAGCCCAGCAAAAATTCGAAGATTACCTGAAGCGCTTTCCGGAAGGAAAATATGCGCTTGAGGCTAACTTTTATAAAAGTGAAATGTATTTCAGCCAGAAGAACTGGCCGGCGGCTGCCGCTGGTTATGAAATCGTAGGCGATAAGGCCCCCAATAAATTTGCCGAAAAGGCTCTCTTGCAGTCTGCGCGCATTAACTTCTTTAATCTGAAGGACTATGCAAAGTCAGAAGTTTACTATGCGAAACTAAAAGACTTTTCCACGACCCAGGAAAATAAGATGGAAGCCATGCGTGGCCTGCTGCGAAGCCAGTTTGAATTGCAGCACTGGTCTGCCGCCACGGACAATGCGAAGGACCTGCTGAGTCAGAAAGGAATAGGGTCGGATGACAAAATCATTGCCAGTATGATTCTGGGGAAATCTTACCAGGCAGACGGAAAATGTGAATCAGCCATTCCTTATTTTAAAACAGTGGCTTCCATGAGCCGTGCGGCATATGGTGCCGAAGCGCAGTTCCAGATAGCCTCCTGTCAGTATGATCAGAACAGACTGAAGGACGCGGAGAAATCGGCTTTTGAAGTCATTCATAAATCCGGCTCCTATGAACTTTGGGTAACAAAGAGTTATTTCCTCCTGGGTGATATTTATCTGAAAGAGAAAGACTATTTCAATGCCAAAGCGACTTTCCAGAGTCTGGTAGAAAATGCCAAAATCGAAGAAATACGGGTACAGGCCGAGCAAAGACTCGATGAAGTAAAAAAAGAGGAATTGAGTAATAGTAAAATCAGCAATGATCATTGAGACGCGATTGAACCCATTTAACATCATGAAATCATTATTATTTCTGACATTGGTTTTATTCGGAGTTTCCCTGACGGCCGCCGCACAGGATACGACGAAAAGAAAAACGATTAACATCACATCGGTTTTTAAACCCTCATTGAAAACCACGGCCAAACTAAATTTTAATGCAGAGGCACCGCTGATAGATACAGTAAGACCTTCTTTGCAATATAATCTGCCCACGCGTTTTCTTTCCCTGACTTATCAACCCATGGGTTTAAATCCGGTGTCGCTGCCGTCAGACAGTATAAAGAACTGGAACAACGATAACTATATAAAGATTGGTGCGGGCAACGTGCATTTACCCTATGTGCAGGCCGGGCTCAGCTTTGGAGACCGGAAAAATTCATTTTTCAATGTATTTGCGGAGGGGTATTCAGCAAAAGGTAAACTTCCGTATCAGGAAAATAGTTTACTCAGTGCTTCCATTAGCGGAACGGTGAAAGCGTCGGGTAACCATGAGTGGGACGGTGCACTCGGCTTTAAAGGGGAGGGTTATTACCTGTACGGATTTCAACCGGATTCTCTGAAGTTTGCCCGAAGCCAGCTGCAGCAGCAGTTTTTCACTTTTGATGGAAGTATCGGTCTGCATAATACGGTTCCCACCGAATTCGGGCTAACTTATCATCCGAATTTTAAAATCGCCGCATTTGGAGAAAATAGTGATCCGAGGGCTTCAGAAATTGACATGGTTTTAAATGTCCCCGTAGAAAAGACCCTTAATGAGCATTTTGCGATAGACCTGGGCTTTACAGCGGACGTTACGAATTATAAAAACGGGAATGCATCTGCGATCAACAATAATTTGTTTTTGGTTTCACCTGCTGTTGTCTATCATTCAGACAATATCGCTCTGCACCTGGAAATGACGCCCAGCTGGGATCAGAGTGATTTTCATCTTTTGCCCAATTTCAGGGCCGATTATACTACGGATGACAAGCGCTTTACTCTTTTCGCTTCTGTAGACGGATACTATGACAAGGGGAGTTTTAAACGATTTGCGGGAATCAATCCCTGGTTGTGGGAACCGTCGAATCTGCTGAATACGCGGGTTACGGAATTTTTTGGCGGATTCAAAGGGTCTTTGTCCGATCATATTTCGTATCTGGCCAAAGCAGGATTTTCCGAGTCTCGCAACATGCCTCTGTTTTTAAATGACAGCCTGGATGGCAAGAATTTCAGGATCGTGTATGAGGACAAATTGCAGACTTTCAGCCTGCACGGCGAATTGAGTTATGTTCAGGGTGAAGATTTTACCATGACGGCTGCACTGACGCTGAATAACTATAAAACCGCCAGTCAGAATAAGGCCTGGGGAATGCTGCCTTTGGAATTCACGACTACCATGCGATGGCAGATTATGAAGGACCTATGGTTAAAAGCTGACTTGTGGGCATTTCAGGGGGCTACCTGGCGGCTGCTGGATAAATCGGTCAATTCAACTTCCGGGGGACTGGACCTGAATGCGGGTGTTGAATTCAGAATAACCAGGCAGTTGAACCTCTGGCTGCAGATGAATGATCTTTTCAATGATAAATATCAGCGCTGGAACCAGTATCCTGTGTATGGATTTAATATCTTGGGGGGTGTAATTTTTTCTTTCGGCCGATAGCCCAAAACATATTTATGTTCAGCATCCTCAATAAATACCTTTTCCTGAATAAAAGCATTCCTGTACCGGGTCTCGGTACCATTTGCATGGAAAGCATTCCGGCCACCATTGATGCCAGTACCAGAACGATGCTTCCGCCTACTTATCGTTTCCGTTTCGATAAATTCATTGATTCGCCAGACAAAGAATTGTTTTCCTACCTCTCTGCGCAGCAAAGCATATCAGATTATGAGGCTTTGCGTCAGTATAATGATTTTGCCTATTCTCTGCGCGACAGACTGAATTATTTCAGGGAAGCTCCATGGGAAGGTCTGGGTATTTTGAAAAAAGACGATAAAGGGGATATTCAGCTTGAATCCACGCTGTCTAATCCCTTTTTTCTGCAGCCCGTGCCCGCAGAAAAAGTAGTGCGGGCTAATGCGAAACATATGATGCTGGTTGGCGACCGGGAAAGGTCGAACAAGGAAATGAGCGACTGGTTTGCAGAAGAACCGGTGCATGGTAACAGACTCTGGTGGCTGGTTGCACTGCTTGGAGGAATTGCTGCCACGCTGGTTATTATGTTTCATTTTTCGAGTCATGGCTGGAATGTTCAGTCTACCGGCAACCAACAAACGATCCAGGTAAAAAAATAATCCCACCCGTCGCTTAACGCGAAATACATCAACAAATCCCGATGAATTCGTCTTCTGAACTTCTTATTTCCTGCCCTGTTTGCCACAGTGATCAATTGCATTTTGCATTAAAAGTGGAAGACTACTCTGTAAGCCGGGAGATTTTTGACATTTTTGAATGCCCCCGCTGCACACTCCGAATCACAGGTAATGCTCCGGCGGACGATCAAATAGGCCGCTACTATCAGTCCGAAGATTATATCTCCCACAGCAATACGCGTAAGGGAATCGTAAACGGTCTTTACCATACCGTTCGAAATCATACTCTTTTTACCAAATACCGGCTGCTAAAAAAGGCAACAGGTCTTCATCGGGGTCACCATCTGGACATCGGCGCCGGAACAGGTGCATTTGTGCAGTATATGAATAAACAGGGATGGCGAAGTGAAGGTGTAGAACCAGACGAAAATGCGAGGGCCTGTGCATTTTCGGAACACAAAACGAAATTGCTGGGGGCAGAGGAATTTGACAATTATCCGGGCGAAAGTTTCGATGCGGTTACAATGTGGCATGTGTTGGAGCACGTGCATGATCTGTATCCTTATCTGCATCATATTAAAAACATATTGAAACCAGGAGGTTTGCTTTTTATTGCCGTTCCCAACTATACCAGTTACGACGGACAAAAATACGGGTCCCGTTGGGCTGCTTATGATGTCCCCAGGCATCTTTATCATTTTTCTCCGGCATCAATGAAGTGGTTGTTTAAAGAAGGCGGATTTCGCTTAAAAGAAATGGTACCCATGTGGTACGATAGTTTCTATATCAGTCTCCTGAGCGAAAAATATGCCGCGGGATCTATCCCATTGCTGAAAGGATTTGTTACGGGTCTGTTATCCAATCTGAAAGTTTTTTCAGATAAGGAAAAATGCAGCTCACTGATTTACGTAGCAGAAATAGCCTGACAGAAAGCAGGTCTTTTCTGATTTGCTGTTTGTGCGTGCTTTAATTGGCGAGCCTCAGTTCATAGATATTGGGCCAGAGTTTTCCCGTGATGAGGACTTTATTATTTGCTGAATCATAAGCTATCCCGTTCATATAGTCGACTTCGGGATTTTTGGATTTTATTTCATTGACCAGATTACTGAAATCTGCTTTTCCGGTTACTTTGCCTGTATTCGGGTCTATTCTGATAATATAGGGAGTCTGATAAATATTCGCGAGAATGGCTCCGTTTACCCATTCCAGTTCATTGATATTACCCACTGGTCCGTTGTTATCCGTTACACCCACAATGCGATTGGTTTTGAAGCTTACAGGATCCAGCCAGGTGAGATTGCTGCTGCCATCACTCATAATCAGGCTTTTTCCATCTGTTGTCATGCCCCAGCCTTCCTTAGTTGGGAAGCTAAACTCTCCGTTTTTTTTGAAATTTTTTTTCAGGTCGTATATGAAACCTTTCTTGTTGGTCCAGGTGAGCTGATAAAGTTTATCGTGCAGAATGGCTATGCCTTCGCCGAAAAATACCTTCCTGTCCAGTTCGGCTTTAACTTCAATTTTACCACTTGACGGATCTACAATGCCGACGACCGACCTGGTCTTATCGTTATCCTGGGGTGCTCCGGAACTTTCATATAATTTTCCATCATGCATCAGAAAGCCTTCCGTATAGGAATTCGGATCATGGGGCAGGGCATTGAGAATGGTGTAATGGATTGTCGGAGGTTCATTGCTGGCTACCGTATCCGCGGTGACCCCTTTTTCCGGGCTGCTGGATGAGTCCCTGCAGGAAACGTTTAAAAGAAAAAAAATCAAAGCAGCGGATAAAAATCTGTTCATATGTAAGATGCTGCGCAAAAATAATATAAAACCGCAGGCTTGTAAAACCGGAGGCTCAGGTTTTTGCCGGGAAACGTTAATTAATTTAAAATTCCAGCGGTTGGACAATAAAAAAGCGCTCCCATCCGGAAACGCTTTTCTATTTTATTACAAAATGCTTTTCAGTTTAACTGATATGCGCTTCAATCTTCTTTACAAAATTACTCTTTGGCTGTGCGCCTACCAGTTTATCCACCACCTTGCCACCCTTGATGAAAAGGATAGCCGGAATAGAGGTGATACCATAGTTTACAGATAATTGCGGGTTATGGTCAACGTTCACTTTGCCAACATTTACTTTGCCATCATATTCTTTCGAAAGTTCCTCGATAACCGGACCTATCGCGCGGCAGGGCCCACACCATTCTGCCCAGAAATCAATAATTGTTAATTTGTCGGACGCCAGCACTTTCTCCTGAAAGTTCGCGTCTGTGTATTCTAGTGCCATATAATAGTTGTTTTTAATTTCAGGTAAAATTCTGTTTTATTTTCCACATTCTTTGTCGTTTCAACGACAACTATGCATTTCGACGGTTTTGAATTTTTATCAGCTATTTCATAGGCTTTTAAAGACAAATTTGTTTCCATATTCGCTGTTTTGCACATTCTGTCATGTGCGCCTTAGTGGGACAGGATATTCACTTCAAACTCAGGACAGTCCTGCAAATAAGCAGCCATTTCGTCATTCATTTCAAAGCCTGACTCGAGGCTGTATAAGCTGATCCGGGCGTTTGCCTTTGATTCCTGTATATTGAATTTGAGACTGGACTTACCCGGATACTTCCGAATGTTTTTTTCAAAAAATTTAACCATGTTTTCATTGAGATGGCGTGCATCCAGGTCGATCACGAGCTGTTTGGTCAGCATCGGTTTAATACTTTCGAGCAGAAACATCTTTTCTACCTTGAATTCAAATTCAGACTTATTATAACGGGCTCTGAAAAAGCCGGTCATGAATATGTTTTTACCTTTTTCAAGGTAATTTGAAAAGCGGGCATAGTCTTCACTCCATAGCACGAATTCGCATTTGCCTGAATAGTCTTCGATTGTAAATGAACCAAACTGTTTTCCGGTTTTTGTAACACGGTGCTGCGCATCGATAACCAGCCCGGCCAGCCTGAAAGATTTCCCCGGGTTGGCCTGAAGAGCCACAGCATCCTTTATTTCATTGAATTCCGACAGATTGAGTATGCCGTAGTGTTTAATTTCGAATTTGAAATGATCGAGCGGATGGCCGCTCATAAACATACCCGTTACTTCTTTTTCATGATCCAGCAATTCGGTCAGCGACCAGGGCTCGCAGTTTAATATTTTCGGTGATTGCACTTCATAGGCAGCGGACTCTCCAAAAAGTGTATTGCTATGCTGAACATTTTGCGCCTGCACAACATTTCCAAACCGGATAATTTTCTCAAGTCCGGTAGTGCTGTCTCCCGGGGCAATGAAAAAATACTGGGCGCGGTGCATTTGCTGAAAACAGTCGAAAGCGCCGGCATAGGCCAGACTTTCCAGCGTTTTTTTACTCACGGTACGCTGATTAATTCGTTTCACCATATCAAAAATCGATATGTAGGGCCCGTTTTTTTCTTTTTCTTTAATCAAAGAAAAAACGGCCGCTTCCCCTACGCCTTTTAATCCGCCCAGTCCCACGCGAATTTCTCCCTTGCTGTTTACAGCAAATCCCTGTTTGGATTCATTTACATCCGGTCCGAGAACCTTCAATCCCATACGTTTACATTCCTCCATGAAAAAAGTGATTTTTTCAATATTTCCCTGGTGATTCAGCACCGCGGCCATATATTCAGAAGGGTAATGCGATTTCAGATAGGCCGTTTGATAAGCTACATAAGCATAACAGGTTGAATGGGATTTATTAAAAGCGTATTGCGCAAAAGCTTCCCAGTCGGTCCATATTTTTTCCAGTGTAGGGGCCGCATACCCTTTGGCAGCAGCACCGGAAATAAACTGGTTTTTCATTTTATCCAGGATGGATTTTTGTTTTTTACCCATTGCCTTTCGCAGTACATCAGCATCTCCTTTACTGAAACCGGCAATTTTCTGGGCCAGCAACATCACCTGTTCCTGGTAAACCGTGATTCCATAAGTGTCTTTCAGATATTCTTCCATCACTGGCAGGTCGTACTGAATCGGCTCGCGACCTTGTTTGCGATCAATGAAGGCGGGAATATAAGCCATTGGGCCGGGTCGGTACAGCGCATTCATTGCCGTGAGATCGTCAAATTTATCCGGCTTGAGATCGCGCAGATATTTCTGCATTCCGGGGCTTTCAAACTGAAATGTTCCGATGGTATCTCCTTTCTGATAGATTTCAAATGTCTTTTTATCATCGAGCGGAATCAGATCAATATCGATTTTGATACCATGATTCTGATCAATCAGCTCCAGGGAAGTTTTTAAAATATTCAGGGTTCTCAAACCGAGAAAGTCCATTTTCAATACGCCTGCATCCTCAATGATACTTCCTTCGATCTGTGTTACCAGTAATTCCGAATCTTTTGCAGTACAAACAGGAATAATATTAGCGAGATCCTCCGGAGCGATGATGATACCCGCTGCATGAAGGCCGGTATTACGTACAGATCCTTCGAGTCGTTCCGCTTCATGAAGAACCCGGCTGCGCAGATCGGTACCCAGGTAAATTTCACGAATTTTCTTAACCAGCTCCAGATCATCGCCCCCAATGCCTTCTTTCTCTTCCAGAGATTTTTCTCCGTCTTTAGATTTCATCGGCGCGTGCAGAACCCTTTTCAGGCTCACTCCAGGACGGTCAGGAACCAGCTTGGCCAGTGCATTGGATTCTGCCAAAGGCAGATCCATCACGCGGGCCACATCTTTTATACTCATCTTGGCGGCCATTGTACCGTAAGTGACAATCTGCGCCACCTGGTTTTTGCCATATTTTTTAACCACATAATCGATCACCTTCTGACGCCCTTCATCATCAAAGTCGGTGTCAATATCTGGCATGGACTTCCTGTCGGGGTTTAAAAACCTTTCAAAAAGTAAATTGTATTTTATGGGGTCAATATTAGTGATGCCTATACAATATGCCACCACACTTCCCGCGGCTGAACCACGACCAGGTCCCACAAACACGCCCATATCCCGACCGGCCTGGATAAAGTCGCCTACGATCAGAAAATATCCGGCGAATCCCATGGTTTTGATCGTAAATAATTCAAAATCGAGACGCTCCGTAATTTCGGCTGTCAGGTCCGTATATCTTTTTTTCGCGCCCTGATAGGTAATTTCTTTCAGGTATTCCCACTGATTCAGGTTGTTGTCGCTGTGAATCTGGAATTCTTTTGGGATAGGGAAGGCCGGTAGGAGAATATCTTTTTTCAGATTCAGGATGTCCACCTTGTCTGCCACCATGCCCGTATTGGCAATCGCCTCGGGGATATCATGAAAAAGCGCAGTCATTTCAGCCTGTGTTTTCAGGTAGAACTGGTCATTGGGAAACTTGAACCGCCTGTTTTTAGAACTGATTTCATCATTTACAAAATCATCGAAGCCAGGCGTGGATTGTTTTTCTCCTGTGTTTATACAAAGCAGGATATCATGCGCGTTATAATCGTCCTGATCGGTATAGTGGCTGTCATTAGTGGCAATGACAGGAACTTTATATTTTTTTGCGAGTTTCAGGAGGAACTGATTGATGATTTCCTGATCCGGTATCTGATGTCTCTGAAGCTCGATAAAATAATTCTCTCCGAACATGTCGAGCCACCATCTGAATTCTGTTTCAGCTTTTTCTTCCCCGTCGTGCAGAATAGTTTGTGGTACATATGCCCCGATACAGCAGGTGGTAGCAATCAGTCCTTCATGGTATTTTTCAATCAGCTCCTTGTCGATACGCGGATACTTGCTGTACATCCCTTCTGTATATCCCAGAGAGCTGAGTCGGATAAGGTTCTGATAGCCTGTTTTATTTTTGGCCAGCAGCACCTGATGGAATCGTTCGTCTTTTTGTTCCTTTGTAAATGACTTCCGGTGCCTGTCAGCAACTACGTAAAACTCACAGCCTACAATCGGTTTTACTTTGAGGCTGCCGTCTTCGTTTTTATGTTTATAGGCTTCGGCTACAAAACTGAAAGCACCGAACATATTCCCATGATCGGTAATAGCCAGCGCGGGCATCTTATCCTTGACGGCTTTATTGTAAAGATTCTGGATGGAGGCGGCCCCATCCAGCAGGGAATATTGGGTATGAACATGTAAATGTGAAAATTCGGGCATCGGTATCGGTTCGGTGTGCAATTAACAAAGAAAAACTCCCGTCCTTAAGGATCGGTTTAAAAAAACAATTTTTTTCACAT
Organism: Puia sp.; assembly: GCA_965214575.1. Taxonomy (GTDB): domain Bacteria; phylum Bacteroidota; class Bacteroidia; order Chitinophagales; family Chitinophagaceae; genus Puia. Next base: position 33,369 of record CBDCCE010000004.1, read on the forward strand.
TCGGTGAACAATCATCTCAGGGAGGCGGGGCAGGCAAATAAGAAAGCAACCATAAGTCTAAATGGTTGCCTGGGGTGGATGTGGTTTTAACTTCCGAATCTGTTGATTATGAATAGGAAGCAATCTGTTATGTATGCGTAATTTTTTATAAAAAATGGTATCTTTGAATATTCCAATACCGCTCAAAGATGAAAAACAGATTCATTTTACTACTCTTATTGACCAATCTGGCAGGTTGCGAGGTATTTCGCCCTGCCTCCCGCAGTACGGACAATTTGTCGGCTGGTAACCCCGGCAGCGCCGGTTCGGTCAGATCAAAGCCCGTTTTTATACAGGATATTTCGACAGAATCAACGGGTTATTCCGTTAAAACCGCCAATACGCCTGTTTTTTCCCAGCCTGTGGGTAAAACCATGATTTCTCCGGAATCCAATAATTATTTTGAACAATTACAATTTAAATATGCCATACTTACCAATACGGCAGTCGAGGAGCTTACCAACCAGCGACTGCTGATTTTTATGGATAAATGGTATGGTGCTCCGTATCATTACGGCGGAAGTACCATGGATGGAATTGATTGCTCGGCCTTTGCTTCCCTTCTGATGGCCGACGTCTACAACGTACATCACCTGCCCCGTATGAGTCACGATCAGTACCTGGCGTCACAGCGGGTGCCTAAAAAAGATCTTAAAGAAGGGGATCTGGTGTTTTTTCACACGCTGGGCAAGGGGCACAAGGTTACGCATGTGGGGGTATATCTCTATAACAACCGGTTTGTTCACGCATCGGTGGCCGGTGTTCAAATCAGTGATCTGGGGGAAGGATATTATATGCATCATTATGTCGGTGCAGGCAGGGTAGTGGAAGAATAGGAAAATCCTGTCATTTAGCCATTCCTGTCCCAATTCGTTGTTATCAATGGTCAATTCAACTGACAAGTCTTCCCATTTCGTCCATTTTAAAGGAATTGGTACAAAATTTAGGGTACCTTCGATGCCCCCTACAGGGCAGACATAAACATTTCACTAAATTAAAATTGATACAGTCATGGCTAAAAAGTTAGCGATCTCTCCGATCGCAGGTACCAAAAACAGAGTTTTTGTAAAACCTGCGCCAGCTGAAGAAAAGACTTCCGGCGGTATAATTATTCCGGACACGGCGAAAGAAAAGCCGCAACGGGGCGAAGTCGTTGCCATCAGCGAAATAGATGAAGACGGAAAAAAACCCGTTGTAAAAGTGGGCGATGTGGTATTGTACGGAAAATATTCCGGAACTGAAATCAGTTTTGAAGGTCAGGATTTTCTTTCCATGAGAGAATCGGACATTATTGCGAAATTCTAAACACAAATCATCAAATTTAATATTATGGCTAAACAACTGTTCTTCGATATCGAAGCAAGAAATAAAATGAAAAAGGGCGTGGACATTCTGGCCAACGCTGTAAAAGTGACCCTCGGACCCAAGGGCCGCAACGTGGTAATTGAAAAGAAATTCGGTGCCCCCCAGATCACTAAGGATGGTGTTACGGTTGCGAAAGAAATTGAACTGGAAGACCTGATCGAGAATATGGGTGCACAAATGGTGAAAGAAGTAGCTTCAAAGACGGCCGACATTGCCGGTGACGGTACAACAACAGCCACAGTTCTTGCCCAGAGCATCATCAGCGAAGGTTTGAAAAATGTAGCTGCAGGCGCCAATCCAATGGATCTCAAACGCGGTATTGACAAGGCAGTGATTGCCGTTGTCAACAACCTGAAAGCGCAGTCGCAAACTATCGGAAACGACAGTAAGAAAATTCAGCAGGTTGCCTCTATATCTGCGAATAACGATGAAACCATTGGCAAACTGATCGCTGAAGCATTTGGTAAAGTAGGAAAAGAAGGTGTTATTACCGTTGAAGAAGCAAAGGGTACCGATACAACTGTTGATGTTGTGGAAGGTATGCAGTTTGACCGCGGTTATATTTCTCCATACTTTGTCACCAATAGTGAAAAGATGGAAGCGGAATTGCAGAATCCCTATATTCTTATCTACGATAAGAAAATTTCTGCAATGAAAGATATTTTACATATCCTCGAGAAGGTTGCTCAGGGCGGTCGTCCTTTGCTGATTATTGCAGAAGACCTGGAAGGGGAAGCTCTCGCAACCCTGGTTGTGAATAAATTACGCGGAACATTGAAAGTGGCTGCTGTAAAAGCGCCTGGTTTCGGAGATCGCAGGAAAGAAATGCTGCAGGATATTGCGATCCTTACAAAGGGTATCGTAATCAGCGAAGAACAGGGTTATAAACTGGAAAATGCTGACCTGACTTATCTTGGAACGGCTGCTTCAGTTACCATTGACAAAGACAACACAATTGTCGTTGGTGGAAAAGGAAAGAAGGAAGACATCACTGCCCGGGTTAACCAGATCAAGGCGCAGATTGAAACAACCACTTCTGACTATGACAAGGAAAAATTGCAGGAACGTCTGGCAAAATTAAGCGGTGGGGTAGCGGTATTATATATTGGCGCTGCCACTGAAATGGAAATGAAAGAGAAGAAGGATCGTGTGGACGATGCCCTGCATGCCACAAGGGCCGCGGTAGAGGAAGGTATTGTTCCAGGTGGTGGAGTTGCCTATATCCGTGCTATCGAAAGCCTCGAAAAGCTGAAAGGCGCAGCCAACGAAGACGAAACAACAGGTATCCTGATTGTAAAACGTGCGATCGAAGAACCTCTTCGTCAGATCGTTCACAATTGCGGTATCGAAGGAAGTATCGTTGTTCAGAAAGTAAAGGAAGGAAAAGCTGACTATGGTTTCAATGCCCGCACTGAAGTGTATGAAAATCTCTTCAAGGCCGGTGTTATTGATCCTACGAAAGTGACCCGTATTGCGTTGGAAAATGCTGCCTCTATTGCAGGTATGCTGCTGACTACCGAATGTGTAGTTGCAGACAGGCCGAAAAAAGAAGAAGCACATGCACATCCAGGTGCTGGCGCACCCGGAATGGGCGGAATGGATTATTAATTCCAAGAGAAGAATATGTAAAAAGCCTCCTGAAAATCAGGAGGCTTTTTTATTGGGTGGCAAAACAGTTCTGTTTCTGAAATTATGCTTTCAGTTTTTTTATGTTCAGATCCGCGATAGTTTTTTTCTCAAGGAGTCGCAGATTAGCATCGCGTACCTGAATCAGTACGTCACGCAGACCGCAATGTTTCTCATCGCAGTTTGAACACTTTTCGTAAAAATACAAACTGACGCAGGGCAGAAGGGAAATGGGTCCGTCAATCAGGCGCATAACTGTCGCCAGTGTTACATCAGCAGGATCTTTTCCAAAAAAATAACCACCTCCTTTGCCTTTCTTACTTTCCAGTATGCCTGCTTTTCGTAATTCCAGCAGAATATTCTCCAGAAATTTCAGGGGAATCTTTTTCTTTTTGGATATTTCTGCAATGAGTACCGGGCCATTTTTTTCTTTTTCTGAAAGGTACATGAGGGCCTGGAACGCGTACTGGGATTTTTTTGAAAGCATAGAAATTAATCTGTTACAAGATATATTTTATTTATAACAGTTCAAGGCGTAAAAGAGTTGAGTCTATTAAAATCCAAGGACATCCTTCATCGAAAAAATACCTTTCCTGCCTTTAAGAAACTCGGCAGCCAAAACAGCACCTCCGGCAAATCCTTCCCTGCTGTGGGCCGTATGAATGATTTCAATATCGTCGATGGGCGAATAATATTTTACCAGATGAGTGCCTGGGGCGGGATCTGTCCGCTCGCTCAAAATAGCCAATTCGCCTGTTGTTTCTGCGGGACGGTTTACCCATTTGCTGAGAGTTGGAATTTCGGCCTGAATCTGTTCAGCGAGAGTAATGGCTGTTCCACTGGGAGCATCTTTTTTCTGGGTATGATGAATTTCTTTCATTTCGACCGCATATTCGGCATGCCGGGCCATCAGTTTCGCCAGTTTCTTGTTCAGCTCAAAAAAAATATTCACCCCGATGCTGAAATTACTGGCATATAAAAAACCTGTGCCGGTACTTTCAAAGGCTTTACTGATTTCCGGGAATCGTGCCAGCCAGCCGGTTGAGCCGCAAACAACCGGAAGACCTGCCCCTGCACATTTTAAAAGATTTGAAGCCGCGCTGGAAGGCCCCGTAAATTCTATTCCCACATCTGCTTTCTGAAGATTTTCTTTTGTCATTTCGTGGCCATTTTCGAGGTCGATCTTAAGAACGATCTCATGACCATGTAAGAGGGCGATCTGTTCAATGGCCCTCCCCATTTTTCCATAACCAATCAGTGCAATTCTCATATGGATAAAGGTATCATTTCCCGCTGAATCAAAATACGGTGCCCTGTTCTCATCAGAGGAAAATGTTCGCGTCAGGAAATATGCCGGGTTGTTTCTAATTCGCAGCCAGCGTCCGAAATCGGGATTTATGCAGATTGAAAGCCATCGTGATACCAGCACTAGGAGTAGGTCCCGGCATAATCATGGGTTTTATCTGAAAACTCAGATCGCTGTTTACATTAAAATCTTTCAGGTGTGCATCCACCGTGGCATCCACTATGTTGAGCGCGTAAAATAAGAGAAAAAATAAAACCGAATAATCCTGGTTTTTGCGGAACTCATCACGGTTCGTTATAATCGCATTGGTATTACCTGTCAGTACCAGGGGTTTGAGTAGCGGGTCCACTTTTGCCAGGCTGTCTCCCGTACTTCCATTAACCGTAACTGTTAGGGCATACTGGCATTTGAGATACCAGCTTTTATTGTAGAAGTACGCATACACCGGTATGCCAACAGCTGCATAAACAATGGGGACCTTCCAGTATTTTTTATTGTATACCTGACCCGCGCCGGGCAGGATGGCGGAGTAGATAGTGGCTCTTTTGGGGTTACTCCATCTTTTTTTCGCAAGAGAATCACGGGTCGCCTGGGACATTTTTTTCCCCGCGTATATGCTGTCACTTTTTTCGAGGGTGGAGTCGGGTGTATGATTAATTAGCATGCTGTCTTTTTGCGCTGGGGCAACCGGAATGGTATCCTTCAGTACAACAGGTGCATGAATGCTGTCTTTTTGCTGCGCCTGCAGTTTTAGTGAAAAAAATAAGCCATAAAAAAGCAAAAGGAAAAATACCTGCCTCATACCGAACGCTTAGTTGATCTGCACACCGAGCTGGTCCAGAATTTTATTGAGTTCCTGCAGTGAATAATATTCAATCTGAATACTCCCGGACCCTTTACTATTGTTGCTGAGTTTTACCCGTGTACTGAAATGCGTTGCTAAAGTATCTTCTATTTTTCTGTAGGATTCCGGCAGTCCGGCTTTTACCGATTCTTTAACAGGGGTTGATGTTTTGTAAAGTTTTCGTACAAGTTCTTCCGTTTGACGAACAGAAAGCGATCTGCTTTTTATTTCATTGAACAGGTAGAGTTGTTTATCTACTGTGTCCACATTGATTAATGCCCTGGCGTGACCCATAGACAGAATACCGTTGCGCAGCGCAATCTGAATATCGGGGGGAAGTTTCAGCAGCCTGACATAGTTGGCCACGGTGCTTCTTTCCTTACCCATTCGTTCTGAAACCTGCTCCTGGGTATAATTCAACTCGTCCATCATGCGCTTATAACTTAGCGCAACCTCCATCGCATTAAGATCTTCCCGTTGTAGATTTTCCAGCAAAGCCAGTTCCAGCAACTGTTGGTCATTTGCCTGTCGCACGTACACCGGAATGTCTTTCAGGCCGGCTATACGGCTTGCCCGAAAACGACGTTCACCTGAAATCAGTCTGTATTTGCCCGTGCTTAATTTGGCTACCGTCACTGGTTGTATAATATCATGCATGCGAATCGATCCAGCCAGTTCCTGCAGTGCAGTTTCATCAAAATCTTTTCGCGGCTGCTTGGGATTGGTTTCTATCTGATCGAGTGAAATGCGCAGAATACCTGTAATATTTTCGGCAACCGAAGGCTTCAGAGCTCCGGAGGCCGTTTTCAAATCCAGATCTATGCCCTGCAATAAGGAACGAATCCCTTTTCCGAGTGCTTCCTTGTCTTTTTTATTCGGAGTAGTCATGTATGTGTTCGGTTTCTTTGGAACTATTCGAGGATGCGTTCTTCCTGACTCATCCGGGTCATATTGTTTTTCTGCAATACTTCTTTGGCCAGGTTCAGATAATTCATTGCCCCTTTACTATAGGCGTCGTATAAAATCACCGGTTTCCCCACGCTGGGCGCTTCGCTGATTTTTGAATTTCGATGTATAATGGTGTTGAAAACGATTTCGTCAAAATGTTTGCGTACTTCACTGACAACCTGGTTACAAAGCCTCAGGCGGCCATCATACATCGTCATCAGAATTCCTTCAATGGCGAGTTCCGGATTGAGGCGACTCTGCACAATTTTTACTGTGTTCAGTAATTTACCCAGCCCTTCGAGGGCAAAAAATTCTGTCTGGACAGGAACAATAACGGAGTCCGCGGCTGTCAGCGCGTTTACTGTAATGAGTCCCAGAGAAGGTGAGCAGTCAATAATGATGAAATCATAATTGCTCCGGATGGGCTCCAGAATATTTTTAAGAACGCTTTCACGGTCGGGGTAGTTAATCATTTCAATTTCCGCTCCCACGAGGTCAATATGCGATGGAATAAGATCCAGATTGGGAACTTCAGATTTGAGTACTACATCCCTGGCGGAAACCTGGTTGACCATGCAGTCATACAGACTTTGGGTGATATTGTGCAGATCAAAACCCACACCTGTTGTGCTGTTTGCCTGGGGATCTGCATCCACCAGCAGGGTTCTGAACTCCAGTACCGCTAAACTGGCTGCCAGATTGATCGCAGTCGTTGTTTTACCGACCCCGCCTTTCTGATTTGCCACCCCGATTATTCTTGCCATGTGCCTCCCGTTATTTAGAATGTGTTGTCTTCCCTCCGGCCTGGCCGAAAGGGTTGAAAGTTGCGTGAAAGTACAAAATTTACCTGCCCTTTCCGGTTTGAAAAGCCTTAAAAATACAAATTGACAACAAGGCTCAAAAAAATACCAGTTCGTCTTAACTTGCATCTGCATGTATCTCATAATATCTGGTACCAACCGAAAGGATAGTTTTACCCTGCGGGTAGCGCAACTGTATCAATCCATTCTGACCTCAAAAAATATAGAAAGCGCCGTACTTTCCCTTGTTGGGCTGGACCTGCTTGAACGGAACGACTCGGTTCTGGAGCTGGAAAAAAAATGGCTCCTGCCGGCGGCAAAATATATTTTTATCAGTCCGGAATACAACGGAAGTATCCCCGGCGTTTTAAAATGCCTGATCGACGTTTCTGATGTGCGAAAAGTATGGAAGGGTAAAAAAGCTTTGCTGACCGGGGTTTCAAAAGGAAGGGCAGGAAATCTCCGGGGTATGGATCACCTGACCGGCATTATGCACTATGTGGGAACCGTTGTGCATCCGAACAAACTTCCCATTTCTATTGTTGACACGCTGTTCAGTCAGGAAAAAATGGCCCATTCGGAGACTCTTCGTGTGATTCAACAGCAGCTGGACGAATTCATCGATTTCTAAGAATTACTAAATCTTTTTCATGCGGAATTCAGGTTTTGTATGGCTTGTAGCTCTAGTTATGACGTGTATCGACTTATATGTTTTCCAGGTTGTGAAAATGCTCAGCCAGGGATCTTCCCCCCGCACAAAATCAATCATTTTCACGGCTTACTGGACCCTGTCTATTGCAGTTGTCATCCTGTTTATCCTGCTGCCTTTATTCAATACAGAACGCTGGCCAAAGAACTTGCGCAACTATCTTTTTGCCACCGTGGTTGGATTTTTCTTCGCGAAATTACTGGCTGCCGTTTTTTTTCTCATCGACGATCTGAGACGGGTTATTCAGTGGGCTGTTGCAAAAATATTTTTCAGAAATACAGAAGGAGAAAGTCTGGTCAACGAGGGGATTTCCAGATCTGTTTTTCTGAGCTGGCTGGGCATTGGCATTGGCGGCGGTCTGGTGAGTTCCCTGATTTATGGTTTTACCAATAAATACAACTATTATATCCACCGGATTCCCCTTACTTATCCAAACCTTCCGGAAGCTTTCAAAGGTTTGAAAATCGTACAAATCTCCGATGTGCATTCGGGAAGTTTCGACAATAAAAAGGCGGTGGAAAAGGGCGTTCAGGAAATTCTCGATCTCAAACCGGATCTCATTTTGTTTACCGGAGATCTGATCAATGACCGGGCAACCGAAATGGAGGATTATAAGGATGTGTTTAGCCGCCTGAAAGCACCTATGGGTGTTTTCTCGACTCTGGGCAATCACGACTATGGCGATTATGTGAAGTGGCCAACAGAGGCGGCCCGGGATCAGAATATTCAGGATCTCAAAGATATTCAGGCCAACATGGGTTGGCGACTGCTGATGAATGAACATGTTGTGCTGGAGAAAAACGGGCAACAGATTGCCCTGATTGGTATCGAAAACTGGAGTGCCAAAGCCCGTTTTCCTAAACATGGTAAAATGTGGGAAGCTTATCCGGGAGCGGAAAAATATCCCTTTAAAATTCTGATGAGCCATGATCCCAGCCATTGGGATGCGGAAGTAAGACCCAAATATGGCGATATCGATCTCACGCTGGCTGGCCATACCCATGGCATGCAATTTGGAATTGAACTCCCCGGATTTAAATGGAGTCCGGTCAAATATGTTTATGATCAGTGGGCAGGACTGTACGAAGAAGGTAAACAAAAATTATATGTCAACCGGGGGTATGGTTTTATTGGATATCCCGGAAGAGTGGGCATCCTTCCCGAAATAACCCTTATTGAGCTGGTATAATTTTTTTAATCAGTTACTAAAGAGCTGTTAAAATGAAAACTCAGCCCACCAAAAACCGGAATTTTACGTTCGGGGTATTAAAACTCACTTTTAAACATCATCAACTTATGAAGAAAGCAGGATTGCTCATGTTAGCCGTTTTGATTTTATCTGCATCCCGGATCCAGGCCCAGGGTTTTCATTTTGGCATAAAGGCTGGAACCAATCTGGCAAAAATTGATGGCCGTTCATTTGAAAGTGGCTTTAACTGGGGGTTTAGCGCCGGGGGTTTTGCTGAACTTAATTTCACAAGTAGTTTTGGAATTCAGCCGGAACTCCTGTTCAGTCAGACTAAAACTCAAACAGCCAGCGATTTCAATACGATTTACGAACAGGGCATCAACAGCCGGGATGTTACCCTGAATTATCTGAGTATTCCCATTCTTCTTTCATTTAAGCCGATACCTCTTTTGAGTATTCAGGTAGGACCTCAATTCAGTACCTTGTTAAGTTCCAGCCAGAATATAGTTGGAAACACCAGTAATGCTTTTAAATCCGGTGATTTTGCCATGGTTGGGGGAGCTCAGTTAAATCTGGGCGGATTTAAGGCTGGTGCCAGATATGTTATCGGATTGACTAATCTTAATGATATTGACGATCAGGATAAATGGAAAAATCAGAGTATTCAGTTATATATTGGATTCAGAATTCTGTAATTGCCTTTTTATCTCCTAATTTATATAAACCGTTGATTTTCAATTAACGGTTTATATGCTTCTGGCTCTCAGCCGGAAAAACAATTCTACTATAATTTTAAAGCCTCGAAGAAGCCTTGAAGAAGCCTTGAAGAAGCCTTGAAAAAAGGTTCTCGGACTGGCGGGTTTTTCCCGACATCATCTTTATGCCAATAAGCCATAAACATGTCAGATTTTGGGAAATAAACCATTGCTCCCGGACGTTCGGCTTTTTGCGCCCGGCTTTCAGAGCATGGCACCAAACTTGAACCTAAAGCCTTCAACCATAAAAAGATAGAATAATGCCCAAATGGGTGTTATTTTGTCACCCTTTTAAGATATATGAACGAAAAACTTTTTTTTCAGCGCAGCGAACAGGAGATGGATTTCATGCCTATTATCCCGATTAACGAAACGGAGCACGATAATCTGGGAGATGCTGAAATTCCAAAAGAAATTCCCATTCTTCCTCTTAGAAATACCGTACTTTTTCCTGGAGTTGTTCTTCCTATCACGGTTGGGAGGGATAAGAGCATTAAAGCAGTTACGGACGCTTACAAGACAGATAAACTGATTGGGGTACTTGCCCAAAAAGACAGCAGTGTGGAAGATCCCACAATGAAGGAGTTGGTTGATGTGGGAACCATAGCCCGTATTATCAAGGTGATCAAGATGCCCGACGGTGGAACCACGGTTATTCTTCAGGGTAAAAGAAGATTCAGGGTTGGGGCAATTACCACGGAAGACCCGTATTTCAAAGCGCAGGTATTGTTAATAAAGGAAGAAGAGGCGCCGAAGGATCAGGATTTTGAGGCCTATGTTTCCAATATCAAGGACCTGGCCGCACAGATCATACAGCTTTCTCCGAATATTCCAACTGAAGCGTCTATCATTCTTAAAAATATTGAGAATCCTTCTTTTTTGATTCATTTCATATCCAGCAATCTCAATTCCGAACTCACAGAAAAGCAGGAATTGCTGGCTACAGATCATATCAGAGCCAGGGCAGACCTGCTGATGCAATTGCTGCAAAGAGAACTGCAGTTTGCGGAGCTGAAAAATAAACTGACTAATAAAACAAAAACGGAACTCGATAAACAGCAGCGTGATTATTTTCTGCAGCAGCAGCTGAAAAGCATCAAGGATGAGCTGGGCGGTGACAGTAATGAGCGGGAGATCCGCGACATGCAGAAAAAAGCTGAATCAAAAAAATGGCCGCAGTCCGCAAAGGACGTGTTCAGAAAGGGTATTGAAAAGCTAGAGAGAATGCATCCCAGTACACCCGATTATTCCATTGTGTACAACCACCTCGACCTGATGCTGGATCTGCCCTGGAATGAATATACGGATGACCAGTACGATCTGAAAAAGGCGTCAAAAGTGCTGGATCAGGATCACTACGGAATGAAAAAAGTGAAAGAACGAATTCTGGAATACCTGGCAGTACTTAAACTTAAGGGTGATCTGAAATCCCCGATTCTGTGTTTTGTGGGACCTCCAGGGATTGGCAAAACGTCTCTCGGCAAAAGTATCGCTGCCGCCATTGGTCGCAAATATGTCCGTATGAGTCTTGGCGGCCTGCACGACGAAAGTGAAATTCGCGGGCATCGGAAAACCTATATCGGCGCCATGCCTGGCCGGGTTTTACAATCACTGAAAAAGGCCAAATCATCCAACCCGGTGATTATTCTGGACGAAATAGATAAAGTAGGAACCGATTTCAGGGGGGATCCGACTTCTGCTCTGCTGGAAGTGCTCGATCCCGAACAGAATAATACTTTTTACGATAATTATCTTGAGCAGGAATATGATCTCAGCCGCGTTCTTTTTGTGGCGACTGCCAATGACATCAGCCATATACAGCCCGCCCTGCGCGACCGTATGGAAATTATCGATCTCAGCGGATATGCCATTGAAGAAAAGGTAGAGATTGCCAAAAGGCACCTTATACCCAAACAAAAAGAGGCTCACGGCCTTAAAAATCTCAGTCTGTCGCTGTCAGACAAAAACCTGGTTAAAGTGATTTCCGACTATACGAGGGAAAGTGGTGTTCGAGAGCTTGACAGGCAGCTTGCCTCCCTTATGCGTTATGAGGCCAAGGAATACGCTTACAAAGCCAAACTGAAGGCGTCTATCACAGAGAAGGACATAGAGAAAGTGCTGGGTAAACCCCGGTATAGCAACGATATCTATAAAGTGGCGAATATGCCAGGAGTTGCCGTAGGTCTGGCCTGGACCTATGTAGGTGGCGATATTCTGTTTATAGAAACAAGTATCAGCGATGGAAAAGGCGAGCTGAAGCTGACGGGAAATCTAGGTAATGTGATGAAGGAAAGTGCCATGACGGCACTGACCTACCTCCAGTCAAATGCAAAAAAATATGGACTAGATACCGAAATCTTTGCCAAAAAAACACTCCATATTCATGTTCCTGAAGGCGGTACACCGAAGGATGGCCCCAGTGCGGGTATAACCATGATGAGCTCACTGGCTTCTGCCATTACCGGTAAGAGGATAAAACCTTATCTCGCCATGACAGGTGAAATAACGCTGCGAGGACAGGTCCTGCCCGTGGGTGGAATTAAAGAAAAAATCCTGGCTGCCCGACGTGCCGGCATTAAAGAAGTCATCCTTTGCTGGCAGAACGAAAAGGATATCAGTGAAATTGATTCAAATTTTATTAAGGGGGTTAAATTTCACTATGTAAAAACAATGCAACAAGTTCTGGATCTGGCTCTTGTAGAAAAAATTTAAACTGAGCAGGATAAACGAAACGTTTTGTTTGAGCTGATGTTCGCTTTCTTCTGGGTTGGCTTAATTAACAGCCCTTTCACAATGAGCTATTAAACCATTGGAATTTCCTTACGTTATATATACAACCACAAAGATTTTCATGTTGGTTGTTTTAAGGGTTAAAAAAAGTTCCTCCATGTCTATGGAGGAATTCTTGTTTTTACACTTCTATACTGAGTTTTCGGCTTTCAGCTTTAGGCTTTAAGCTTTTGAACGCTTCCATCGCATTGAGACCGAGTAAATCAAACATCGCGTTATCTTCTTCAAAAGATGGATTCGGAGTAGTTAGCAGTTTATCACCTGCAAAAATAGAATTGGCCCCTGCCATAAAACAAAATGCCTGTTCGGGTATGCTCATTTCGGCGCGGCCGGCACTTAATCTTACCATCGTTTTGGGCATCAGTATCCGGGCGGTGGCAATCATTCTAACCATATCCCAGATATCCACTTTAGGGTTATTTTCCAATGGAGTTCCTTTGATCCGGACCAGAGCATTAATGGGTACTGATTCCGGGTGTTCGGGAAGGGTAGCCAGTGTGCGGAGCATATTGATTCGATCTTCGTGAGTTTCTCCCAGGCCGATAATGCCACCACAACAAACAGAAATGCCGGCTTTACGTACATTTCCCAGCGTATTCAGACGATCATCATAGGTTCTTGTGGTGATAATCTCATCATAATATTCCGGTGATGTGTCGAGGTTATGGTTATATGCGTATAGACCTGCATCGGCCAGCTTTTCAGCCTGCGATTCGGTCAGCATACCCAAAGTGCAGCAGACTTCCATTCCCATGGCATTTACGCCTTTTACCATATCCAGCACCCTGTCGAAATCGCGGTTATCCCGGATTTCCCGCCAGGCGGCACCCATACAAAAACGGGTAGAACCTGCCTGTTTTGCTTTTTCAGCATATCTCAGTACTTCTTCTGTCTGCATCAGAGCATGCACTTTGATATCAGTATGGTAACGGGCAGCCTGGGGGCAATAAGCGCAGTCTTCAGAGCAACCGCCGGTTTTTACCGAAAGGAGGGTGCAAACCTGAACTTCAGCGGTATTGTTATTTTCGCGGTGAACGGTCGCCGCGCGATATACCAGTTCCAAAAGGGGCAGCTCATATATTTCCTGTATTTCTTTCTTTGTCCAGTTGTTGCGGATCATGATCCAGATTTTAAGGTAAACCGAAATTATAAATGATAGTTGAAATTCGTTTTGGGCGTTAGCGCCAGCAAACTTTCGTACATCAGCAGGATAGTCTGTTCGATGTCGTTCCTGTTGAGCATTTCCACCGTAGTATGCATATATCGAAGAGGAATGGAAATCAGAACAGAAGGGCATCCCTCATTGGCATAGGCGAAAGAATCTGTATCTGTGCCAGTACTTCTGGATACCGCCCTGAGTTGTACGGGTATATTTTTCTTTTTTGCAACATCCCGTATGAAGGAAAGCAAAAGATTATGTACGGCGGGGCCGAAAGCCAGTGAAGGGCCTTTTCCACAGGTTATGTCACCTTCCACTATTTTATTTACCATGGGTGTCGCGGTATCATGGGTTACGTCGGTAATAATGGCGACATCTGCTTTGATTTTTCTGGCAATCATTTCTGCACCTCTTAGTCCAACTTCTTCCTGAACTGCATTTACGATATACAATCCGAAGGGAAGCTTTTTTTTATTTTCTTTTAGCAGTCTGGCCACTTCAGCAATCATAAATCCACCGATACGATTGTCGAAGGCTCTGGCGATCAGTGTGTCATATGCCAGTTCGTCGAAGCCATCCTGGTAAGTGACCACAGATCCTGGATGTATACCTAATGCGTCTATGTCTTTACGGTTACGGGCCCCGCAATCCAGAAAAAGGTTGTCGACCCTGGGATTCACTTCCTTAGCATCAGGATTTCCAAGCCGCGTATGTATAGCCGGCCACCCGAAAACGGCTTTCACCGGGCCTTTGGTGCCGTGAATAATAACTCTTTGTCCGGGCGCTACCTGATGATCCACACCTCCATTTCTTTTCAGATACATGAGCCCCTCCGGATTGATATAGTTGACAAACCAGCTGATCTCATCGGCATGTGCTTCAATAACGACCCGGAATTTTGCATCGGGATTGATTACTCCAACGGCAGTGCCATAGGCATCGGTAAAATAGGTATCGATATACGGCTTCAGGTATTCCAGCCATATTTTTTGTCCGCCACTTTCAAAACCCACCGGCGAGGGGGTATTCAGATATTTTTTCAGGAAATCGAGCGAAACCGGAGGTAGTATTGTTTTTTTTGAGTTAGCAATGCGGGCGGCTTTGGCCATGTATGGAATTTAAGACCAAAAATAATCAAATTGGCAGTATGGCCATCAGTAAAGCTGAAAGCATCATTAATCCGTCCAGAACGAAATAGTAGAGGTAGTCTGACTGACTCTGTTTGGCATATGGAAAAAGAGCCAGGAGGAATATCCCGGGGAATACCAGCGCAATTACGGAGATATAGGATAGTCCCGAAAATACAAGGGCAAAGGTAAAAATAATAAATACGAGAATGGTGGAAACAAACAGCCTGTTCACGCCGGTTTCATCGAAGTAGTTCACGAAAGTCCTGATTCCTTCTTCCTTGTCTTCTGCCCGGTCACGATAGTCAAACAACATGCAAATGGCATAGATCAGAAAAAACCGGCTGGTTGCAAACCATTTCATTTCGTGATTAAAATGCAGTCCGGCAATAAAAACGGGCAAAATAGCTGTAACATAAGTCCATACCGTCGTCAGGAAAATGGTTTTGCCAATAGCCACCTGTTTTAGAAACCTGAAATACGGCAGGGGTATTTTCGGAGCTGAATAAAGAAAAGTAAGCAGGGTGGCAAAAAACAGAGCAAACCAGTGCTGTCGCAACTTGTAAAAGAAAAATGCGGAGCCGATAATGCTTGCAAAATACAACAGCAGATGCGCATTCTTGTGGCGCAGAGACCACTGACTGCGCTCAGGTGATGCTGTAGAAGGCGGGGTCAGATACCAGTGAAAATTATAGCTGCATACCGTTGCAAAAAAGACAAACCAGTAATAGTCTTTTGAAATATTCAGGTGCAGCACATGGCTGCTCTGCCAGGTCATTAAAACTGCACAAAGGGAAATGTAGAGACTGCTAAATAGAAAATAGTCAAAAACTTTCCGGATCCAAACCAAGATGTAAACAATTATTGAAGTACAACAACTTTACCGGTCGAAACGGTATCACTATGATTCCCTTTATTGTCAACCAGTACGAATTTAAAATCGAATGTATCATTTTCACCATTGATTCCATAACTGATATTTGCCCAGGCCAGCGAAACGCTGAATTCAGCAACATTTGTACTGGGCGTTTCCGGCAGAAGAGTCATCAGCGTATCAGGGGTTTCCTCGCCACCCGGAATGGGCGTCTGGTTATACCGGTGACGCAGAATCCAGAGAGAGTCTCCGGATAAATTTCCGCTTTTCTGCGAATAACTTAAAACCGCATTGAACGCGCCATCGGAGGTTACGTGATCAGTATAGGACTTTATTTTGATCGTGGGACCCGACTGATTCTGATCTTTGCTACATCCAAGCAAGCCAAGAAACACGCAAAACAAAACAAGCCGACCTGATTTCATGAATATGATTTGGACAGCACAAATTAAAGGATTTTCGCGAAAAGCTTTAGTATTGCACCGGTTAAACTTCTGAATCGACAATCCATACCAGATAAAGGATATGAAAAGCCATTCTTCTGCCTATCTATACGATAAGATTGTTCCCGGGTTGCCCGCTGAATTCAGTAAAAGGGCCCTGGAAACATTTCGTTATCAGTACCGTGAAAATTCACTTTACCGGTCTTTCGCAAACCGGTTTTGTGCCGGTCCGGATTCTGTAAAAGACCTGCTCAGGATACCGTTTCTTCCGGTATCCTTTTTTAAAACCACCGCAGTTCAAAGCGGAACTTTTATTCCTGAAATTATTTTTGAAAGCAGCGGAACCACGGGCATGGAACCTGCACGTCATTTTGTAAAAGAGATCAGCCTTTATCGTGAAAGTTTCGTTAAAGGTTTTGGGGTTTATTATGGCGCCCCGGACCAGTACTGTATTCTGGCATTGTTACCAGCTTACCTGGAGAGAACCGGCTCGTCCCTGGTTTTTATGGTTGATGAATTGATGCGCCTGAGCGGGCACGCCGACAATGGTTTTTATTTATATGATTTTGAAAAGCTGCACTCCGTTTTGCTTAAACTTGAAAAAAACAATCAACGCACGATTCTGATCGGTGTCAGTTTCGCTCTTCTGGATTTTGCTGAAAAACATTTGATGCAATTACCTCATGTCATTGTAATGGAAACAGGCGGTATGAAAGGTCGCAGGGAGGAAATGACAAGAACAGAAATGCACGAAATGCTGAAACAGAGGCTGGGTGTTCAAACGATTCAATCCGAGTATGGAATGACGGAACTTTTATCTCAGGCATATTCATTTGGCGATGGCATTTACAAGCCTGTTCCCTGGATGAAAATGCTGGTTCGTGAAGAAGATGATCCACTGACCGTTCGCGGTTCCGGCGAAGGCCTTCTAAACATTATTGATCTCGCCAACCGCGATTCCTGTGCTTTTATTGCAACAGATGATGTGGTAAAATTATACGAAGATGGTAGCTTCGAAGTCTTGGGCAGGATGGATAACAGCGATATACGGGGTTGCAGCCTGCTGGTAGTCTAAGGATAGTCGATTTGTATTAACTGGGTGCACGCGGATCTGCATTTTTTTTCGCTGCTCTCTGTAGCCAGTTCAATCAGGCGGATCACATTATATCCGTGTTCAGGTTTTACTTTAAGAGGCTTTCCATATCGGATGGATTGGAAAAGGTCATCATAAAAACCTCCGTAATTACCCGGAAGAGAAGGAACCCTTTCTTTTATTTCTTTTCCTTCTGATTCAGTATGGAGGAATCCATATAATTCCACGGGTTCCTTTCCCCATTCCGGGCCTGTCGGAAGAACGCCCCTGCGGAGATAAGCCTCCTGCGGATCTTCGCCGGACTTCAGAAAGGAACCCAGTCTCCCGTGGATTGCATATTTTGGACCAGGCTCACGTACAAGCATACCCGCTTTTAGAATAATTTTTGATATTCCATAATCCAGCCAGAGTTCGAAATAATCCGTTGTTCTTGCATGAGGGCGCTGAATGCGGATATCCGCTGTTACATATTGCGGTAAACCAAAAATGCAAAAAGCCTGATCGATCAGATGAGCACCCAGGTCATACAATATCCCGCTGCCCGGAGTATTCTCTTCCCGCCAGGCATTTGGCTTTTGTTCCGGACGATAGCGATCATAGTGGGCTTCAAATTCTACTATTTCACCCAGTTTATTTTCTTTTAGCAGTTTTCGGATCGTTAAGAAGTCAGAAACGTAACGTCTGTTTTGATACACACTCAGGACCCTGTTTTTTTCTTTGGCGATAGCGATCAGACTCCTGGCATCATCTGAATGAATTGTAAATGGCTTTTCCAGCACGACATGTTTGCCTGCTTCCAGCGCTTGTTTGGCATAATCAAAATGCGAATCGTTGGGTGTAGTAATCACTATCAGCTCAAGCGCTTCATCTTTCAGCATCTCTTCCAGGCTGCGCACAATTTTCACAGAAGGATATTTTTCGCCGGCCGAGTCGCCTTGCCGCTGCAATATGGTTGTCAGTTCAAATTGAGGATTGGTAACCAGGAAGGGCAGGTGCATAAACTGTGCAGCTACGCCATAACCGACAACGCCTGTTTTCATGAAAACACGATTTAGTTCCGAAGATAAGGCGGAAGGCGCAGGAACTCAGAGTGAGTTTAAAAATTTCAGCAGCTGTGTTCTTTCTGTTTGTGATAACCGGGTAAAAGATTGTTTTGATGTGGCTGCTTCTCCGTCGTGCCAGAGAATGGCTTCCTCAATTGTGCGGGCGCGTCCGTCGTGCAGATAAAACGCAATTCCGGTTGTTTTTTGCAACAAACCCAAA
The DNA here is from genome assembly GCA_965214575.1 of Puia sp. Lineage (GTDB taxonomy): Bacteria > Bacteroidota > Bacteroidia > Chitinophagales > Chitinophagaceae > Puia. The sequence goes on from CBDCCE010000004.1 coordinate 51,699, forward strand.
CCCCACAACGGTTGAGTTTTCCACTCGCTTCCGGTGGCCAGGAAATCCGGACGGTTGTCTGCAAGACCCGGTCCCATATCGTGGAGCAAAAGATCTGTGTAGGGATGGATGCGTTGGCCACTCAGTTGGGGCAGATTGAAATCCGGCCCCGTAGTGATTGTAGGTCGGTGACAACCGGAGCAATTGATCTGATTAAATATGACGGAACCTGCCTGTACGTCCGGATCGTTTGTATTTCTTCTTGCCGGAACCGCCAGGGTTCTTACGTAAAAAGTTACAAAATTGAGCAGGCTGTCGGCCAGCTCAGGTTTGCCGGTATGGGTTGAAGCAGGCCATTGGGATTGACCCAGAGTGCTTTCGTCCGGCAGAAGATAAGACGTAACACCCATATCCTGCTGATACGCCGTAGCGACCTGTGTTAGCAATGAATTGGTATTTGCCTTAAGCCCAAAACGACCCAGCTTAGTTTCACCTGAACCCGGATCATAAACCATATTCGCTTTGCCGCTGATCCCATCTCCGTTCTGGTCACCTTCGTCTACAAATCCAAGTATCGTTGACTCAGGTATATTATCCAGAAGGCCTATTCCAATTAATGGCGGGGCCAGTCTTGGCGAAAGCATAAAGGGTACCCCAAATGGAATATATGGATTTTGCAAGCCATATGCGGGTACACGCAGACTGGCTGTCGTACCGTCAGGATAGGTAAACGGTGATTCTGTGTAACTGATCGAAACACTGGCTTCGGGGCTGTATCCAAAAACCGACTGATCCTGGATCTGTGTACCAAATCCGTCCACTGCAAGTGGTCCGCCGTGCGGATCTGTTCCGGACCGGCTTATACGCATGAGTAATCCGGAAGTGGCGGCGCCTGTTGAAGGAAATCCGCCTCCGTCGTTCCTGTGGCAGTTAATGCAGGATACATTATTAAAAATGGAACCGAGTCCGCCGAACACAGTGGCCGGGGGGGCTACAAATTTTGCTTCGAAAGTCTGATCACCCAGTTCGTGAACACGTTCGTCGCGGGCGCTCATTCCTTCAATACCGAATGTAAAAGCATGAGAAGTTTCGTCAAACACAGTAGCCTTGCCGCCACTCAAGCGGTCATCATAGGTTGATTCAGGAGCCAGTTCGGCTTTATGACAGCGGCTTAGTGAAATCACCAGCAGGCTGATAACTGCAACAATATATAATTTCTTCATTCCCCTCCTAATCTTTGATATTCACCGTAATAAAATTTTTCAGATCCGTATCCAGAAGCGTATTCAATGCACCAAGCTGATCCATGGTATTCTGAACCTGCGTTCGCTGATTAAAAATGGCTTCCTCATATCTTTCCGTAATCTGCGCAAACGAATTGATCGCCGCATTGATCTGCGCCTGTATTTTCTGATCCAGATCCAGGTTTTTAGCAGCGACCAGGTTGTGAATTCCCTTACCGCCGTTCAATCCCAGGTACACCTGTTGAAGACCAAGAATATTATTCTTAAAATCAATCAGTGTATTGCTTGAGTAAGGAGATTCGGTAATCGTGGAATCCCGGGCTACAAAGGGCTCATACATTTTGGATGAGGCTACTTCGCCGCATATATCGGTCATTGCCGAAACAATATTCAGGAAAAGCGCCTGCCGGGTACTGAACTCTGTACTTCCCCTGCCAGCTGTTAAGACCTGATTAGAATAGTTATCAGTTCCAAGAAACCAGTCGTTATACAGAGCCTGTACATTATTGATCTGAATATCGTCGATCAGAGACTGCATGTATAACTTTTGTCTGTCAGTAATCTGACCAGACGTTTTGCTCCCCCCCTTTCCCCATATCATGTATTCGAGTGGGTGATAACCACGTAAACTTTGTGGGAGATTTTTTACATCATCAGTTGTAAGTGGATTATTGCTGGCCAGAATGGAATCCATCTGTACATAGTCGGTAGGCCAGGTATCCGTGTTAGGATCGTAGTCATTTGATTCTACTGGGCCAATCAGAAAACCTTCGCTTTGTTCCCAGTTGGCGCGTAGGGTTTTCCAGTCCGTTTTTGCCTGTGCCTGATTTGCATCGGTTGTAGTTGATACCAGCGTCTGGATGGTGGTATTCATAATCAGACTTGTACTCAACAGTGAATTGTACCTGAAAAAAACAATGTTGTTCGTAAAATCAGTGATCACATCTGTTTCCAGACTATCGAAACTTTGAGTGGGAGAGCCGTTTTCTGTCGCCTTATGACAGGAAACCAGGGCAAATAAAAAAAATATAGATATAAAGAATAAATTTTTCATTCTGTTTGTTTAAATGTTATGATTTGAGTTGGATGATCAGCTGTGCCTGATTAACCGTAGTGGCAAATCTTTTTAAGGGAATTTCAGCGGGGCCTTTTTCGACTTCGCCCTCCAGGTTAAAACGGCTGCCATGCAGTGTGCAGGTATAGCCATTTGAATTTACCAGTAATTGATTCTGCTGGTGTGTGCACTGTAGAAAAATCGCTTCGTACTGATCCGCAGATATTTTTCTAACGGCAATATCATAAATCCATCCTTCAGGACGAACGATCTGTATGGGAGCGCTTGTAAATAAGGTCAAAGGCAGACTGACTGCATTTCCATTAACAGGTAAGCGGGTAATTTTAGCAGACGGACTGCAGGCAATGAGATCGGTTATCAAAATACCCGCGCCTGCAAGAAGGCAGGCTTTGCAGGCTGATGTTATAAATTTTCTACGTTCAATTTGCATGAAACCTGTTTTTGATTTAAAATGAATAGCCGATTCCAAGATTCAAAAACTGGTTATTTTGCTGGTACGGCAAAGCGTTGGGTGCGGGATTAATTACCAGTGCCGGATTCTGCGGACCCGTATGGAGCAAACGCAGATCGGCTTTGATTACTACATTTGGCAGCGGTAAATAACCCAGCCCAACAATTACATGGGTCTGCTTTTCTGTTCCATCGTAAATCCCTTCCCCTTTGGCGGCAATACCCGAATTCATATCGAGTGCTTCGAAACGTACGAAACTGATAAAGCTCGCCTTGCTATTCGTTTTATATAGCCAGTTATAGGCCAGCTCGGCATATGCACCATACATACCTGTTGCGGTATTATTTCCATACACCGTGTTCATTTTTCCTGCATCAGGATAACTGATATAAACGCCCAGCGCTTTCGCGGAAAATCCGTTTTTATCAAATTGAACATCCGCTTCACCGAGATAAATAGGAGTTCCAAATGCCCCGCTGTTCAATCCGAGACTGTCGGATCCTCTGGGACTGAGCGTTACTGTACCTCCTGTATACCCGGAGATCTGGAATTTGAAATTTTGCCAGTAATATTGCAGGGCAGCTGTAATGGCAATATTATTGGCAGAAGCCAGATTGCCCTCTGCTCTGCCTCCTCTGATCCCGGTGCCGTGCTGAAAATTCTGTCCCTCCAGTCCGTTTAAAATGGCTACGCTGTAGTTCAACGGAATTTTTTCACTGTTTCCGTAGAAACCAATACCCAGTTCCCGCCAGGTAGCCGGAATAATAAATGTTTCTACTATCGGGCGTTCCACACCATTGAAATTAACGGGCAGGTGATTTTCATTGAGTATGCCGATTCTTGGAACAAACAGCCCGGCAATCAGATACTGATGCGCGTTCAGGTTAAACTTCAGAAAAGCCTGCTCCATGGAAATTTCCGCGTTATTGCTGACGCCGCCTTCTACCTTCGCATTTTCAATTTCCAATTCTGAAAAGAAAGAAATCTTTTGCGAAAATTGGTGACCAACAAATAAAACGGCTCTTTCCAGGGTGGCGGTAGACTGCTGCTGGTTGAAATTGCGCTGATAAAAAGCACTGCCATATCCGGAAATAACTGTTTTCTGGGTATTTGTCCCGGAATTCAGGGAGTCCTCGTTCGTCATGATCAATTTCTGCGCATTAGTTGTTGTAAACTTCTGAGCTTCAGTACTTAAATGAAATAAAAAAGCGAAAAGGCATAGAGATCCGAGCTGTTTCATCGCGCAAAAGAACCCTTTTTCGGACTCATCAGCTTACGGTTTTGGAAAATAAGTTTACTCTAAGCGGAAAAAAACCGGGATGGCGGTTTAAATAAAAATTGGCATCTTTATCGCCTAATTAAATAAAACAGAACTATGAAATTGGTAAAAATGGGAATGGCTTTTATGATGGCCATCATTAGTATGAGTGTTTCACATGCCCAGACTGTCGACGAAATTGTAAATAAATACGTCGATGCAATCGGAGGGAAAGACAAGCTTCAGCAGATTAAAACGGTTTATATGGAAAATACCTCTCAGGTCATGGGTTCTGAAGGTCCAAGTACCATCAATGTTGTTAATGGAGCAGGGTATAAACTGGTTTCTGAGATAAACGGGCAAACGATTATCATGTGTGTAACTGATAAGGGCGGCTGGCAGGTAAATCCATTTGCAGGTGCTACCAGCCCAACGGCACTTCCTGAAGAAATGCTAAAGCAAAGCCGTGCTAAACTGGATGTTACCGGTCCTTTGTATAATTACGCATCCAAGGGCAATAAAGTGGAACTGCTGGGGAAGGACGGAAATGCATACAAATTGAAAGTGACCGATAAAGACAGCGTAGAAACGACCGTGTATATTGATGCAACCACTTACTATATGACGAAATTGTCTACCTCAGCCCAATTTATGGGACAAACGATGGAAGTATCTTCTACATTTACCAATTTCAAGAAAGGCGATCTCGGACTGGTTTTCCCCTATGGCATAGAAATCAGCTATGGCGGACAATTTTCGGTAACTACGACCGTAAATAAAATCGAATTGAATAAGACAATCGATCCTTCTATTTTTGTAATGCCGAAATCATAACAAAAGCACATACGCTAATCATTGCCCCCGCAGTTTATTGCGGGGGTTTTTTATTGCTCTTTTCCGGAAAGCCATTTTGTGTCATCCCTGCTGATGTCAACCAGGGCATAGCGCTTTACCTGATTAATTATCATTTCGTCAAGTAAGGCGACCGTGTTTTTATAGCTGCAGGTGCTGGTCGGTTTGATAATAATCATAAAATCGGAAGGATTTGTACGGGCCCTTTTATTTTGAATGATTGCCCTCAGCGAATTGTACGATGCAGACTGCATTTTCGACAGATCGATTCCTTCATAAGAATATAACCTGTCATTTCCGGAAGGAATAAGGGTAAGTGTTGCTGATTCCCTGGAAAGATTGGGATCCTTTGAGTCTTTGGGTAAATAAAGATGCATCGCTTTGGGCAGACTCAGGGCCGTGGTAAATATAAAGAAAGTAATCAATAGGAAACCCAGGTCCACCATTGGGGTTAGATCAACCCGGGTTGACAATATTTTGGATCTCTTTCCTCCGGATTTTTTTCTTTGACTACTGGTAACCTGAGCATTTATTTCCGACATAATTCCTGGGTTAAATTGTTATAAGACTTTGACAAGATGCACGCAGATATAAATTCCATATTCATTTCAGGCATTCAAAGCCCCGTTCGGAAACCCGATGTTCAGCCTGCGTCAGAATAAAATGGTATTTTAGAGGCTTTTCATCTCTAAAAAAGGGCATTTTGTCGCAGGCAGACTTTCGGATGACCAATTAATGCAGAACTTGCAGCAGATGCAGGTCCCATGAGCACACGTTGGTATCGTTCTACATTTATTGTTGTCAGCTTTCATATCCTGGCATGGCTGGTCCTTTTCTCCCTTCCTGTTATCCTGCACCGGGAGCCGGATCAGAGCCGAATGAACTGGAGGGCACTCCTTAATATCCGGTCGCTGATTTTTGATGCATGTTGTATCCTGTTTTTTTATTTTAATGCGCTCTTGCTGATTCCCCGTTTATTAAACAGGAAGAAGATCGGATATTATATTTTTCTAATTGTTTTATTGCTGGTTGTTTTTCTTTTCATCATCAATATATTTCCTAAAGCCGGACAGGCTTCGGGTTTTCACAGGGAATATTTGTTTGCCATTTTTCCATATCTGTTTATCTGGGCCATGAGCACGGTTTACTGGTTTATTACAGATAAGGTAAAAACCGAGCAATTGATGAAGGAAAAGGAAAATGAGAACCTTAAAACAGAACTTTCTTTTTTAAGGTCGCAGGTAAGTCCGCATTTCCTGTTCAATGTGCTCAACAATATGGTAGCCATGGCAAGGCTGAAGTCGGATCTGCTTGAGCCTTCTTTGATTCGACTATCGGGCCTCATGCGATATATGTTATATGAATCCGATGAGGCATCTGTTACTTTACTGCGGGAAACAGAGTACATACATAGTTATATCGAGCTGCAAAAAATCCGCTATGCCAGCTCGTTATTTATCCGGCTCGACATGGATCCGGGTGACAATCAACTCATAGAGCCAATGTTGCTAATCCCATTTATTGAAAATGCGTTCAAACATGGTACTGGAAGCATAGAGGATCCTTTAATCGATATTTCACTTAAAATATCCGGTGGCCTGATTGATTTTCGTGTGAAAAATAAATTTGACGCAGCTACTTTGGAAATAAAGGACCGGACTTCGGGCATAGGCTTGCCCAATGTGATCAGGAGGTTGAATTTGTTGTACGGTCAGAAGCATATGCTTACCATTGAAAAGGGAAAGGGATTGTTTACTGTTTCATTGCAGATTAAACTACATTCTTCATGAAATGCCTGGCTGTTGATGATGAGCCTCTGGCGCTGGCGCTTTTGCAGGATAATATCCGGCAGGTATCCGGATTGGAACTGGTTGCGTCCTGTAATACGGCCATGGAGGCGCTGTCTGTATTAAACAAGCAGGAAGTGGACCTGATTTTTTTAGATATTCAAATGCCCGGACTCACAGGTCTTCAGTTACTTCAGTCACTTGCCGTTCGACCCATGGTTATTCTGATCACCGCCTATGAAAAATATGCACTGGAGGGGTTTAATCTGGATGTAATCGACTACCTGGTAAAGCCTGTACCATTTGAACGATTTCTTAAGGCGTGTAATAAAGCGATTGACTTTTACAGGCTGAAAAAAAATATTCAACAGGAATCTCTTACATGGCCTGAATACTTTTTCGTAAATGCCGAATACGGGTTAATCAAAATTGTTTTTTCAGATATTCGTGTGATTGAAGGATTAAAAGACTACCTGAAAATCCATACCGCCGAATCTAAACCCCTGATTATCCGCATGAGCATGAAATCGATAGAGGAAAAACTGCCTCCTGGCAGGTTTTTCCGAATTCATAAGTCATACATTATTTCAATGGACTCTATTACCGCTATTCGCAGAAGTTCTGTATTTCTGGGTGAACTTGAACTTCCCCTGAGTGATCTTTATAAAGAAGAACTGATGAAGCTGATTGGCCAGGGCAATAAGTGAATTCGCATTTGGTCGCGGAATTTTAACCGCTTGTCTCAAAGACAGGGGAAATTCAATTACCTCAAGCTAGTTTTACGGTTACAAAAGGATATTATGAAAAAATTGCTGGTGTTGATCCTGTTCGTTGTATGCGTTTCTTCTTTGAAAGCCCAGTTTCCGGGCGGAGGTAAAAACGTGCCTAATATGGGACACGTGTATGGCAAACTGGTTGACAGTATGGGCAGACCCGTTTCAGAAGCAACTGTTTTACTACTCCATAATAAATTTGACTCGGCGACCAAGAAATCAAAGCAGGTATTATTAAAGGGACTTACTACTAATTCCAAGGGTGAATTCAGTTTTGAGGACTTGCCGGTTTTCGGGGCTTTGAAACTTAAAATATCAGCTACCGGATACAAGCCTGTAGAACAAACGGTGATGTTTCAGATGAAAATGCCGGCGGGGGGTATTCCTAAAAATGTGACGGATCCGGCCCAGGCAGTCAATGCGATGAGCAGTACGATTAATGGCTTTGATAAGGACCTTGGAAATATAAAACTCGTGATCGACGTGGCCCAACTTCAGGGGGTTACAGTAACAGCCAGCAAAGCGACTTTGAAAATGGATATTGATAAGAAAGTATACAATGTGGAAAAAGACCTTGTGAATGCGGGTGGAACTGCCATGGACGTTATGAAAAATGTGCCTTCTGTGAACGTGGATATTGACGGAAACCTTACGCTGAGAAATGCCCCGCCTATTTTATATGTGGATGGTCGCCCCACAACGCTGACTCTCGATCAGATTCCTGCTGATGCCATTGAAAGCGTAGAAGTGATTACGAATCCGTCTGCAAAATTTGATGCTTCGGGTGGGGGTGCCGGTATAGTCAATATTGTTTTGAAGAAAAATCGAAAAACCGGTTATAATGGTAATGTACGTGCCGGTGTAGATAGCCGCGGAGCGATAAACGGGGGCGTTAATTTTAATCTGCGGCAGGATAAATTTAATTTTACCGCGAATGGCTTTTATAATCAGAACAGAAGTGTAACAACAGGAAGTGTTGACCGGTATAATCTTACGGATACGCCCACTTCAATTGCCCAATCTCAGGTGGAAAAAAATCATGGTGCATTTGGCTTCGGGAGTCTGGGTCTCGACTATTTTGTAACCAACAGGACTACTTTTTCATTAACCGGCGTGCATGTACATGGCGAAATGAAGCCGGATCAGGTATTGAATATTACCAATAGCGTTTTCCTGCCCAGCGGCGAGGAGACGGGATACAGTGACAGAAATGTAAATACACAAAGAACCTTTGATGCAAATGGTCTTCAGTTTGCATTTAAACACCTGTTTCCCCGGGAAGGAGAAAACATCACTGCCGACGCAAATTATTTCGCGGGAAAAAATGTAAACGATGCCCTTACCACGTCCAATTTTTTAGTTGGTCAGCCAGGATCGGCTGTCGGCAGTACGCAACAGCAAAAAATCAATGGTAACGGCACAAATAAATTTCTGACGATACAAACAGATTATGTCCATCCCTTCAATGCGAAAACGAAACTGGAGGCAGGTTTAAGGATGAACACACAGCACCTCGTAAGTAATACGTATACTTATTATGACACGATCGGAAACAATGATTTCTATCTGGTTCCGCAGGCCTCTACAAATTATAACAATACGAATAATGTTTATGCAGCATATCTTTCATTTACTTCTGCAATTAAGGATTTTGGTTATCAGGCGGGACTCAGAGCTGAAAGTTCAAACTATACGGGAGAACTTATCAATGAAAAAATGAATTTCAGCAATTCCTATCCAATCAGTCTGTTTCCCTCTTTATTTTTAAGCCAGAAGCTGGGGGGAAAGCAGGAGCTGCAGCTGAGTTACACAAGACGTATCAACAGGCCCAATTTCTTTCAGCTGATTCCCTTTACCAACTATTCAGATAGTCTTAATATATCCAGAGGCAATCCCAATCTGCTGCCTGAATTTACCAACTCCTTTGAGTTTTCCTATCTGAAAACGCTGAAAGGAAATAACACGTTTCTGGCGTCTCTGTATTACAAGAGAACCAATCAGCTGATTACACGTTATTTGGATACTTTTACGAATGCCATTACGGGTAAACAGGATTTTGTGAATACCTGGGTGAATGCGAATTATAGTCAGACCGTTGGAGCTGAATTTACCGCTGTCAATACATTCACCAGCTGGTTCGATCTGACAACAAATATCAATGTATATAATTCCTATATAAATATTACAAATGTCAATACGACTTCACAACCTGCTTTGTGGAGCTGGTTCGGAAAATTAAATGCAAATTTTAAACTTCCCTGGAAATTAAAAATGCAGGTTACCGGTTTTTATCAGTCTAAATCCAACCTGCCTGTTAATTCCAGCGCCGGTCAGCAGGGTGGCGGTCCCGGGGGAAATGCAGGTGTTCAGAGTGCCTCACAGGGTTATATATCCTCATTCTGGGCAGTGGACGCGGCGATCAGTAAAAGTTTTCTCAAAAACGATGCGGCTTCAATCAGTGTGTCGATGGCGGATATATTCAGGACACGGTGGACAGATCAGTACTCAGAGAGTCAGTTTTTCACACAGCAATATAATCGCATCCGTGATCCGCAGCTGGTCAAAGTGAATTTCACTTATCGTTTTGGAAAATTGGACGTCTCTGTTTTTAAAAGAAAAAATATGAACACCTCAGGAGCCCAGGATGCCATGCAGGGTGCGCAATAGGGGCAGGTGCGGATCATCTATTTACCAGAATTTTACATAAAGCGCCACAAGCAATAGCAGAATGATCACTATCAGCGCTGTCGTTTGCGGTTTTAATTTAAACATCGAGGTATCGAGAGCAAAAGCTTTGGCATTTATTTTTGGCCCGGCCAGGCTGATCAAAACCATAATCAGCACGGTGAAAAAGAAAGATAGTCCCATCGCGATCAGAAAGGGTATTTCATAGCCGCCCTTGCCATTTGGATAGGCCGTGTATAACCAGGTATTATTTCCAAACCAGCCAGGAGCCACTTCATTAAAGAAAAAGCACAGTGTAACCCCTGTAATAACTCCAGCGACAGCCGCGGGGCCTGTTGTTCTTTTCCAAAACATTCCCAGCATGAACATGGCGAAAACGCCCGGGCTGATAAATCCTGTGTACTTCTGAATATAAGTAAAGCCGCCGGCGCTGCTGATACCCAATACATCTTTCCAGGTAAACAGGATAGCTATAATCAGAGCGACAATAGCCACAACCCTTCCCATCCAAACCGTTTTTTGTTCTGTTGCTTCTTTATTAATATATTTTTTGTATATATCTAAAGTATAAATAGTGGAGATACTATTGATTTTGCCGGCCAGAGAGGCGACAATGGCAGCGGTTAGTGCGGCAATGGAAAGTCCTTTTAAACCTGCTGGTAAAAATCCTAAAACTGCAGAATAAGCATGATCCATATTCTGGTGCTCCATCGATGGCAAATGACCCTGTTTCATCAGCACATAAGCCGCTATACCCGGCAACATCACGATCATGGGCATAATCAGTTTAAGAAGGGCTGCGAACAGGAGGCCATTGCGGGCAGTCGTCAGATCTGCGCCCAATGCCCTCTGGGTGATGTATTGATTACAGCCCCAGTAATTCAGGTTCACTATCCACTGACCGGCGGCATACATCAGAATACCCGGCAGAAGCAGATATTTATCGATATCCAATTGGGACGTGTCGGCCGTGGGTTTTTTAAAAATCATGTGAAAATGTTCGGGCGCTTCGCGCATCAGGGTTTGAAAGCCCAGTATAGCACCATGACCACCACTTACTTTGTTTAGTGCCATGTAGGAGGTGGCCAGTCCGCCGACAATTAAAACAGTAACCTGAATCACATCGGTGAAGCCGATCACTTTCATTCCACCCAGCGTAATAAAAATGGAGAAAACAGCAAGGGCGATCATTACGATATGCAAATAATCGTATACACTGCTTTCCGGCAACAGGCCGCTGATAGCCACGGCGCCCAGATATAAAATGGAAGTGAGGTTAACAAATATGTAAATGAACAGCCACAGTATGGCCATGATCATGGCGACTGTTTCGTTGTACCGCGTTTTTAGAAACTGCGGCATCGTGTAAATCTTATTTTTCAGGTATATGGGAATAAACCAAATGGCAATGATGATCAGTGAGAGGGCCGCAATCCATTCGTATGCAGATACAGCTACACCGACAAAAAAACCATTCCCGCTCATGCCGATGAATTGCTCAGCGGAAATATTAGATGCGATGAGACTGGCGCCTATGGCCCACCAGGTAAGCGATCCTTCAGCAAGGAAAAAACCCTTGGAATCGTGCTCCTTGCTTTTTCTTTTAGAATAAATCCAATATCCATAAGATCCGACGAGCAGGAGGTATAGCACAAATACCAGATAGTCAGAAAAAACAAGTTTGTTGTTCATCGGTCAGCAATCGTTTTATAAAAAGGCAGATGAATGTTTACCCATTTATCTTGTAATACATATCATTCCACCTCAATTCATTTTTGAATTGATAAATATCAGTATTCTTTCCTATTAATACAAACTCAATTCCGGCCATCGCTGCAAAGTCTTCCAGACATTCCGCACTTAAATTCTGACTAAAACAGGTATGGTGGGCTCCACCGGCCAGAACCCACGCTGTACAAGATGTTTTTATATCCGGGTTGGGTTTCCACAACACACGGGCCACCGGAAGTTTGGGTAACTCCTGTGGTGGTTTAACGGCTTCTACAGTATTGACAACCATACGAAATCTTTCGCCCATATCTATGACGGACACGTTTAGTGCTGGCCCCTCATGGCCGTTAAAAACCAGTCGCACCGGATCATCTTTCCCACCAATACCCAGCGGATGTATTTCGCAGGATGGCTTTTCAAAAGAAATAGACGGACAAATTTCCAGCATATGAGCGCCCAATACCATTTCAGCCCCCGGCTCGAAGTGGTAGGTATAGTCTTCCATGAAGGAATTTCCACCTTCAAATCGACAATTACCATTTGTTCCGGTCTCAAAGTCTCATAAGAAATGCCACTGGGTTTAATTGCGAATACAGACTTTTCGTGATCGGCCACGCTGACATTGCCGAAATTCAGGATGACCAGTCCAAGTGCAGATAATTGTCTGTTCGCAACCCAGGCTTCTTCGCGTATTTGGCGGTAGGCACTCATGCTGTTTCCGGTGTTAAGTTTTTTATAGCAGCACTTATTTCAATCCCGGCAACAGACCTTTTAACGATTGCGAAATGTATAAATGGGAAATTCCTCTTCATCTGGAACGCCGGAAAAATTCATGTCAAATTAACATTTATTAGGTAACTGCCAAGAATTGTTAAAATATTTTATCGCAGAATGGCAAAACGGTCAGGATTCGGAATAAAATTCATGAAAGATCTGAAACCCGCCTTGTACTTTTTCCGGTTTAGTTTGTAGTAAAACGCGCCCTTTTTTGAGCCGGACTTATCTTTCTCCGCAAGTTTGATAAGCAGTTCCGTGCTCAACACTTTACGGCTGAAGTTCCGGTTATCGAACCGGGTTTCATAAACCCCTTCATACAAACTCTGCAGCTGAGGGATCGTGAATTTTTCGGGTAGTAGTTCAAAAAGTATAGGATGTGAGGCCGCCTGGTACCTGAGTTCCTGCTGGGCCATTTTGAACATGCTTTCATGATCAAAAATCAAACGGGGTTTCTTATTCGCCGGAAACCATTCCGCGTGGTAATCCCGGATAATTTGTTTTTCATACTGATGAATATCAACTAGGCTGGTGAAAGCAGTAGACAGGGTTCTTTCCTGTGGATCCCGGTCGGGCTCGCTGAAGGTTCTCAACTGGTGCATGTAGATGCCTTCTATACCCGTAAATTTCTTCAAAACGCGTGTGGCTGCCTGTTCCAGGCTTTCTGACCTGTTCATGAAGCTGCCGATCAGGCTCCATTTGTTTATTTCGGGTTCAATACCACGCTTCATCAGAAGTACTTTCAGGCTCTCACCGTCAAATCCGAAAATGATGCAGTCCACAGCTGCTAGAATCCGAGTCTGACCCGCATAATTTGGCATAGAAAAAATTATTGCAAAGTGAATATAGGGATAGTTGCCGAAATATGTCAGCCGGTCAGATCTGCTGAATAGGCGGACTTTTGATTCAGGCGCTATATCTTTGCGGTCACCTATGACGAATAAAGATTTCCTGACTAATGAAACCGGAATTACCAGTCAATACAGAAACTGGTTCCTGGATTATGCATCATATGTCATTCTTGAGCGGGCAGTTCCTGCCCTGCAGGATGGTTTAAAACCCGTTCAACGCCGCATACTCCATTCCATGAAGGAAATGGACGATGGCCGGTTTAACAAAGTGGCCAATATCATTGGCCAGTCAATGCAATATCATCCGCACGGGGATGTATCAATCGGAGAGGCGCTGGTAAATCTGGGCCAAAAAGACCTGCTGATAGAAACGCAGGGAAACTGGGGCGATGTGCGTACCGGCGACGATGCGGCAGCAGCCCGCTATATTGAGGCGCGACTCAGCAAATTTGCGCTCGAGGTAGCTTTCAATCCTAAAACCACAGACTGGCAGTTGAGTTATGATGGGCGAAAAAACGAACCCATCACCCTGCCAATGAAATTCCCGTTATTACTCGCCCAGGGTGCAGAGGGAATCGCCGTTGGATTGGCCACTAAAATTCTCCCCCATAATTTTTGTGAAATATGCCAGTCTGCCGTCAAATACCTGCGGGGTAAAAAATTTGATCTTTTCCCCGACTTCCAGACAGGGGGAATGATTGATGTCAGCAATTACAACGAAGGTAAACGCGGAGCCCGGGTACGTGTTCGGGTGCATATTGAAGAAACAGATAAAAAAACCCTGGTAATCCGTGATGTGCCTTATGGAGTTACAACCAGCCAGCTCATCGATTCTATTATCAAAGCGAATGACCAGGGCAAAATACGCATCCGCAAAGTAACCGACAATACTGCGGCGGAAGTGGAGATACAGGTGGACCTGGCTCAGGGCATTTCACCGGATATTACCATTGATGCCCTGTATGCTTTTACCGATTGCGAAATCAGTATATCTCCAAGTGCCTGCGTAATCAACAAACAAAAACCGGAGTTCCCTTCCATGCCCGAACTACTCAGGAATTCGGTCGATTTAACTAAAGAACTGCTGAAGAGAGAGCTGGAGATCAAACTGCAGGAATTACAGGAAAAATGGCATTTTACGTCTCTTGAAAAGATATTCTTCGAGGAAAAAATTTATAAGGAGCTTGAAAAGAAACATGAAACCTGGGAAAAAGTGTTACTGGCAATTGCAAAGGCATTTGAACCTTTTCGTAAACAACTGAAAAAAGACATCAGCCGGGAAGACATCGTTAAATTAACGGAGAAACCGGTAAGGCGTATATACAAACTGGATATTGACGAGCTGAACACCCAGATTAAATCACTGGAATCTGAAATTAAACAGGTGAAATACGACCTCAGTAACCTGGTCGATTTTGCCGTCCGCTACTTTGAAGAGTTGTTGCGTAAATATGGAAAGGGCAGGGAAAGAAAGACTGAAATTCGTCCATTCGAAGCGATACAGGCTAAACAGGTTGCCATTGCCAATACAAAGATTTATGTAAATCGATCGGAAGGGTTTATTGGAACGGGATTGAAAAAAGATGAATTTATAACAGAGGCGTCCGATCTGGATGATATTATTGCATTCACCCGGGGGGGAACGATGAAGATTGTGAAAGTGGCCGAAAAGACATTTATAGGTAAGGACATTATTCATGTGGGTATATTTCAGAAAAATGACGAAAGAACCACGTACAATATGATTTATGCTGATGCAAAAACCGGTATCAGCTATTCCAAACGTTTCAATGTGACGGGGGTTACCAGGGAGAAAGAATACGATCTTACCAAATCCGAAAAAGCAAAAGTGCAGTATTTCTCGGCAAATCAGAATGGGGAAGCGGAACTGGTGCGGGTTATTCTAAGTCCGGCCTGTTCGGCACGACATAAGGAATTCGATTTTGATTTTCAGACTCTTGAAATTAAAGCAAGGGCTTCGCTGGGCAATCAGGTAACCAAATATCCTATCCGGACTGTCAAATTTAAGCAGGCAGGAAAAGCAACCCTTAACGCCAGAAATCTCTGGTTTGATGAAGTTTTTGGCCGACTGAATACTGAAGAAAAGGGCAGCTTTCTGGGGAAATTCACCGCGGAGGATCGTTTTCTGGTGATCTATCAGGATGGTAACTATGAAATAACGGACCAGGAGCTAACCCAGCGTTTTGATGCCGATAAGATTTTACTGATTGAAAAATTTGTACCCGAAAAAATTGTGACCGCTATATATCTGGACAATGAAAAAACGCAATATTCCATCAAGCGCTTTAAAATCGAAACCAATTCCCTCCGTAATAAATTTTTCTTTATAAAAGAAGGAGAAGGAAATAGACTTGAAGCCGTCAGTACAGAAGACGAACCCATTTTAATCGTGCAATCCGGCCGCGGAGCACAAATTAGAAAAGCTAAAATTAAAACGGTCAAAGCCGTAGAGGTGATGGGTTGGAAGGCGGCAGGTGTGAAACTGACGGAATATGCCAAATCGGTATCTATGGAATGGGAGCAGAAGAAAAAGCAGGATCAGCAGGAATTATTTGACTAGTGCCAAGACTTCCTGCAATTGCGTATATTCAGTCACTATACGTTCCGTTTTCACTTAATAATAGATATGAAACAATATTGCCTGGCCTGCGATCTGAAAGAAACTGACACTGCGATAAAGGCATATGAAGAGTATCATAAAAATGTGTGGCCCGAAATTAAAGAAAGCCTGGAACGGGCGGGAGTGCTGGATATGGAGATCTATCGCGCCGGCAACCGTCTTTTTATGATCATGCAGGTGTCAGATGAATTCAGTTTCGAGAGTAAAGCCGCCATGGACATGGCCAATCCCGTTGTTCAGGAATGGGAGGAACTGATGTCCGGCTTCCAGCAAAGATTACCCTGGGCACCTGAGGAGGTTAAATGGACACTCATGGACAGATTATTTAAACTGGACGAAAAGAGATAAGGCAGAATATGTTGTTTCCCGTTATAGATGCACATCAGCATTTTTGGAAATATAATCCTGAAAGGGATCGCTGGATCACGGATGAAATGCAGATTCTGAGGAATGATTACCTGCCATCTGATTTGGAGATTTTGCTGAACAAAAATGGGGTAGAGGGAACTCTGTTAATTCAGTCAGAGGCAACAGAAAACGGGAATTTGTCTTTATTGAAAATAGCTGGCGGGTATTCTTTTATAAAGGGGCTTGTGGCATGGATCGACCCGCGATCTGCGAATTTGGGCGAGCGTCTCAGCTACTATCAGCAATTTCGTCAAATAAAGGGTTTCCGTTTTTTATTGCAGGATGAAAAGCAAAGAGATCTTATGCTGAACAAAGAGTTTCAAACCGGCATAGGTCTGTTCAATTCTTTCGGTTTCAGTTTTGATTTGCTTATACGTCCCGATCAGCTGGTTTTTGCAGAAAAACTGGCCAGGCTTTTTCCCAATCAGAGATTCGTCATTGATCACCTTGCCAAGCCTTTTATCAGGGACAAAAAAATTACTGAATGGGAAAGGGTCTTGTCGAGTTTCTCAACCTGCGAAAATGTATTTTGTAAAATATCCGGGATTTTTACCGAGGCCAACTGGAATCGCTGGAGTGCGAAAGATTTCCATCCGTATCTGGATATTGCCGTGCGGGTTTTTGGAATGAATAGAATAATGTTTGGTTCTGACTGGCCCGTATGTCTGGTAGCTGCTGAATATGCTGATGGTTTAGACCTGGCAAAAAATTATTTTAAATCATTTACCTTAACAGAGCAGACGAATTTTTTTTATGCAAATGCCGAAAGGTTTTATCAGCTGACTCAATAAGATTGTATGGATCTGGGATTAAAAAATAAAATAATCATAGTGACGGGAGGGGCGAAAGGCATCGGCGAGGGCATCACGAGGGTTCTGGCCGCAGAAGGCGCAATACCAGTGATCATCGGCAGGAACAGGGAAGATAACGAGCGCCTGCAAAGAGCAATCGAAAGCAATGGAGGGCAGGTATTTTGCGTGGAAGCGGAATTGAATGATCCTTCAGGCTGTGAGAGAGCGATCCGACAAACTGCGGAGCATTTAGGACGCATCGATGGTCTGGTAAATAATGCGGGCCTCAATGACGGCGTATCTCTTGAGTTTGGAAATTACGACCGGTTTATGGAAAGCCTTCATAAGAATCTGGTACACTATTATCTTATGGCACATTTCGCCCTGCCTTATTTAAAAATCTCCGGCGGACCCATTGTAAATATCAGTTCTAAAACGGCCGAAACGGGTCAGGGAAATACCTCCGGCTACGCAGCTGCCAATGGCGGCAGGAATGCGCTGACGAGAGAATGGGCTGTAGAGCTATTAAAATATGGCATCCGGGTAAATGCGGTTATCGTGGCAGAATGCTTTACCCCTCAATACGAAACGTGGATCAGCGGACTGCAGCATCCGGAGGAAAAATTACAGGAAATCATGGAAAAAATTCCACTTGAAAAGAGAATGACTATGCCGCACGAAATAGGACAGACTGTGGCTTTCCTGTTATCTGAAAAATCAAGTCATACAACAGGTCAGTGGATTCATGTGGACGGCGGTTATGTGCATCTCGACCGGGCACTGTCGAACACTTAAAACGATGCAGTAAAAGGAATGAAAGAATGAGTTTGATCAACGCAGATTAACAGCCACATCAAATCAATGCTGGCAAAGACAAAAAGAAATCAGGATGATTTTATCCAGGGAAAATCTTGAGCAGATAAAACGTTCAGGCATAGAGACGCCAGGAGACCCTATTTTCAATCTGCCAGAGAGAATATTGCAATTTGGTACAGGAGTTTTATTGCGCGGTTTGCCCGATTATTTTGTTGACAAGGCCAATCGAATAGGTAAATTCAATGGCAGAATACTGGTTGTAAAATCTACTGATTCAGGAGACACAAACGACTTTAACCGGCAGGATAACCTTTATACTCTTTCCATCCGGGGAATCAGGGAAGGCCGTGCTGTAGATGAGTCCAGCATTTGTTCGGCAATCAGTCGTGTACTGTCCGCGAATCAACATTGGGAGGAAATCCTGGAATCTGCGGCTAACGAAAAATTGCAAATAATCATTTCGAATACAACGGAAGTTGGAATTCAGTTGAAAAAGGAATCTATTTTTCAAAAGCCACCAGTTTCTTTTCCGGCCAAACTTCTTGCTTTTTTGTATCGGCGGTATAAAGTGTGGAAAGGCTCTTCCCAATCGGGTATGCTGATTATTCCTACCGAATTGCTATCGGACAACGGAAAAAAACTGAAGGCTATTTTACAGGAACTGGCCATGTTCAATGAATTGGAATCCGGATTTATTCAGTGGCTTGTAGAAAATAACAGCTTTTGCAGTTCACTGGTAGACCGGATTGTTCCGGGTAAGCCAGATCCTTCAACAAAAGCAACACTTGAAAAAGCATGGGGTTATCGTGATGAACTGATGTCGGTATGTGAACCCTATAGCTTGTGGGCCATTGAAGGAGATCCAAAAATAAGAGATATTCTTAGTTTTCATTCGGCTGACGAAGGAGTGGTGATTCTGCCCGATATTACAAAATATAAAGAGCTCAAACTTCGAATGTTAAATGCCACTCATACGCTGAGCTGCGGACTGGCCTATTTATCCGGTTTCCAGACAGTAAAAACGGCCATGGATGACGGAGTGTTCGAAACCTATATCCGCAATCTGATGATGGAGGAAATTGGTCATTCGATCCCTTATGAAATGCCTGAAGCGGAAATCAGAAAATTTGGGATACAGGTGCTGGACCGGTTTAGAAATCCCTACCTGGAGCATTTCTGGCTTAGCATCACCATGCAATACAGTTCGAAGCTGACAATGCGCGTATTGCCTGTTTTGTACAGGTTTTATGAGAAAAATGGGAAACCGCCGGAACTGATCGCCATGGGATTCGCTGCTTATATATTATTCATGCGACCTGTAAAAGAAGAAGCAGGTCAATATTTTGGTATACTGAATAATCAGACCTATTCTATCCGGGACGATCAGGCGGAGTATTTTTTTGGAATATGGGAGGATGGGACGATTGATCAGATAGTCTATAAAATTCTTTCCAACAAAGAAATATGGACCTGCGATCTGACCCTGTTGGACGGATTTGCCTTATCGGTTACGAAAAAACTAAAAGGTTTTATCCGCCACGGTACCATGCATTTAATTTCAGCTTATTCCAATCCTGTTATTTAAGAATCCTATTTTTTGAATGCATATATTGGGCAAGAAAAAGCATTCTGCATGTCAATGATTACGAAAGATACTTTGAAGTTCCTGAGTCAGCTCGCGAATAACAACAACAGGGCCTGGTTCGAAAAAAATCGTCCGGTGTATGAAAAGGCCAGGGCAGAATATATGCGCTTTGTTTTAAAACTGGTTGAAGGAATACGGAAAATAGAAATTATACCAGAAAAAGAGCCCGCAAAATATGTACAGCGCATTTACCGCGATATTCGGTTTTCAAAAAATAAAACGCCTTACAAATCGCATTTCAGTTCAATCATCGAACGGGGACCTGAAATCAGATTTTGCGCCCTCTATCTCCATATACAACCCGCGAAATCCATGATGGCAGGAGGAGTATGGGATCCCCCACCTGAAGAACTAAAAAAAATCCGGCAGGAAATTGACTACAATAGCGCAGATCTGAGGAAGATTACCAATAAGAAAGAATTCCTGAAAAATTTTGAAAAAATATCCGGCGAGAAACTCTCCAGACCGCCCAAGGGATATGAAGCAGACAATCCATCTATAGAATGGCTGAAATTTAAACAATTTTTTGTGCAACGTGGACTGGACGATGATCTTGTATTGTCGAAACAGCTTATTCCGGAAATTCTTAAATCATACAAAGCGGCAATCCCCTTTTTTAAATTCTTTGATGAAGCCAGGGGCGAATGAGGATTTGGCTTATAAAACGTTTTTTTCCCTGGTTAAAAGAAAACCCGCCTAAAAGCGGGTCATATAAATAACGTAATTAAATAACGGATTATTTCTTCAGTAATTTCAGAATAGTCACCTGATTTTTCAGAATCAGATCCAGCGTTTTCTGATTTTTAAGAATAGCTTTCTGGTTCCTGATAATTTCGCCCTGATTTGCGATAATAGTTTTCTGATTTCCTTTCAACGCTTTTTGATTATCAACGATAGCACCCTGATTTGATTTTATGCCAAGCTGATTTTTCAAAATAGATGCCTGATTGTTTTTGATAACGCCCTGATTACTGACTACTTCATTTTGTGCTGCCATTTTATTTGTTTTGATGATTGAGGAATGGGTTAACTGGTTTTATTAAACAGCAAAATTATGATTTTAAGAAGGATGTGCCAAATACGCAGCTGGCGGCCATTTAGCTTTAACCATTATTTAGGTTCGGGAATCGTTGTCTCGTCTATGGCTGCGGGGGTTATATTCTGAGGTACAAATTGCCTGTCAATAATTTCCTTCATGGGAATTTTTTTTGTCAGTAGCCCCATTTTTATGCCCATGTCCTGAATTTTTTGCAAATCTTCATCTGTGGGGGTCAGCTGTACATAACTTACCCGGTGGGGATCCGCAGTTAATACATAGTTGAGTACTTTTTCGTCCTGCCGGTAATATGGTGATGCCAGCTTCGCGGCAGCTGCACGATGGGTTTCTGCCCAGGCCCCGGACTGTGCAATTCCCCGCACGAGATCCTGTACAATTTCCGGTCTTTCCCTGATCAGGTCTTCCCGAACAACGAGCGCGCAGGATATAAAATTTGGCCAAATATCACGGGCAAAATAGAGTATCCTGCCAATTCCATCCAGTTCGGCTTTTGCGCAAAAAGGTTCTCCGACAAAATATCCATCAATGGCTCCCGATGCCAGAGAGGTGGGCATATCCGGAGGAGGCAGAACGATAAACTGAATATCATTGGGTTTCATTCCGTAGTCTTCCATTAACTTATGAAATACGAAATTCTGATTGCTGTATAAACTGGGGATGGCCACTTTTTTGCCCTTGAGATCAAGCAGATTTCTGATTGAACTGTTTTTCCCAACCACTATTTCTGATCCATCCCGGTGTCCCAGGTAACAGATTTTTACAGGAACTCCCTGCTCCCTGAGTTTCATGGCCAGTGGTACAATCATGAATGCGGCCTGAACCTGCTTTGCCTCCATGGCACTCACTACCGTCGGGAAATCGGTGAATAACCTGGAATTAAAATTCGTGTTTGTATGTGTGGTCTTGGAAGCATAATCAGTTACCGGACAGGTCAGGTGACAGGTTACCGGTAAAAAAGCAACCGTCAGTTCAGTGTTTGCTTTTTTATTGGAACCCTCATGAATCAGATCCCGATTCTGTCCTGTGGACGGACTGTTCCAGGGGCGATACCGGAGTAAACCTAGAATAATGAGGGTGATCACGATGCCCGAAATAAGTCGTCCGATAGTTAATTTCATAAACATATCAATTCAGAAGTCCGCCTGCTTGCCTGATGCCTTTGCCTCTTATAGACCCAATTCTGTTAATATTTCTTTCATTGCACGAATCACTGGTGTGTCTGTCAGATCTCTTGGGCGCGCAGCACGTATAAGCAATTCTTTTTGTACGGTTGCGGGACGGCTGGATAAAACCAGCACACGGTCGGCCAGTTGAGCTGCCTCTTCAATATCATGTGTCACAAAAACAACGGTACGCGGTCTTTTCGCGAGCACGCGGACCAGTTCTCTGCGCATACGAAGACGCGATTGATAATCGAGTGCAGAAAAAGGTTCATCCATCAATAAGATATCAGACTCTCCGGCCAGCACTCTTGCAAGTTCTACCCGCTGGCGCATGCCTCCAGAAAGCTGATGTGGATAATGGTTTTCGAATCCTTCCAGATGTATTAGTTGAATAAGTTCAATTAACTCGTTTTTTCGCAAAGCAGAATCTGGAATAGCCCGTAAACCCAGTGCAATATTTTCAGTTACCGTAAGCCAAGGGAAAAGTCCGTCCTGCTGATAAACGGTACGAATAATTCCCTCCCGGGTAATGGTTCCTGAAATCGGTTGGATATATCCCGAAAGCAGATTCAGGATGGTTGTTTTACCACATCCGGATGGCCCCACCAAGACAACCACTTCACCCTGTGTTACTTCGAGACTCAGATCGTGCAAAACAGATACCGATCCGTATTTGTGTGTAACGTGATCGAATTTTAAACGGCTGGGTGAATGATTATCTTTCATATCCCCAGCGTACGTTAGGAAGTTTTGTCAATTGCGCCAGAAGCCGGTCAATACACATGCCCAGGAGGCCAATCACGATCATATAGCAAACAGCAGAATCCAGCCTTAATCCGTTCCGCGCCTCCCATATACCGTATCCAAGACCATCCTGACAGCCGACCATTTCCGCAGCAACGATGACGACCCACGCGATCCCATAACTGACTCTCAGGGAGGTGATCACCTGAGGTAGTACAGCGGGGAAAGTGACTTTGGTCAGCAGATCTATTCCTTTGTAATGATAGTCTTTTGCAACCCGGAAAAAAATACTGGGAATAGTAGCAACCGCTGACATAGTAGCGAGTACGAGTGGGAAGAAAGTAGCCATAAAAATGAGGAAAATAGCAGGCTTGTCACCGATATGAAACCAAAGAATGGCAAAAGGTATCCAGGCCAGGGGCGAAAGAAAACGGAAGAAATTAAGCATCGGAGTAAAGGATTGTCTTGCATGAATATGCTGACCAAGCCAAAGTCCGGCAGGTATCCCCAATATAACGGAAAGAATAAAGCCGACCGCCACCCGCCACAGGGAAGCGATCATATCATTAAGCAGACGGCCTGTGTGGATCTCCTCAAGAAAACTTTTCCAGACTGAGACGGGCGAAGGCAGGGCATAAGAAGGAAAAAGATTGGTGACTGTTACCATATACCAAATGAAAAGAATGCCTGCTAATACAATTCCCGGCAGAATGAAACCAGCGTTTCGGCCCTTTCGCCAGGTTCCGGCACTGGCCGGTTCGGAGGTTATCGTTTTGTTTGGATTCATTATGAAGTCCCGAAAAAAGGATTCGCCTGAATATAAGAAGAATCCTGCAAATTTAAATTGTAATCAGTAACCACAAATCGGATGAGGAAGCCTTTGTTTGAATGAGGTCGAAAAATGACGGAAAAAGGAAAATAGTTCTCAGTTTCCGGCGAGAGAATTTCGACGCAGTTTTAACCGTATGGTAGCATTACCCTTGAAATCACTAGAGAGATAAGTTTCATATCTTTTATCACCATCGCTGATGACCATCAGTGCCGTGTTTGGCGGGTATTTCCCCAGATTTTCTGCAAACATGCTGACCTCGTTAATCTCCAGTGTGCTATCGAGCTGGATATAAACATTGAATGCCCGTTCAGTCAATCCCTGATGGGCAACTACCAGTTTACCATTTAAGAAAACAGAGATACTGTCGCCATCGACTTCTGCATTATCATAAAAACTCAGGCGTACGCTGTCAGAACCTACTTCAACCTGTTTACTTACGATCTGTTTTCTTTTTTTAAAATCCTCATTAATTTTTACTATGTCTGTTTGAACAACGGGCTCCACCAGGGACAGGGAAGGTGGTTTATTGTTGACAGCAGTTTCCGGCTTCTGGCCTGATTTATTTTCTGCCGGCGAATGACCTACTGATGCCGCTGTGGCAGATGAACTATTCTGTTTTGTTGGTCCTGTCTGTTTTATCGTTTTTACCTCTGCAACGGCAGGCGCGGCCATTTCAGATTCCAGTTTTGCGTCGTTACTTTTAACGACATCCGGAGCAGGAGGCTGAGGTTTCCAAAAACTCCTTGTGCTGCTCATATCTTTGAAAATGCTGTCTTCCACCTTTGCCTCTGTATACAATGTATAATTCACTCGCAGATCCGGGCAGGTATAAGTATATTTCTTATCTCTGTAGAAATATCCATTCAATTCTGTTTTGACTTTGGATACACGGAGGGTTCCGTAAAAACTAGTAATACAATCTACACTGTTGCTGGTAGAATTAGTTTGGAAATAGATGATCGGGATATCATTGATAATCACTTTTCTTGTCTTCGGGTCATAAGTGCCTTTTACAACAAAACTCTGATAAACATCTTTGAAGTAGTACCCGAAAAAACCCTTTACAGTATTTCCTTTTTGGGAAATGATCAGTTCCGTCAGATAGTTGTTTTGAATGCCTGCCATCTCCACATTAGCCTGACCATACCAGTAACCTGTCACTTTCTGGGAGCGGGCAGTCAATACACCGCATATTAATAAAATGACTACCAGTTTCTTCATGGGCTTATTCTAAAAGGTTGGCGAACACATTCTAACGCTGGAAATGGGCAATCATTATACCATTCCGGCTTTATTTTGGGAGAAGACCGGAAATAGCGCGCTTTTTAACAAACGGGTAGTAAGTTATTTTAAATAACGCTTCATTTCCCGCTGGCTGTCTCTGTCTTTGATGGTTTCACGCTTGTCATACAACTTTTTGCCCCTAGCCAGCCCGATTTCCATTTTGATCAGTCCTTTTTCACTTAAAAATATACGAAGAGGTATGATTGTAAAACCCTTGTCTTTGAGTTTATTCTCCAGTTTTCGCAGTTCCCTTTTATTCAGTAGCAGTTTCCTGTCGTGAACGGCTAAGTGATTATTTGTAGTACCAAACCGATATTCGGCTATATGCAGGTTACGTACCCAGAGCTCAGACTTGAAAAATGCGCAAAAACTGTCGGCAAAACTCACTTTTCCTTCACGGATCGATTTAACTTCCGTTCCGGCTAATACCATACCCGCTTCATATTTTTCTTCAATGAAAAATTCATGATAAGCAGATCGGTTTCTGATTTCATTCATAAGGCCCCAAAGTTAACGGATGGATCAGTTCTTAAGTAATGTAAGAACCGTCGCGATTTTTTGCTTCAGTTCCTTTCGGTTTACGATGAAGTCCAGGAAGCCATGTTCCAGAAGGAATTCACTTCGCTGAAAGCCTTCCGGCAGGTCTTTTTTGATCGTTTCGCGAATCACCCGCGGGCCTGCGAATCCGATCAGGGCACCGGGTTCAGCAATGTTCAGGTCCCCGAGCATGCCAAAAGAAGCAGAAATCCCTCCGAAAGAGGGGTCAGTCAGCAAAGAAATATAGGGAATGCGGGCGTCTGTCAGTTGGGAAAGTTTGGCAGAAACCTTGGCGAGCTGCATCAGTGAAAAAGCACTTTCCATCATACGTGCTCCGCCTGATTTGCAAATGATCATCAGGGGCGCTTTATGAACCAGACAGTAATCGACTGCCCTTGCTATTCGTTCTCCCATTACAGATCCCAAAGAACCGCCGATAAATTCAAAATCCATACATCCGACAACCATATGGTGTTCGCGGATATTCCCTGCGCCGATCCGGATGGAGTCTGTGATATCTGTTTTTTTCCAGGTTTCTTCCAGTCTTTTCTCGTATGATTTCAGGTCGGTAAAGTGAAGGAAATCCTTGGAGCGGATGTTCTCAAATAGAATATCGTATTTGTTATCGTCAAAGAGGATTTCAAAATATTCGTCACTGCCGATCCGGTGATGGTGCCCATCCTTGGGGCAAACAAATAAGTTTTCGCGAAGCTCGGTGACCGTACATATATAATTGCAGGTCGGGCATTTGGTCCACAATCCTTCCGGCGTTTCCTTTTTGTCCGCCGTACTGGTCAGAATACCCTTCTTGATACGTTTAAACCAACTCGTTTTTGTTTCCTCTGTATTTCCCTCTTCACCCGAAAGATTGGCTTCAAAATCTTCTTCGCGCTTCATCAAAACAGATTTTTGAGCGGCTAAGATAGGGATTTCCCATTTCCTGACTTACTTTTGCCTTATTCCACTGATTCTCAATTTTCAAGGCAACTATGAAATGGTCTGAATTCTTTACCTCGTCGATCGGCAAAAAGTTTATTATGTCCCTGACCGGGATCTTCCTTATTTCCTTCCTGTTAATTCACGTGGGCGTAAACGCCTGCATCTGGGCAAATGACGGTGGCCAGATGTTCAATCTGGCGGCTCATTTTATGGGAACGACGGTTGTGATCCGGATACTGGAGGTCGGTCTGTTTGCCGGTCTTTTACTGCACATCATCCAGGGTCTGGTACTGGAGTTTCAAAACCGGGCCAGGCGCAAAATAGGATACGCCGTGACCATGGGAAATAAAGGGAGCAAATGGTATAGCCGCAGTATGGGACTGCTCGGAACACTGCTGCTTTTTTTTCTGATCGTGCATCTCCGGCAGTTCTGGGGCCCATCCCGTTTTACTGACCTTCCAACGACCGTATATAACGGAAAGGAAGTTGCCAATCAATTTGCAGAAATAGTCAGTGTATTTCAAAATCCCATTGTGGTGGTATTTTATATTCTGAGTTGTCTTTCCCTGATGTATCACCTGCTGCATGGATTTCAGAGCGCATTCAGAACCCTTGGCGTACCCAACGGCAAATATATAAACCTGATCAAAACGGTGGGAATTGGATTCTCCATCATCGTATCTCTGGCTTTTGCTATGATGCCGGTATCTGTTTATCTGGGCTGGGTAACGAATTAATATCAACATTGCACATTTTTAATTTTTCACGCATATGCTCGATTCAAAAATTCCTCCTGGACCGCTGGAGCAAAAATGGGAAGAATATAAAGGACATGCCAAACTGGTAAATCCGGCTAATAAAAGAAAAATCGAAATCATCATTGTGGGTACCGGGCTGGCCGGGGCTTCAGCTGCTGCTTCGCTGGCTGAAATGGGATATAAAGTGAAGGCTTATTGTTTTCAGGATTCACCGAGAAGGGCGCATAGTATAGCAGCACAGGGAGGGATTAATGCCGCCAAAAATTACCAGAACGATGGCGACAGCGTTTTCCGCTTGTTTTACGATACGATAAAAGGAGGCGATTATCGTGCCCGTGAATCCAATGTACACCGGCTTGCGGAAGTGAGCACCCATATCATTGACCAATGTGTGGCACAGGGAGTTCCGTTTGCGCGTGAATATGGCGGATTACTTAGTAACAGATCTTTTGGAGGAACACAGGTGCAAAGAACATTTTATGCAGCCGGACAAACCGGTCAGCAATTGCTTATTGGCGCATACCAGGCGCTTGAAAGGCAGGTGGCTCTGGGGAACGTAACGATGTACGCCCGGCATGAAATGCAGGAACTTGTTGTGATTGACGGGAAAGCCAGGGGTATAATTACCAGGAATTTATTAAATGGTAAACTGGAAAGGCATTTCGGCCATACCGTTCTGTTATGCAGCGGCGGCTATGGGAACGTATTTTATTTATCCACCAATGCGATGGGATCCAATGTAACGGCGGCGTGGAAGGCGCATAGAAAAGGCGCTTATTTTGCCAATCCCTGTTTCACTCAGATTCATCCGACCTGTATTCCGGTTTCAGGTGACTACCAGTCAAAACTAACCCTGATGTCCGAGTCCCTGCGTAATGACGGTCGTATCTGGGTGCCTAAAAAACAAAACGATACACGTAAACCTGTAGACATCCCCGAAGAAGAAAGAGACTATTATTTGGAGAGAAGATATCCGGCATTCGGAAATCTGGTCCCTCGCGATGTTGCCAGTCGTGCTGCCAAAGAAAGATGCGATGCAGGATATGGCGTGGGAACGTCCAGGCAGGCTGTTTATCTTGATTATGCCGAAGCCATTATGCGGTACGGAAACACGGAATGTAAAAAACATGGTATTGAAAACGCGAGTACCGAGCTGGTCATGAAATACGGTAAAGAAGTGGTGAAAGAGAAATATGGCAACCTGTTCGATATGTATGAAAAAATTACCGGAGAAAATCCGTATGAGCTGCCGATGCGTATTTTCCCGGCTGTTCATTATACGATGGGTGGATTGTGGGTTGATTACGAGCTGATGACCACCATTCCGGGATTATATTGTTTGGGAGAGGCTAATTTCTCCGATCATGGCGCTAACCGTCTGGGAGCCTCTGCTTTAATGCAGGGACTGGCTGACGGATATTTTGTGATTCCTTATACGGTTGGAAATTATCTGAGTGATGAAATCAGGACTAAAGACATACCTACCAGTCATCCGGAGTTCGAAAAGGCAGAAAAAACAGTATCTGATAGGATGAGTCTGTTAAAAAACATTGGTGGAACTAAAACAGTGGATCATTTTCACAAAAGACTGGGTAAAATTATCTGGGATAAATGCGGTATGGCACGAAATGCGGCCGGTTTGCAGGAGGCTATTGCCGATATTCAGCAATTGAAAAATGAATTTTACAGCGACCTTAAAATCCCCGGCGAAATAGATGATATGAACCCGGAACTGGATAAGGCAAACCGGGTTGCGGATTTTATAGAACTGGGCGAATTGATGTGCCTGGATGCGTTAAACAGGAATGAAAGCTGTGGAGGGCATTTCAGGGAAGAAATGCAGACTGAAGAAGGAGAGGCCAAACGCGATGATGAACATTTCAGTTATGTATCTGCCTGGGAATTCAAATCGGAGCATGTTTGGGAACTACACGAGGAGATTTTGAAATTTGATGTGGCAAAACCCTCTCAACGGAGTTACAAGTAAACTGTGGAAGTGTGTGGCGTATGAAAGCGGTGAATTATTTATTCGACTAACAGACTAAATTTTATAGCATGGAGCATTACAAAATGAATCTGACCTTAAAAATCTGGAGGCAAAAAAATGCTGATACAAAAGGTGGTTTTGTAACATATAAAGTTGAGGATATTTCTTCGGAGATGTCCTTTCTGGAAATGATGGATGTGCTGAACGAAAGACTTATCCGCGAAGGGCAGGAGCCAGTAGCCTTTGATCATGATTGTCGTGAAGGAATCTGCGGAAGTTGCTCCATGTATATTAACGGAAGACCGCATGGACCATGGCAGGCCAACACCACTTGCCAACTCCATATGCGGGCATATAAGGATGGAGAGACCATAACCGTTGAACCCTGGCGGGCGAATGCTTTCCCCGTTCTTAAAGACCTTACTGTAAACCGTACGGCCTTTGACCGGATCATCCAGGCCGGGGGATATATTTCTGTTAACACCGGTAACGCGGTGGATGCTAATTCCTTACCGGTAGATAAAAATCTGGCCGATGCCTCATTCGCAGCGGCCACCTGTATTGGTTGCGGGGCCTGCGTTGCAGCCTGTAAAAACAGTTCGGCTATGCTTTTTGTCTCGGCTAAAATTTCCCACCTTGCCTTGCTTCCCCAGGGAAATCCCGAACGCAAAACCCGGGCATTAAATATGATTGCCCAGATGGACAAGGAAGGATTCGGCAGCTGTTCCAACACGCAGGCCTGCGAATCTGTTTGTCCCAAGGAAATCTCCATGACAAATATTGCCAAACTGAATTCTGAGTTTATTATGGCAGGGCTGGCGGAGTAAAAAATGCCACACTTCCTCCAACCCAGGTTTTATCCTGATTATAGCGGACACCGATCATTTTGCCTTTACTCAAACGGGCCAGATTGATGGCTGCTTCAGGCCTTTCAGCGCCCTTTGGCCAGATATACATAACGCGGATTTCAACTTTTGCTGGTTCATCCGGAGTCGTTATCACAGGGGCGTATTTTACCTTTCGCTGTAATATCCAATTGGAAGGGTCTTCAATTTTCAAAATATCTTCCGGTTTTATATCAATGACTACGCCTTGCCCGGCAAAAGAAAACAGCGGCTTCAGCACGTAGTTCTCAAGATCTGCCGGGATCTTTGTCAGCTTATTCAGGAACTGCGTATGTGGTACATGGGGATGCTCAATAAAAGGAAGCGTGTATTTGGATATTCTGTAGAACCAGTTTGGGTGAGGAATCCATTCCACATCCCATTTTTTCCTGATATCGACATGAGGGCCGAGAGCATCTTTCTGAGTATAAAGGTCATCGAAAATAATTCTGTTGTAAATTCGATGTGCCCTTATTTTCTTTTTCAGTTCTTTATGAAAATAAAAAAGCTGATCACCTTCTTCAATCAGTTCCGTTATACATACTGGCTGAATTCCGAAATAATCCTGAGTACAATAGAAATCGATTCTTGTTTTTTGTTCGTCCGGTCGGATCTCCAGCAGTATGGTATTTTCCGGTGGCCCGTCGTCAAGCAGAATTTTTTTCATGGTCCGCAGAAACGAAGGCCGTTCATAACCACCCAGATATTGTGTCCAGTGTCTCGTCAGCGGGAAATGTTTTTGAACTACTTCCGGATAATATACCTGGAATCCGTACAGAGTGGGAAAACCCTGCATCTCTATTAACTGCGGTTCAAGCTGATTGTTTTCATTGATACATACTCCGAAATCGAATGCAATAAAATGCGGATGGGATTCATCGCCCGCGACGAAGTCGGCAGGAGGGATGGCTTTTTCCGATTCTTTTTTAAAACCGGGTTTAATCAAAATGTCTACGATAGATTCACAGGCGCTGATCATTTTATTTTGAAAATCAGCCGGAACAAACACCGGAGTTTCAGCTACCCTGAACTCAATGGCACCCGGATGTTTTGCATTCAGATCATTCAGGAAATGCTGGTATTTCTCCTGTGTAAAGGAATCATTGAACATTTTTCTCAGATGCGGAATCATGTTGTAAGCTTAAAGTCTGATGCGTAAAGCTCAAAGCCAATGAATAGATAAGTTAATCCCGCACTCCACACACTTCTCACACTTCCACACTCTCCTCAATCCCTCCCTCTGGCACTGTTTAAAAAGTTGGGAATAACTTTCGAATAGGTCTTTCTTATTTTGTCGGGATCATTCAACTGGGTTATCATGCTCTTCCACTTTTCTTCACCGTATCCCTCTATGACTGTTTTCTTTTTATCGGCGCGCTGCAGATACATGCTCATACCTATGGCATCGGCTTCAGGATGGAACTGGGTGCCGATCATAAATTCATTAAATCGTATGGCCATGATGGCGCGCTGCAGGGGAACGTGCGGTCTTTCTTTTTCAATGGCCAGAACATGAGCCCCCTTTTTTTTGATGTCTGCTTTTTCCTCTTCGATCACCTGATAGTCACGGGAATCAACGGCATAAAAAGGGTCTTTTAGTCCATGAAATATGGCTTCTCTTTTGCCTTCCGCATTCATATGAATCGGGAAAACCCCAAAGGCAGTGGATTTACGTTTTGTTACTTTTCCTGTTTTGAAAAAACGACAGGCCAGCTGAAAGGAATGACAAACAAACAGAACGTATTTTTTGTCCGATTCGCTGGCTACTTTATTGTGTTTTATCAGGCTGTGAAGCCAGTCCATGTATTTGTTGTCCCAGGACACTCCTTCCGTTTCCAGGGGACTGCCGGGACCACCGCTGGATAAATAAATATCATAAGACAGATCGGGAAGTTCTTCTTTTAAGCGAACATCGTAAATTTTGGACAAAATGGGCAAATGATTGGCTTCGCCGTATTCCTGTAAAATTTGCTGTATACATCGCATACCTTCATTCGGACGCCCTTCATACAGGTCCAGGATAGCCACACGTAACGATTGATTCATCCTGCAAATATCTTCAAAAAAATGGGTTATGACTACTCAAACTTCCGTCCATGGGTGTACCAGAAATCGCGGAGGGAGAAAATGAAGCTTAGATTGCCGTAGTTTTCTCTTATCAGGTTATTGGAGGTGGTTCCTTTGATTCCGTATTGCAAAACAACAATAAAGGAGAGAGGAGTCCTTTTAGTATTGACGCCCATGCCGAGGCTTCCCCCTATATCCTCGATCTGGATACCATTCACCACCTGATAGGTTTTATTATAGTAGAATCCGGCCTGAAAAAATGTAGTCTCAAATAAAGTGTTATAAGCCACTTTCTTATTGGAAATTTCAAATCCTACAGAGGCCCGTTGACTGTTTTCATAAGCATAGTCGCTCGTGCTGGATTGCAGACTGGACCAGTTTTGATATTTATAGTCGGCGAGCAGGGTGTATTTCTTATCCTTTGTAATGGATATGCCAAGCCCGTAAGTTGTGGGAATATTATAAGTACCCACTGTGGTGGTAGAACGCAGGACATTGGAATCCAGATTCAAAATATTAATATTGGTTTCCGTATTCAGTGACTGCTGATTGGAAAAAGTTGCACCGATCACAAAATCCCAGTGTTTGCTGATCGAAGCGTAATATTGAAACCCATAGTCGAGATACAGGTTGCTGTAAAAGGTATTGTTGTTTTTTGACAGATATATAGACGTTCCCTGTCCAAGAATAATGTTTTTGTTGGTTATAGAGCCGAATAAATAGGACGTAGTGATACCTACAGAAAAGTGATTGAGGAACTCGTATCCATTCGACCAGAATACTTTATTTATACCGCCATATCCCTGATTGTATGTTGGCAGCACATCGCCGGTGTTATTGAGTGGCCGGTTTCCCGAATACTCATAATTTTCTTCACTGTAGGGTGTTAGACCTACGGAACTTCCCCAGTGCCTGAAAATCTTAGTGCCGAGAGCAAATCTTTTGAATGTAATATCAGACGACTGATGATTGGTCTGACTAACCTGATTTCCGGTATAATCCACGTACTTTCCATTTACCCCAATTTCTCCTGCAAAAAACTGATTGTCCAGTGCGCTGAGCGACGCGGGATTATTATTGATCAGGTACCGGTTATTACGATAGGCAATCCCTGTGGATCCAAGTCCGGAAGTCCGGTTAATTATATTGTCTGTAATATCGCCAATGGCGTTGATCGAATAGGGTGAATTGTTGTTTTGCGCGAATCCCGCGGATACCAACAGAACGGAAAAAATAAGGGTAAACCCTGTTCGCCTGTAAGAAAAACCGTTCGGTTTGGTCATATTAATAATATGAAGCGTAATAGATTTTCAGAGAAATTTGATTGGACTTCTGCGGATTAAACGCATCCCCGAAAACGGCCCGGTTAAAGGTCGAATTGAACACGGTTGAAGGCGTAATCAGAATGAGCCCGTTCTTCGCGTTATTTACAGATCCCTGTGCCAGAGCGCTTTGGATATACGCGGTGACATCATATGCATAAGCCGTATTGGTTCCATATAAATAGTCTACGACAAGACTACCCGAGCCAGGAAGATAGGGTTGGCTGATGGTATTTGCCTGAGTGGTTTGTGCCAGCTGAATTTGTGGGGGAAGCGGATATATGGGACTGTAACTACCCTGAACAGGTTTGATGTAGAGTTCTGCCTTCATGACTGCCAGATAATCCGGATAGCCCTGCAGATTCCCGATAGTAGGAAACAGTAACTTGGTATACAGGCTGGTAATGGGCTGTAAAAACGCCTGATTGCCGGATAAAGCAGAAGGTAATTCTACATTAGCAGCAGAAAGTGGTGCGGTGGGGGTGCCGCTTCTGTCAACTGTGATATTATTGAACTGTGATGAGACATTGGTAATATTGAAGTCAATAGTTTTCTGGACAACAGTTACACCGGGTTCGTGATAAAATATCCGGAGGACCAGGCTGTCTTTAAATCCATACATGGCTCCTGGCAAAGTGGTGTCGGGATAAACGGTCAGACCTTTGAAGAATCCACGGAATATAGAATAATTCAACAATGTATCCGGTTGGCGATAAACCAGTCCGAACAGCTGCTGACCCAGGCTATTGGGCATCGTGATTTTTATTGAATCTCCCTTTCGCTGGCTGGTGAGGCCGGCAGTGGGATTTATAATCACACTGGCAGATCCTAAAACGGTCGGATCGGAGGGAATAAAATTTTTGTTGTAAAACACCTTTTGTACGCCGGGAAGATCCATTGTTTGTGTGAGCTGACTCACCAGAAAGCGCTGCATTTTGGTCGTATCACCATAAAAGGATTTGTTGATCCGCATGATCAGCTCAATGGAATCGTATATAGAGAAATTGGTTAGCGTTGGAATGGGCGAAGGAACACCGATGTCGGTAAAACTTCGCGATGTAATAACGCCAAAATACGGATCGATATATCTTCCCAGTAACTGAACATTTGTCCCTGAGGTTTGAAAGGAATCCAGGAAAACAGTGGACATTTTAACCGTAAATGTGTCAACCAGCAACACATTTGTCTGGTTGCCCCCGGCAGATATATTCTGAAATGCGATCTGTGGTTTTGTGCAGGCCCCAAGGGCCAGCATGAACAGAACAGGTATAAGGTAAACTGTTGATCGATGTCTGAAAAAACATTTCCTTCCCATGCTTATATGCTCCTGATTATAGATCCGGTTTCGGATAAATGAAAAAAACTGACTGGACGGATGCGGCGCTGTGTCGTATGGTCAGGTATCGGGTTATAGATAATCATTATTTCGTCTTTCCGCAGTTTCTAAAAGGGCAAAAGTATGTTTTTTGAATTCGATTAACAATTGATAAGCATTCAGTTAATTGATAAATTTTTGTGAAATCCCCCGAATTGTCCGTATTTCGCGCTGCAAATAAAATACTTTTATCGCTACAAAACACCGTATTATCAATACAACAATATGAAGCGGATCTATTTCCATTTACTAACTCTTCTTGGTTTAAGCACTTTATTTTCCTGTCATAAAAATTCGATTCCCTACACGCAAAGCGGGAACTGGGTTACTGAATCGCAGCTGAACGGACCTGCCCGCAGTGAAGCGGTATCTTTTGTAATGAATAATTTCGCCTACGTTGGAACGGGCTGGGATGGCCTGAACACCCGTTTTTCAGATTTCTGGAAATATGACCCCAATCAGAATGTATGGTCGCAGGTAACCAGTATGCCTGACAGCACAGCGCGTAGTTCGGCCATTGCATTTGCCGCAAATGGAAAGGCGTATGTCGGAACCGGATATGACGGGTTCAATTATAAAAATGATTTTTACGAATTCGATCCAACGCTGAATGTCTGGACAAGAAAAGCAGATTTTCCGGGCAGTCCCCGGTATGAAGCGGTAGCTTTCAGTCTGGCCAATAATCATGGCTACGCCGGAACGGGATTTGACGGATCCAATGCGCTCAAAGATTTTTATGAATACGATCCTTCAGTCGATAGCTGGACAGACATCGGATTCAGTGGCAATAAAAGATATGGTGCCGTGTCATTTGTTTACAACAATGTAGCCTATGTCGTAACCGGGGTAAACAGCGGGACCATGCAGACTGATTTCTGGGAATATAGCACAGACTCGGCGAAATGGACAGAGTTGAGACATATCAATAACTACAGCAGCGACGCCTACGACGACGGGTATACGACCATCGCGCGCTGGAACGCTGCGGCTTTTATTGCCAATGGCAAAGCGTACATTAGTACAGGCGAAAATGGATCTCCTTATACCTACACCTGGGAATATACGTTTCCAAATGGGGCATCCAGTGGTGACTTATGGGCTGAAAAAACGCCATTTGAAGGACCCCCTACCACGGGTGCTGTAGGATTTACCCTTACTTCCACAACTCAGGGCGGTGGTTATATTGCCACTGGAAGAACGTCATCGGGTCAGGCATCGGCGTCTGATTATCTTCGTCAGTTCTTTCCGCTCGAGACGCAGAATCCAAATGACAATTAGAAATAAATTTTCCCTCATAGGAATTACCGCGTTGCTGATCAGCCTCGCGGTAATTTTTTTTAGCCGTAATAACAGTAAGGACGAACGGGTGCTTTTGCATGCTGTGCCAGTTCAGACTGTTTATGGCTGGGGATATAATATCATGGCAGGCGAGAGGCTCTATATCAAACAGGAATTTATTCCTTCGGTGCCGGGAAAAAATGGATTTAAGAGTTCACAAGACGCTTTGAAAGTGGCCAATCTGATCATTTACAGAATTTTAAAAAATCAGCAAGCGACAATTACAAACAGGGATCTCGACAGTTTGGGTTTGCTGAGAAATAAATGAATTTGTTGGGGATCGCTGTAAAGAAAAAAGCACCTCTGCCTGAGCGAAGTGCTTTTTCAATTTCGTTAAACCGGGTAGGTCAGTACATAAACTGGATCATGAAGGTAGAACTTGTTTAAAGGGGCCGGTTTTCAACGATAGGGGTTTGGTTGGTTTTCATCAGGAGGGATTCTTGGTTTCGTGGTTTCAAAGGAGGATCGGATGGTCTTTTTCGGATTGGATTTCTGATTTCGGATTGGTTTTTTCAGGTCAGCATTCAGGGATTCGTACGGTTTTTTTCGGATTGGAATTCTTTACGGTTTTCAGGATTTGGTTTTCTTGGTTCTTCAAAGGATATCTTCAACGCGTTAACAATACAAAGATGCTCCGTAACACCGCCTTTTCGTAACTTATTCGATTAAGAGGAACAAACCGTCGATTTTCGGTTAAAAACCGTCGATTAAACGAAAATCTCCATTGCCGATTCCTCATTCCTCAATACTTTTGCCCCTCCTTAAATACATATAAATGAGACAAATCGCATTCCGGGAAGCTTTACGCGAGGCCATGTCAGAAGAAATGCGCCGCGACGACCGGGTATTTCTGATGGGAGAGGAAGTGGCTGAATACAACGGCGCGTATAAAGTGAGCCAGGGTATGCTGGAGGAGTTTGGCCCCAAGAGAATCATTGATACGCCCATTTCAGAGCTGGGCTTTACTGCAGTGGGAGTGGGCGCAGCGCAGAACGGACTCCGCCCCGTTTTAGAATACATGACCTGGAATTTTGCGGTGCTGGCTCTCGACCAGATCCTGAATACTGCTTCCAAAATGCTCGCCATGAGTGGCGGCCAGGTGGGTTGTCCAATCGTTTTCCGGGGTCCGAATGGATCAGCTGGTCAGCTGGGTGCCCAGCATTCCACAGCATTTGAAAGTTATTATGCCAATATCCCGGGACTTAAGGTGGTTTCACCGAGCAATGGCTATGATGCCAAGGGTCTGCTCAAACAGGCTATCCGTTATGAGGAAGATCCTGTGATTTTCATGGAAAGCGAAGTGATGTACGGAGATAAATCGGAAATCCCGGATGAGGAATACTATATTGAACTGGGTAAGGCCCATGTTACACGGCCCGGAACCGATGTAACCATTGTTTCCTATAATAAAATGATGAAAGTAGCACTGTCCGCAGCTGAAGAATTGCAGAAAGAAAATATCAGCGCCGAAGTAGTCGATCTCCGAACTATCCGGCCGCTGGACTGGATGACGGTTCTGGAGAGTGTTAAGAAAACCAACCGACTGGTTATTGTCGAAGAGCAGTGGCCTTTTGCTTCCATATCTTCAGAAGTAGCGTATACCATTCAGAAAGAAGGATTTGATTACCTGGATGCTCCTATCCGCCGTCTGACTGCGGCTGATGCACCACTGCACTATGCAGGAAATCTGGTTACAGCCGCGATGCCATCAGTAGAAAAAGTGGTTCGAATGGTCAAAGAAGTCATGTACCTGAATAAATAGTTTTAGGGATTGCCAACGTAAATTGTCCGGAGATTATGAAAGGGACGCTAACGATTCTGCTTTTCAGTTTTCTATTCTGTGCAAGCAGTGCCCAGCCCGTTTATAATCCAAGTCCGGAAAACCTGGCGGCAAGGAAATGGTTCGATAGTGCACGTTTTGGAATGTTTATACACTGGGGGGCGTTTAGTGTTCCAGGTGACGGTGAGTGGGTCATGAACAACCGTAATATAACAATAGAAGAATACAGCCGCCTTCAGTCTATTTTTAATCCGGTACGTTTTGATGCAAAAAAATGGGTCTCTGCCGCCAAAAATGCGGGGATGCAATATATCACCCTGATCACCCGTCATCACGATGGATTCAGTGACTGGGATACGAAACAGTCAGACTGGAAAATCACCAATACGGACTGGAAGCAGGACGCAGTTAAACTCATTGCAGAAGAATGTCAGCGCCAGGGTATTAAATTGTTTGTCTATTATTCCCTGCTCGACTGGTACCGGAGCGATTATCAGTACGAGACTGGACGAACCGGTCATGGCACAGGGAGAACTGTTAAAAGTGACTGGCCACATTATATCGCATTCATGAAGGCCCAGTTGACAGAACTGCTTACTCAGTACGGACCGGTAGCCGGCGTATGGTTTGACGGGTATTGGGACCAGTTGCCTAATGATCACGACAAAAGGAATCAGCCCGCTGTGGACTGGCATCTGCCAGAAATATACGCGCTCATTCACCAGCTGCAACCACAATGCCTGATAGGGAACAATCATCATCTGAGCCCAATTCCGGGAGAAGATTTTCAAATGTTTGAAAAGGATCTGCCTGGGGGGAATAGTACGGGTTTTGGGGGTCAGTCCGTGTCCGCACTGCCACTGGAAACATGCGAAACCATCAATAATTCCTGGGGATTCAATATCACTGATCTGAATTACAAGTCCTCAAAAGACCTGATCCGGCTGCTGGTGAAAGACGCCGGCTATGGAGCTAATCTTCTTCTGAACATCGGACCTCTGCCCAATGGAGAAATTCAAAAAGCTTTCACGGATAGGCTGGATACGATGGGTATTTGGCTGAAAAAAAATGGATATTCCATATATGGAACCCATGCCGGATTTATTAAACCTCAGGACTGGGGTGCAATAACAGAGAAAGGAAACGAGGTATTTCTCCATGTTTTTAAAACAGACGGAGAACGTTTTTTTGTGCAGATTCCGTATCCCGTGAAATCAGCTAAGATGGACGGAAATCCGTTGAAATTTCAGTCACTGGGAGATGGCTATATCATGGTCGACCTGAAAGGTCAAATGCCTGATCCGATAGATGCCATTATCAGGCTGGAGGTAGTTAAATAAAAAAATCCTCCCGCAACAGTTAGGTGACGGGAGGAATAATTATTTATTAATGAATCGCTTTCAAAGCTGTTCCCATCAGGATCAGGGAAACATACGCGAAGCTGATTAAAACAAATCCAAATACAGTCAGTTTTACAAACACCTTAGCTGGTGCTTTAACGGAATGGTCTAATTCCTGTTTCATAGGGGTAAATTTTAATTCTGGTTTTTCAATAAATATTGCCACTCACAAAATAGAAAGACTAACTGGTTTGTGCAACGTATTTTTACGAAAGTATAATTGCCGCCTCCTGAAAAAGGTTCGCTCTCGCTATTTCAAATACCCCTTTAATGGCGTAAATTGCGCTCTAATTGGCTGAAAATCCGGCCTTTAATTTTAAGAAACCGAGAAAATATGTCGAATATTCTGATTATAGATGATGAAAAAGCAATCCGGAAGACCCTGAGTGAAATTCTGTCCTACGAGGGATACAAAATAGATGAAGCGGGCGACGGAGAAGAGGGTCTGAGGAAGTTTAGGGAAAAAGAGTACGATGTGATCCTTTGCGATATCAAGATGCCCAAAATAGATGGTATTGAATTTCTGGAAAAAGCAAAAGAGGCCAATCCTGACATACCGATTATTATGATTTCCGGTCATGGAACCATCGAAACGGCAGTTGAAGCAGTAAAAAAGGGAGCTTATGACTATATATCCAAACCTCCTGATCTGAATCGTCTGCTCATTACTATCCGCAATGCCATGGATAAGACCTCGTTGGTTGCGGAAACTAAAGTGCTGAAAAGAAAGGTAAGCCGCGTTCAGGACATGATCGGAGATTCCACCCCCATTCACAAAATCCGCGAGACGATCGACAAAGTGGCGCCTACCGACGCACGTATTCTCATTACCGGAGAGAACGGTGTAGGTAAAGAATTGGTAGCACGCTGGGTGCATGAGAAAAGCAATCGAGCAGCAGGTCCACTGATTGAAGTGAACTGTGCGGCCATTCCCGGAGAACTCATCGAAAGCGAATTGTTTGGTCACGAGAAAGGATCTTTTACTTCTGCGGTAAAACAAAGAATCGGAAAATTTGAGCAGGCCAATACCGGAACTCTTTTCCTGGATGAAATCGGCGATATGAGTCCGAATGCGCAGGCCAAAGTGCTACGCGCTTTACAGGAGGGAAAAATTACACGGGTGGGGGGTGACAAGGACATCAGCGTAGATGTTCGTGTGATCGCTGCAACCAATAAAGACTTACTGAAAGAAGTGGATGAAAAAAATTTTCGCCTGGATCTTTACCATCGTCTCAGTGTGATTATCATTCATGTTCCTTCCCTGAATGAAAGAAAGGATGATATTCCTTTGCTGATCGACAAATTCCTGACTGATATATGCAATGAATATGGGATTGGTCGCAAGGGAATTGACGACGAAGCCATCAGAGCGCTTCAGGATTATAACTGGACCGGAAATATCCGGGAATTGCGGAACGTGGTGGAACGCCTGATTATTTTATCTCCCAAAACGATCAGCCGTGAAGATGTAGCCAGCTATGTGCTGCCTAAATAACTGCAGTAATTACCCGGATCCCTGGCTAAAATTTATATAAATATGCCGAACGGTTCAGCCAAGTCAAATGACGGCTGTATTTTGAAGGCTTTATAAAATGGTACCTTTGCCCCAATTTAAATTCGCCTAAATGACTGCTCACCAGATACTGGTTTTAGTTGAGATTGCGCTGGCTTTGTTTATCCTGCCCGCGTTCGGTTTATACCTCATGTTTCCAAAAGCTGCTGTGGCCGGTTGGAAGGGATTGATTCCGGTGCTTAATTCCTATGAGATGATCCGGCTGAGCAAACGCCCGATGTATCTCTTTATACTGCAGTTTATTCCTGTTGTAGGATGGTTTTTTTCGCTGGCCATTCTGGTGGAATTTGTTAAAACATTTGGCAAATTCCGCTTTTACCAGCATGTACTGACTGTTTTGACCTGCGGTTTGTATTTCATTTTTATCGGATTGAACAAGGATGATAAATATATTGGTCCCGAAGCTGCCAAAAAATATAAAAAATCAGCGGCACGCGAATGGATAGATGCAGCCATTTTTGCCATCGTGGCTGCTACCCTCATTCGCACGTTTGTTTTTGAAGCTTATGTCATTCCAACGCCTTCGATGGAGAAAACCCTACTCGTGAACGATTTTCTCTTTGTCAGCAAATTCAGCTATGGTCCGCGCATTCCGAATACTCCCATCGCCATGCCATTTGTACACCACACTATGCCCATATTCGATATGAAATCTTATGTGGAATGGATCCATATTCCTTATACCCGCTGGTTTGCTTCACCAGTAAAAAGAAATGATGTGGTGGTATTCAATTTCCCTGCAGGAGATACCGTCATAAATAAAGAGGGTTACCAGTCTGAACAGCCCTATTACGATGTGGCGCGTATGTTAGGTGGAAGCGGAGGGATTGATGCCGGTCGCCAGATCATCCTCGCGGATCCGGATCAGTATCCGCTAATAGTAAGACCGGTTGATAAGCAGGAAAACTATATCAAACGATGTGTGGGAATTGCAGGTGACACACTGCAGATTAAGAATCAGAATGTTTTTATCAATGGGCAGGAAACCAGGCTGCCTGATTATTCTGAAACCAACTATATCGTTGTCACAGGAGGCCAGCAGCTCGACGAAACGGTGATGAAAGAGGAATATGATATTGACATTACGAACGGCGAGGAGTTTCAGCAAACAGGTATTCCCAATCGCTATGCCATGCTGCTTACCTCAGTTGCGCGCGATAAAATGTTAAAAACCGGATTGGCAAAAAACATAACCCCATACCTCGACAGCAGCAAAATGGTGTATCCTTACGATCCGCAATATAACTGGACCAAAGACAATTACGGTCCTTTCTGGATACCTAAAAAAGGGGCGTCGATCACATTGAATGCGTTCAATTATCCTTTTTATGAAAGAGCCATTCGGGATTATGAAAACAATAAACTCGAAACCCGTGATGGTAAATTCTATATCAATGGCCGTGAGAACAATACCTACACTTTTAAAATGGATTACTATTGGATGATGGGTGATAACCGTCATCAAAGTCAGGACAGCAGATACTGGGGCTTCGTCCCGGAAGATCATGTGGTGGGTGAAGCCTGGATGATTTGGATGAGCTGGAAAAACGGTGTGCGCTGGAGCCGGCTCTTCAAAAAAATCAAATAGACCGGCCGATGAAACAGATGCATATTCAAATACCCATAACTGTCTATCAGAATATTCATTCGTTGGATATTGCCGATGCCGAACTGCTTCTGGAAGCAGGGAGAGCAACCGAAAATGCTTATGCTCCATATTCAAAATTCAGGGTGGGCGCAGCACTGCGAATGGAGAATGGGAAAATCATTACAGGTTCCAATCAGGAAAATGCCAGTTTTCCTGCAGGCATCTGTGCCGAAAGAGTGGCTCTTTCATCCGCTTCGGCTACTTATCCGGGTACTGCAGTAATCAGTATGGCACTTACCTATATTAACGAAGCAGGTTCAGGCAACAGGCCCATTAGCCCCTGCGGCATATGCCGGCAGTCACTCGCAGAATATGAACAGCGGTTTCAACATCCCATTCGACTGATTATGGCCGGGGTTACCGGCGAAGTTTTTATTGCCGACAGGGCAACGGATCTGCTGCCTTTTGCGTTTAGTAGCGAAGAACTTAAACCATATTAAATTTCGCATCATTATATCACCCTTTATGAAACAAGTATACTTCTTTGTAATAATTATTGGATTTATTTCATTTTTTGGTTGCGGAAAATCATCACCGGATAATAACGCATGTATTGCTCAGCCAGTAAGTTCCGATTCTGCTGCCCTTATTAAATTTGCCGGAGATTCTATTTCACTTAGCTGGGACAGTTCCGGCATGTATTATCATATCGTTGATTCCGGATCGGGTCCAAAACCGGTTTTTTCATCTACCGTAACCGTCAATTATGTGGGACGTCTGATTCCGTCCAATGTCATTTTTGATTCCGCTTCCAATACAAATCTGAACGGCTCCGCTTTATATAATTTGATTCTCGGCTGGCGCCTTGGATTGCCAAAAATTGCTACGGGTGGCCGTATCCAGATGTTTATCCCTTCGGCATTAGCATGGGGATGTACCGGATATGGACCCGTGCCGGCTAATACACCTGTGTTTTTTTGATGTGAAGCTACTTTCAGTGTATTAG
Source organism: Puia sp. (assembly GCA_965214575.1). Taxonomy (GTDB): domain Bacteria; phylum Bacteroidota; class Bacteroidia; order Chitinophagales; family Chitinophagaceae; genus Puia. Next base: position 95,094 of record CBDCCE010000004.1, read on the forward strand.
TTTTCCCTAACTTACGTTTCTAAATTTTTACAATTATGAAACGTACTGCTACGGCAATTTGGAACGGCTCCGGAAAAGATGGAAAAGGCGCGCTGACTACGCAAAGCTCCACTTTAAAAAATACCCAGTATAGTTATAAGTCCCGCTTTGAAGACGGAGTCGGAACCAATCCGGAAGAGTTGATTGCGGCCGCACATGCAGGTTGTTTCGCAATGAAGCTTAGTTTTTCGCTTCAGGCCATCGGTATAACACCTGACAGCCTTGAAGTAACCGACGAAATTACGCTGGACAATGGCGTCATTACCTTATCTGCACTCACATTGAAAGCCAAAATTTCAGGCATTACTCCAGACCAGTTCAAAGAAGCTACAGAAGATGCTAAACTGAATTGCCCAATCAGCAAATTGCTGAACACTACCATTACACTGGATGCATCTCTCGTTTAAGCCTCTGCATTAAAGTCTGTATAGCCAATCGCTATTCTTGAAACGATTTATGATGTGGGATTATTTCACAAGTCATTTCTGTCAGATATGAAAATAAAAGAAAACAAGTCCAGAAGGGATTTTATAAAAAACTCTTCCATGGCGGCGGCAGGTTTTTTTATCGTTCCCAGGCATGTTCTGGGAAGAGGATTTGTAGCTCCGAGCGATAAATTAAATATTGCCGGCGTAGGCGTCGGAGGCAGGGCAGAAGCAAATCTTCCAAAAGCTTACAATAATGGTTCCGACAATATCGTCGCATTGTGCGATGTGGATGACCGCCGCTCAGTAAATGCCAGAAAAAAATGGCCAAATGCGCCTTATTACAAAGATTTCAGGGTGATGCTTGAGAAAGAAGTAAAAAATATCGACGCGGTAATGATTACCACGCCTGATCATATGCATGCACCTATAGCTATGGCTTCAATGGCTTTGGGAAAACACGTGTATGTTGAAAAGCCACTAACCCATGATATTTATGAAGCGCGGATGCTGACGGAAGCCGCCATAAAATATAAAGTGGTGACCCAGATGGGAAACCAGGGCGCATCAGGAGACGATATACGCCTGATACAAACCTGGTTGCAGGATGGATTGCTTGGCGACGTTCATACGGTCCATGTGTGGACCAATAGACCAACATGGCCGCAGGGAATTCCTACACCAGTAGGAAAGTTTGATGTTCCTGCTGAACTCGACTGGAATTTATGGTTGGGAACCGCACCTCAGCGCGATTACAATCCGGCTTTTCTTCCAGCCATCTGGAGAGGGTGGGTCGACTACGGTTCCGGGTCTTTGGGGGATATGGGATGCCATTTTATTGATTCTCCTTATCTGGCATTGAAACTCGGTTATCCGGTAAGCGCAGAAACCAGTATTGGTTCGGTTTATAAAGGATATTTTCAGGAAGTGATCAATACAGATGGATTTCCTCCTTCAGCAAAAACTTATATTCATTTTCCGCAAAGGGGGTCATTGGTGCCTCTCAAAATGATCTGGTACGATGGCGGCATTTTACCTGAAAGACCCGCTGAACTTTTGCCTGATGAAGAAATGAGCAAGGTGGACGGAGGTATGATTTTTGAAGGAACCAAGGGTAAGCTAATGGCCGGAAAATTTGGAGCGAATGCCACGCTACTGCCAACCAGTCTGATGAAAGACAGAGTTTTGCCCAAATCAAAATTTGCTCTTGTAGATGGCGGAACCGAAGGGCACCAGCAGCAATGGGTGAAGGCCTGCAAAACCGGATACGGCTCTTATACCAGCTCTGATTTTGCACTCGCAGGTCCGCTAACCGAAACCATTCTAATGGGAAATCTGGCGGTACGCAGTTATCAATACAATGAAACGAATGCAAAGGGAGAAAAAATATTTCCGGGACGAAAAAAATTACTGTGGGACGGCGAAAAAATGGAGATCACTAATTTTGCTCCTGCAAACCAGTTTGTAAAAAGAACATACCGTAATTTTTAATTCAAGTATGAAAACGAACGATAGAAAATCAAGGAGAAATTTTTTAATGAATTCTTCACTGGCCGCAGCCGGGTTTTTTATAATCCCCCGCCATGTGCTTGGACGGGGATTTATACCACCGAGTGATAAATTAAATATTGCGGGCATAGGGGCCGGAGGTAAAGGAGAAAGTGACCTTTTCGAATTTTCCAAAAGCCCGAATGCGAACATCGCGTTTCTCTGCGACGTGGATGATCGTCAGATTACGAAATCAGTAACCCGGTTCCCTAAAGCTAAACGCTACTATGATTTTCGGGAGCTGCTTGAAAAAGAACATCGTTCTATCGATGCGGTATCTGTGTCTGTTCCGGATAATTGTCACGCAGTGGCAGCCATCGCTGCCATGCAACTTGGGAAACATGTGTATGTGCAAAAACCGCTCACCCACGATATCTATGAAGCCCGGTTGCTTACCGAAGCGGCTAAAAGATATCAGGTTGTTACACAGATGGGAAACCAGGGTTCGTCGGGAGACGGAGTGAGAACCATGCAGGAATGGTATCGTGCCGGGCTGATTGGAGATGCAACAGATATACAGGTGTGGACCAATCGGCCTATATGGCCTCAGGGCATGGGAACTCCTAAAAGTAGCGACCAGGTACCAGACGAGCTGAAATGGAATCTTTGGCTGGGACCGGCCAAAGAGGAAACTTATCACAGGGAATATGTTCCATTCAGCTGGAGGGGCTTCTGGGCTTTTGGAACGGGTGCCTTGGGTGATATGGGCTGTCATCTGATAGATCCTGCTTTTAAAACCGTTGGTCTGGGCTATCCCAATTCCGTGGAATGCAGTCAGGTCTCCATTTTTGAAAAAGCATGGACACCTGAATATTTCCCGGAAAGCTGTCCCGCTGCCTCCTCTGTCATTCTCAATTTTTCGGGAAAGGAAGGTAAACCGGATATAAAATTGCATTGGATGGATGGGGGTTTACTTCCGCAACGGCCAGAAGAATTGGGAGCTGATGAACGTTTTGGTGATGCGGGAGGCGGGGGGGTACTGATTACCGGAACGAAAGGGAAGATGATGTGCGGAACCTATGGCAGCGAACCCACCTTGTTGCCTACAGCAAAAACAAAAGAAGTTAATGTCCCCCAGACGATTGCCAGGGTTCCGGAAGGGCACTATGTGCAATGGATCAATGCCTGTCTGGCCGGTTATGGAAAAAAAAGAATTAAGCTCTCCGTTTGAATACGCAGGCCCCCTTACGGAAACGATTCTCATGGGAAACCTCGCGTTGCGAACCTGGAACATAAAAAATGGAAAAAGTTTTCCCGGCAGGAAAAAATTGCTTTGGGATGCACCGAACATGAAAATCACCAATTTCGACGACGCTAATCAGTTCGTGAAGCGGGATTATCGCGCGGGATGGTAAAACCTGGCTATTCCATCTCAATTCCGCTCTTCGAAAATGACTCAATGATATTCAGCATGAGTTCGTTTCGTATGGTTCCCACTTCGGACATGTCAGGAACCCAGAACTTAACTTCATAGTTCACTGCGTTATTTGCAAATGTATCCACAGTAACAGCCGGTTTTGGATCCCGCATGATTTTTTCCGATTTGGCCAGTTCAGCCATAATCAGATCTCTGGCTTTTCTAAAATCAGATTTGTACGGGACACTGATCGTAATCTTAATCCGCTTATTTCTGTTATGCAGTGTCCAGTTAATCAGCTGCTGCGACAGCAGGTCGCCATTCGGTACAATAATATTTGCTCCTTCACCATTATTAATCTGGCTCGAGCGAACGCCTATTTCCTGCACCGTGCCGGTTTTGCCACTGATCTCGATGGTATCTCCGATCTGAATAGGCCGTTCAAATGCAATGATAATTCCGGATACCAGGTTGTTTACCAGATTTTGCAATCCAAAGCCGATACCTACACCTAGCGCGCCAATGAGAATGGAGATCTTGTTTATCGGAATGCCTGCAGCAGCTACCGCGATCAAAAAGCCAGCCGTCCATATTCCAATACGTACTATGAGCGCAATGGATCCCAACTTGGTCTTTTTTTGCGGACCTGGGTTTTGACGTTCGTCAAAAAAGAAATTGACGAATTGGGATAATACCGAAGAAATCCAGATGATCAGTATAAATAGAAGACCGCTGGCATAGGAGAAACTGATGCTGCCAATGGCTCTGGGTTTGTTGATAAAATACAGCAGAATTTCACTGACCCGGTCATAAAGAGTCAGGTTACGTAACAAAGCCAGCATCCAGACAAATATGGCAACAACCCATAGCACACTTCTCAATTTATTTTTCAGATCAACAAAATTCAGGAAAGCAAAAAACCGGTTGTGAAATACTTCCGATTGCGTATACACCGCATCTATAAGTATGGTGCATGCTACTTTAAGCGTGAGGGACAATACCAGACTGTCAACAGCACTGAATGCAAATATTTTACTCAGGGTTAGCCGGCCCGTCAAATTGCAACTGATGGAAATGATTATCTGGAGCAGGGTAAGTATAATGACCAGTTTTCTGGCCTTGGAGTCTTCCAGGTTTCTGAAAACAACAAATTGCTTTCTGAAAAGTAAAATACACAAAATCAAGAGTGAAACGCCGCCAATCATCAATCCCCATCTTTCTCCGTATGCTGAATCAAGCAACAGATCGTCGATGGTAAAAAGAATCCAGATGACTGATACCAGGAGCCAGGAAAATCTGCCTGCTTTTGTCAGATAGGGGAGTAGTAACACAGAAAGCAGAATCAGACGGGCAAATTCATTGAGGTGCTCATATATTGCAGGCGCACTGGCGTATAAAAAAGGCCCGTAAGTGACTAGAAGGAGCAGGCTGGATAAGATCGCCGATTTTTTTAAGAATGTCAGGTTTGCCAGAATATTTTCACCACCTGATTTTTTTCTGACGACCCGCAGAATAACCAGAAACCAGATCAATAAAAATAACCAGATGGCGAGGTTGATGGAACGTGTATCCCAGGTGGTGGCCATAAAGATTTTGATGACCTTTACCGAACGACCAAGTCCATCGGCCAAAATTTCCGGGAGACTGGCGTCGTAATCCGTGGCGCAGGATTCAAAAAAAGGCGCTTCCTCCTGTTTCCACATGGCTGAATTGATGGCCTGCATCCGGTCGCTGATCTCCGACTGCAAGTCCTTGACAAGCAAAAAATTGATGGACACCCGATTTCTGAGTGTATTGATTTTGATAGTTGAATTATGAAGAACTGAATCCAGTGACAGGGAACGGTCATACACCGACCTCATTTGTCCGTGTAGGATCGTATTGAGTGAATCGTTGAGCAGACTGCTGTCATGCTTTACTGCCCGTATGCGCTGATGCATACTATTGAGCTGATCCACATAAATAGCAAGTGATTTTTCCCATCCCTCCATCGTTTCTCTGGATTCTCCCAACAAAACCGACGCGGTATTCAGGCTTCGCAGATTGAGTGGATTATCACTTCGCTCTATACGGTTGTGAAAATAATTGAGGCCTTTCTCCAAAGAGGAGAGCTGCTTTACAATACCCGTGGTATCAATCCTCCTGTCCAGAAAGCTTTCCGCACGATTAAGGCTGAAAGAGTAAGACTCCACTTTATTAACCATATAGGGGACTGTGGTGTCCTTGATTTCTGTTTCCTGCAGAATGGAATCTGAAATCCGGCTGTTGAGGTCCAGCGCAGCGGTGTCAATTTTCTGCCGGTGCGGGGTACGTCTCTTCACCTGGCCAGTTGCCAGAAGGACTGAAGTACAAGTAAGAATACAAAAGAAAAGGATTCTCAGCCGGTGTCGAACAGGCATAGGAACTGAAATTTTAACCAATTTACGCTAATTGACGTTCTCGCTGCCGGGATAAAATTCATAAACCCTGCCAGGACTATTCACTGAGCATTCGGGAGAGCATGAGCAGCTCTGTTTTTTTGTAGAGGTTTGATTCATTGTCAAAACACTTGCTGAATTCTTCGAGCAACGACTGCATGATTTTGATATGATTCGAAGGTTTGAAGTGAATGTCAGCAGGCGTTATATTTATTCGGTTAAAATAGTTAGTTACATCTTTGTGTGTGAAAACCTGTCCACTCATGGGATCGATAAAAAATTCTATGCGCTCCATGGCAGGTTTATTATTGTCTTCATCTGCAAGTGCGGGTTTAATATAAGCCAGTACAAATTGTCTGGGGATATTGATTGCCCGTACAGGAATATCCAGCAGTTCGCTGAGTAGGAGGTAAACGATTCCGTTGATAATCGCATTTCCCCTTTTTGTTTCTATCACTTTATGAATCAGGAATTCTTCCGGGTGCTGGTAGCCCACTTCCGTTCCTTTTAGATTGTAATAACCGTAAATAATACTGGTCAGTACGTTAACCTGCTCCAGCGGCGTCAGGTAACTATTGAGTTCCAGCCAGATGTTCCGTCGCAGTTTTTCTATTTCTTCCAGTACCGGACTCGTGGCCAGATCGGGATACTGAAATTTGGAAACAAGCAGGCTGGCTGTCAGAAGATCATGGTAACTACTCGTTTTCCATCGCTGAAAATCTTCAGTCAAGTCCCTGTAATGCAGGCGGTGAATCAGCATTTCGATTCTTTCCTGGATGGAGTCCTGAACGGTGTTCTCCCATAAATATTCGAGGTTAGGTATGATCCCACGACCATAGCTTATAATCCGGTTGCTGACGGTCGTAAAGACTTCCTCGTCCGGATCATCGATCAGGTGAAGCAAAGCCTTGATTTCTCTGGATTCCTGCATAGGGGATGTTTTTCTTCAGACGATATACAGTCGGGGTTAACGGGGATGAATATCGCAGAAGTTAAAAAAAACGCAATGACAATCTTATCCACAAATTCATTCCGGATGTTTATTTCCGATATGAAATGGCCTGACCTGATTGAATAACGAAGGAAATGCGAAAATCTTATTTAGATTTCTTTTTCTTCGGAACCCTTTTGGGTGGATTGGCTTTTACGTCCTCAATGATGGCCTTGATTTCTGGAAGTTCAAGTGTTTCCACGCTGTCCTGTTTTTCCTTGGGGATTTTATAATTGCGCAGGCCCTGTTTGATATAAGGGCCATAGGGTCCGCGAAGCAATTGTATTTTTTCTTTTTCAAATACCTTGATGGTTCTCTGTTCCTTCGTCGCTCTTTTTTCCACCACGATTGGGGTAGCTTCCCCGAGACTGATAGTATAAGGATCAAACTCTTTGGCCAGTGAATAAAATTTCTTGTCATGCGCGATATAAGGTCCGAATCTTCCAATACTTACGGTTACATCAGTATCCTCAAACTGCCCCAGGTTACGCGGCAGTTTAAAAAGCTCCAGTGCATCAGCCAGATTAATGGTTTCAATACTCTGCGTATTTTTAAGCTTGGCAAAACGGGGTTTCTCTTCATCATTCTGTTCGCCTATTTGTGCCATCGGACCATAGCGCCCCATGCGGACCAGCAGCTTTTTGCCCGACGCCGGATCCACACCGAGTTCTCTTTCTCCGCTGATACGTTCTGCGGTTTCTATGGTATTGTCAACATCTTTTTTAAAAGGAATATAAAAGTCATCAATCATATTGTTCCACTCAATTTTCCCGCTGGCTACTTCATCAAATTCGTGCTCTATGCGCGCGGTGAAATTGTAATCCATGATATCATCGAAATGTTGTTTCAAAAAATCTGTCACAACCAGCCCTAGATCTGAGGGGAATAATTTCGATTTCTCTGCACCCGTCGTTTCCTGTTCAGAGACTTTACTGATTTTATTTTCTTTCAGTTTCAGCACCCGGTAATGCCGGATCACGCCTTCCTTGTCGCGTTTTTCTACATATCCCCTTTTCAGAATGGTGGATATGGTAGGTGCATAAGTGGATGGACGTCCAATGCCCAATTCTTCGAGTTTTTTTACCAGAGATGCTTCTGTATAGCGGGGAAGTGGACGGCTAAATCTTTCAGTGGCGCGCATCTCAACAAATGGGAGCTGCTGATTTACCGCGAGCGGAGGCAGCATACCTTCCTGGTCTTCTTCTTCCTGCACGTCATCATCGTCACGGTCTTCGCGGTATACCTTCAGGAATCCATCGAATTTCAACACTTCACCACTGGCTTTCAATTCTTCTTTATTCGTAGAAATCTGAATTATGGCCGTCGTCTTTTCCAGTTCAGCATCCGCCATTTGAGACGCCATGGTTCTTTTCCAGATCAGTTCGTAAAGACGCCGCAGATCGGCATCTTCCACGGTCATATTCTCCATATAGGTGGGCCGAATCGCTTCATGGGCTTCCTGCGCACTTTCGTTTTTATTTTTGAAAGCCCGTTTCTGATAATACTTATTCCCGAATTTACTTCCGATTTCGCTTTTCAGGCTCTCCATTGCGGTGTCGCTCAGGCTTACACTGTCGGTACGCATATAGGTAATCTTGCCGCTTTCATATAATTTTTGAGCAAGTAACATGGTGCGACTCACTCCATAACCCAGTTTACGGGAAGCTTCCTGTTGCAGGGTGGAAGTGGTAAACGGAGCGGCGGGAGACTTTTTCCCGGGTTTGACCTGTATATCTGTAACCTGATAGTCTGCGTTGACGCAGCTTTGGAGGAAAGCATCGGCACCTGATTCTTCCGCGTATTTTTTGCCTTCTGCCGAAAATAAAACATTTTTACCCGTGATATCTTTAGCGCTGAAAGAAGCTTCGATACGAAAGGTACTCTGTGCAGAAAATGCATTGATTTCCCTTTCCCTTTCCGCAATAATGCGCACTGCCACACTCTGCACCCTGCCCGCACTCAGGTTATTTTTCATGCTCATCTTGCGCCAAAGTACAGGACTGAGTTCAAATCCCACGATGCGATCCAGTATCCTGCGTGCCTGCTGAGCATTTACCAGATTCATATCTACCAGCCTTGGCTTTTTTACCGCTGCTTCAATGGCTGGCTTGGTAATTTCATGAAAAACAATGCGTTTGGTGGTCTTTGGGTCAAGGCCCAACACTTCACAAAGATGCCAGCTGATGGCTTCCCCTTCGCGATCCTCATCCGTTGCCAGCCACACTTCGCCTGATTTTTTCGCCAGACTTTTTAATTCCTTGACAACCTTTTCCTTATCCTCCGGTACGATATATCGGGGTTTATATTTATTTTTCAAGTCGATACCCATATCAGCCCGTTCCAGGTCGCGTATATGGCCATAACAGCTTTTTACTTCAAAGTCTTCACCCAGGATTCTTTCAATAGTCTTGGCCTTAGCCGGGGACTCCACGATCAATAAATTCTTCGCCATACTGTTTCAAAATGATGTTAAACATGCCTGAAGGCGTGCAATTTTACAGTATAACATTGAAAGTAAAAAATAGGTCAACCCGTATAAACCTCTGTCCTAGGCAGCTAAATGCTTAATTTACAGGGTTTTCTGTATTATTTTGTATATTATCTGAGTCTTCCTGCTTGGGTTTCCTCTTAAACAGGGATACATCCATCTTGCCAAAGCGGTAATTAAACTGTAACCGGAAGAATTGAGGATCCCGGTAACGTAAACTGTGTTGGGTGGAATATTGGCTGTTAATATACACGTCCGACCGCCTGGTGGCGAAAATATCGCTGACATTAAAAGTCAGACTGGCAGCTTTATTTTTTAGAAATTCATATTTCAAAGACCCATCCACGCCCCCGGTTGGCAGAGAATAACCCTGGGCGTTCCCGCTGACGGTGCCCCCGCCTCTTCCTCCGCCACCCCCGGAGCCGGCCGTACCCCCTGGTGGAAGAACCGTTTTAGATGTGTAGTCACCAGTAAATTGAAGTGTGAAATTCTTCGGAAGTTTGAAGCTGGTATTTATTTTAGCGAACCAGCTATAACTCGCCGGGGCCGTCTGGATCGAATCTGCTGCATTTATCCGTGAAGTATATATATTCAGATTCGAAGTCAGATCCCACCAGGAGGTGACACTATTTTTTGCTATCAGTTCAAGACCTCCCACATAACTTGAATTCGCATTAATATATGTATTGATCAATACAATGGAATCTGTCAGTGGATTAATTTCCTTGGTCTGATAGCGGGTGATCAGATCAATCGTATACTTATAATAAACAGAAGCCAGAAAAGTATTCTTTCCGTATGTTAACTGATAGGCCATTTCCAGCGAATTGGTAAACTGTGGTTTGAGGTTGGGATTACCACGACTCAGATTCAGGGAGTCGGAATAATCGGTGTATGGCGAAAGCTGAATAAAACCAGGGCGGTCAATTCGACGGGTGTAATTTAACTGAAGTTCATTTTTTTCATTGAGTTTCTCAGTAAGAAAAACACTGGGAAAAAGACTGATCGGGTAATTATTGCTAAAAGTGCCCAGGGTATCTTTCAGATTGCCGTCATTATCTTTTTCCGCATAATTGTTGGAACCGCGATAACTCGAATTCTCTGCGCGCAAACCCAGCTGGAAGCCCAGTTTTCCAAGCTGATCGGAATACTGAATGTAGCCTGCCAGTACCTGATCGTGATAGTTATAATTGGAAGACAGTAAAGGTTGGTAAATCAGATTGCCCAGGCTGTCAAACGTATTAAAATTGTTGAGATTGCTGATATCGCGAACAGCTATTCTTGCCCCGGTTTCGAGTTTTGATTTTTCGGTAATTGGGTTTACAAAATCCGTTTGCGCGGTGATGTATTGGTTAGTGCCCGAAGAATTTTGCTGTTGTTTGTAAATACTGGATAACGGACCTTCCGGATTCAGATATAAATCAGAAGCCGTCTGATTCACACTGGTTGTGGTACCATAACTATAGTTGACATCAGCTGTCCAGTTTTCGCCCGACCGGGGAAAATTATGTTTGAAACTAAGCATCGCAGATTTATTGTTGAAATCTGAGTTTGTATTCGAAAACCGTCGGGTGAATGAACTATTTGAATACCCGTTATCATAGAGTGTATCCTGTGTGATCTGACTGTTGGTAAATGGAGTTGAAATACCATGGACTAAATTTCCGGAAACGGAAAATGTATTCCGGTTATCCATAAAATAATCCACTCCAAAGCGCAGAAAAACGAAATGACTGGTGAGCACATTGCTGTCTACCTGATGAAGCTGGTATTCCGGATCGGAAATAAAAGTAAGACGATCGGTTGTTCCCGGAGATATGGATTTGCGATGATTGTAGTTACCACCCAAAGAAAAATTGAATTTGCCTTCCTTGATATTTAAATTTCCACCTGTATTGAAGCCGCCTCTTTTGTCGACACCCCCGCGGATCGCACCATTGTAACCGGGTTTGCGATTTTTTTTCATAACAATATTCAGGATGCCCGAGACGCCGCCCGAGGCGTCGAATTTTGCGCCGGGGTTGGTGATGATTTCAACACTTTCGATTTCGTCTGCAGGTATCTGATCGAGTGTTAATGTAGTGGGTCTTCCGTCAACAAAAATGGTGGGTGCAGCATTGCGCAGGGTTACATTTCCGTCAATATCCACTGCGAGAGAAGGAATATTTTTCATAATGTCCACAGCGGTGCCTCCGGATGCGGAAATGTCTTTCTCCACATTATATATTTTACGGTCAATTCCCAGCTGCATCAGTGGTTTCTCTGCCGTAACGGTCACCTGGGCAAGAGATGTGGCATCCTGCGTCATTTTGATATTTCCAAGATCCCGGTCTACGGCTCCCAGTCGTTGTTCGGGATCCGTGCTTTGGGCGTCCTTTAAATTAAAATTCACTTTCTGGTCAATGGCGAGATAGCCAATGGCAGAAATTTTCAGGTGAAAGTTTCCCAAAACCGGAAGGTTTTCAAAACTGAAGTCACCATTGGATGCTGTAATAGCTCCTCGAATCACTGAATCCCTGCGCGTTTGGGTAGAAGCGTCAAAAACGCTCATTAGCAGCTGAACTGAAGTCCCGTCAAGTCCTTTATTGGTTTTAGCATCCACAATTCGTCCATAAAAATGCCCAATTGCCGGTGACTGCCTTCCGTTTCTTCTTCCGGAAGAAAAACCGGAAACAGCGGTTATCGTCCTCACAGGGGCTGAACCTGGTTTCACTGAATCGCCGGAAACCGATTTATTTTTTTGCAAAACGGAATCACTCGCGGCAATCTTTAAGGAATCCTTTCCGACAGACGAAACTGAAGCGGGTATTGAGTCTTGATGTGTTGAAGCTTTGGTCTGAGAAATAGAATCCCTGGTCTGCCTGGGCTTCTCCTGCCTGCTCGTATCCTGAGAAAAGGAGGATGAGGAAAACATGAATAACAGGACAGAAACCATTAAACCAGACAGGCAAATTTTCATTTTTTGAACAGCGATTGATTTTTAAAGTTCAAGTAATGTGCCTGGCCCCTATGCTAAGGGGATGTTAAGAGAAATTGTACAGCTGAAGCTGCAGATACATACCTTAAGGGGGAAAAAATGGGTGGATGACGGGGTTCGAACCCGCGACCCCTAGAACCACAATCTAGTGCTCTAACCAGCTGAGCTACAACCACCATTTGGGACGGCAAATATAATATAAAATAAGCTTAAAGAACAAAGCCAAAGCGTAAAAGACAAATTAACATACGATCCCAGTCGTACATGATATTTGCCGTTGGCATAAGGCCGGTTTAATATTCAGTCGTTCAACAACAATACCGGAGCTTTAATCGTTATTTTTGACAGGATGTCAAAATTGCTCTCATATATGCTGAACAGAAGGAATCTCCCAATTGTTTTACTCGTGTCTGCTTTAGGAATCGCCGTTGCACTCAAAACTTTTGCATTCAGCAGCAATCCGCCGACCAAGTACGAAAAAATATTACAAAATCTCAGTGAACTTCTTGAAGAGGTTCACTATAGTCCGAAAAACATAGATGATAAATTTTCTGCCGAAGTATTCAAAAAATTTCTTGGCGAAGTTGACGTAGAAAAGAAAATATTCCTGAAATCGGATATGCAGGAGTTTTCAAAATACCAGAGTCAGCTCGACGAGGAGATACTGGGCAAAGTTCCGGTTGCTTTTGTTCCGGCAGTCGTGGAGATTTACAAAAAAAAGACTTCAGGAAACGCAGAATGTCTCCCATGAGATTCTTTCTCAGCCTTTTGATTTTAACAAGCAGGAAACGGTGAACCTGGATTATGAAAAACTGGATTTCCCCGCAACAGCTGCTGCCCAAAAAGAGGAGATACGTAAAAAGCTTAAATATCTGACTCTCGAGAAATATTTCTGATCTGATTGATCAGCAGGAAGAAGCGGGCAAGGGCAAAACCGGGTATGTTGCCAAAACGAGCGAGCAAATGGAAAAAGAGGCGAGAGAAAAAACATTAAAAATAACTGACCGGTTTTACGATCATTTAAAGATAAAGGCAACAGAAGATGATTTCTTCAATGTGTTTGTTGAAACCATTGTTCAGTGCATGGACCCCCATACCGACTATTTTCCGCCAGTAGAAAAAAGATCTTTTGATGAAGATATGAGCGGTAGGTTTTATGGCATAGGCGCCGCTTTGCGGGATGAAGACGGCACTATCAAAATCGTAACACTGATAACCGGTAGCCCGGCCTGGAAATCCGGACAGGTAAACGTAGGTGATGTTATATTGAAAGTGGGACAGGGAAACACCGAGCCGGTGGATCTGACCAGTTACATGGTCGAAGATGCGGTCAAAATAATTCGGGGTAGCAAAGGAACTGAAGTTAAACTAACCTTGAAAAAAGCAGATGGTTCCGTGAAAGTAGTCACCCTGATTCGCGATGAAATTGTGCAGGATGAAAAATTTGCGAAAAGTGTAATCGTCAACAGTGAAAAAGGTAAAATCGGATATATTTTCCTGCCGGAATTTTATGCCGACTTCGACAATCCGAAAGGGGCCCGTTGTTCTGTAGATGTAGCCCGTGAAATTATCAAGCTGAAAGATGCAAAAGTTGACGGGATCGTACTGGATCTTCGTAATAACGGAGGAGGGTCACTCTATGATGTGGTTCAAATGGTCGGGCTTTTTATTGATCAGGGCCCTGTAGTCCAGGTCCGCGACCGGGACGGAAAGCCGCAGGTATTGAATGACCGCGATAAATCTGTTTTGTACGATGGTCCGCTGGCCGTTATGGTGAATGAATTCAGTGCTTCCGCGTCGGAGATTTTTGCAGCTGCTATTCAGGATTATCACCGCGGAGTCATCATCGGAAGCACCAGCACTTACGGAAAGGGAACGGTACAAAGGAATATTCCCCTGGACAAAAATGTAGGAATAAATGATTTAGGTGGTCCGCTGGGTACGGTGAAATTAACCCTGCAAAAATTTTACAGGATCAATGGCGGTTCCACGCAGTTGCGCGGGGTGGCATCAGACATTGTTCTGCCTGATCTGTATGAACATTACAAGATTCGCGAAAAGGATCAGCCGGATGCGCTGGCCTGGGATGAGATGCCTAAAGCAGATTATTCAACCTGGAAATATGCATATGATATCAATAATATCCGGAGTTCAAGCACGGAAAGAACAAATACAAATATTGCCTTTAGCACAATCTCAAAAAATGCAGCGTGGCTGGATAAACAGAATGATAAGATGTATCCTCTGAATCTTAAAGCCTACCAGGACGAACAAAAAATGATCCGGGCGACGGTAAAACAGATTGATTCCGTAAGTAAACTCACCGTTCCGATGAGTATCAGCACGATGAGTCAG
>CBDCCE010000005.1:0-149790 GCA_965214575.1 Puia sp.
TGCAGGTCCGTAAAATCGTTTTCGGGCCCGGACGGTCCATCCAGGGATTTCAGATCAGCCGTTAACTGCACCAGGTATCCCGATACAAAACGTGCAGCGAGTCCGAGTTTCCTGAAAATCTGCACCAGCAGCCAGGCAGAGTCCCTGCAGGAGCCCAGAGAAAGTGTCAGGGTTTCTTCGCATGTCTGGACCCCGACTTCCATCCGGATGTTATAGTTGATGTCTTTATTTAATTTCTGATTGATGTAGACCAGAAAATCGTTAATCGACTTTTTAGATTTGTCAAGCTGGTCAATCCATTTGTTTAGCAGCGGGCCGTCTTCCTTTATTTCGAGATAAGGAATCAGCTCACCTTTCAGTTGCGTTGTATAGTCAAATGGAAAATTTTCAGCGTATTCTTCAACGAAAAAATCAAAAGGGTTTATTACCGTCATATTGGCAATAACTTCCACCTCAACACTCAGTGTATTCGTCTTTTCCGGAAAAACCACCCTGGCCTGGTAATTTCCGAAAGGATCCTGCTGCCAATTGATAAAATGATCCTCCGGACTGACCTTAAAAGAATAAGCTTCTATCTGGGTTCTCGAATGAGCGGCGGGTCGTAACCTGAAAATATGAGGCGACAGCGATACAAACCTGTCGTACTGATAAGTGGTTTTGTGATTTATAGCTACACGTATTGCCATAGAAAAATGTTGACGCAATGAATGGCAGAACAATCGTTATCAGGCGGTCCAAACCGCCGTTTGAAGATAGCTAAATTACTGATTTGATGGAAATTAAGATTTAACTAACAGGCAACCCAAGTCTTTGAAAAACGTATATTTACAAGAGACCAGGCCATTGAAATACGAGTGCCATGAAATTGTTTGCCAAAACAGGGTTTGTATTTTTTTTCGTTTTGCTATGTATCTCTTCCTGCAGGAAATCTTACGATCCGCCCGTAATTCAGGCCAATAACCATTTTCTGGCCGTTGACGGTTTGATTCAGACAGGCCAAAATGCAGTCAGTACTTTTATTGTGAACAGATCCCTGAATCTTGCAGACACTATACCCAACATCCCGGAATTAAACGCACAGGTTGTTATACAGGGTTCGGACGGAAGCGTATATCCTTTGCATGATCTGGCGGGAAATGGTATTTACTCGAGTGCTTCACTCAGTCTCGATACCACCCATCAGTATCAGCTGGCGGTTAACAGCTCCGACGGAAACAAATATATTTCTGATTTTGTGTTTGCCAAATCTGCGCCGCCGATTGACAGCGTTACCTGGGAGCTGGTGAACGATCCGGTTACACTAACCCAGAGCGTCAATCTGTACGTTAATTCCCATGATCCTTCAAACAATACCAGATATTATCGATGGGACTATCTGGAAACGTATAAGCATGCTTCTGTTTTTGATACACCCTGGGGTGAGGCCAATGGATTGATCTATCCTTTACCTCCCGGGGTAAGTACTTCCAATTGCTGGGCAACTTCCCTTTCTTCCAATATTTTGCTCGGCACAACAATTACGCTCAGTCAGGATGTGGTTAGTCATATTCAGATTGGTAATTATAGCAAAAACGATCCTAAAATGGACATCGGGAACAGTATACTTGTCAGGCAGTATCCATTGACTCTCGAAGGATACAATTACTGGCTGACGGTTCAAAAAAATTCTCAGTCACTCGGGGGTTTGTTTGATTTGCAGCCTGCAAAGATCACTGGAAATATGCATTGTACCACGAATCCAAAGAATCCGGCACTTGGATTTATTTCTGCATCCTCTCTTCAGGAGCAAAGAATTTACATCAGTAACAAAAATCTGCCGGGTTGGAAATCGAATCCAACCTATTCCTGTACAACCTACAGTATTCTCCAGGATCAGTTGAATCTGCTGATTTACAATTATCCCGATACCGCTTATGCGCCCTATCATTTTGAAGGAGACTTAATCACCTATCTTGTAGTGGCTCCTAAAACTTGTCTGGATTGCCGTTATCAGGGAGGTACAAATGTCAAACCATCCTTTTGGCCCGCTTACGATTAGTTTTTTACCGGTTCGAATACCTGATTACTCACTGGGGGAGAATCAGGGATTTTGATGACGTTGAATGCGTGTTTGCTTGCTGAATGGCACTGGTTGCAGGTATTCGTGAGTTGAATAAAGCTGCTTTTGAACCCAGTGACATCCTTTTTTGAAATCGACAATCTGATACTGTCCAATGAAGGCCTGATCATCGGCAGCAGATGAATCTCCGGTCGGTCGGCACAGTATTTTTCAATATCATCCAAAGATTCCTGTATTTCTTCCATTTCAAAGTTAGCCAGACCCCAATTGCAGCTTTTCCCTGCAAACCATAGTTTGGCGTGGTGCAGTTGAATGGAAGTCATAAACTCTCCAAGCCCCGGAGAATAGGCGTTCATGGTCTGCCTGCGGAGGCTGTCTATTTCCTGCTGTAAGGCAGACTGGCCGGGATCCGGCGACTGATTGCAGGATACCATGGAAAAAATCGTAAGACTGAATAATAATACTCTCATATGTCTGTATAAAACAAGAAAAAAAACCGCATGGAAGGGGCTATTTCGGATTTCGTATCAGGATATTGACCACCTCCACGAGGATAAGAATAATCACAACCCATTCCAGGTTTGTGCTATTTCTGTTTTGCAACATGTCCTTAAACAGTTCCATATTTTCCTTTACGATTCCCAGTCCTTCCTGTATGGTACGAAAGCGTGCCTGCAGATCGAAGGTTTTTTTCAATCCGATATCCAGCTTATTCAGGTTCTCGTTTTCCCAGGTTTCTTCGGGTGAATCGAAAATATAGAGGTTGGCAGATATTCTGTTTTTCAGATTCAGGATTCGGCCGATATATTTTTTTAGACGGATTCCCCCCAGATTGATTCTTCCTTTTTTTTCGAGCATCTGCGTATAAGAGTTCGTTTCTTCCAGCAAAACATTCGTCTGCTGATTATAATAGTCGAGTGCCACGCTTTGTGATACGTTCAGCATGATGAGGCGTATTTCGTCGATATCGGGAGTGGGAATTTCTATTTTATTATATCCGTAGTTTACGGCGGGCGCCTCAGTTTCAATATCAAATTCATCACTCAGCCGCTGGTCGAACAGATTCTTGCAATAGGGGCCAATCATTTGAAAAAAAGCGGCCATTTCTGTTTCGGGATAACCAAGGAAGCATACAATGCCATATTTGAAAACGTAGAGATTTTTGTTTTTTTCAATGAAATAAAACAATTCATCCGTATCTGAATAGTGAATGGTGGCGGGGAAAAGAAGATTTGAAAAGCCTGATATCTATGCTGTCAGCGAGTTGGAAGGAAATGACTTTTAGATTCATACAAAGCTGTTTTCACCCCGGTAAAGATAGCATAAGTTGCTCCCATTCTTTTTTGAGCAGGGCAAACTGCAATTCGCTTCCCCATTTACCCTTAAAAAAAACATTCTCTTTGAAATAACCTTCCTGTCGAAATGAAAGGCTTTTGATCAACCGAACTGAAGCTATATTTTCCGCATCAACTGTTTCCACTATCCTTCGGATATTTTTCTCATGAAATAATAAATTCATCAGTCCCCTCATCGTTTCTTTTGCATATCCGTTCCGCTGACAGGTATCCGAGATGGTAATACCGAGTTCAGCCGTTCCCGGTTCATCCGGTTCAAGAAAGATGGCGCAATCGCCGGCCAGCTGACCATCGGAGATTCTTTCAATGGCATACTGTATCCATTCCCCCGGGACGCCATATGATTTATTTATTTGAGCGTTGATAAATTCCCGGGCTTCCTGCACGGAAAAAACATCGAAGCCCTGATATCGGGTTATTTCTGGGTTGGACCGGTATTGATGAAAAGAGATCAGATCAGTTTCCCTGAAATTTCTAATGAGCAGCCTGCTGGTTTTTATTAAAAATTTTTCCAAAATGATCTTTGTATTTCGCTATCGGCGCAAAAGGTCCGAATTTATGCTGGGAAGAAGGAAAAGAATCAGAGAAAGGGCCTTCCGGCAGATCCACAGGTTTCAAAGTTATAATTGGCCAATCATTTTTGAACTTTCGTACCGGCCTGGGCTGACTATTTACAAAAGCGGCCAGATCCCAGGCTTCTTCGGTGCTCAGTTGTTCATTTTTATAATCGGCTCCAAAGGGCATATTATCTTTAATGAAACCTGCGAACTTCGAAAGCCGGTACAAACCTGCAGCGGTATTGTAGCTAGCCATTCCCCATAGCGGGGGATATTTATATCCGGCAGCAACTTCGTTTGCCAACCCTTCGCCCCGGGTTCCATGGCAGGATGAACACTTTCGCGCATAAACTGTTTTTCCAAGTGCTGTATCCGCTGGCCGGTTGAGGTAAGCGAGTTGTTCAAGGCCGGCGCCAACTGGCTTTTTGCCTTTTTCCACGTCTTTGCCAATCCATTCTATATAGGCGTTCATGGCTATCATTTCACGACTGTTACTGTCGGGAGCTTCTCCATTCATGCTCCTTTCAAAGCAATCTATGATCCGCTGATTAATGGTTTCAAATGACCCTTTGCGATCACTGAACCGGGGGTATAGAGAAGCGACGCTTCCAAAATTACCCGCCCAGGGTTTCGTACCTGCCTCCAGGTGACAATTTCCGCAATTCATGTTATTGGCCAGATGGCCAACGGAGCCCGCCGTGCCAAAAAAGCGCGATGTGTGCCGGATAATGAGTTTGCCATAGCGAATCAGTCTACCAGCATCTCCGTCCGGTATAAAGTTGGAATCCGGTGCGGACCAAAGTGGGTTGTCGGTTTTCAAGGTCATCGCTAACGGATGATTTTCTTTCAATTTTGGTATTCTCCTTTTCTGCCAAAATATTGCCAGGACGATAATAAAAAATACAGTCAGGAAAGAAATCCATTTATTCGTCATCTCGGAAAGTCAAATTTATTTTACAGCGGCTCTCAAACATAACAATATCCGCGTGGTTTGTGAAGCACCCTAACCTACGTTTGGTCATCGTATAAACCTGGAGCCACGCAAATGTCGTCAGGGTCAGCGATCAGCCTGGAAAAACTTGATAACCTATTTTTTGCTTTCACCGGACTTGTGACTATACCGGAGCTTGAGGTTAGATTTTGTTTCATAAAAAGGTTTGTTATGAAGCTACAATTAATACGTATTGTTTGGATCACTGTTGCCTGTCAATTTTTTTGCGAAAATCACAAAAGAGGGATTTTAATTTCGGGAGAGCAGCACAATTATTCTTAACTTGTTGTTTCTCACATTTCTAAGTTATTGAACGCGGTTGCCGGAATGAAGGGCCTTATTTTATCAGTCGTTACTTTATGCTCGATGGTTTTCCTTTGCCGGTCACAGATACCTGTAAGTCAGGAACCCATGCACCACAATATTTTAAATAACCCGTTTGTCAGGTTGCTGGATGTGCATATTCCTCCGGGCGATACAACGCAGTTTCACGTACATGAAACAGCTTCCGTATTTATCATTTTG
This sequence comes from Puia sp., assembly GCA_965214575.1. Taxonomy (GTDB): domain Bacteria; phylum Bacteroidota; class Bacteroidia; order Chitinophagales; family Chitinophagaceae; genus Puia. The sequence goes on from CBDCCE010000005.1 coordinate 5,488, forward strand.
CAGTCTGTACGAACGGGATCGCAAGTGATACAGGAAGAAAATCATTCAGATTCACCTATACTTCACTATGGAAATATATGGTTCGAGGGGTTCTACGTGAAATCCAGAATTCATCGCGTTTGGAACAGCGATACTTCCGAATTCCATGTAATGGATATCGAATTACCCAACAGAAATTATAGGAAAATCGACCCGCCCTTTCAAAATAGTTTGATCCGGTTTTTATTTGAAGAGAAACCCGTTCGGGTTTCCCGGATGAAACTTCCAGGTGGATCGGTTATTGACCTCCCTTTAAGGAAGGCAGACATTCTTATTATTCAATTGTCCGATTCAGCGGGACAATCTAACATCTCCGTATTGGGGTGTAAGAGTTTAGATGGCAATAGAGTTGTATTATTAAAAAAAGGGGATTATGGATACATTCAATCCGGGAACCGCTTTTATGTAAGGAACGAAGGCGATCAGAATGCAGAATTTGCGATTCTTGAATTAAAATAAGTCTGCTTCTAAAATTTTTTTACGCGAATATTCCGGTACCAGACTTCTTCCCCATGGTCTTGTAGGGCAATATGGCCAGTCTCTGAAACCCCAAAACCCGGCATCTCTTTAAATTTACTTTCTAAAATCAATTTTTTCCAGGCACTGCTCCACATTAGGGTTGAGATAATATGAACCTCATTCAAATAAAGATCGAGCTGACCATGATTACTGACGATTTCAACTTCGTTCCATTCCATGGCAGGTTTTGCAGACATGATCCGGGAGGCCACCAGATCGTACAGGTCGCCCGCTTCATGTTTGTAGCTATGGGCGTCTTCGTTACTGTCTTTATCGCATACCTGCATTTCCGGTCCTGTGTTCCATGTCTCCTTGTATTTTAAAGGATCTTCCTGAACATAAATCAGAATGCCGCTATTGGCTTTTTTTGCAATCTTCCATTCCAGTTTCAAATCGAAATTGCTGAAATTGTCATTGCTCACGAGATCACCGCCGTCTGCTGTCTGGTAACCGTTTTTTATCCCTGGTTTCAGATGTATGGAAGAGTCTTCAATGTCCCAGGCTTTACCTGCCTGCAGTTTGCCGTAGGTGTGCCAGTCACCCAAAGCATTTCCCCGGATCATAGATACCCAGCCACTATCCGACAATACAATCGCTGGCTTAAATGCCGAATCGGAGCCATGCAGGGGAAAGGCGGACGACTCCCTGTTTTTACAGCTAAAAACACAAATGATAAAACAGGAAAAAACAATGATATTTTTTTTCAAATTAATTTTTTGAATGGAGAAATCTGCCATAAACGTCGGATATGGAATAATGCATGTATAAAGTAAGTAAATTTATTGTTTCAGTATGGTATTAAGCAAGGATAAATCGATTCTACAAAATTTTACCGGGTCTGCCCGGCTTGAGTGGCTGGAAACAAATGGACTGGGCGGATGGGCGGGCAGTTCATTGTGCGGTTGCCATACCAGGCGTTATCACGGGTTACTGATGGCTTCGATTCATCCTCCCACAGAAAGAATGCTGCTGGTTTCCAAGCTGGATGAAACCATCGTGGCGGACGGAAAAACGTTTGAACTGGGCACGAATGATTATGGTGATACACTGGCTCCACAGGGATTTCAATGGATGGAATCATTTCAAAAAAATTTATTTCCCGAGTGGATTTTTAATGTGCCCGGCATCTGTCTCAGGAAAACAATCGCCATGGTGACGGGCGAAAACACAACGATGATCCGCTACGAAGTGCTGTCTGCTGCCAGTCCCTTCACCATGCATCTGCTTCCCCTTATTGCGGCGAGGGGTTATCATGAGCTGCAACACGCGTATAATAACATATACTGGAAAACCGACTTCACGGGGGGTGTCTTTCATAACAGGCCTTTTGAAGACGCGCCTGATATTTATATATCGGTACCCGGTTCTGATTTTCGTTCCGTAAATAAATGGTATTATCATTTCAATTATCAGGAAGAAAAATACCGGGGACTGGATTACGAAGAGGATCTTTTCAATCACGGCATTTTTACTGTTAATCTGAAACAGGGGGATTTCCTAAATATCATGATATCAACGACTGATCCCGCTGGGAGAGACATGAATGTTTTATTTGAGACAGAAAAAAAGCGTAAACTGGCTTTGACTAAAGGAACGGAAGACGACCTGCTAAAACAATTGATGCTTGCAGCAGATCAGTTTATTGTAAAGAGAGACCTGCAGACGCAATCAATGTCTTCAGACAATCAGTCACTAAAAACGGTCATTGCGGGTTACCATTGGTTCACGGACTGGGCGCGCGATACGATGATCTCACTGCCTGGTCTTTGTCTTTCAACAGGCCGGTATGAGGATGCAAAAAAAATAATTTCAGTATTTGGACAGTCGGTCAGTATGGGCATGTTGCCAAACCGTTTTATGGATAATAAAGAGCCGCCGGAATATAATAATGCGGACGGAACACTTTGGTATTTCAATGCGGTATATTGTTATTGGCGGGCAAGCCAGGACCGGCTTTTCGTGCTTGCAGAGATACTTCCAGTTTTAAAAATCATTATGGACTGGCATTTTAAAGGTACAAGATTTAACATCCATGAAGAGCCGGATGGACTCCTTTATGCCGGTGAAACCGGGCAACAGCTTACATGGATGGATGCGCGGGTCGGGAACCAAGTTATCACAGCACGTATGGGAAAGCCTGTGGAAATTCAGGCCCTATGGTATAATGCTTTAATGGTGTTTACTTACCTGCTTGCGCAAAATGGGGAAGACGAGCAGGCTTCGGTTATCCTTGCAAAAGCTGAACATACCCGTAAAAGTTTCGGGGAAACCTTCTGGTACGGGGCCGGTAATTACTATTATGATGTGATCGATGAACATGGAATACCGGACACCCGTATTCGTCCAAATCAGATTTTTGCCGTCAGTCTGCCCTTTCCTCTTGCAGAAGGTGACCGCGCAAAAAAAGTATGGGAACTTTTGAGGCTGAAACTTTATACACATGTTGGACTAAGAAGCCTTTCACCTGAAGATCCTTCATACAAAGGTCACTATGGAGGCAGCCCTTTTTCGCGGGACTCTGCCTATCATCAGGGAACTGTCTGGAGCTGGCTTCTGGGCGCTTTCATTGAGGCAGGAATGAAAACCATGGGAGAGGCGTTCAGGGCGGAAGCACAGGATATGATTGATCAGTTTGCCAGTCATATCAATGAAGCATGTATTGGATCCGTATCGGAGATCTTCGATGGAGATTCGCCACACCAACCGCGCGGATGCGTTGCGCAGGCCTGGGGCGTGGCGGAAGTATTACGTGTTATAAAAACTTATTCATTTATTCACTCATGAGGGCAGTTGATATACGGGTCAGCAGGGTATTTTACGGAGCCGCCCTGATAAAAGCCTGCTTTCGAAAAAACTGGAAATTTTATTTACAGGAAGCGCTGGGACTTGGAATATTCATGGCATCGGCCTGTTTTTTCAGCGGCATTTTTTTTGGTGAGCATGGCAGATTTTCGACATCGTTGCCCTGGAGCCTTCAGCAGGGAATTCTGGGAATAATGATGGGATTAACGGCCCTGCTTATTTTTTACTCGCCGGTTACCAGTCCTTCAGGCTCTCATATTAATCCCGCTGTTACACTGGCATTTTACCGCTTGGGCAAAATAAGTTTTTGGGATTCTTTTTTTTATATCCTGTTTCAGTTTACAGGAGGAACATCCACAGTTTATCTCATGGAAAGGTTGATGGGAAAAAATCTCAGCGCAGCGCCTTTACATGATGTAGTAACTGTACCCGGCAGATTTGGAACCGCGGCTGCTGCCATCACTGAATTTATTATAGCCTGGATCATGATGGCTATGATTTTATTTACCTCGGATCATAGAATCTTAAAAAAATATACCCGGGTTTTTGCAGGTATCCTGGTGTCCATTTTTGTTATTGTTGCGGGTCCGGTATCTGGCTTCGGTATGAATCCTGCCAGGAGCTTTGCCAGCGCGCTACCCGCGCGTGTATGGACTGCATTCTGGATTTATTTGATCATTCCGATAATGGGCATGCTGGCAGCCGTTGAATTCTACCTGTTAAACCGCAGAAAAAAATAGTTTATTCAGGCGCCGGGGAATCAGGAATTGTTATACATTTTTAAAACAGGTTCCTTCAGTGCCTTTGACTTGTCGGAAACCAGAAATTCAAGTGTTTCAGCAATTTCCGAAGGCTTCACCCAATTTTCCGGATTGATATCCGGCATGGATTTCCGGTTCAACGCAGTGTCCAGTGTACTGGGAACGACAACCGAAACGGAAACGTTTACGGCTTTGGCAGATTCATTCAGAAATTCTGCCAGCTTAAACAACAGGGATTTACTCAGGCTGTAAGCAATCAGGTCCTTTCCCTGACCGGCATTTATGGCAGGTCTTGCACCAATGAAAACAATGCTTCCCCTTTTGTTATTCATCAGGTGTTGAAATAAAGGCCGGGTAATATAATAGGCGGTTTCAAAATTCAATTTTATTTGTTTGAGCAAATCGTCGCCTGTCGTGGAGGATATATCTCCCATGGCAAAGCCACCCACGAGAAGCAGGGCGGCGTCTATATTTTGATATTTCTGAATACAGTCCCGAATAAAACTTTCGGACTGCATTTCATTTGTCAGGTCCACTATCACCACGTCGAGGTTTGGATGACCGGCAAAGTCCGTTGCCGCCTTTTCGTTGGAGACTGTGGCAATGACTCGGTGGTTTTTATTCAAGAACTCGCTGGTTACTGCAGTTCCCAGATTGCCGTTGGCTCCGGTAATGATGACTGTTTTCATGATTGCTTTATTTTATTTAAGGATTTCTTTCCCCGGTCCATTTCAGTGCGTTTAGTATCAGCTGATCTTCGAGCGGGCTGCCAAATGTTTGGGACAGATCTTTATTTGTTTTGTGTTCGTAGTCAATATCGTTATGTCCCATATTGAAATACACCATCCTGTAGTTTCTGTTTGTCCATACTACCGGATAGAATCCACTATGCCAGATTTCGGATTTTTTGGGACCTGTTCCCAGAGGGAAACTACTGCTGTCGATGGCCAGCAGAATACGGATATCCGCAGAATTGCGTAAGTCGTTTGTCCAACGATACCACTCATTGGCTGAAACACGAAAAGTGTCAGGCAGGTTTTTTGTTACCGGGTGATCGGTTGCCACCACGCGAAGTACGGCCGTAGTGGGTCTCCACGTATTACTCATGTATTGACCGGAACCCAGAAATTCGTTGTGATACCAGTCCCAGTTTTGCGGATAGTCAGACGGTGTCAGGGCAAACCCTGAAAAATGAAATCCTATCCAGCCGCCGCCCTTCTTCATATAGTCTTCAAATGCTTTTCGATGTGCGGCAAGCTCAGGCCTCGTATCCAGAAATATGACTACCTGGTAACCGGAAAGAAATTTTTCATTCATGTTATCCCAGTTATTTGTTGAATCGTATGTGAATTGGTTTGCGTTTGCCATTTTGGGGAACCATTGGTTCGCTTCGTGAACAAAACTGATATGGGCCTGGTCTTCCCGCCCGGTAAAAAACGCGATGACATGTATTATTTTCTTTTCATTTTGTGCCTTTACGTTTATGGAAGAAAATAATAAAAAGGTCGCGCAGAATGTGGAGAGGGCTATTTTTATTTTCATATGAATCATTGCCTGATTAATTTTTTATTGTTTTTCTGCCACCAATATTTGGGAGAAATCCAGTGAGTAATCCGATGAGAGGCAGAAAAGCACATACCTGATAAACATAAATGATTCCTTTATGATCAGCAAGAATACCCAGCAGGGCTGATCCCAGTCCGCCCATACCAAAAGCAAATCCAAAAAACAGGCCTGAGATCATACCCACTTTGCCCGGAAGAAGTTCCTGCGCATAGACCAGTATAGCGGAAAACGCCGAGGCAAGGATAACACCAATGATGACTGTCAGCACAGCGGTCCAAACCAGATTTGCGTGGGGAAGCAGCAGGGTAAAGGGTGCAACGCCTAAAATGGAAAACCAGATCACATATTTCCGGCCAAAGCGATCTCCTAAAGGACCGCCGAGCAATGTTCCTGCCGCTACCGAAAAAAGAAAAATGAAAAGAAATATCTGCGCGTGCTGAACCGATACTCCGAATTTTTCGATCATATAAAAAGTAAGGTAGTTGGTCATGGATGCCAGGTAGAAATATTTCGAAAAAATCAATACGATCAGGATGAGTATTGAGAAAAATATTTTGGTTGTCGATATTTGCGAATCGCCGCTGCTGATTTTTTTGTTTCCCTGTTTCAGCACGTTCAGGTTTATTTTGTACCATCGTCCCACAAAAACCAATACAACCATAGCGATCAGTGTGAGAATGGAAAACCACCCGATACTGGACTGTCCCAGAGGAACTATGATCAGGGCGGCCAGCAGGGGTCCAAGGGAAGATCCGGCGTTTCCGCCTACCTGAAATATCGACTGCGCCAGGCCTCTTTTCCCTCCGGAAGCCATAAAGGCTACTTTAGATGCTTCCGGGTGAAAAATGGATGAACCGATACCAATCAGGGCTACGGAGAATAGTAAAAAATGAAAACTCGAGGATTGGGAGAGACATAGAAGTCCCACGAGTGTGAAGCCCATACTGGTGACAAGCGAAAAAGGTTTGGGGCGGTGATCAGTATATAGCCCTACAACAGGTTGCAGCAAAGAAGCAGCCAGTTGAAAGGTGAGTGTAATCAATCCGATCTGTGCAAAATTCAAGTGAAAATTTGTCTTGACCAGCGGATAAATAGAAGGGATCAGGGATTGAATCGTATCGTTGAGCATATGCGAGAAACTGATCATCAGTAAAATCGGATATACCGTACCGGTTATTGCATTTGGGCCGCTGGCGGCCGGAATTTGTTTTTCCATTAAATTACATTTGAGTCCGGCAGAAACCGCCACCTGTCCAGCTGCGGAATCGACGCCCCAAGTTAATTTAGTTCAGGGACTATTACAACCAGATCTGATCGCTTTGTATTCTCCAAACGCTTAAATTGTGCAGAAGCATCAGCCTGCTATTGAAATATACTATAACATTTACATGCCTGGTGATTTTTGGAATGGCGTCTGCCCAAAAACTGAACAGGGATCTTCAAACCCAGATTGAAGAGCTGATCCGCGACTTCCGCGGTGAGGCAGGCATTTACGTACTAGATCTGCGGAGTAACCGTATCGCAGCTGTTCATGCGGACAGTTTATTCCCGACAGCAAGTATCATAAAGATTCCGATTATGATTGCTGTCATGAACGGTATTAAACAACACGAGTTTGAGTTTCACCAGGAGTTTATTTACCAGGATACGCTCAAATACGATCCGGGAGAAGATATACTCGCCTCATTCAGGCCCTGCGAAAAAATACAATTGAGTAAATTACTCCTGCTTTCAATTTCACTAAGTGACAATACGGCCAGCCTGATGCTTCAGGGAATTGCCGGAGGAGGGAAACGCATAAACAGGTTGATGGATTCTCTTGGATACCGTTATACCAGAGTGAACAGTCGTACAGCAGGCAGGGAAAATGAAAGACTGCAATATGGCTGGGGTCAAACTACTCCCAGAGAAATAACGGGTATTATGGAACAGATTGTAAAAAAGAAATTACTGGATCTGGGGAGTAGTGACAGAATGTTGCGTACGCTGGGAAAGCAGTATTGGGACGAAGAGGCGGTATCACAAATCCCTCCGGATATTTTTGTGGCTTCAAAAAGCGGAGCGGTGGATCAGAGCCGAAATGAAATTCTGTATGTAAACGCACCTCATCCTTATATATTCAGCATTTTTACAAAGAACAATACGGATTCTTCCTGGAGTTATAATAATGAAGCATGGGTGCTCACCCGAAAACTTTCTTCATTATTATTGCACTATTTCAATCCCGGCATCAGCTATGATGCCGAACCGGCAAAGAATAAACAGAACTAAGAAAGTCGGCCTTTATAAAATCCGTGTTCTTGCCATGATAGTCCAGCTTCCGATAATTTTATTGTCTTCGACCAGGCAGGCCTGGTCGAACAAAGCCACTGTGGGGCAAATATGCCAGGGTACTCCATACAATACCTCACCTGGTGTAAATGCGTGTGCATCCGGAACCCTGAGTACCAGATGTTCCTCACTTTGCGCAACAGATACGGCTCCCGGCAGATTGAGGAAAAAAATCCGTGGCAGCGGGTTTTCAGATGCAACCGATTTGTAACCCAGGTCAACACAAATCAGATCGCCGGCGGGGACAGAAACTATGCGGCAGGCCAGGAGAGCGGCCCATTCGAAAGTTTGTTCCGGTAATTGTTCTTCGTATCCTTTATCCCAAAATACAAATGTACCGGGACTGCACTCACGTTCTCCGGCTTCTGCATGTATGTAACAGGTCGGCGAACCCCCGGCAATCAGAAGTATTTCAGAACCAATGATTTTTTCGATTTCGATTTTTAGCCTCATAACCGGAGCAAAGGCGTTGTCACATTTCTCCCTGCGAACCGCCGGATTTTTATCTTTGATATGCCCGTCATAAGCGTGTAGTCCGGCTACATGAATGGCGGGCAAAGTCAACATCAATTGAAATAGAGGCATTGCCTTTTCTGGTAAAATTCCGGTCCTGTTCATCCCTACATTCAGATCGATAAACAGGTTTGCTGTGAGATCCGACGCGTCAAATAAACCGGAGATGAAGCGGGCAGCATTTGGATGGTCTGCTATACAGGAAAACCGCGTGGAAGGATATTTCCTGATTAGCTGGATCAGTCTTATTATTTTAGGAATGGTTGGCGGGAAAGCGAAGAGCACATCGGGAGCCTTTATTCCGGCCAGCATTTCCGCTTCGGCAATCGTGGCAGCCTTAAATTTAGTGATCCCGGCTTCCATCATCAGACTGCATACTTCAGCCGTCTTGTTTGTTTTTACATGTGGCCGCAGGATGCGTGCAGGAATGGCTGCAACCAGCTTGCGGATATTTTCCCGGATTCGGGCAGGATAGAACAGGAGGACAGGCGAATCGTATTCGTCTATATTTTCTGCTTCGTACCATTTCTGTACCGCCATCTGTGCTTAATTAAAATTTCCCCATGCGACTCCTTTACAGCAGCTCAAACAAAGCTTCTATCTCCACCGGAATATTGTCGGGCAACGAACCCATGCCGATAGCACTCCGGACGCCAATCCCGTTTTCTTTGCCCCATACGGATGCAAATAATTCACTGCAGCCGTTAATTACATAAGGATGTTTTTCAAAAGACGGGTCGGCGTTCACCATGCCCAGCACTTTAATTACCCGTTTAACTTTATCGAGGCTACCGAGATTTTTCTTCAGCGTGGCGAGTATGGCCAACCCCACCTGGCGGGCTGCCAGCTTTCCCGCTTCGATGTCCATGTCCTTTCCGATACGACCACGAATCAGGGATTTATCTGAGAGAAGCGGTCCGTGCCCCGAAACGTAAGCATGTTTTCCGTCAATTAAAAAAGGAATATAGACACCGATGGGAGTCGGAGCGGGCGGCAGTTCAAGTAGTAATTTTTCGAAATTTTCTTCTGCAGACATAAAAAACTTTTTAGTGACTGGTAAAAAAATAAATCAGGGTAACCATGAGCAATCCGACAACGGAAACAATAGATTCCATAACGCTCCAGGTTTTAAGCGTTTCCTTTACGCTTAAATTAAAATATTCCTTAAACAGCCAAAAGCCGGAATCATTGACGTGTGAAAACATCAGGCTTCCTGCACCGGTGGCCAGTACAATCAGGCTGGGATTAATACCTGTTCCTGCGATCATCGGTGCAATCATGCCCGCTGCAGTCAGACCCGCAACGGTAGCTGATCCCAAACAAACCCGGATAAAAGCGGCAATAATCCATGCGGCAAGTATGGGATGCAGATGCATGCCGCGCATCAGCTGCGTAAGCTGTGCAGCTGTGCCACTGTCTGTAAGTACCTGTTTTAAAGCTCCGGCACCGGCGATGATCAGCAGGATAAGGGAGATGTCTTTCACCGCTTCCCCCATGGAGATCATACAGGTTTCCAGTTTGTTTCCTCTTTTCAGCACAAGGGCATATACCGCGTATGATAAGGTCAGCAGAAGGGCAATGGAAGGATCGCCCAGCACGGCAAATATTCTCACCGGCACTGAATGAACGGGCATGGTCAGCCGAAGTATGGTGGCTGAACCAATCAGTGCAACAGGTAAAAGAGCCGTTATAAAACTGTCGGTTATGCCCGGAAGTTTCTCATCAGGAATCGTTTTACCGGCAAAAGTTGCCAGTGGTTTACGCGTATACTTTTTAAGTGTGGTGGCAAAAAGGGGTCCGGCAATAATCACCGATGGTATGGCTACCAAAATACCATAAAGAAGTGTGAGGCCAAGATCCGCGTGGTATTGCTGAATGAGTGCAACAGGGGAAGGATGCGGAGGCAGATAACCATGGGTAACCGAGAGCGACGCAAGCATCGGCAAACCGATATACACTGCAGGAATATCGTATTTGTAAGAAAGGGTAATAATCAGGGGTACCATTAATACGAAGCCAATGCCGTAAAAAAGAGGAATGCCCACTATGAATGCGGTAATGACCAGTGCCCATACCAGATACTTTCTTCCGAACCATTTCATAAAAGAGGTAACGATACGTTGTGCCGCCCCATAGTCGGCTATCAGTTTCCCAAGCATTGCGCCAACGACCAGGATAACGAGTAGTGAACCCAGGAGATCGCCCATACCGGTCTGGACTGAACGGGTCACGGCATCAATATTCATCCCGTTCGCTAAACCGATGCCCATGGAAACGAGCAGGAATGAAAGAAATGCATTCAATTTCGCCCATGTAGTTAGCAGGATCAGCAGAAGAATGCCTGTCAGCAAAATCACAAAAGACATGGCGGTCGTTTACGAATGAAAATGAAAGATCAAATTAAATCATTTCATCAAACTGTTCTTTGTTTTTTGACATCTTCCAAGAATTGTATGAATTACCCATTAATTTGCGAATATGTTTATAGTAGATGCCCATCTGGATCTTTCCATGAATGCGATGGAATGGAACCGCGATCTGAGATTGCCAGTGGGCGATATCAGGGAAAGGGAAACCGGACTGAATGATAAGCCTGACCGGGGAAGGGGTACAGTATCACTCCCTGCATTAAGGGAAGCTGGTGCGGGTATTGTGGTAGCGACCCAGATTGCCCGGTACGTAAAAAAAGGAAGTCAGTTACCCGGATGGAACTCTCCGGAACAGGCCTGGGCACAGACACAGGCGCAACTGGCCTGGTATCATGCCATGGAAGCATCTGGCGAAATGAAACAGATAAAGGACAAAGCTTCTCTGGATAAACAAATAGATTTTTGGGAAAATGCAGGTACAGAAATCAGTGATAAACCCATTGGATTTATATTAAGCCTCGAAGGAGCGGATTCCCTGGTTGATATTTCCTTTCTCGGGAAAGCACATGCATACGGACTAAGGGCATTGGGTCCGGCGCACTATGGTCCGGGCAGATATGCCGGCGGGACGGGCACGGAGCTGGGGTTTAATGAAGCGGGTAAAAAATTACTGAAAGAGATGGATGCCCTGCGCATGATCCTGGACGTTACCCACCTTACGGATACCGGATTCAGTGAGGCCATGAAAATATATCATGGTCCGGTTTGGGCCAGCCATCATAACTGCAGGGCACTGGTAAATAATCAGCGTCAGCTGAAAGACGACCAGATTCGAATACTTATAGAAAGGGGTGCCGTAATTGGCGGCGTTATGGACGCCTGGATGCTTAGCAATAGCTGGGTCCGCGGTAGTTCGGATGCCAAAACCCTGGGAGTAAGTCTCAACAGTCTCATCGATCACTACGATCATATTTGCCAGATTGCCGGTGATGCGGATCATATTGCTATCGGCAGTGATCTGGATGGCGCATTCGGAACGGAGCAGTCCCCCTGCGATCTGGATACCATTGCGGATCTTCAGAAATTACCCGAATTGCTCAGGCTGCGGGGATACAGAGAGCCTGATATCGCGAAGATTTTACATGGCAACTGGATCCGGTTTCTACGCAAAAATTTATAACAGTCCATACTTATCTGCCAGTAATGACGCCAAAAAATCCGGGCCATTTTTTTTTGATGAACACAGCCATCGCCAGTGAGATAAACAGCACAGGGATAACGCTCAGCAGGGAAAAACCCAGGGTAAAATATTTATTCTGGAAATTATTTTGAAACAGGGACAGAAAAGGCCGCTGAACCAGTGTAAAAATGAAGGTGTGGATTGCAAAAAGAAAAAAAGAATAAGGCTTGTATTTTTTCAGATATCTGAACAGCCTGCCATTCGGGGAAGCGTCCAGCAGGTTATAGAAGCAAAAAAGCAGAAACATAACAACGGACAGTTTAAGAATAACAAGTAACATGCCCCTGTATTCAATAAATCCGGTCTCTACGCTGATAAACAAAACAATGGGTATCCAGACTACTGAAAGGAGTCTGTTAGACTGCAGTAAGGAAAAACGCATGGGCACCTGATACTTTGGAAGATGCATTTTGTGATATCCGAAATAACATCCCATCAGATAAAAGGGCAGAAAACGGGCGGAGAAGTATAAGGAGACTGACGGATAGGCGTATAAAAAAATAATCACCACAAAAAACAGAATTGAGGCCGTTTTGTTTTTCAACAAATAGTAAAACAGAATATTAAATGGGATGATCAGAATGAGGTTCTGCAGATACCAGAAATTGACCAGTGGCGGATGAACCAGCGATTCCAACGCATTTTTTAAGGTAATTGGTTTAACCGCTTCATACCAGAATGATAAATGGAGAAAGTGAAATGAAAATTCCTTGATCAGAAAGTAAATAAAAAAGAATCCCAGAGACCAGATGACATAGGGAATAACCAGACTTCTGAAGCGGTGAGTGAGTTTTTCCTTATAACCCAGATGTTCGGATGTTCCGTAGAAGAACAGGTAGCCGGATATTAGGGCAAGGACAGGAGAAGTAAATTCAAACCAGAAACCGATGAGCGTCTGATCAACTTTCGCGCGGATCAGCGCATAACTGAGCATGGCATGGTTTACAAGAATTAGATGAATGATCAGAAATCTGATCTCATCAATGTGCTGAAGATTTTTTTTCATAACGGCAGGCGAATAGGTGGCAATCGTGGATTAAGTCAGGGTGAAAACAGAGGGGTCTGTTACAGGAAACCGGACGGTTATTTTGATAGGAGGAAAGTAAAAATAAGTATTTTTTTTATAATATCAAATAGCATGGCTCCGAAGCTGCCATTCGTCACGAAAAAGAACCTTAACCCCCAAATTACACTCCGGTTGAAGGGACATTCCTACATTTGCAGCTCTTGCCTGTTAACCGGAAGTTAACACTTCTACCAAAAACCTGTTATGCGAAAATACCTGTACGCAGGAATTCTGCTTTTCCCGCTGGTGAATACATTTTTAGCCTGCCATGGCCCTGCGCCAACAGCCGGATACGCTGCGCAACCGCCTGCTACACTTCCGGTTATTACCATTACCGAAAGACCCTTTACTTCTTTTCGGGAGTATACCGCTTCTCTTGAAGGAAGCAACGATATCGAAATCAGACCCCAGGTGAATGGTTATGTCGAGAAGATCTTTGTTGACGAAGGCGCATTCGTTAGAAAAGGCCAGCCGCTTTTCAAAATAAACGATCAGCCTTATCTGGAAGCCCTGAATAATGCCAATGCCTCACTGGCTGTTGCGAAAGCTAATCAGGCAAGTGCAGAAATAAATGTAAACAAACTGGAGCCACTGGTAGACAATCAGGTGGTTTCGCCTATTCAGCTGAAATCGGCCAAAGCCGCTTATGATGCCGCTACGGCTTATGTATCACAGGCCAATGCGATGGTAGGCAATGCAAAAATTAATATAGGCTACGCCCTGATCAAAGCTCCGGTGGATGGATATATTGGCAGAATTCATATCAAGACAGGTAGCCTGGTAGGAATTTCCACCGTTGATCCGCTGACCAATATTTCGGAGGTAAAAGATATACGTGCCTATTTTTCTATCAGTGAAACGGCCTTTCTGCGCTTTAAAGAAGAATACCCCGGAAAAACGATTACGGATAAAATAAAAAGGTTGCCTCCTGTAGAACTGGTGCTGTCCGACAACTCCGTTTATCCTGTTAAAGGTAAAGTTGAAATGGTTGCGGGTCAGTTTACAAACGGTACCGGGGCCATTCCATTTCGCGCGAGTTTCCCCAATCCGAATGGCGTGCTGAGGTCAGGAAATACAGGAAGAATCAGAATATCCATCAGCTTACCTGAAGGGCTGGTCATTCCTCAGGAGGCTACTTACGAACTGCAGGATAAAATATTTGTGTTTGCAATGGAGGATAGCAATAAAGTGAAAAGCACGTCCATTCAGGTGGCGGGCCGGGCGGGCAACTATTATCTTATAGACAAGGGTATTAAAGTGGGACAAAAAATTGTTTTTTCAGGGGTTGATAAACTGGCAGATGGAGCGGTGATCAATCCGGTGCCGATGTCCCTCGACAGCCTTTTGAAAGTAAGACCGATGTAATTAAAAGATCAGAACAAAAAGCTGCAGATGTTAAGAAGATTTATAGAAAGGCCCGTTTTATCTACCGTGATATCGATCATCCTTCTTTTGCTGGGTGCTATCTCGATGACCTCGCTGCCCATTACGCAGTTCCCTGATATTGCTCCTCCCACGGTGAGCGTTAATGCGGTATATCCCGGGGCCAATGCGGAGGTGGTGGCACGCGCGGTAGCCACTCCCCTGGAGGAAGCCATCAACGGAGTTGAAAACATGACCTATATGACTTCCACTTCCGGAAATGACGGAAGCATGTCAATCAATGTTTTCTTCAAACAGGGAACCAATCCTGACCTTGCTTCCGTCAATGTTCAAAATCGTGTGTCCAAGGCCGTTAGCCAGATACCTACTGAAGTGGTGCAGGCTGGAATCTCAACACAGAAGCAGCAGAACAGTATGATTATGGTGCTACTGATGTACAGTACGGACAGCGCCTATGATGAAAAGTTCCTGCAGAATTACGCGAAGATCAATGTGATCCCGGAGATACAGCGTGTGCCTGGTGTCGGACAGGCTCAGGTTTTTGGCGCCAAGGACTATTCCATGCGAATCTGGCTGCAGCCCGACCGGTTGACCTCTAACAATCTCTCCGTGCAGGAAGTGTTGTCGGCGATTCAGGACCAGAATCTGGAAGCTGCCCCGGGAAGATTCGGGGAAGGCAGCAACGCTTCGTTCGAATACATCATTAAATACAAGGGCAAGCTTTCTCAAAATAAGGATTACGAGGACATTATTATAAAAACCGGCGCAGATGGCTCCGTGATTAAACTGAAGGATATCGCCCGCGTTGAATTTGGTGCTTTTTCCTATGGTTCAAATTCACTGGTTATGGGATATCCGGGCACAGGTATGGGTATTTTTCAAACTGCCGGCTCTAATGCCAATGATATCCTGATTGCTATAGACGGGGTGGTGCAGAATGCGGCTGCGAAATTTCCCAAAGGGGTGCACATTTTTACGATTTTCAGCGCCAAGGATTTCCTCGATGCATCCATAACCCAGGTCAAGGAAACCCTGTTGGAAGCATTCATACTCGTGTTCCTGGTGGTTTTTGTTTTCCTGCAGGATTTCCGGTCCACTCTTATTCCAGCCATCGCTGTACCTGTAGCCATTGTGGGCACTTTCTTCTTTATGCAGCTTTTCGGATTTACCATTAATCTGCTCACCCTTTTCGCCCTGGTGCTTGCCATCGGTATTGTTGTGGATGACGCCATTGTGGTCGTTGAAGCGGTGCACTCAAAAATGGAACGAACGGGACTCAATGCAAAGGAAGCCACTGTGCAGTCTATGAGTGAGATATCAGGAGCCATCATATCGATTACGCTGGTGATGGCGGCAGTGTTTGTTCCGGTGGGTTTTATGCAGGGACCCGCAGGCATATTTTACCGGCAGTTCGCTTTTACCCTGGCCATTGCCATCCTGATCTCCGCACTGAACGCACTGACTTTGAGCCCTGCGCTGTGTGCCCTGTTTTTAAGAGTCGATCATGTTGTTCCGGGTGAGGAAAAAAAACAGGTCAGTTTTGCCAAAAAATTCGGGAATGCATTCAATGCCGGCTTTAATGCAACCACAGAAAGATATATTGGAATTGTGAAATTCCTGATCCGCCGTAAATGGGTGGGACTGGCTGCACTGGCACTCGTATTTGCCATAACGATTTCGCTGGTCAAGTCAACACCTACCGGATTTATTCCGGCGGAGGATCAGAATTTTGTCATACTCTCCATGAATCTCCCACCGGCGTCCTCTCTACAGAGAACGGGTATTGTATTAAAAAAAGTGGACAGCCTGCTGAACCAGGTACAGGCTGTTGACAAACGCGGTGCAATCAGCGGACTGAATATTCTTTCGGGTGCCAATAGTTCGGCATACGGAGTGGGATTTGTAAAATTAAAAGAACAGAAGGATCGTATTCCGAGAACCAGTATCGACAAAGTAGTGGCGGAAATCAATCAGAAAATGTATTCTATCAAAGAAGCGAGCATTTTCATTTTCCAGCCCCCCACAGTTCAGGGTTTTGGAAATACGAGCGGATTTGAGGTGATTCTGCAGGACAGAAACGGAGGCCCCCTGCCCAAACTAGGAGAAATCACCAACGGTTTTATAGGCGAACTTTTTAAGCGTCCCGAGATTGCTTTTGCTTTTACCTCATTCAATACCAATAACCCGCAGTACCTGCTGGATATTGACAATGCAAAAGCAAAACAGCTGAACGTATCGGTTTCAGATATTCTTCAGACCCTGCAGGTTTTTTTCGGAAGCAGTTTTGTTTCGGATTTTAACCGTTTCGGAAAATATTACCGTGTCATCGTACAGGCAGATATTCCCTACCGTACGGATCCGACTTCCATGGACGGAATTTATGTAAAGAATTCTGCCGGGAAAATGATCCCTGTGAATGAGTTGGTTTCGCTGGAAAGGGTATACGGTCCGGAGACCGTCAACCGGACGAATCTGTTCAATTCAACTACCATCGATGGTAATGTGAAGCCGGGCTATAGTTCAGGAGACGCCATTCGTGCAATTAAAGAAGTGGCCGCCAGTTACCTGCCCCGGGGTTATTCTTATGAGTGGTCAGGTATTACAAGAGAAGAATCCAATGCGGGTACACAGACCCAGCTCATTTTTATTCTGAGTGTTGTTTTTGTTTACTTTTTGCTTTCGGCGCAGTATGAAAGTTATATACTACCCCTGGCGGTACTGCTTTCCATTCCGACCGGACTGATGGGTGTCTTTCTGTTTATCAGTTTAACAGGAATTGAAAATAATATTTATGTGCAGGTGGGTATTATTATGCTCATCGGGTTACTGGCGAAGAATGCCATATTGATTGTGCAATACGCCGTTCAGCGCAGGCGGTCCGGTATGGAACTCATTCCTGCTGCCCTGGAAGCCAGCCGTCTTCGTCTTCGTCCGATTCTGATGACTTCTTTTGCATTTATCGTCGGGTTGCTTCCCTTAACCTGGGCATCCGGCGGATCCGCACTGGGTAACCGTTCCATCGGAACCGGCGCGGTAGGAGGTATGCTCACAGGCGTATTGCTTGGCGTATTTATAATTCCGGTTCTCTTTGTAATATTCCAGGCGTTGCAGGAAAAAGTTACAGGAAAACCAAAAACTATCCGTGAAAAAAAATATGAGCTGCGGTCGGAATAAAGCCTGTGCATTCAAACAGAGAAAAATGAAAAAGTTTTTTCCTTACGGTCCTCCTTTTATTTTGCTGGTTATACTGGTATCCGCTTCCTGCAGAACAGGCAGGGATTATCAGCGTCCAGCGGTTCTGCTGCCGGAAAAATTTAACGACTCCGCTTCTTTTGCGGATACGGCAGGCGTGGGTAACCTGAGCTGGAAAGATTATTTTTCGGATTCTGTACTGAAGAAGTTAATAGACAGCGGACTAAGCAGAAATTACGATCTTCAATTTGCCCTGCGGAATATCCGGATTGCGGAATCCCAGGTCAAACAGGCCAACGCCCTCTGGTATCCGCAACTCAGCGCGGGCCTGTCTGCACAGTACAACCGGTTTTCCGACAATGGCCTGAGTGGATCCAATACAGGTCCCGGTGTTACCAACCATTATTTCGATTATGTGGCATCCGTGAACATGAGCTGGGAAATCGATGTCTGGGGTAAATTTTCACTTCAGAGACAGGCGAGCATGGCCAATTACCTTCAAAATTTTGAACTGGCCAAAGCCGTACAGACCAGGCTTGTTTCCGACATCGCACAGGGATATTTTAGCCTGCTTATGCTCGATCAGCAGCTCAGCCAGACAAGAAAAACGCTTGACCTGACAGTGGAATTTGTGAAACTGACCAGGTTGCTATACAACGCCGGTGAAGTTACTTTTCTCGGCGTACAACAGGCGGAATCGCAAAGGCAAAATACCGCCCAGCTAATACCGCAGATAGAGCAGAGCATAGAAATTCAGGAAAATAATCTGCAGCTGTTAACCAGCAGCCTGCCCGGATCTGTGCAACGAGTTGTCGGGCTCACGGATATTCATTTTACCGATAGCCTTTCAGCCGGGCTGCCGGTTGCTATTTTAAGCCGGAGACCGGATGTACGCGCTACTGAAATGGCCCTGATGTATGCAAACGCCCAGGTAGGTATTCGCCAGGTAAGCATGTACCCTGCGCTTAACCTTACGGCAGGGGCTGGATTTGAATCATTGAAAACAAGCAATTGGTTCAATATTCCGGGATCCCTTTTCGGACTGGCTGGCGGCACACTGGTACAACCCATTCTTCAGCGCAGACAATTAAAAACACAGCTTGAAATAGCCAGACAACAGAGAGAACAGGCGGTTATTAATTTCAGGGAATCCGTTCTGAATGCTTCAGTTGAAGTGACCAATGCACTGGTACAAATCAAAAAGCTTCGGGAGCAGGAGATACTCGCCCAGCAAAGAGCCGATACGCTGGAAGCCGCAACAAAGAATGCACAATTATTATTTAAGAACGATTTGGCTAACTATCTTGAAGTGATTACTGCACAACAAACGGCTTTGGATGCCCAGTTGAGTCTGGCATTTGTTCAAAGGGCTGAACTGAATGCAAGAGTGGAGCTTTACCGTTCACTCGGCGGGGGCTGGAAATAGGAGATATTGCGAAATGCGGAATATACGGTACTTTTATACCAGGTTAAAAACGGGCCCAATCGATATCCTCCAAATTCTGCCTGTTTTTTTTGGATTACCGGAACGAATTTGAATTAGTATCCGGACTGAATACGGAATCCTCACACTGCAATTACTTTTACCTATGAACAGGCCTCTTTGAAAAGAAATAAACCCCCTTTTCAAAACGATCTTTTGCCTGATTACTGAGCTGTAGAAACTTTAACCCCTTAGACCCATCCGTATGAAGCATTCGAAACTTCTGAACAGGACGGCCAGTCTTTCATACCATCAGTCATGAACAAGCTGACCCGTATGTTTGCCGGCAATAATAAATTTTATACTGCCGCGTTCCTGATTATGCTGGGGATAGCATTTTTCAAATGTTATCAGACCACGCACGACCTGAATTGGTCTTATGACACTGATTTTGACCGGGATATGGCATTTATCCATGGGAATCTGGAAGGAAATTTTGGAAAGGATCCCAATTATCTGGGTGAATACCTCTGGTACAATCCCCTCTTGTTTTCTATTGAAACGGTGATCGTCAAGTGGACTGGTCTGCCAGTAAATGTGGTGGTAACCAGGGCTGGCGCTTACCTTAATATGCTGGCGCCAATGGCGTTTCTTGCCATGCTGCTGGTGTTTTTCGATAAGAAAATTGCACTGGGTGGCATGCTGGCTTTTTTGTTTTTATCTGCCGGAAAAATTCCAGGCTGGTGCGGGGCATCTTACTCTCCCTGGCTTTATCCGGTTTGCTTTGTCCAGTTTATTTTTTACCTGAATCTGATATTTTTTTACCGGGCTTTTTCCACGGGCAAACTGAGCTGGTTTCTTATTTTGGGTGTGGGACTGGGCTTCAGTTTTCTGGGGCATCTTGCGCCTACGGTGATAGCCGTCCTGATCATCGGATTCATTATGCTGTCTGCCATTATTCAGTCTGTTCGAAAAAATGACTGGGTGAGTCTGACGAAAGCAGGCATGCAGACAGCGGTCTGTGTCATCAGTTTTCTGATTACTGCTTCGCCCCTGCTTTATTTTCTCGCTGGCAAGTATCATATGCATTATGTGAACCGTAGCCCGTTCGAACTGCAGGATAACCTGACCAATATTTTTTATCTGGGCGGCATTGTGAAACGAAACTTCTCCCTTTCACTCGTTGTGTCACTCGTTGGCTTATGGTGGTTTTATCAGTTTTTTCATAAATCCCTGATCAGGAAAATTGTACTCAGCTGGTTTTCCGCTTCCATGCTGCTCTATCTGTACTCCTCCCTCATCCCCGTTTTATCCCGTCGATTTCATATTTATCTTCCGGGGACCGTGCCGACATTTCATTATTTCTTCTACCTGAAATCAGTTCAGTCTGTATTTTTTCCATTCGGACTTATTTTTCTGATGCGGGAACTATGGAACTGGCTATATATGCATGGCACCAGACTGCGGCCCTTACTCAACCGGTGGAAAAGCCAGAGCGGATATTTTGTCGTTGCGGTTCTGGTTATCATGCTCATGGATCTGCCCTTTTATGTCAAGAAAGATGATTTCACCCTGATGCGCGATCTGGCCATACAGAAGAGCGCCGACAAGAATAAAATCGGTGTCTACGACTATATTACGGGGCATATTCCCTCCAACCGGGTCATTTTATGCGAGATAGAAAATTCTGCTTTTCCCGTGATGGCAACCGAAAGAAAAATGGTGTCCAATTTTTCCACTTTCTCCAATCCGTTTACGAATTACGAAAACAGGGAACGCGACCGCACGAATATGCTTAGTTACCTACTGAGCGGCGAGCCGGCTGCGGCGTCGGATCTTTTTGAAGAATACCGGGTAAATTATATTCTGCTCTCCACCGAAAAAGCCAGCCTGCTTAAACAAAAAAGGGGGCTTCCGGGAAAGATCGTATACGAAAATCCGGGCTACCTCATTCTTTCGGTAAATGACTATTTTAGTTCTGTCATAAAACCTATATTGCCGCGTGAATAATCCGTTTTTTCATGCAGGATCATAAGCGCTACTGGCTTAAATCCGGGTCGTATAATATGGTCCTGAATATTCAGTCCCTGTTGTTTGGCTTTGGCGGATTTTATCTTCTGGTGCGCATGCTGGATAAGCATCATTTCGGAATCTGGACGCTTTTTGTGGCTATAACCACCGTATTTGAAATGGCCAGAAATGGTATGATTCAGAATCCGCTGATCAAATTTCTTTCGGAAAGTTCGGATGAAGACAAGCCCAAAATCATATCCGCTTCTTTCTCTTTAAGCGGAATGCTGATGATCATTTGTATCATCCTGAATATTTCTCTGTCCGGTTATTTTTCCCGGCTCTGGCATTTTCCGGAGCTCGTGAATATGTTCCTGATGTTTAATCTGGTCTATGTATTGCAGGGTCTTCTGGCCCAGTTTCAGTGGATTGAACAGGCCAATTTGCAGTTCGGAGGAATTCTGATAACCACAATCATCCGGCAGGGTGGATATTTTCTTTTTATTTTTCTGTCTTTCATTTTTCACTGGAAGATCGCATTGATGGACCTGATCTATGTACAGGCGGTTGCAGCTGCAGTGGCCACCTGCATTCAGTATTTTATTATTCATTCCTATTTAAACATTTCATACCAATGGCATTTGGACTGGATAAAAAAATTATTTAATTACGGAAAATTTGTATTTGGAACTTTTATCAGTTCGATACTGGCAAATACGATCAATCAAATGATGCTTGGAACAATGATCTCGCCAGATGCTGCCGGATCCTATAATGTGGCACTTCGTATCGCAAGCCTGACCGATATCCCCATCAATGCCCTCGGTACGATTGTTTTCCCGCAAAGTGCCAAACGATTTGCAGAAAAAGGAAAAGATGCAGGCAAATACCTTTATGAAAAATCGGTGGGTACCATACTGGCACTTTTGCTGCCGGCGGTTCTTTTTATTTTCATTTTCCCCGGCTTCGTTGTGCGGGTAATTGCAGGAACCAACTATGCCGATGCCATTACCCTTACCCAGTTCGTGATATTGACCTGCCTGATGAACCCGTTTATCCGGTTGTTCGGCACTATTCTGGATTCGATCGGCCGACCCCGGCTCAATTTTTTAATCATTATCATTTTTACGGTTCTCAATCTGATTCTGGGCTACCTGATGATTAAAAAATTCGGCATTATGGGATGTGCCTATGGTACTCTTCTTGCGGATATCATTATTGGAATAGTGATGCAGATTATAATGTATAAAGAATTGAATGTAAATGTATTAAACACCTTCATATACGCTGGACGTTTTTATCCTGAATTTCTCAATGTGTATATCAGGCCATGGCTTCGTAAACGGATACCTTAAATCCTATACCAATCCCTTTCCCGGCTATGATTATCAGAAAAATATGATTAATTTGGAGATGTTTCATTCCCCCTAAAACCCCCTGAAGATGGAAGTAACAAGAGTGGGTGATATCTCCCAGGAAGAATTCATGCAGGAATTTTATCTGAAAGGTATACCGGTTGTATTTGAAAATGCTTCCAAGGTCTGGAAAGCAAAAAATCTGTTTACTCCCAATTGGTTCCGGGAAAATTTCGGAGACCGCACGACAGAAGTGAAAGGAACCTCCTATACGATGAAAGAGATCATGGATATGGTGGAAACCAGTTCGGAAACGAAACCGGCACCTTACCCCTGTATTTTTGATATACCTGAAACGCTCCCTGAATTGTTTCCCCTGATAGATCCGCTGGATTTAAATTACGCGCGCCCGAACTGGTTGCGAACAAAATGGTTCAGTAAAGGTCACTGGGGAAGTGCGACTGAACTTTTTGTAGGCGGACCCGGGGGTAAATTTCCTTATCTGCACTTGGATTATTATCATTTGAATGCCTGGATCACCCAGTTATATGGTGAAAAACGCTTTACGGTTTTCCCCCGCGGACAGGAGCATCTGTTATATCCAAAATCAGACGATCCATGGAGATCTGATCTGAATATTTTTGAACCCGACTTCGAAAAATTTCCGCTTTATAAACAGGCGACGCCTATTCATTTTACGGTAGGTCCCGGAGAAACGCTGTTTATTCCATATGGAACATGGCATACGGCTTATTCGTTAACCCCGACCATTTCGGTTGCTTTTGATCAGCTGAACAGAAAAAATTATAAAGACTTTCTCAAAGACGTCTGGTCTTTTAGAAAGGATGGCAATAAGGTAAAGGCACTGGCTACTTATACGTACGCGTGGATTGCCGGGCAGACCTGTAAAATAACAGAAGGCTGATAACCGATATTATTTTTGATCCAGAGGATCCGGATACTGCGAACGATTGCCAAGCCCTATATAAAATGAGAACTGTTTTGATTTTATTAAACCTTATACCTGCGCATGAAGCGTACGAATGAACATCCCTTGCCCGAAGTGGAGGATGCTGCGAAAGAGACAATACAGAGTCTTTTCGCAGTCCAGCTCCTGCGCTCTCCTGATGCCATAGCAGTGAGACATGGGGGGGATATACTTACCTACCGGGATCTTGATCAGAGAAGTTCAGACTTTGCCCATCAGATATTGTTTGACTCACCGGATAGTTTATTCGTAGGCGTGAGCACAACCCGGAGAGTGGATATGATCGTTGCCGTCCTGGCTATTCTCAGGTCAGGGAAATCCTACCTGCCAATGGATCCGTTATATCCTGGAGAAAGGCTGACGCAAATGGTTCAGGATTCTCAAATGGATCTTTGTTTCTCACCTGCATCAGAAAGTGATATTTTTTCTTCGCTGGGCCTTAAAATAATCAGTCATCCATCCGATAATAAGCTGAGCAAATCAGCATTGATCCATAGTGGTAATCTGGCTTACGTTCTGTATACATCCGGATCTACCGGAAAACCAAAGGGTGTTTCTATGGGCCACGCAGCGATGGTAAATCTTCTGCGCTGGCAGAAAAAACATTCATTTGCTTCGGAAAAAACAAAAACTCTTCAGTTTGCTCCCCTGAGCTTCGACGTTTCTTTTCAGGAAATATTTTCGACGCTCACCACAGGAGGCGAACTGGTTTTAATCGACGATGACCTCCGGCTCGATCCCCTGCAATTACTAAATTTTATTCAGGATCAAAACTTAGAACGGATTTTTGTACCGTTCGTTGCCCTGCAATATCTAACGGAGACCGCTGAAGCCAATGGAATTTTTCCAAAGTCACTGAAAGAAATAATGACAGCCGGCGAGCAACTGAAGGTAACCAGGCAACTGATACAGTTTTTCAGTGCCCTGCCAGGATGTACATTGTTCAATCAGTACGGACCCACTGAATGCCATGTCGTGTCTGAACTGGCACTTACCGGGTCGCCCGAATTATGGGCTGTCCTCCCTTCGATAGGTAAAGCCATAGATGGCTGTGAAATTTATATACTGAATGAAAATCAGGCTTCTGTACAAACCGGCGAAACCGGAGAATTGTGTATTACCGGTCTGTGTCTGGCGGAAGGATATTTAAATCGTCCGGAACTGACTGCAGAAAAATTTGTTTTATGGAGTCATCCGCAAAAGGGGATGATAAGGATGTATAAAACAGGCGACCTCGCAAAATATACAGAAGACGGCAATTTAGAATTTTTGGGCAGGAAGGATGATCAGGTGAAAATCCGTGGATACCGTGTAGAGCCTGGCGAAATTGAAATACTGCTGAGCGCCCAAAAAGGTATCCGGCAGGCAGTGGTTGTAACAAGGGAAGATAAACCGGGACAGCTTCGACTGGTGGCCTATTTGGTTTCAGCCGGTCAGGACAAAAATACGGCTGAGCTTAGAAAGAAGCTGGGCCAGCTGGTACCTGATTATATGATTCCGGCAGCGTTCATCTGGATGGATGATTTTCCCAAGACCGGCAGTGGAAAAGTAGACAGGAAAGCGTTACCCAAACCAGATATCAAAAGACCCGAACTGGGAGTTGCCTATAAACCGCCTGTTACGGCAACAGAAAAATGGATTGCCTCTCTCTGGTCCGAGCTGTTACAGATCGATGAAATCGGAACAGATGATCATTTCTTTGAACTCGGAGGGAACTCACTGCTGGCTGTAAAAACAGTAGCTGATTTGCAACTTAAACACCGGCTCAGACTGCCAGTAACAAAACTATATCAATATCCGACCATCTCGGGTATCGCGAAATATCTGGAGGGGGGGGTAACCGAACAGAAAAGGTCATCCAAACGCGTTTCCAATCAACGCCATGAAGACATAGCCGTTATCTCCATGGCGGGTCGCTTTCCCGGTGCGGATACGATTGAAGAGCTTTGGGAAAATTTGAAACAGGGCCGGGAAACGATTTCCTTTTTTGCAAAAGAGGAGCTGGACCCTTCTATTCCGGAAGCCATTAAAAACGATCCGGATTACGTTTCTGCCAGGGGTGTTATTGCAGGTGCAGATCGGTTTGATTCCTCATTCTTCGGAATAAATACCAAATTGGCCGATCTGATGGATCCTCAGCAACGCATCTTTCTGGAAATTTCCTGGGAAGCATTGGAAAGAGCGGGATGCCTGCCTGCATTGTATAAAGGACTGATTGGTGTTTTTGCAGGCACCGGAAATAATAGTTACTATCTCAACAATGTGCTGAGTCATCCCGAGCTTATTGAAACGATGGGCGCTTTTCAGGTGATGACTCACAATGAAAAAGATTACGTGGCTTCGCGAACCGCTTTTGCCATGGACCTTAAAGGTCCTGCAGTTAGTGTTCATGCCGCTTGCTCCACTTCGCTGTTAGCTATTGCACAGGCAGTGGACAGCCTGCGCAATGGGCAGTGTGAAATTGCGATAGCCGGTGGCGCCTCCATTACTGCACCGCTCAACAGTGGTCATCTTTATCAGGATGGCGCCATGCTCAGCCGTGATGGTCATTGCCGACCTTTTGATGCAGAGGCCACCGGCACTGTTTTCAGTGACGGGGCAGGAGTGGTTGTTTTAAAAACAAAGACAGCAGCAGAACGCGACGGGGATAAAATCTGGGCACTTATTAAAGGTGTCGGAATTAATAACGATGGCGGCGGCAAAGGAAGTTTTACCGCCCCCAGCGCAGAAGGCCAGGCAGGAGCAATCATCATGGCGATGGAAGATGCAAACGTTGAACCATCTTCGATAAGCTATATAGAAGCTCATGGAACGGCCACACCACTGGGTGATCCGATCGAAATGGAAGGACTCGGTATTGCTTTTGGAAAACAGGAAAAAAATCAGTTCTGTGCCATTGGTTCTATAAAAAGTAATATAGGTCATCTGACCGCAGCAGCGGGTGTGGCGGGTTTTATCAAAACGGTGATGGCCCTCCATTATCAGCATCTGCCTGCTTCACTGCACTATGATCAGTCCAATCCTCATATTGAATTTGAAGCTTCGCCCTTCTATGTGAATAATCGATTCAAAAAATGGGCAACCGGTTCGGTTCGCCGCGCAGGTGTGAGCTCCTTTGGCGTGGGTGGAACCAATGTGCATGTGGTGCTGGAAGATTATAAAAACGGCGTTCAGCTGTCAGACAGAGGCAGGCCCGCACAGCTCATCAGCTGGTCATCGAAATCTGCAACCGGTTTGGAAGAATATGCAAAAAAGCTTTTGCTTCAGGTTCAGCAGAATCCTGACATGAACCTGGGGGATATCGCATTTACTTTACAAACCACTCGTGCAGATTTTAAAAACCGCAGGTTCGTTGTGGCTTCAACTACTGAAAAACTCGTAGAAAAATTGTTGAGTTCCGCATTGCCCGGCGAATCGAATCGTCTGGATCAGAATGCCGGGGATCCTGTATTTGTATTTCCGGGACAGGGTTCGCAATATCTTAATATGGGACTCGGCTTGTATAACTCGGAACCTGTTTTTAAAGAAGCTGTCGATGACTGTGCCCGCCTCCTGGAACATGAATTGAAAGAAGACATCCGGAAAGTTATTTATCCCGAAAAAACGGATGAAGCGGCGGAAATAAAAATCAATAATACCCATTATACCCAACCCGCGCTTTTTGTTATTGAATATGCGTTGGCAAAACTCTGGATGAGCTGGGGTGTTTATCCATCGGCATTTATCGGTCACAGCATAGGTGAATTTGTAGCGGCGCATCTTTCCGGTGTTTTTAGTCTGACCGACGGACTTAAACTCGTTGCAGGCCGCGGCCGTCTGATGGCTGAACTGGAA
The DNA here is from genome assembly GCA_965214575.1 of Puia sp. Taxonomy (GTDB): domain Bacteria; phylum Bacteroidota; class Bacteroidia; order Chitinophagales; family Chitinophagaceae; genus Puia. The sequence continues at coordinate 32,879 of CBDCCE010000005.1, forward strand.
CGCGGGAGCATGCTGAGCGTTCGGGCACCGTACGGATGGCTGTTGCCCATGTTGCCGGAAACGATATCAGTAGCGGCCGTTAATAGTCCTCATCTGAGCGTCCTGGCCGGTCCCGCAGAAGCGATCAGATCATTCTCCGGAATCCTGTCATCGAAAAATATTCAGAATAAACTTTTACATACCAGCCATGCATTTCATTCTTCAATGATGGATCCCATACTGGCTCCTTTCAGAAAAATCGTTGAATCCATTTCACTTCATGAGCCTCAAAAGCCCATTTTCTCCACCGTTAACGGAAAGCAGCTCACAAACACGGAAGCAAGGGATCCCGCGTACTGGGCCGGTCACTTACGCAGTACGGTTAAATTTTCTGCAGCGGTGATAGAAGCCATGGACCAGGGTTACACATTGATGCTCGAATCAGGACCGCGAAATATTGCCAGTACAATGATCCGACAGCAGGGCCACAGCATTTCTGCCCGTGTGGTTAGCAGTCTCGAAGCGCTGGAAGGGCAGACCGATTATGAGTCCATCCTTAAAGCCGCTGGGCAGCTTTGGACTTTCGGATTGGCAATCGACTGGGCTGCCTTTTATGCAGGTCAGCAAAGGCAAAGAACAAATGCGCCAACCTACGCATTCGACAAAATAAAACACTGGGTGAATCCGGCGATACCGGCTACTGCTTTAGCCATTCAGCCCCCACCACTTATTCATCAAGATCCGGGTTCACAAATTCCGGTTCCACAAAACAGTCAGATGAGAAAGACATTACTGATCGAAAAATTAAAAAACATTCTCGAAGAAGCTTCCGGGATTGAAATGGGCGAGGCCGATCCTCAATCCAGTTTCATTGAAATGGGCCTGGATTCTTTGCTGCTCACTCAGGTAAGTTTGCTGATCAAAAAAGAATTTTCTGTGCCGGTAAGCTTTCGTCAGTTAAATGAAAATTGCGGATCACTGGATTTACTCGCTTCTTATCTGGATAGTAAAATGCCCGCCGGACAAAATGCGCCTGTTGTCAGTCAGCCCCTGCCTGTTTATGAAACGAATCAGGCTGCATCTGGTTCTGCCATGAACCTTATTTCACAACAGATTCAACTGCTTGCACAGCAGGTTGCCCTGTTGAGCGGCGCAACTTCTTCTTCGCCGCAGGCAAATGCAGTTCCGACGCCAGCAATTGCTGTTAAACCCGTTCACCCTGTTTCACTTTCAGAAATCAGTCCCGACGAACTCGTTGAACTGAAAAAGCCTTTTGGTGCTCTTGCGCGAATTGAAAAACATGTTACCCAACTTTCGGAAAAACAAAAAGCCTTTCTGGATCAATTAACCCGGAAATACAATCTTAAAACAGGGGCAAGTAAAAAATATACCCAGCAACATCGTGGCTATATGGCCGATCCACGTGTAGTGACGGGATTCAAACCACTCATCAAGGAGATCGTGTATCCCCTGGTTGTAAACCGATCCAAAGGAAGCCGCCTCTGGGATCTTGATGGAAATGAATATGTGGATGTGCTTAACGGATTTGGCTCCAATCTATTTGGTTACCAGCCAAAATTCGTAACCGATGCTATAAAATTACAGATCGATGCCGGTTATGAACTGGGTCCCCAGCATGAACTGGCAGGGCCTGTTTGCCGGCTCATCTGCGAGTTCACCGGATTTGATCGCTCAGCACTCTGTAACACCGGCTCGGAAGCCGTTATGGGCGCCATGCGTATTGCGCGCACGGTAACCGGCCGCTCCCTGATAGTTGCCTTTTCCGGATCTTATCATGGTATAATGGATGAGGTTCTGGTTAGAGGAACTAAAAAACTGAAAACATTTCCTGCTGCTCCCGGCATCATGGCAAACTCGGTACAAAACATGCTGATACTCGAATACGGATCAGAAGAAAGTTTAAAAATAATCAGGGAAAGAGGAGAAGAAATTGCCGCTGTGCTGGTGGAGCCCGTTCAAAGCCGGCGCCCGGAATATCAACCCGTTGAATTTCTGAAAGAACTCAGAAAAATAACCGCCATTTCCGGATCCGCGCTTGTATTTGACGAAGTGATCACCGGTTTCAGGATGCATCCCGGAGGAACGCAGGCCATGTTCGGCATTTCAGCGGATATTGGCACCTACGGTAAAGTGGTTGCTGCAGGCATGCCGTTCGGGGTTATTGCCGGAAAGAAAGTCTGGATGGATGCACTGGATGGTGGAAACTGGCAGTATGGAGACGACTCCGTACCGGAAGCCGGAGTAACCTATTTTGCAGGTACATTTGTACGTCATCCGCTGGCGCTGGCTGCAGCCAGGGCTTCGCTGGAATATATGAAAGCAAAGGGCCCGGCTTTGCAGGAAGGACTGACCCGGAATACGAAGAAGCTGGCAGACGCCATGAATGATATTTGTTCCAGGCATGGCTTACCCCTTTATGTGGCACAGTTCGGAAGTCTGTGGAAATTAAAATGGAAAACGGAAATCCCCTATGGTGAGCTGCTGTTTACATTAATGCGTGATAAAGGCGTTCATATCTGGGATGGCTTTCCATGCTTTTTAACCGAAGCACATACAGAAGCAGATATTGAATTCGTTATCAGTAAGTTTGGGGAATCCATCAGTGACCTGATCGAAGCTGGTTTCATGGTTTCACAGAAAGCAGCCGAAGTGAAAAGCAGAATACAGGAAGAGCCGCCCATACCAGGAGCAAGACTGGGACGGGATCCTGAAGGAAATCCTGCCTGGTTTATGTCGGATCCCAGCAGGCCCGGAAAATACAAGCAGCTGAATAGAAAATGAGTTTGGACAAGACCTATACAAATGAGCTGGAGCGATCAGTAGATTACGATCCGTTTGCCGGAAGGGAAATTGTTCGCGTTGCGCCAACGGTCGAACCGCAACAGGAAATATGGCTTTCCTGCATTATCGGCGGCCCGGATGCAAATCGCGGTTACAATGAATCCGTTTCCCTTCTTCTGAAGGGCAAATGGAATCAGACTGCCATGGAAAAATCCCTTGAGGAACTAATTCAGCGGCACGAAGCCCTAAGGTCGTCATTCAGTGCAGACGGCAGCGAAATCTGTATCTATAAAGAATTTCCGCTGAACCTGTTCTATGATGACTTTTCCGGGAAATCAGAAAAAGCCCAGCAGGCAGCAATCAGGCAGTTTGCCATTCAGGATGCATCAACCTCTTTTGATCTGCTGAATGGTCCCCTGTTCCGGTTTTCACTTTTTAAACTGGGCGAGCAATCCCATTATCTTACACTCACAGCGCATCATATTATCTGCGACGGCTGGTCGGTCGGAATACTGCTTCAGGATCTTGGCAAATTATATTCTGCCCATGCACTGGGTGTCATTCCCCGGCTTCCGGAAGCCATTCGTTTCACCCGGTATTCGGAAGACGAATGGGAGTTTTCACAAACGGAGGAATTTAAAGAAATTGAAGATTACTGGTTAAATCAGTACAGGGACAAGCCGGTGCAACTGAATCTGCCCATTGATTTTCCCCGTCCGGCCATCCGGACCTATAAAAGTCAGCGCGAGGATTTTGAACTGGATCCGGCATTGATTCATTCATTAAAAAAACTCGGAGCCCGGGCAGGCAGCAGTCTGGTATCCACATTACTAAGCGCATTTGAAATATTTCTCGCCCGGTTAACCGGTCAGGAAGATATTGTTCTGGGACTTCCTGCCTCCGGTCAGTCGGCCACAGGCAACCATGCACTGGTGGGTCACTGTGTGCATCTGCTGCTGCTCAGAAGTGAACCGAAATCCTCCCGTTCTTTTCTGGAGTATCTGAAAGAAAGGAAATCAAAAATATTTGATGACTACGATCATCAGCGTTTTACATTCGGCAGTTTACTCAAGAAGCTCAATATAGCCCGCGATCCTTCCCGTGTGCCACTGGTACCGGTAGTGTTTAATATGGATATGGGACTGGACGATGGCGTATCATTCGAAGGACTCAGCTATCAGTTATTTTACAATCCCCGCGAATACGAAAATTTCGAGCTTTCTGTAAATGCAAGCGGATCCGAGCAGCATTTTGTACTGGAATGGTCCTATAATTCGCAGCTATTCAAATCCTCCACCATCCAAAATATGATGGAAGAATTTGAAGCACTATTGAAAGCGTTGCTGGCAGATCCCGAAAAAAAATTCGGTGATATTCAGCCGCTTCACTCACAACGCACGCGGTCGCTGACCCATACCAGCGATTATCCAAAAGATAAATCCATCGCTGCACTGTTCAGTGAACAGGCTTCGGCATCGCCGGATAAAACAGCGATCGTATTTGAAAATTATCAGCTGAGCTATCGTCAGCTGGAGGAAAGATCAAACCAGCTGGCCAATTACCTGCGCATGAAGGGAGTCAATTCCCAGTCACTGGTTCCGGTCTGTATCGAACGATCCCTGGACCTGCTGGTAGGCATACTGGGCATTCTGAAGGCCGGTGCGGCTTATGTGCCCCTCGATCCGGAATATCCTGCGGAGCGTATTCAATTTATGTTGCAGGATATCTCAGCCAAACTGCTTTTGAGCACAAAAACCAGCAGGAGTAGATTAAAGGGGTCAGAAAACCTGCAAACGATTCTGATCGACGAAGAATGGAATATCATCAGCAGGGAGTCTGCAATACCACCAAATATTGCTGCCAACGGAAAGAGTCTGGCATATATCATGTACACTTCCGGATCTACCGGAAAACCGAAAGGGGTAATGATCGAAAACAGCAATGTGGTCAGCCTTGTTCGCGGTGTTCAATATGTTAACCTGACCGGAAACGAAGTGATCCTGAGCACGGGTTCCCCGTCATTTGATGCGACCACATTTGAATATTGGGCCAGTCTGCTCAACGGGGGAGAGCTGATTTTGTGCACAGAACAAACCCTTTTAAACGGGCACCTGCTCAAGGAAACTATAGACAGCAGAAAGGTGACGATGATGTGGTTTACTTCGAGCCTGCTCAATCAGTGGATTGACCTGGATATTAAAATATTTGCAGGACTAAAAACGATTCTCGCGGGTGGGGAAAAATTATCTGAAAAACATATTGAGAAACTTCGGCACCGTTTTCCGTCTATTGAAATCATCAACGGATATGGACCGACGGAAAACACAACGTTTTCTTTAACGTACTCTGTTCTTGATAAGCAGATCAGTCAGTCCATTCCGATCGGGAGCCCGCTCAGCAATCGTACAGCTTATGTATTGAATGCCCAGCGTCAGCTTTGTGCCATCGGAGTGGTAGGGGAACTCTATGTTGGAGGTGCTGGTGTGGGCAGGGGTTACCTCAATCAGCCTGAACTTACGGTAGAGCGATTTATGTCTGATCCGTTCAGCAAAGAGCCCGGTGCGAGAATGTATCGTACGGGAGACCTGGCGAGGAGTTTGACAGATGGAAATATAGAATACCACGGGCGTATCGATGACCAGGTGAAAATCCGGGGTTACAGAATAGAGCCGGCAGAAATAGAATTTGTACTGAAGCAGAGCCCGGGTGTGCAGCAGGCCGTGGTTGTAGTAAGTGACGAAAAGGAATCGGATAAAAAACTGATTGCCTACGTGGTGCCCGACGGGGAATTCAGCAAGGAAAAAACCACTGCTTATCTGCAGTCGAAACTGCCTCCTTATATGGTACCGCGGATTTATATCCAGCTTAGCCGGATTCCGTTGACCGCAAACGGGAAGGTGGATAAAAAAGCGCTGCCGAGTCCGGATATGTTGCCGGCGTCCGGAATACGTGTTACAAAAAGTGCAGAAACGGAAAAACAAAAACTGGTGGCTGCGATCTGGATGGATGCTTTGCGTTTGAAAGAAGTTAGTATAGATGATAATTTTTTCGAACTGGGCGGTCACTCCCTGATTGCCGTAAAAGTGATGAAAAGCATCGAGGAAAAAACAGGCAACCGGTTACCGATCACGGCCCTTTTTGAAGCCCCAACTATAGAGAAACTCAGCTATCTGCTGGAACAGGATGAAAAAGTTATTTCATGGAAATCGCTCGTGCCTATTAAACCCGAAGGAAATAAACCTCCCCTGTACATTGTGCATGGATCCGGATTGACCGTGCTTGTTTTTCGCGCACTGGCGATGGGACTCGATGCTGACCAGCCTGTGTACGGATTGCAAGCCCGGGGACTTAATGGCATTGATGAACCCTTTGACACCATAGAAGATATTGCCGCTTTTTATATTGAGGAAATTCTGGAACAAAATCCGGATGGGCCATATAGCCTGGCAGGATATTCGTTTGGAGGTATCGTCGCTTTTGAAATGGCCAAACAACTCAAGGCAAAGGGCCGTGAAGTGAATATGCTGGCCATTTTCGATACCAATGCCGACAATTCGGTTTATTTTGATGAAACGAGTGTCCGGTGGAAAAAGAAATTCAAAAGACAGTTTCCCAAATTCGGTTTTATCATGAAATCTTTTTTTAAACATCCATGGGAAACGTTAAAGTATCAGCTGAATTTTGTGCGCTATAAACTGCGCAATCTGGTAGCCACCACAGGTTTGGTTGAGAAAGACGTGGACGACGATGAACATCTGGAGCATGCAGACAAGATCAATGAGAAACATGATATTGCTTTCCGGAAATATGTAATGAAGTCTTTTAACGGAACAATTGATCTGTTCAGGGTGAAGGACCGAATGTATTATATCGATGACCCCAGATATCTGGGATGGAAATCCTTTGCAACACAGGGTCTGAATATTCACGATATACCAGGGGATCATAAAACTTTTCTTTTTCCTCCTAATGTTCAGGAGCTTTCCGTTTTACTGAGTAAAATAATCAATGAACGTAATGAGGCCAGTAAAAACCGGATAAACCCCTCGTCGGTCCTGAAGGCCATTTAATTATTGTGGACTGATCATTTCCTCAAAAAACAGTTCCTCCAATACTGTATAAAAATGAATGGATCCGCCGAGCCGCGATTTTTGATACCGGAACCATTTCCCGGCATACTGAACAATGATTTGCATATCTGGAAAATTCCGGTACTGCCGGTCAACTTCTATTTTCTTAGTTCAGAAGAAAGGGCCGTAGCGGAGCGTTTCCGTTTTGAAGAAGACAGGTTGCGTTTCTCGGTTGCCAGACAGTCACTCCGCTTATTGCTTGCGAATTATCTTTCCATTCTGCCGCAGGAGCTGATTTTTTCCACCAGGGATAATCAAAAACCTATTTTGGTTTCACCCGTTGACGGTCTACACTTTAACATAAGCCATTCCGGTGGCTGGGTTCTGGTAGCTGTGGCCAGCGAAGAGGTAGGAATAGATATTGAAATCTTGGATGAGGATTTTGCCTATCAAAATCTGTTACCGGAACATTTCAGTGAAAAAGAGCAGGAATTTATTTCCGGATCCCCCGATCAGTTGCGGGCTTTTTATTATTTGTGGACACGTAAAGAGGCGGTCACAAAAGCCTGGGGAACGGGTTTGCAGGAGAATCTAAAAACGGTTACCGTTTCAGATCAGCGATCCCTGCGTGGCCCGGATCATAAAATCTGGACACTCGAGAGCCTGTCTCTCTCACCATTTTATCCGGCGGCTGTTGCTTTTTCCGGCGGTCCCCGGAATATCGTTTATTTTGACGGGAGCAGTCTGAATCCCTAATGCGAGATTTCGGAGTTTTAGAAATGGTTTCTCGATAAAAATTCTCATCAACAGGGCAGCCGAAGTGCAGGCGATGATACAGATCAGGAGCATCCAGCCGCTATCCAAAGGAACTCCTGAATTTTTCAGCCAGCTTTGGGTAAGATGTATGATTCCCTTGTGTGAAAGATAGAGTGAATAGGAAAGTGTAGCCAGGTTGCGGGTTATAAATGATTTGAAAGTGGACAGTATGCCGCCGGGCAATACGGAAGAAAGGGTGACAAATCCGAAACAAATGGCCACCAGACTAAATCCAAATACCGTTGCAAAAAATGACTCCTGTTCCCGGCAGAGGTAAAAGCAGGCTAAAAATAAAAGGCAGCCCAGGAGAAGAATCCGGTTTGCATATTTTTTTAAAGGGTTCAGCCAATGGGTGCGGAACCTGTATACTGCTGCAATAGCTACTCCGGTTACCAGTCCGTCGAGTCTGGTGAAGGTTGGATAATAAATCCACTGATACCAGAAGAGGCTAAAATAATCCGAATCCTTTATGGGAATAAGCCTGAATTGCCAGGTCAGCCATCTCAGTACCATTGTCAGCAAAAAAATGGACGGTACAAACCAGGCTGACTTTTTTGAAAGTCCGGAATAAAAAAGAGCGATCAGTAGCAGGGGTAGAAAAAGATAAAACTGTTCCTCCACGCAAAGCGACCAGGCATGGGAGAAAGTGCCGTATTGCCTGATATCCTGGCCATAGTTCTGGGTAAAAGTCAGCATCTTCCATAATGGCGCCAGTCTTTCCCTTTCATGAAATGCAGGAACAAACAGATAGATCAGAAGGATAAATAAATAAGGCGGCAGGATGCGAAATGCCCGTTTAATATAAAATACAGAGAGTGATATTTTACGGTTTTTTTGCCATTCGGCAAAAAGCTGATTGGAGATCAGAAAGCCGCTCAATACAAAAAAAAGATCGACACCCGTCCATCCGATAGGGGAAAATCCTTCTATCCATGCAGGATGGCGGAAGAACTGATAGTGATAAATAAAAACGAGGCTGATGGCCAAAGCCCGAAGATGATCTAACCCGGGGAACTGATGTTCAGATTTCATTCGGTCCAGTCAAAGTGTACGGTGTTTCCATTTAGTTTCCATTCAGCAGGCCGGTTATTGGTCATCCAGTCGAGCGGCTCCGCCAGGGGCTGTACACGGGCCGCCTGTGCATAAGCTTTTTTTATGGCTTCCTTTTGTTCCGCCCCCATTGCTTCCGGTTGCGCCGAGATAAATAAAGGGGCACTGCTCTCTGCCAACAGTTGCAGCCATTGTTTATTTTTCTTCCAGGGAATTTTGGTGGTGAGGCCAACACAATCGCCGTCTGCCGCATAAAAAGCATTGTGCTGTGGAAGACGGAAGCCCAGTGTATTCACTCCCATTTTCAGGGTTCTTGCCCATTCATTACCACTGGTATCATCCCCGATCCGGTTAAGCTCGAAAATGCCTGCCGATAAGTGACTGAAGGTATTGCATCCGATAAGGTATATGTCTTTTGCCGCGTCCCGGATAGTATGGTATAAAGTGAGTATAATTTCTGCGTTTGTCCGGGTTCTGTCCATGAAATGCCATCCCGGTACGGTCATCGATTCCTTCATCTCGAATCCCCATTTTCCGAATATATCATAACTGGTGTAATCGTGTTTTACCATCTCGAATCCCCAGTTTTTGTACAGTGCGGTCGTATGGCCTATACGTTGCAGGTTTTCGGGAATAGTTGGATCCAGGTATCTTTCTTTGGGATCTGGCTGATCTGAACGAAGCGGGATGAGCAAAAGGGGATTGTCCATAGCATTGGCCAGTAAGGGGCGGGTCCAGAGACCGGGCAGCATGCCGGTTTTTTTGACCTGCGCCGCCATATCTGACATGTCGCCAAACTGACTGTTGCTCCTGGTAAAATCGTCGCCCCAGCAGAATTCATCATTGGTTTTAGCAGGCTTGAGCGACCATCCCATGTCAATCACTGAAAAGGGCGCGTTGCCCCAGTTGGTTACCAACTCGGCCATTCGTTGTGTGGTTTCCATGATCAGTGCCCGCGAATTGTTTCCGTAAGCAAAATACCAGTCGTTAATGCCGTATACCGGTTTCTTCGGTAAGCGGGGTTGGTCGCACATCATTTTACAAAACCGGATATCCGTGTGGAAAGGATTTTCGCCATCCTGACTTTCGGTTGTTATTATATCTGCTGCATGCAGGCTTCGCTCTCCCAATACAACACCCATTCCGCCGGAATGGGTGTCGAGATATAATTCAAGAGAATCCGGGTTTAGTTGCCAGTAGCATATGCTGTTAGCGCCGGTTTTGACTCCAAAAGCGCGTGTTTTTTTACTATCCGAAATCAGGAGGTACCAGGGTGATCGTCTCGCTGAGGCTGTTGTTTGCCAGCTCAGATCCCCATAAGATCTTTCCCAGTGATCATTTAAACAAACTGAAGAAGAATCAGTGCTCTGTTTCCAGGTGCATCTGATGAACTCCAATTCGCATTGGGGAGCGTGTACGAAGAGGGACAACAGTTCCTCTTTCTGTTGAAAACGAACTTCCAGCCCCTGCGCCTTCCAGTTTTCGTTGAAGCCATGCAGTTCGATCCATCTGCCTGAACATTTCACGGAAACGGAATCAGGCAGACGAAGACTATTAAAACGCCTTTCGGAAAAAGGGTTTGTCCAGCTGACTAAAAAAGATGCGGCGGAAAAACCGGAGACCTGAAAAAACCGTCTTCTTTGCACGGGAAAGTATTAATAAATGAAACGGGTGGATTTGAAAGACTAAATATACTGACTATTTAAATTGAAAGTAAATCAATGCCACGGCTGCAAATGTCATAATGACAAATGTAAGTGCACCCAGTATATTCGATAGACGGGAATTGGTAAATTCATTCATGATTTTTTTGTTGTTGCCAATATGCATCACTACCGCAATCATTACAGGCGAAGTAACGCCATAAAGAATAGCTGTAAAAATCAGTGCCTTCATGGGACTGATACACATGACATTGATCAGTAATCCAATCAGAAGGGACAGAATAATAACAATATAGAAGGCGCGGGCCTCATGAAACTTTTTATCCAGCCCTTCCGACCATCCGAAAGTTTCTGCGAGCATATAAGAAAGCGATCCGCACAATACCGGAATGGCCAGAAAGCCCGTGCCAATCACGCCCAGCGCAAAAAATAAATAGGAAGATTTTCCGGCTAGCGGTTCCAGTGCCTTTGCTGCCTGATCCACTGTATTGATTTCACGAACTCCCGAACTATAGAGGACCACTCCGGTGGTGAGAATAATAAATAACATCACCAGGTTGGAAGCAAACATGCCGGTATTTACATCGGCCGACATATCTCCGAGAATACGTTTGTTAACAATCACTTTTTGCTCCTGATGTTCCACGTCTTCCGCTTCCATGGTGGCCTGCCAGAAAAAAAGATAAGGAGATATAGTGGTTCCCAGAATGGCGACCATCATTTCGATGAAATCCTTATTCAGTTCAATATGAGGAACCAGTGTGGAGTGGAAAACCTGTTTCCAGTTTACGTGCACGAGAAACGGAACAATCAGATAAAGCAGAACGGAAAGGCAAAGCCATTTTAATATACCGGCTATTTTCTGGTAAGGGAAAAGAATAATAACGGCCATTAAAATAATCGTAAAAAGCAGGCTGAATGCAAAAGCAGGAATAGCAGGAAACAGGAGGTTGGTAACGGATCCCATTCCGGCAATATCGGCGCCGATATTCAGGATGATTGCCGGCACGCTGAATATCAGCATCAGGTAAAGGATTACGGGATGATAATGTCTTTTCAGAGTATGGGTAAGTCCCTGCGATGTGACCAGTCCGATCCTTGCACACATACCCTGGAGGGCTGCCATCAGGGGAAAGGTAAAAAGGGACATCCAGATCAGCTTAAGCCCGAAACCGGCGCCCGCCTGGGAATAGGTCGCTATGCCCGAAGGGTCGTCGTCACTGGCTCCTGTTATGAGTCCGGGCCCTAATTTTCTGAGGTATTTGCGTAGTTTCCCTTCTTCCTTCATATGTATCATCCTGCTTTTTGCAGAAGCACTTTAAGATACATATTCTTAACTAAAGGTGCGGGCTGCGGGCCGAATGGTTGTAATATCTTTTTGCAGAATGCTGCGGAGGATGCCGGATATCGCATCGAATTCGAGCAGAAAACCGTCGTGGCCGTAGATGGAAGGAATCAGGTGAAGCGTTGCGCCCGGAATATGTTCTGAAAGGAAAATCTGCTCTTTTTTAGTAAAAAGGAGATCGCCCTCAATGCCGATCAGATGAGTTTTTGCCCTTATTTTTTTTAATGCAGAAGACGCACTTATTCTGCCGCGGCCGGTATTGTGAGAATCCATACTCTTCGACAAAACATAATAACTGAAGGCATTGAAACGCGCTGCGAGTTTTTCTCCCTGGTAGGACTGATAGGATTCGCTTTTATAGGGCCCAAGTGAAAGGACATCCGAATCTGCCTGGTAAAAATTGTAGGTGTCGGGATTTCTGTAAGAAAGCAGGGCAACTTCTCTGGCGGTTTTCATACCGAACATCCCGGCTTCGGCAGCATCATTTTTCCATGAAGGATCCTGTTCTATACAATGACGCTGGGTGGCATTAAATGCCCTCGCCCAGGAAGAGTGCGAAGCGTTTGTTGCAATAGGAACCAGGTGTTCAAAAAGCGCCGGTTCTTCGATGGCCCATTCCAGCAACTGCTGACCACCCATGGAGCCACCGATTCCGATTCTTATTTGTTCTATACCAAGGAATTTTTTTAAAGGCTGATAACTGCGGATCATATCCCTTGTCGTAAAAAAAGGGAAGGTATGGAAGTAGGGTTTCCCGCTCACGGGATTAACCGACAGAGGACCTATACTTCCATAGCAGCTTCCAGGCATGTTTACACAAACAATAAAGTCATTTTCAGGATCAATAAAATGGCCGCTGCCGACCAGCCCCTGCCACCAGTCCAGCGGATTGCTGTTGGCTGTTAGTGCGTGGAATACCCATACCACGTTCGATTTATCTGCATTGAGCTTGCCGAATATATGGTAGCCCAGAAAATAACCGGGTAGTACAAAACCGGATTCCAGTTCAAAAGGTTCCTGATGATGAAAGGTCTGTAGTGACAAGTACCGGTATTAAAGTGAAGCAGCGACTGTTTTTTTGGATGAAATTTTATCAAAAGCCTGCTGCAAATCTGCCTTGATATCTTCAATATGCTCGATGCCCACGCTGATCCTGACCTGGTTGGGTTTTACACCTGCTGCCAGTTGTTCGTCGATACTCAATTGTTCATGTGTGGTTGAAGCCGGGTGAATAACCAGGGTTTTTGCATCTCCTACATTGGCCAGATGGCTGGCCAGTTTCAGGTTATCTATCAATTGGCTCGCATTTTCTTTTTCTCCCACGACGCCGAAATTCAACACGCCTCCGAATCCGTTCTTCAGATATTTTTTCGCCAGCTCATGATACGGACTTGACTCCAGCCCCGGATAGTCTACAAATTCAACCTGTGGATGTTTTTCGAGCCACTGTGCCAGCGCGAGGGCATTATCCACATGACGCTGTACGCGAAGGGAAAGTGTTTCCAGGCCCTGCAGCAACAGGAAGGAATTGAAGGGACTTAAAGAAGCGCCGTAATCACGCAGACCTTCCACCCGCGCCCGGATGGCAAAAGCCACATTCGGAAGGCCGAGCGGATTTCCTTCGCCAAAAATATCCCAGAATTTCAAACCATGATATCCTTCGGAAGGTTCTGTAAAACCGGGGAATTTTCCATTACCCCAATTATAATTGCCGCCATCCACAACCACGCCGCCAATGCTGGTTCCGTGCCCGCCAATCCATTTGGTTGCCGATTCAACCACCACGTTGGCGCCATGTTCCAGTGGCCTGAACAGGTATCCGCCGGTTCCAAAAGTATTGTCCACAATCAACGGCAGATCGTACTTTTTAGCAACTGCTGCGATCTTTTCAAAATCCGGAATATTCAGGCGCGGATTACCAATTGTTTCAAGATAGATGGCTTTTGTTTTTTTATCAATATGCGGAATAAAACTCTCCGGATCATCGCCATCTGCAAAGCGTGCTTCAATTCCCAGCTTTTTAAAGGATACTTTGAACTGGTTATACGTGCCTCCGTAGAGGTAGGAAGTGGAAACGAAATTATCGCCCGCCTCGAGGATGTTCGAAAGTGCCAGGAACTGGGCTGCCTGTCCTGAACTCGTGGCAACAGCAGCTACGCCGCCCTCCAGGGCGGCTATGCGTTGTTCGAATACATCTGTTGTCGGATTCATGATACGGGTGTAAATATTTCCGAATTGTTTTAACCCAAATAGATTGGCCGCGTGCTCGGCATTATCGAATCCATAAGAGCTGGTCTGATAAATGGGAACCGCGCGGGCTTTGGTTGTTGGGTCAATTTGCTGGCCGGCATGAAGCTGCAGTGTTTCAAAACGAAGAGGTGCGCTCATAAAATAACTTTTAATAGTTTAATGAAATCTGATCGGGAATATAATGGGATCGTGGGGAGTTCTAACAGAATTAAATACCACAACATCGCTGTGACTTACAGAACGAAAGCAAGAATATCTGGGTGGTGTAATTCATACCCTACAAATGTAATAGAGTATTTTACTTTCCCAAACTTTAATTTGGGCGGACATGTTAAAAACGAGCAAATTTCTGCATATCCGGGGAGCCTTTTTCACAAGTTCGACCCCATGGGGAAAAATAAATAGCCAGGTTAAAAGGGGATTATTTTCTGCCTTTCTTCGATATTGATTCTCCTTTTTTTCAGCGTTTTATGATAAGTTCTTCGGGAATCCTTCGCAAATCCTCCTGAATTCCCCCTGAAGTTCCCGAAGAACTTCCGAAGAACTCCAGAAGAAACCCATAAGGAATCCTGAACAATACTAAAAAAATAAATTTCTCCCTATGGGGTCGAACTTGTGAAAACCCGGTTTCGGATCAGGGGATATTTGTGGAAACAGGAGACTGATACAAATCTGCTTCAAAAGGAGGGGGTCACCGGATGAGGCGGGTCAGGGCTTAAATTGATCAGATTTTAACGAAATTGACCCAGATCACGAAACAACTTTTTATGTTCAAAAACATACTATTGATTTTTGCTTTATTTTTTAGTTTACCCCTTTTGGCCCAAAATGAAGAAACCCCTGATTTCAACAGCGTAAAACCGGTATGTGTTTCTGATTTTTCTACTCCTTCCCCTCTGTTGACACCTGAAACAGAAGCGGTCATCTTGGTAGACAGTGGCTCTTCTAAGCTGGACGCCAATCTCGATGACGGGTTTTTTATGAAATATTATAAGTTCAGCAGGATGCTGGTTTTAAAAAAATCTGTTATGGATATCCGATTAACCCTTAAAGGGAAAACGGAGGAGTCATTATTTAACGAAAATACGCAGACGGTTCCCCTGAGAAAATCGCTTGACAGTTTTTCCTGCTCGCATCTGAAAGATCTGGACGAGCTTCTGAGTCTTTATTATAAAATGACGCTTGACCCAGGCAAGCAATCCCATCTATATTTTAACCCTTTGCTGAATCTCGGATTAACGGAGAACCCTTTTAAGTCAGCGCAAAGACTGTATCCTGTTGAAATGCCTTATGTACTAGATAAAACCTATGAAACGGATATGGGCATCCCACCCTGTTATGCAATTGAAAAACTGCCGAAATCAGAAAAATTTCTTTTGAATGATTCGGAAGCAAGCTATGAATATATCATTTCATTGTCCGGAAACAAGATTCACTTAAAAAGTTCCCTTGTTTTTACCAAGTCCATTTTTGAGCCGGAGGATTACGGTCAAATACGAGACTTTTATGCCGGCATGATTAAAAACCAAAACGAACTGTTTGTGTTCAGGAAGAAATAGCCCCAACAAAAATGGCAGTTCCACAGCCTACTTCAGTACCGTCAGAAAAAAAGTCTGCATATCCTTCCAGGAAGCCGTATCTGCCGGTCCGTTATAGGCAATCGGGAGCTTGAATTTTTCTCCCAAAGCCGTGGCCCCGGGATTGGTGAACGCATGCATCGCGCCGGCATATTCGATAAAACTGAAATGAGCGCCGACGGAATCCATGCTTTTCTTAAAAGCGGTACGTGCCTGATCAGGTACAAATTTGTCCGACGCTCCCTGGCAGATTAGGATATCTGATTTGATTAGGTCCTTCTTTGGCTGAAGACCCCCAAGGTCTCCGTGAAAGCTGACGACACCTTTTAATGGAGCACCGAGTTTGGCCGCATTAAGCACGATGAATCCGCCAAAGCAATAACCTATGGCCGCTACCATGGAGCTGTCGGCCTGGGAAAAGGTAGACGCTTTGGCAATGGCTGCTTTTACAGCCGGCAGGGATAGTGCCGGGTTGGTATAATAAGGTTTAGTATAAGCCATTGCTTCCTGGGGGGTCGCTGCTGTTTTACCGTCGCCATACAGGTCAGCGGCGATTGCAAAATAACCGAGCGAAGCCAGTTGCCTCGCACGCGATTTGGGATATTCTGTTAGTCCCCACCATTCCGGTACAACCACAATAATGGGCAGTTTTCCTTTTTTGTTTTCGTCATAGGCAATATATCCGTTGCATGTTTTCCCGCCCGTTGTGTAAAGAACTTCTGCTGTTTTAATGGAAACGGTATCGGCTTTTGTTACCGCTGAATCCATAACAGTTGCCGCAGAAGAGCCGGTAGCTGGCGAATTGCCGCAGGATGAAAAAATCAGGGTTAACATGGCAATCAACATCGTACTGGCAGAACTTGGTTTCATAATTAAATGGTTCGTTATTGTATAAACGGTTAAACGGTTACGCAGGCTGCGTTCAAAACGACGGAGAATAAGGTTTTGTTGTTAATTGACTGGAAGAGGAGAACTCTGTAATGATAAAGATACACAGGAACCTGAAAGAAGCAAAAAACTCTTATACTCTAATATATTTCTAAAGTTTTTCCAGCAGCTCCACCACCTTTTCTCTTTCGAGAATCAGGTATCCGAGACGGTCGTTGCTGATCCCTTCCTTTAACTGATAGGGAAATTCCAGCTGTCCGTTATTGACCCTGGTTTCAAAATATTTAAAGGAAATATTGGAAAAAGGTTTGAGTTCTTCGCCAATTTCATAGAGATGGGTGGATAAAATAAAGAGGGATGACTTTATTTTAATGAGGCCCCGGATCACAGTAGAAGAGCATTTCATGGCATCCTGTACATTGGTGCCCTTGAATAATTCATCTATCAAAACCAGCCATTTTTTTCTGTCGCTGATGCGGATAATGGTATTCCGGATCCTTTGGACCTCATTAAAAAAATAACTTTCGCCCTTGGCAATATTATCGACCACGTTGATATTGCTGAGTATGCCGTCGAACAGACTGGTCGTCATTTTTTTAGCCGGTACACCCATTCCAAGATGGGCGAGGAACAAGGCTGCTCCAACCGACTTGATAAAAGTGCTTTTGCCGGCCATATTGGCTCCCGTTAGGAAGAAAAAATTACTTTCAGGATTCATACGGACATCATATGAAACGGCCTGCGGAAGGAGGAGGTGGTGAAGTGCCTGAATGTCCAGAAATGGTTGTCCGGTATCCCTGAATTCAGGCATCACCAGATTAAACTCCCTGCCGGCGATGGCCATTGAATACCAGGCGTCCATTTTTTCGAAGATCCGGATGAGTTCAAGTGCAGCCGTTTTAAAATGATTTCTGATATAATTGCCATATTCGACCACTTCGGCGGGCAGTAGTTTGTCACCTGATTTTTTTTCGGCCATAGACTGGATAGTCGGAGGCGATAATAGCCTGATGGCCCGTTCCATCAGCTGATCCAGCATGGGCGGGCAGGGATGCTTTTCCCGGATTTGAACTATGGATTTCATGCCGCGTATGAAATCAGCGAAATGACCCGCCGAGTATCTTGTCAGCGCATAATCGGGGGCATGCAGGAGCTGATACATTCGGGCACTCACCGGATCATGTGAAGCAGGAATTTTATCGAGAGGTGTTTCATAAAACCTTTCCATGACCATGATGGTTCCGTTGGAAATGGTAGGCGCCCATTCTTTTTCATATTTCAGAATGATAGCCAGTATTTCCTGGGTCTGTAATATGTTGCCAGGCTGACTGAAAGGATGATTGAAAAATTCCAGAAGTTGCATGCGGCCGCCGACTGTACGGGACCGGTCCAGCCTGCTGAAAAGTGAATCATCATCCGAGGTCTGGAAAACGGATAAATCAGCGTACGTGGTTTGATCAATCTGCATATGGTATAAAATGGACGGATTATCGTTCGAAAGTCAGGCGTTTTCCCATCTGTGATTCATCGAAGAGTCCATTTCCATAAACGAGGTGACCGTTTACAAAAGTTTTTATTACGGAAGCAGTGAAAACCGTTCCTTCAAGGGGACTCCAGGCACATTTATACAACAGGTTACGGGAATGCACATCCGAACTCCGGTTCAGGTCCACGATCACCAGATCGGCATGATAGCCTTCACGTATAAATCCCCGTTCGCGTATCTGAAAACAAACCGCTACAGCATGCGACATTTTTTCAACCATTTTCTCCAGAGAGATTTTACCCTGTTTTACATAGGATAACATCATGAGAAGGGAATGCTGAACAAGGGGTAATCCGGCGTGCGCATGAAGGTAACCGCCTTCTTTTCCATCCAGCTGGCGCAGCATTCCATCCGCATTCCTGTAAAATCCTTTTTCGGCAAGAGTATGTGGTGCATGATCCGTTGCAATCAGATCGAGCCTGTCATCGAGTAATGCCTGCCATAGCGCTTCCCGGTTTTCCGGCGCCTTGATAGCCGGATTACATTTGATCTGATTTCCCAGTCGGGTATAATCGTCCGCACTGAAATGCAAATGATGTACGCAAACTTCGGCCGTTATCCGTTTTTCCGCCAGCGGAATCATATTGGTGAAGAGAGCCAGTTCTTTTTGCGTAGAGAGATGAAATATATGCAGCCGCGATCCATGTTTTTTGGCAAACTGAACCGCTGTCAGGGAGGATTCAAAACAGGCATCCACGCTGCGTATCAGGGGATGATCAGCTGCGGTCAATTCGCGGTTCAGGGATTCAAATGCCTGCAGGTTTTCCCTGATTATTTTTTCCGATTCACAATGTGTCGCGATCAACACTTCGCAGCCGGCAAACAGCCTGTCCAGTGTCAGGTAATTATCCACGAGTAAATTCCCCGTAGAGGACCCCATAAATATTTTTATGCCACAGACATCTTTTTTCTTTTCATTGGTTCGAAGGGCCTCTTCAGTATTGTCATTGGATGTGCCCATATAAAATGAATAATTCGCCAGGGAGCTTCTTTTCGCGATTGAATATTTTTCTTCCAGCAGATCCTGCGTGAATGCCGGAGGCAGCGTATTGGGCATTTCCATAAAAGAAGTGGTACCTCCCGCTACAGCAGCGCGCGACTCCGTTGCGATGGTTGCTTTGTGAGTCAAACCGGGCTCACGGAAATGCACCTGATCATCAATGACGCCCGGCAGCAAATGAAACTGCGAGCCATCGATTTCTTCAACAGCAAAGGGTACGGAAATATTGACCGCAATTTTTTCAATACGACCACGACGGATCAGCAGATCGCTGTGGAATGTGCGGCCTTCATTAACGACTGAAATATTCTTAATCAGGTAATTTTGCATATCTTGGATCGGAATCGTAACTATTGAATGATGCAATTTATTAAAACCGTTGCAAGGCTTGTTATAATTCTAATCCTTCCCGGCTACGCCTTCTCCCAGTCCACCTATCTGCCCCAGGGTTCCCAATATGAACATTTCCTGGAAAGGGTGGGTATCAGGTTACAGACCAATCCCGAATTAAATATTTTTACAGTCAAACCGCTCAGCAGAAAGCTCGCCGTCGGGGTGTCGGAGTTTGCCGATTCGCTGAGTAATCTGGGGACCGAAGGAAATGGGTTTCATCTGGGAGCCACCGATCAGAAGATGTTGCACAGCCTTCTGATGAATAACAGTGAATGGGTGAGTGGCAGTCAGGAGTCGTTTCAAAGCAAGCATCCGGTTTGGAATACATTTTACAAAACCCAGTCGAATCTGATTCAGGTAAATGAAAAAGACTTTTTTCTGGCTATAGATCCGGTACTGCAGTTTCAGATTTCCAAACAAACCGGAAATAACGAACAGGTATATCTGAATACAAAGGGGCTTACTTTTCGTGGCCGTATAGGCGATCACGTAGGATTCTCGAGTTATATCACCGACAATCAGGAAAGAGGTCCGGATTATTTCACCCAACGCGTTACGGCTTCAGGTTATCCTGCGGTTCCCGGGGTGGGTTATTTCAAATATTTTAAAGGATCGCTGTCTGCTTTTGATTATTGGGACGTGCGCGGTTCTGTTGATTTCGAATTCTGGAAATATTTTACAGTTCAGTTCGGTTACGATAAAAACTTTATCGGAGACGGGTACCGTTCTCTTTTCCTGAGTGACTATGCAGCGCCCTATCTTTTTCTGAAACTGAATATGCGTATCTGGAAACTAAATTATCAGAATATCCTGATGGAGCTGACCAGCCAGCACCAGCCTGGAGATTATTATTATCCGAAGAAATACGCAGTGGTTCATCACCTCAGTGTAAATGCCACGAAATGGCTGAATGTCGGTCTTTATAGTAATATCGCCTTCAACGGGGTGAATAGTTTCGAGTTATCCTATCTCAACCCGGTTATTTTTCTGCCGGCTGCACAACAGGAAAATGGTAGTCCCGATAAAACGACGGTGGGCTTTGATTTCAAAGCCAATATTGCACACAGCGTACAGCTATATTCCCAGATTCTTTTTAATGAGTTTGTATGGAACGAAATCAAACATTATTCCAATGGCTGGTGGGGAAATAAACAGGGTATTCAATTTGGCGTGAAATATATCGACGTGCTGAAAGTGAAGAACCTGGACCTTCAGGCGGAAGTGAATGTGATGCGTCCTTATACTTATTCGCATGATGATACGGTGGCCAACTGGTCGCATTATAATCAGCCACTGGCTCACCCGTTCGGGGCCAATTTTGTGGAGCTGATCGGGATTCTGCGATACCAGCCGGCCTATCGCTGGAACATTGAACTGAAGTGTATTTATAATAAACAGGGACTGGATTCTGCAGGTGAAAACTTCGGCAGCAACGTGCTGCTGGACTATACCACCCGTCCGCGCGACTACAGTTTCTTTATCGGATCCGGCATTCCTGCCACGATGATCAATGCCACCGCCTACGTTTCCTATCAGGTGCTGGAAAACTTATTTATCGAGGGAACGGTAATGCACAGGACCTACAGCATTCATGATCCTGTCGCCGGTACCAGCAAAACCAGCTCCAGTATGTACACACTGGGATTACGTTTGAATATGTTCAGGCGGCAATACGATTACTAATGTGCTGCTGTCAAAGCATCAATAATTGCGGAGAGTGATTTTCACATTATGTAAATATGGAATTGTGGAAATGTGATCATGTCGGGATGTAATGCCAATCAGCCTTCAAAAATCAGGGAGAATACGATCATCCGCGATTTCAGTTTATCGATGGTGCTGGAATAAATCAGATTCGGATCCCGGTGATGAATGTTGATGATACCGTCGCTGATTTTAAGTTCCGGAGAAAGAATAAATACCGGAAAGAAGAATTGAAATCCTATGCCCGTTTCCAGGCTCCAGTTGGTGGTATTCAGTTTAACCAGATCGTCGGCTTTTCTCGCGGTGGCATTGGAAGCAAGATCATATTGATAGTTGATTCCACCCAACACGTAAAAGCGAAAATTATCCATGCGGTCAGATAAAAATTTTACCTGAAGTGGGAAGCCCAGTAAAATGGATTCAACCTGTTTCGTGGCTGTTGTCGGCTTACCCGAAGGGAAAGTAGTGGCATAGGTCAGATTTTTATAGGAAAACATCAGTTCAGGAAATACAATCCTGAATTCAATATGAGGATTGATATTGAACGTATGCATACCTGCAAGGCCAAATCCGCCTGTATTTTCGGGATTTACCGACAATACACTATCACTCTGCAAGAGATTCGGATGAGGCGTTACCTGAAAATGTGAATTGTTATAAATCAGGGCAATACCGAGATGGTAAAACTTCTGATCATGGTCGGGCAAATTGATATTATCCCGGAATTGGGCATCTGCCCGCATACCAACGCCTAGGATAGCTAAAACAGAAAGTATCCGGATAAGCTTTTTTTTGTTCTTCCTTACATTATGTGAACTCATAAGTAGCAGTCAGTCAATAACTTGTAGTTTTTTTGTGATTTCTTATCCGTGCTGAACCAAAATTAACGACCAAAATGGGGAATAATTGCCAGTCTATTCCTTAATAACATTTTTTTGATGGGCCGCGGGGTCCGTTAGCGCCGCAGCTTTACTGCCACAATAGATGGTGCAGATGCCGAGACTGAGCTTTTTAAAATAGGTATCCCGGTATCCGGTCTTCTGAAGTATTTCTATAAAGGATTTGCCTTCGGGGAAAGCATTTACAGAGTCATTCAAATATTTATAAGCGTCTAGACTGCCTGACAGCATTTTGCCGATTCCTGGCGCTATTACGCGCAAATACATTTTGTAAAAGGGGAGGAAAACGCCATTGGATGGTTTTGAAAATTCGAGAATAACCAGTTTCCCTCCCGGTTTGAGCACGCGGTATATTTCTTTCAGGCCTTTTTCAAGATTTTGGAAATTCCTCACTCCGAATGCGACGGTTGCCGCGAAAAAAGCATTATCATTGAAGTGGATGTTTTCAGCATCGCCCGATTGCAGGCTGACTATTCCCTTCAGTCCCAGTTTGGCGATTTTCTGTCTGCCCAGGTCGAGCATCCCCTCTGAAATATCAATACCGATCACTTTGTCAGGATGGATCAGTTTGATAAGCATAATCGGCATATCGGCAGTGCCGGTGGCTACATCGAGAATAGTCTTGGGGTTCAGGCCATCCAGTTCATGAATCGCTTTTTTTCGCCATCCCCTGTCAATTCCGCCACTTAGGAAACGGTTCAGGAAATCGTAGCGAAAAGCAATTTTGTTGAACATTTCTGCCACCTGTTCCTTTTTGGAGACTGAGGAATCTTTGAATGGTACGATGCTATCGTGCTGGTATTCGGACATGCTGCAAAATTAACGCGTTCGCGACATCAATAAGCAAAAAACGCCCCGGCTTTATCCCTTCAGCAGGGAATCCTACCTTGCAGTATGGAGATTCGTTCAGCCAAATATGTTATCAGCAGTCCCTCGTATACAGATTGCCCCGTAACCGACCTTCCGGAATATGCTTTTATTGGGCGAAGTAATGTAGGAAAGTCTTCTCTGATCAATATGATTACCGATATTGACAAACTGGCCAAAACATCAGCGGCACCCGGCAAAACCCAGCTCATCAACCATTTTACTATTGAAACAATTGATGCAAAAAAACAGGTATCCAAATGGTGGCTGGTTGATTTGCCCGGATACGGCTTTGCCAAAGTGTCCATTTCCCAGCGTAAAAAATGGGAAACCATGATCGAAGACTTTCTAAAGAAAAGAGAAACCCTGGCACATGTTTTTCTACTTATCGACAGTCGTCATGATGCGCAGAAACTGGATCTGGACTTTGCGGACCGGTTGGGTAAATGGGAAATTCCATTCACGATCATATTTACCAAATCTGACAAAGAGAATCAGCGAACCGTGGCTTCAAATGTCAAAAACTTCCTTCAGAAAATGCGCGAGCACTGGCAGTTCCTGCCACAGCATTTTGTGACTAGTGCAGAAAAAAAACTGGGCAGGGCCGATATCCTGAAATTGATAGGAGAGATGAATGCCGACTGGAAGAAAACCTCCGGCATTGAAGGGAAACAAAGGAACAATTAACAGTTGCTAAATCCTCAGTTCACCACTTTATTCGCGCAGCTGCTACTGGCAAAAGCTTCCGGTTTAGCTTTAAACGCAAACCCCATACCCAGAATATAACCCATGGCTTCCTTCAGCGCGTCATTACTTTTGAAGTGGGGATTGGTATTGATATCTGCGTGAACTTCCATATCCACATTGTATTTGGTGAACAGGGGACAAAGTTCATAGGCAATTTCGATACTCTTCGCTACTTCAACCAGCATACGTTCCTTGATGCTGTACCGTGTTTTTGTTTTTTCATTGTGAATGAACATGAATCCTCCATGTCCTTCTCTTAAAAAAACAATAACAGTGGCAAATTCAGTTTCTGCACCCTTAACCTGGGAATCTGTGCCGATGCAGACTTTGAGATGAAATCCTTTTTTTGTTTCGCGTCGGATGGCATCTTCTACTTCGCGGGCAATCGGTAGTTCGATGAGGTCGCCATTAAATTTTCGCCATAGCATATGGTAATAGGTTTTTCGAATGTACCGAAAAATCATGTCTGGAAAAAAAATATATGTTATTAATGAATGATCTTTTGGGAACCCGATATGGATTCGCCCGACCACTGAAGGACCAATACGCCCGAAGAGGCCGTGCTGGTGCGGATTTCGTTATATCCTGTTTTCAGGTTTCCCTGTGTGAGTAAGCGCCCGCTGATATCAAACAGCCGGTAGCTGTAGTTACCCGCGCTATTCAGTTCAAGAGAACCTGCATCCTGTCTTTCGATTTTAACCATACTTTCAACAGAAGCTTTATCGCCTGTATTTTTACGGTATCCGATATAGTTAGGTGCACCTGCAATGACTGCGGTATCCGTTTGAATATTATCTGCTCCGGTTGAGGGATGACCGGTTTTCCAGTCCGCATTTTTATAGAACGGAATACCCATCAGGGGGGCTTCAGCAGAAAAAATATTATTTTCTCCACCGCTTAGTTCAGAGATCATAACTCCGTAACCATCGTAAACCGACTGGTGCTGCAATCCAAGAGTATGTCCGATCTGGTGAGTGGCGGCCGCGGCAATAAAGGCAGTATTGCCTGAAAGTGTATTGATGAATACCCAGCCCGGTGTATCGTCGCCCCATACAAAGGATCCAATCGCGGAAACCCCGGTAACGGGTCCGTACCAACTGCCATCCGTTGTGATAATAATACGCACGCGCTGGCGAAGCGGTGCCCGGTTATAGACAGTGGGATCCGTGGTGATGTTGAGATTAAAAAGACTGAAATGTTCGGCAATCAATTTGTGAATCCAGGTGATGGAAGCCGGACTCAGGCCGGAAGGTTCGGCAATAATTTTACCGTTTTCATTCCAGATAGTGCCCTTTACCTCTGATCCGTCAAAATCCAGATATACAGTAGCTGTAGCGGGTGAGTAACTGTTTAAAAGCGGTGTTTGAGCGTACACCGGTTGTTGAATGACCAGAAATAAAACAAGAATAATATGTGGAATATGTTTTTTCATTCTGCCACGAGGAATCTTTGCTGTGTTTCTATAAAATAATAGTGCTGATCTTTTTCAACGAGCACCATCCCGTCGGTATCGTGTAGTTTCAGTAAGTGCCCTGCATAGAAAATATGACCGTCCGCATCTTTATATCGGGATATGGTGAGCACGCCACCCGGTCTGCTCAGGATTCGTATAAGCAGAGAGCTGACAGAAGGACCATGCTGTGTTCTGTTTTCAATTTGTCCCTGAATATGAAATCCAGGTGCTATGTCTAATGACAGGTTATCTGGTGAAAGAAAAAGTTCTGCCAGGGCTTTGTCACTGACTTCAATTTTGTTTGAATAAGGAAGTTCTGCGGAGAAATCCTTTGTTTGTGCAGAGAGCACCAGACTAAATAGCAGGCCAAAGCCGCTTAAGATTGTTTTCAGGGTATTCATCGGATGGGGTGCAAAATCAGGGACTTTGCTACCTTTAAAAACGAATTAATTGCGGGGGAATTGTTCCCATCATGGGAAACTTCGGGAGAGTGTGGTAGTGTGGTAGTGTGGAAGTATGGAAGTGCGGGAGTTTAAGATGTTTTTTTGAAAGTAGGCACTCCCATACTCTTATACTCTTATACCGCTAGTATTGTCCCGTACTCAGTAAAACCAGCGTACAGGCTCCCAGGGTTTCAATTCCCTTATCCTGCAGTATTTTTTCAAATGCAGGATTCTCGGCGCCCGGATTAAAAATGACACGCCGGGGATGAAGGCCCAGGATATAGTCGTAATAACTTTTCTGATTTTCTGTGTTGAGATAAACGGTCACGGTATCCAGGTCCGAAAGAGGTGCACTCGACGACAGAACAGGAACATCCCCGATCAGTGCTTCTTTTTTTCCGATGGCAATCACGGGGTGATGGTGTTCACGCAATTTATTAACTGCCAGGAAGCTATAACGCGACGGTTTTGGAGAAGCACCCAGGACCAGAGTTTTTTTGATTGCTGAAGGCATAATAAGATAACAGGAATGGAACCGAAAAGTTCAAGTATGCGGATAAACCGTTTAATCCCGGAGTTTGAAATTGACAGGCTGAACTTTATATGTTTTTACTTTTTCGCCAGCGTCCGTTCCGGGCACCCATTTGCCCGAGTCTTTGATCAGTTTCAATGCAGCCTGGTCCACCGAATATTCTATCGACTTTTCAATAAACGGGTCTTTCACTTTCCCTGATTCATCTACCGTAAAAGCGATTCTTACCTGCCCCTCTATGTTTTTGTCTATCGCCCTGTCGGGATATTTTAAATTATGAATCAGATAGTATTGCCATTTGTCAAGGCCACCTGGAAATTCAGATTCCTTCTCCCGGGCTGTGTCCGTATCCTTCTTTTTTTTCGGCGAGCAGGTCATTTTTTTCAGTGAGGCTATCATGAACATACTCATAAGACGTTACAATTTGAATGCTGTCCGGAGTAAAACTTTTGTATTTGTAAAAACTGCCGTTTTTCTTTCCGTGATCAAAATCCCCTAAAGAGTCAATATTGCCCGACTTTTCGTACAAAAAGAATCTTCCATTCAGAGTCGTGCCATCATGATCTGCAAAGGACTGGGATTTAATTAATGGCCCCCAGGTATTATAATAATCCCATTGCCAGTTCTTATCTTCTTTTTGATGGATCCAGAGTATATATGTGGAGGAATCCAGCACTGTCGGATTCATTTTGGCATCGAGTGCTTAAAAGGCATTTTTATCCTGTGCATAGGTGGAAAGAAGGCTGAAGCTGAGCCAACAAAAGAGAATCCATTTCATGCAACAATATAAAAACTTTTAGGGAGGATTTTATTTTTTCGCGATGGGGATCATCAGAACTCTCTACCATGCGTTTGGCGAATAATGGCCCTGATAAGGAAAGGAAAGGGCTTCAGGAGACGAATTAAAAGGGTTGAACGTACAGAATGGCCAAAAAACAGCTGCAGGAATCTTCCGCTTCTCAGGCGTCGGGCAAATGCATGAGTCCATTTCTTACGATAGTCCGTTTCCATCTGCTTCCTGCTCCCTCTGTTTTGCAGAAAATGCTGGATAGATCCGGCAGCTATTTTAGATCCGTGCAAAGCCATACTCATCCCATTGCCACACAAGGGGGAGATCATTCCGGCCGCATCCCCGATGCATAATACGTGATTTTCGATTTGCGATTTTTTGGCGAAACTGATTTGGGCGATGGTAACCGGCTCTTTGTATACAGGCTGTATGCTGTTTAGGAGGCTTTGAAGTACGGGGTTTTTTTTCAGGACATTCTTTTCCATTTCCTGAATGGACTGACCATTTTTTTTCAGGTTCTCCGAATCAGTCAGATAACAAAGGCAATATAATCCGTCTTCGATTTCAGAGATGCCGCAATATCCACCCTGAAAATTATGAAGTGCGATCTGACCGCCGGGCAAATGGCAGCGGACATGATATTTTACGCCGACGTAATTCTGTTTTGTATCCTGTTTTAAAAAACGCCTTTTCCATTTTACATCCAGATTACTTTTTTTCCCATAACAGGCACAGGCCACGGCGGCAGTAAACAATCCGCTGCTGGTTTCCAGGTCATGCTGCTCCTGCTCAAAGCGAATGTGATGGACTTTTGTATTTTCAAAAACATCTACTCCCGTTTTTTTTGCCATATCAGCCAGAGCGGCGTCCAATTTGTACCGGCTGATACCGAATCCGCCCAGGGGCAGGTGTTCAGTAATTGAAAGACCGGAGGGAGAAGTAATCAGCAGTTCATGAATTCGCGGAAGATTCCATTTGTTCAGCGGAAGCCCCAGACTGGCAAGGAATTCGTGACTTTCGAAACTGATATATTCTCCACACACTTTATGGAATGGATAGGATTCTTTTTCGAAAACACATACCCGATATTTTGCCCGCGCCAGCAAAATAGACAAAGACAGTCCTGCCAGCCCTCCTCCCACGATCGCTACATCATATTTTCGGTCTGTGTTCATTTTTTTACAACAATTAACCAGCGAAAAGCCCATTTCCAATGAATGCTGAATCGACGAATGCCAGCCTTTATGAGTAATTGCTCCAGCTCCTTTTTTTTGAATCCCCTTAAAACCGATAAAGGTGCGTCATTTTTAACGAGATAGGAATTTGAAAAAGCACGGGTCAGCCATTTTATGGAATGATAGGCGAGTGTATGCCGGTGCAGGTCATTAATAAAAAATCCAAGACGTGAATTTTCGTTCATCCAGCGAAACATGCTGACCAGGTCGGGGTCCTTAAAATGATGACAAAAAAGAGAACTGAAAATAATGTCAGGATTGCTGTTGAACCGAACCAGTATGTAATTGCTTACAATGAAACGAGCAGGCACTTTCCAAGCTGTTTTTTCAGCGACATACACGCAATCCGCATTGATATCTATACCCGTAATGGACAGGCCTTTGCCGGTAGAGCAGCATTTTTTTTCGATCGCTTTCAGGTTGTCTCCGCCGCCGCAGCCGATCTCACAGACATGGATATTTTTTTTTAAACCCGCCAGTTTTTTAAAGCCCTGCAACGTAATCTGGTGACCTCCCAGTGTACGGTTTATAACAGACAATTCATACAGGTTTCGTTGAATATCAGTGCCGGGTATGCCGGGCTGGTCGAGCAATTCAGATTTTTCCGAACGAATTTTGCAATTCATGGAAGAAATTAAATGTTAATTGTGCGTACCTCTAAAATAGGTTTTCAGGAGGATAGAAGAAAAGTCTCCATCGTAAGGCCGGGACCAAATGCTGCTCCAAAAACGGTTTGTTTCTTTGTTTTGTCGAGGGTCGCCAGTATTTGTTTCAGAACAAAAAGAATCGTGGGTGACGACATATTTCCATAGTCGCGGAGGATCCGATAAGAGACGTCAAATGTTTCCTTTGGAAGGGACAGGCTTTTTTCAATGGCCTGTAATATTTTTTTCCCACCGGGATGAACGGACCAGTGTGTAATGTCTTTCCTGGAAATGTTTTGTTTTTCGAGCGCGTGACTCACGAGCTTTTCAAAATCCTCTTCTATTAGTGCGGGGACATAACCACTCAGGGTCATTGCAAAACCTGTAGAAGACAATTCCCATGACATATCCTGTTTGCCTTTGGGCATCACTTCTCCATAAAACCCCAGGATCGGAAAGCCTTCGGCGCGATCATCTTCACCTGTTACGAGAACGGCGGCGGATCCGTCACCAAACAGCAGGCTGGACGTAATATTGTCGGTGTTGGCGGCCTGCTGAAAATGCAATGTGCAGAGTTCTGTACAAACGATCAGCACTTTTGCGGAGGGTTCTGCCTGGCAAAGTGCATCGGCCAGTTTGAGAGCATGTATGGCCGCATAGCAACCCATGAAGTTAACCGAGGTTCTGAAAATATTTTTTGAAAGATCCAGTAATTCCATGAGCTGGAGATCCAGCCCTGGCGC
Source organism: Puia sp. (assembly GCA_965214575.1). Taxonomy (GTDB): domain Bacteria; phylum Bacteroidota; class Bacteroidia; order Chitinophagales; family Chitinophagaceae; genus Puia. Next base: position 62,316 of record CBDCCE010000005.1, read on the forward strand.
ACTGAGTCCCGTGCAGGTAACCGTAATCAGGTGCGTCACCCCGGATAGATCCATCTGATTTTCGAGACAGTTCCGTATGGCTGCGGCAGATAGTACGACCGCCTCTCTGTTAAATATTTTCATTCTTTCTTCCAGAGAAGGAAAGGGCTCAATATTTTCTGTTGGCGGGTAAAATGTCCAGGCAGAGGGTTCCTCGCTGTAATCGCTCACACAGAATAGCGGGTTGAAATCCCACTTTGGTGATACAGATAACGGAGTGTGCGTCGCTCTTTTTCATTAAAAGCATATATGCGGGTCATGAAATGCAGGATCTCATCCTGTTCATGTTTAAACTGCGGAACAGCAGTGCCTACCGACCTTATTTTACTCAAACGACTCATTTAATAGATTTACATATACTTCATCAGAAATACAACAATAAAGCCAAGGGTCGTGAAAACCGATGCAACGGTATTCATGCGCATCGTGTGTTTGAAGTCCGCATTGGACGGATTTCGCCAAACCTGCACGGCCCATGCTATAAAGTATACGAGAACGGGGAGCATACAGGTTGACAAAACAAAAAATTCTTCAAAATCCAATGACCCCAGAATGAAAACAGCCAATACAGCATAAGCGATCAGGTACACGATGCCGCTGAAAATAAAAGTGCCCCGGATGCCCAGCATGGCGCTCAGGGTCCGGACACCGTCTTTTGCATCGGCAGTATGCTGATAGATTTGTGTAAGCGGGTAAAATCCGCCAATGAGCAGAGATGCAGATAACATGCCGAGGGTTGGGACTTGGGTGGTGAAATGTGGATCACACCCATGGTAAACCATGAAAAATACAAGGGCACCCTGACAAACGACCACAGTCAGATAACCAGGAATTGCATATTTCTTCAGCCGGATGGACCTTGCACTGTATGCTCTGGAAGCCAGTATATAAATGGCGGCGGCCAGTGCAAAATGCCGGCTGATCAGCAACCCGAGAGCGACAGACAGCAAATCCATAACCAGACTTACATAAAGAAGCTGGCGGGTGGGAGGGAAAGGAGAAGCAAGACCGCCCACACTTCCTTCATCCCGGTCCATATAACTGTTAAATCCGTTACTGGAAGGATAAATCAATACATGGAGTATAAAAAAAATGAGAACAGCTCTTCCGCTATCGGGGTTAACCACCCGGCTCAGCGCATACCAGTAAACAGGCATCAGAAAAAAAGAGAAACGGAAAACGGAGTAACTGAATCGTAGAGCGTTGAAGCATCTGTCAAATATCATTAGTGGATAGAATGCAGAAGGTAAGAAATATGCGCGGGCCTGCAATACAACCTGTAGAACAGGAAAGTTGCATTTTCACTTTGTTGTGTCTTTTCCATGGAAGATGATCCCAATTCGGGACAGGATCTCGTCTGTAATTAACTGTAAGTCAATACTATATGAATGGCCCGTATTTCGTCTTTAATCATCTGTTAATGAAAATAATGAAAACGATATTCCTGCGAAAAACATGTACTCTGCTGACAACCATTTTAATTTGTGTTTCTGTTCAGGCCCAGATCGCGAACTGGACTTTTGATAATGTGTTGACAGGAACAGGATCTTCAAATGCCACTGCGGGTAATGCTTCTTTGGGAAGTACGATTGTTGCGGGAGGTGCATTTAACGGAGGAACCGTGTATTACGGGGAAGGCAACTGGCCAACCGGCACCATAGACCTTAATGCCTATCTCGAATTTTCTATTACACCCGGCGCAGGAAATAGTCTGACAGTTTCCTCTCTGGCCATGCAGATCCGCAGGAGTACCACGGGATCATCGGGAGCAGGGCCGAACAACTGGTCGCTGCGCAGCAGTCTGGATGGATATGCGGCAGATGTAGCCAGTGGTGTACTTACGGCCAACAGCAGCCCTGCAACGATAGCCACATTGGGTATTGCCTTTATGAATATGCCCGCAAAAATTATTTTTCGTTTGTATGGTTATAACGCCACGATTTCAACCGGTGGCCTGAATCGTTTTGTTTTTGACAATATCACAGCCAGTGGGTCTACGGTATTACCTGTCGTGTTCGAGTATTTCGAAACCAAAGCCAGCAATCAGGCAGCTTCTGTTTCCTGGAAATTGGCTGGTGAGGGGAAACTTTCTTCTCTCCGGATCGAACGCGCCGCAGGGGGTTCGGATTTCCAGGTAATAAAAACATTTGATGGCGATCAGCTGCGTCTGGATTCGGCTTATGAATATATTGATCAGCTGAATCATCCAGCCGGGAACTATGCATACCGTTTGCAAATGATTTCAGCTGATGGACATTTGACTTATTCTTCCACGCAGATGCTTTCGTTCCATATGGAAAGCAGTTTACAGATCGCTGCGGTTTTTACCGGAAATAAAAATGTGGTGAGTTTCCGTATCAACGCTGCGGCTTCAGGAAATTATGCATTCAGTTTATATAATCTGAACGGCAACCCTGTGGCACAGATGAATATGCAGCTGACCGCTGGCAGCCAGATCCTGCTGATGAACGCTGCTTCTTTAAAATCAGGCCTTTATATCCTGATGGGAGAAAATGGAAAAGAAAAAACAAGTACCAAACTAATGGTGCTTTAAAGAATATACCTGGACGGTAGCTAAACAAGCATACGCAAGGGCTCTTCAAGGAGCCCTTTTAGCGTTTGCAGAAAAGCCGCACCGGTTGCTCCATCTACTACGCGGTGGTCGCAGGTCATAGTCAGTTTCATTACATTGCCAACGACGATTGTGCCTTTTTTTACAACCGGAACCTGTTGAATCGAACTGATGGCGAGTATGCAGGCATCCGGTGGGTTGATGATGGCTGTGAACTCATCCATTCCGAACATACCCAGATTGGAAACGGTGAATGTGCTGCCTTCCCAGTCTGCAGGCTGCAGTTTTTTATTTTTTGCCCTGGTGGCGAATTCTTTTACTTCGGTGGAAATCTGTGACAGGGATTTGGTATCAGCAAAGCGAACCACCGGAACGAGTAATCCGTCTTCCACAGCTACGGCCACACCGATATTCACATGGTGATTCACGCGAATCTTGTCTCCGAGCCAGCTGCTGTTCACCGCCGGATGTTTTTTCAAAGCTAGGGCTGTGGCTTTTAAAACGAAATCATTAAATGATATTTTTACCGGAGAGGTTTCGTTTATTCTTATACGACTGGCAACGGCTTGATCCATATCCACGGTAATGGTCAGATAGAATTCCGGTGCACTGAATTTTGCTTCCGAAAGTCGTTTTGCGATCACTTTACGCATTTGAGAAACAGGCACATCTTCAAAACTAACCTGACTTGCAGGAGAAGAAACCGGCACAGTGGATGTTTTCTGATCCGTTTTTGCCGAAGCAGCAGGCGTATATTCTGCCACATCTTTTTTTATAATACGGCCATAGTCACCGGTTCCGTGCAGCTGGGACAGATCGATTCCTTTTTCCGACGCGAGCTTTTTTGCCAGCGGAGAAGCTTTCACACGACCATTGCCATTCAGCGACGGAACTTCTGTAACCTGCGGCGTTGATTTTAATGCAACAGGTTCGGACGTGGACTTCGCAGCTGCTGATTCTGCCGCGGCATCTTTAGCAGGGGATGCGGCTCCTTTATTTTTTGAAGCATCTACGATCTGCTGAACATTGACTTTTCCTTCTTCGCCAATAATAGCCAAAAGGTCATTGACTGCAATCTTCTGACCTTTTTCTGCTCCCGTAAATAATAATTTACCTTCTTTATAACTTTCCAGTTCCATTGTCGCCTTATCGGTTTCAATGTCGGCAAGGATATCTCCCTTTTTCACAGAATCACCTACCTTTTTATGCCAGGCGGCAATGACACCTTCGGTCATCGTATCACTGAGACGTGGCATCAGTATTACTTCCTGCATGGAAGCCAGATCGAGGGAAGGGACCGAAGGCTGGCTGGCGGCTGGTGGCTGGCTGTTAGGCTCAACAATTGGCGGTGCGGCCTGGGCATCCGGGACTGACGGAGCGGTACCCCCTTTCAAGAGTGTACTGATGTCTTCTCCGGGTTTACCAATAATGGCCAGCAAATCATTTACCTGAATCTTGCCGCCCTTGCCGGTACCTGTAAACAGAAGGGTGCCGTCTTTATAACTTTCCAGATCCATAGTGGCTTTGTCCGTTTCCACCTCTGCGAGCAGGTCGCCCTTTTTCACGCTGTCCCCTACTTTTTTATGCCAGGCGGCGATCACACCTTCGGTCATTGTATCGCTAAGCCTCGGCATTAAAATAACTTCAGCCATAAAACTGGATATTTTTAAAATTTGGAACTTCGAAATTAAGGCAAAAACGTGAAATGCCGGGTCTTCTCACAGGATCATCCTTCCTGGAGTACGGGAATTTCTTTCACATTCCCTGTGCGTTTCAATACGCCCCAATGCTGTAATTCTCCTTTTATGGCTCTTCTGAATGACTTGAACAGTACGTACCACATCAGCCACCGCCAAACCAGGCGCTGCGGAATCAGCCAGATAAGCTTACTGAGTTTCTCTTTCTCAAAGCTGAAGGCCAGAATGGCTACGGCCAGATCTACGACCATAAATGCCAGGTAGTATTTGCCGATCCTGGCTGCATTGCCTGTCAGCAGGCCAACCAGCATAAAAAAGTCAGCCAGCGGAATAATGGATGGTATAATATACTGGAACAACAGAATATTAGGCAGCGCAATCCAGCCCAGGGCTTTGTTTTGGGTATTGAAGAGCATATCCCGGTTTTTCCAGAATGTCTGCATAACCCCAAAACTCCATCTGAAGCGTTGTTTTATGAACATTTTGATGGTCTCCGGGGCTTCTGTCATGGCGATGGCTCCATTTTCGTTCTCCACAATATAATTACAGCGAAGCATGCGGATAGTCAGGTCACAGTCTTCGGCAAGGGTATCCGTTGTAAATCCACCGGCAACTTCAATGGCTGCTTTGCGGAAAGCGCCGATGGCACCAGGCACTACCGTGATGGCATTGACATAGGCGAAAGCCTTCCGGTCAAAATTCTGACTGCTGATATACTCAATAGACTGCCAGCGGGTGAGCAGGTTAACCGTATTGCCCACTTTGACATTACCCGCCACGGCGCCGACTTTTTTTCCGTTATGATATTGAACGTCGCCGAAATGCATCATGAGTTTCGAAACGGCATCAGGCAATAATTTGGTGTCTGCATCTATACAGATCACGTATTCTGCATCAGACTGGCCGATACCGAAGTTCAATGCTGATGCCTTACCACCATTAGGTTTGGTTGTTACCCTGACTTTTCTTTCCTGTTCGAATGCTTTCTTTACTTTCTGATAAGTCCCGTCTCTGCTTCCGTCGTCAACGAAAATAATTTCGAAATGGGGGTAGTCGGTTCTCAATAAATTTTCTATGGAACTCACCGCGTTAATCTCTTCGTTGTAAGCGGGTACGATAATACTGACCAGAGGGGCTCCACTGCCATCCAGGTTCCAGAATGGTTTGAGACCATACTTCTTTTCCCAGTTATGCTGCTTACTGGCAATGACCGCCATAAACAAAATGCGCAATAAAGAAAGAATGATAAACACGATGAATATGGAAGTCAGCAGATGACTGCCCAGATAGGCTGACATGGCCAGGAAATAATTCAGTTGCAACAGGTAATAACCACTTCCTTTCGGAACAGGTGGCATGAGATCATCTTTTTTCTTTCCCAGCAGGTCGGCGATGGTGGTAAACTGATAACCTCTTTCTTTAAAATAATGGATGATGCGCGGAAGTGCTTCCACGGTAGCTTCGCGGCTGTCACCACCGGCATCATGCAGTAAAATAATATTTCCGCTGAGATTCTGATCGGTCATGCTTTGTTTACGGGCGATGACTCTGGCCACGATGGAATCGGCAAGAGTGCCCGGTTCCCAGTCCAGCGGATCGATGGATTCACCAATATCCAGGTAATTTTTTTCTCTGGCAATGGCAACCGGTATCAGTTCTTCTGCCTTCACGGGTTCAAAATCCGCATTGTAAGGCGCGCGGAACAATACAGTTGAATGACCCGTGATGGCTTCGATCAGAAGTCTTGTGGCATCCATTTCTATAACAGCGCGTTTGCGGCTGACTTTCGCAATATTAGGATGGGTGAAAGTATGATTACCAATCTCATGACCTTCGCGATAAATTCTTTTTACGATGGGAATATTGTTTTCTGCATTGATGCCTACAAGGAAAAAGGCAGCGGGCACATTTTCCCTGCTCAGGATATCCAGGATCCGGGGTGTGTACACCGGGTCAGGCCCATCATCAAATGTGAGCACCAGTTTTTTCTTGTCCTTGGTTCCATATTTTCTGGCAACCCATTTGGATGGAAGGCTGTCATACCGTTCTTCCGATATCAGCAATTCTGCCGTATCCAGTTCAGGTGTAATTTTTCCACTTGTCGGACCACCGATCACATCCAATACTTCTCCCTCGCCGGAATAGGCAGGTGTTTCGTCCGAAATCATCGTTTTAACTGTCGAGAAGAGATGGAAGTCAAAAAATTTCAGGCTGTCCTTGCCCATATCGTGATCATAAAAATCCCACATGCGCGAGTCTTCGTTACCCAGTCGCCACAGAGCCACACCGCTGAGTCCTGATTCCTCCGCAAACCGCATGGAATTAAAGGTCGTTGCCGCATCGGTGAATTGTACTTTATGCGGTGCGCCATCATCTCCATCGTAGCTGAAGTGCAGATTATAAGAATCGTTATCAAAAATAATTTTCCCATCATAGCTGAGGGCCAGGGTGAGGGCCTCCTGATAGCTGATCGGTGTAACAGAAATCACCTTATCGTTCTCATCGAGTTTCCAGTCATACCCAAAACCTGCGACGGCCAGGATCAGTTTGGAAGGGGGGATTTTTTTTATGGCCTCGTCCACGGCACCCTCGATCCACTTCTGATGGCATATAGGACCAGGTCCGGTGCCATCAGAAAACTGATCATAGGCCATCAGAATGAGGTAATCATTGTACCTGGATAATTCTTCGAAATTGTAGTCCATATTAAAAGGCACTACATCCTGTGAAACCAATAGTCCTTTGGCGTGCATTTTTTCAAAGAGTGACTTCTGGAACTGAACCAGCACTTCATTCTTTTTTTCCTGCAGATCCTCGAAATCTATATTAATACCATCCAGCTTATATAATTCCAGATATTTTATTATATCGCTGATGAGGCGGTCCCTTTTTTCGGGATTGTTCAATATGCGGTGAATAACATCTCCCCGGAAAACCTGGCCGATATTGTTGGTGAGCAGGGGTAAAACTTTAACGCCTGACTTGTTCATAATATCCAGTGCCTTCTGATCGATCTTCGTATAAAGGGTATCCGTGTTTGCATCCAGGAAAAACCATTCCGGCAAGACCATATTCAGTCGGGAAATATTCTGCTCAAGTGAAGTATAGGAAGTGGGTGACCAGTTTACATAGAAACCTGCGCGGATACCCGCAGTGAATTTTTTAAAAGAATAAAAACTGGAATCGGCCTGCACGATCACCCCGTTTCTTTTCTTGAATCTTCTAGGAATCGGGTACCCACCTGCTTTATAAGCCACTTTTTCGTTGATGTATTTCCTGAAGCCGCCATATTGTTTTCCAATCTTGCTTTTATTGAAAAGCCAGCTGGAACTGTCGAGCAGTGCTTCTTTTTCCTGAGCGCCAAACAGGGGAAGAGTGGGAGTATATACCCTGGAGAGTGTAATAATGATAGTAATTACCGCGAGAACCAGAAAAAGTGCAATCAGGCGGCTGCTCCACTTGAACCGCGACCATCTGGAAGAAGAGTTGGTTTGAAATACCTGGGTCGTAGAATTTCCGGCCATAAAGTGGTGTAAAGATCCCCCAATTCATTGGCTGCGCAAAATCGGGGAAGTCAAATTAGTGGATTTTTAGCATTTATAAGGGAATGTGTGGCAGAAAGCCGTATCAGTAGTCCAGTTCGAGTTTCAGTCTGTCCTTTAACTCCTTTACCAGTGGATAATTTTCCGCCATTTGATAAAACTGGTCCCTTTTACTGAGTGTTTTTTCGTGATGAATATGCTGTACTACATTTTCCCGGACGATTACAGAAAAGGAAATATTCTTATTCTGAAAACGCTGCTGCAGCACATCTGACAGTTTCCTTTTTTCCTGTTCAATGAAACGCTGTTCCAGATTATTGTTTGTGAGTATTTCAAATCGTTGTTCATCCACTATGCGCAGCACTGCGCCTTCAAAACTCTGAAAGGCAGAGTTTTTATTTTTTTTCAGATCGGCGGTAAACTGATTCCAAGCTTCTGTCAGAGATACTTCTTCAAGCGATTTCAATTCGCCGGCGGTCGATTTACGGTTGAATACTTCCTGCCGGATTTTCGACAAAGCTCCGAGACTCGTGACCACAGGATTTGTTTTCGCGGGTTCCTCGATGATCAGCTTTGCCCCGGCGACCGGAGCAATGGGCAGTTCCTGTTTCACGGTCACGACTTCGGGCCTCTTTGCCGGCGATTTTTTGTCTTTGGATTCTATCGGAGCAATCTTCCGGAAAGCAACCGGTTTGACGCCCTGACTGCCTTTTTTCAGGTCTGTGCCCTGCAACAAATGCAGAGCCTGATTCAGATAGGTCAGTTTAATCAGGGCGAGTTCCACGTGCAGCCTTTTGTTCCTGGATGCCTTGTATTGAATTTCAGATTCACTCAGTATATTCAGAGCGCTCACCAAAAATCCCATATCGGATGTTTTGGCTTCGTTCAGGTAAACCTGTTTGAATTCTTCCACTACTTCCAGCAGACGGGCTGCTTTTTCATCCTTACATATCAGCAGGTTACGGATAAATTCCGAAAATCCGTTTAATAATAAATCCCCTTCAAAGCCTTTCCGGTTTATTTCATCAAAGATCAGTAGCGCGTCCGACAGGTTCTGGCCGCGCATGGCGTGGAGTAATTTAAAATAATATCCTTCATCAAGGATGTTGAGATTTTCAAGCGTATCTGCATAGGAAAGTTTTCCGTCTGAAAAACTCACCATTTTGTCCATAATGCTCAGTGCATCGCGCATGCATCCCTCGCTTTTCTGGGCAATCACCCCGAGCGCTGATTTTTCGGCAGGAATATTTTCTTTATCACAGATTTCCAGCAGGTGGTCCATGATATCCTGATTGGTGATCCGCTTGAAGTCGAACACCTGGCAACGACTGAGAATAGTAGGAAGAATTTTATGTTTCTCTGTAGTGGCCAGAATAAAGATAGCGTAGGGAGGCGGTTCTTCAAGCGTTTTCAGGAATGCATTGAATGCTGCTGAACTGAGCATATGAACTTCATCAATGATATATACTTTATATTTTCCAGGCTGCGGAGCAAACCGAACCTGTTCTACTAGTGACCGGATATCATCCACCGAGTTATTACTTGCCGCATCGAGTTCGTGGATATTGAGCGAACTGCCTTCATTAAAGGAAACGCATGACGGACAAGTATTACAGGCCTCGCCATATGCCGACGGATGGTCACAGTTAATGGATTTCGCGAGAATACGTGCGCAGGTGGTTTTACCCACCCCCCTAGGACCGCAAAACAGAAATGCGTGGGCAAGCTGTTTATTGCGGATGGCATTTTTGAGTGTGGTGGTGATATGAGACTGACCAACAACTGTTGAGAAAAGCTGCGGGCGATATTTTCTTGCAGAAACAATGAATTTATTCATAACCTGGCCTCCGGGGATCTTGTCGTTGCAATAATAATGAAGTTTTAGAAGATGGGATGCCTTTTAAATTCCAGGCTCCGGTCGAAAATATAACGGTAGGTTCTGAGGCGCCGGCTGGGATAGGTATCTGCCATGGTCCTGATCATATTGATCATTTTAGGATTGAAATCGCCTACCCATTGCATTTCATATTCCGTATAGGGAAGTATGAGCACCATTTTGCCTGTTTCGGCAATCATATACGAATCAATACCCTTACCCTGGTATTCCGGTATAATGCCAAATACGAGTCCGGTAAATTTTTTATTTTTTTTGGTTTTCAGCAGCCATAAAAATTTCAGCTTTTGCCATAGCCCGAATTTTCCGTTGAGGTATTTAAACCACTGATTGAGATCCGGAATATTTACGAACATGGCAATGGGCAGGTTATTGTGATAGGTAAACCAAATCAGACGTTCTTCCATAAAGGGTTTCATCTGCTTAAACAGGGATTTCACCTGTTCCAGTTTTAGCTGTTTCATTCCGCCATGACCTGCCCAGGCCTTATTATACACTTCTGTAAAATAGCCCGCGTAGAGATTGAGGTTTTTTTTGCTGATATGGTCTGCCCTGAAAGATGGGTCAGCTGCTATCAGGGCATGACGTTCCATCAGTTTTTTACTGAAAGGTTTTTTTGGATCCATGCCAAAGCAGATCTGCTCGAAAAACATTTTAAAACCATAATTTTCAAACAGATCCTGATAATAAGGTGCATTAAAATTCATCCGGTAAAGGGGTTCATGGAAGCCTTCTGTAACAAGACCCCACCAGGTATCCCTTTCGCCAAAATTTATCGGGCCGTCCATTGCGCCCATCCCTCTTTGCAGGAGCCAGTGTCTGGCCACGTCAAAGAGCCTGTCTGCGGCCTGCTGGTCATTCACACAGTCAAAAAAGCCAACCCCCCCGACCGGGAACTCGTCTCCTTTTGATTTATAGGCTTTGTTCACAAAGGCGGCAATTCTGCCTAGAAACCGGCCTTCTTCATCTTTTAATATCCATCTGGCAGCTTCCCCGTGCCGGAATGCCTTATTTTTGGACGGATCGAAAACCTGATCGATATCTTTGTCCAGCGGTCTGATATAACCGGGCAGTTTGCCCATGATTTCCACGTTTACCTGTATAAACTCAAGGGCCTGCGCAGAATCCTGAACGGGTAATAATTGCATGTGTAAGAGGTTGACGGCCGTAAAAATACTTGCTTTTTCATTTCGGAATTCCGGGTCCGGACACTTACCTTTGCAGCCGATTTTAAAGTAACATTTAATAATACGCTTTATGCCAAATGCAGGCAAGATTAAACAAATTATCGGTGCGGTTGTAGACGTTCAGTTCAAAGGAAAACTTCCTGAAATATACAACGCCCTTGAATTACAGAAACCGGGCGGCGGTACGCTGGTTATGGAAGTACAGCAACATCTTGGAGAAGATAGTGTTCGTTGTATCGCCATGGATGGTACAGAAGGTTTAACAAGGGGACTGGAAGTACTGGATACCGGTATTCCCATTTCGATGCCGGTAGGCGACGCCATCAAAGGTCGTTTATTTAATGTTACAGGAGATCCGATCGATGGTTTGCCTGCCGTATCAAAAGTTGGCGGTCGTCCTATTCATAGTAAACCACCCGCTTTTGAGAATCTCAGTGTAAGTACCGAGATCCTTTTTACGGGAATTAAAGTTATTGACCTCATTGAGCCATATGCCAAGGGTGGTAAAATCGGACTCTTTGGTGGCGCCGGAGTAGGAAAAACCGTGCTGATCCAGGAGCTCATTAATAATATTGCAAAAGCTTATGCGGGCGTTTCTGTTTTTGCAGGTGTTGGAGAACGCACCCGTGAAGGGAATGATCTGATGCGTGAAATGATCGAGGCCGGAATTATGAAATACGGCGATAATTTCAAGCACAGCATGGAAAACGGAGGATGGGATCTGTCCAAGGTAGATATGAAAGAATTGTCTGAATCCAAGGCAACATTTGTTTTCGGGCAGATGAATGAACCGCCCGGAGCGCGTGCAAGGGTGGCGTTGAGCGGACTGACCATCGCCGAATATTACCGCGACGGCGACGGAAAGGGCCAGGGGCGTGACATCCTGTTTTTCGTAGACAATATCTTTCGCTTTACCCAGGCTGGGTCCGAAGTGTCCGCCCTTTTGGGCCGTATGCCATCTGCCGTGGGTTACCAGCCAACGCTGGCCACTGAAATGGGCCTGATGCAGGAAAGAATTACTTCAACCAAAAATGGCTCTATTACTTCGGTACAGGCCGTATATGTGCCTGCGGATGATTTAACAGATCCGGCGCCGGCAACCACTTTTGCCCATCTGGATGCGACCACCGTTCTGGATCGTAAGATTGCTGATCTGGGTATCTACCCCGCAGTGAATCCGCTGGATTCCACATCGCGTATACTTACGCCGAAAATTGTAGGAGACGCTCATTATGATTGTGCAAACCGGGTAAAACTGGTTCTGCAGAGATATAAAGAATTGCAGGATATCATTGCCATTCTTGGTCTGGATGAACTCAGCGACGAAGATAAATTAACGGTCAGCCGGGCCCGAAAAGTTCAGCGTTTTCTATCTCAGCCGTTCCATGTAGCGGAAGCATTTACTGGTCTGAAGGGTGTTCTGGTGCCGATCGAAGAAACTATCCGCGGATTCAATATGATCATGGACGGAGAAGTGGACGATTATCCTGAGGCGGCTTTCAATCTGGTCGGAACCATTGATGATGCCATTGAAAAGGGCAAGAAATTAATGGCACAGGCACAGGGCTAATTTATTATTATGAATTTAGAAATACTGACCCCCGAAAAAAAACTATTCAGCGACGAAGTGCTTGGTGTTCAATTGCCAGGCGTATCGGGATCTTTTGAAGTGCTTGATAAACATGCTCCGCTGATCAGCGCATTGAAATCCGGCCGTATCAAAGTGCTGAATGATAAAAGTCATTCCACCCTGTTCGATATTCGCAGTGGTTTTGTTGAGGTTATTTCAAACCGGGTGACGGTATTGGTGGAAGGAGCTAAAGCGGTCTGAAAGAACCGGGTTAGTTCAATTGGGGATCTGTTGGAAAATTGATCATCATCAGATAGTTACCACCCAGATGGCGAATGGCATCCTTCCAGATTTCGTCCGTCTTTTTATGGAAGATCAGATTTAAATCTGCTACAGCCGGCAACCAGGATTTTTCCTTCAGTTCATCTTCCAGTTGTCCCCCCGCCCAGCCGGAATAACCAATATAAAACCTGATTTTAGACGTCTTTATCTTTCCTTCCCGGATCAGCTCAAGGGCTTTTTCAAAATTTCCGCCCCAGTAAATCCCATCAATAACCTGATATCCGCCCTGAATCAGTTCTGGATACTGATGCAGGAAATGGATGGTGTCCGTTTGCACGGGTCCACCGAAAAAGACAGGTATTTCGAGGTCATCTGCATTGTTGACAAGGTCTTTTAAACTGTATTCGTAGGTTTTATTAAGCAGAAAACCGAAACTACCCTCACTTTGATGTTCGCAAAGGAAAATGACCGATCTTTTAAAATTAGGATCTTTCAGAAAAGGGTCAGCGATCAGCAAGATACCAGCTGCGGGACTGTCCATATTGTAATTTAACGAATCTGAAGATAATTGTTTAATAAATTTACCCGCCGGTTCGTGTTGTTAAAAAGATCATCCGGTTCAAAAAACAGTTCATTTGAAGAAAAATTTTACGATCATTTTTATCCTGATTAGTGTTTCCCTTGTGGGTATCATTTATATCCAGTGGAACTGGATCACTACCATGGTGGAAAACAAAGAAGAGGAGCTGACGCATAAACTGAATGATGTTACTACGGATGTATTTCGTGAATTAATTGAATATAAACAGACGGCACTTTCCGGCAGTCAGTTGCTTAGGGCACCTCAGGGACTTGGATTCAAGCCTTCAGAGCAGTTTATGCAGGAACTGATGAATCCTCCTCTGATAGCCCAGAAATTTACCTACCAGGAAATGTACGATCTGTTGCGGAAGGCATTCAATTATCGTGGGCTGAAGGACACCAAATTTGAGTTTTGTATTTTCTCCCAGGGTATTAATTCGTCCATTTTTTCAAACAATTATGAATTGAAGTCGCCTAATTTCTATGTTTCACTGCAGGATTCCGTGCACAACCTTCGAACCCTGCTTCCCCTGGTCGAGAACGGGTTTAAACTTCCAGATTCATTTGAAACACTGTCTATTGTGGTTCCCGATTACAAATCGGTGGTCATGCGACAAATGCGCTGGATGATTTTCGGTGTTATTTTTTTCACGCTGATTATTATCAGTGCGTTCTATTTTACCGTGCGCACCTTGCTGGTGCAAAAAAAGCTGAGTGAAATAAAGAATGATTTTATCAATAACATGACGCATGAGTTTAAGACTCCGCTGGCTACCATTTCACTTGCGGTTGACGCCATGCGCAACGAAAAAGTGGTGCACGACAGAGAAAAGTCGGCTTATTTCAGTGGCATTATCAAAGAAGAAAATAAGCGCATGAACAAACAGGTAGAAACGATTCTTCAGGCAGCCCTGATTGACCGCCAGGAGCTGCAGCTAAAACTTCAGCCCCTTCATGTTAACGAAGTCATCCGGCGTGTGATGGATAATTTTAAACTTCAGCTGGAGGAAATTCACGCCAATGTTCAGCTTCAGCTGGAAGAGGGCTACGATGTGGCGGATGCCGATGAAGTTCACTTCACCAATTTGATTTCAAACCTTATCGATAATGCCATTAAATATTCCCGCGAGAAACTCGTCATTCGTATTCAAACCTCCCGCAATGGAAAAAATATGCTTATTCGGATAGAAGACAATGGTATAGGAATGACCAAGGAAACGCAGCGTCGTATTTTTGAAAAATTTTATCGCGCCCATACAGGCAATGTACATAATGTAAAGGGTTTCGGTCTTGGACTCAGTTATGTAAAATCTGTCGTAGATGCGCATGGCGGAAGGATCAAGGTAGACAGTACGGTGGGTAAGGGAACCCATTTTGTGCTTGAAATTCCGCTGATACGTCAGGAAAAAGTGAGCGGAGTGGTAGCTTAAAAAAAAGCTCTCTCAGGGCAGAAATAAGCAACCGTCGCCATAACTCAAAAACCGGAAATTATTTTCCAGCGCATATTCATAAACTCTTTTCCACTCAGGCCCGGCCAATGCAGCCACCAGAAGTAACAATGTTGAGTGAGGCTGGTGAAAATTGGTTACCAGTCCACGCACTATTTTAAATGTATATCCTGGAACAATATAAAGTTGTGTTTTAGTGATTAGTTTTTTCTGAGGCTGCCGGTTGATCCATTCCAGTAAACTAGTCAACGCCAGTTCAGGGCTTATATTCGCCAGGTTCTGATAAGGATAAAACTGTCTGAGAACTAAATCAGCGGGAGAAAGAGTTTTGTTTGCGTAAACCTGTAAACCAAGCCAGTAGAGGCTTTCCAGTGTTCTCAGGGAAGTTGTACCCACAGCGATTACGGGATGACCGAGATGAGCGATAAGTTCTTCCAGACCAGTTGAGCTGACTTCAATAAACTCTTCGTGCATCACGTGCCCGGCTATTTTATCCGTCTTCACCGGCAAAAATGTACCTGCTCCCACATGCAGGGTCAGGTACAAACTCCCGATGCCCCTGTTGGCAAGATTCTTCAATAGCTCCTCGCTGAAGTGAAGTCCGGCAGTCGGGGCGGCAACAGAGCCAATCTCTTTCGCATAAACAGTTTGGTACCTTTCCTCGTCACCGGCATCCGCGTTTCTCCCGAGATAAGGCGGAAGAGGTATGGAGCCTAGCTGATGTAATACTTCGGCGAAAGCCAGACTCTCCGGTGTCCAGGAAAAAGTAATGGTGAAATCCTCTTTTCTTTTCTCGATCACACGGGCATTCAGTTTTGTTTCACCGATTTCCATATGTAGAGTCTGACCATTTTTCCATTTGGATGCACCTCCAATCAGACAGTTCCACAAAACGTTTCCTCTTTGCTTCATTGCGCCGGATACGTCCGAATACGAATCATGCGGGCCGAGACAGAAAATTTCAATTTGGCCGCCACTGGGTTTGCGGAATATTATTCGCGCCTCTACAACCCGGCTGTTGTTAAAAACCAGAAGGGATGAGGTAGGCAGGAAGCCGGCGATATGTACATAGTTTGTTTCCTGTATCTGCCCGGGTTTCCAAACAAGCAGTCTGGAACTGTCGCGTTCAACCAGCGGGAATCGGGCAATTTTTTCATGGGGTAACTCGTAGCTGAATTCCGAGAGTAAAAGAGTTTCCGGAAAGGTCATAGAAATAGGCATGGTATGGAGTTATACAGCTGTATCCACATTGATTAACAGGTTATGCACAGGCAAATTGAGGTTTTTTATTGAATAAGCCTGTCAAACTCAATACTGTATGGCATTCTAAGGCATTGAGAATCTGTGGAAAAATTAAAATCCTATAAATTTGTTTAGGAAGTGGTAAAAAGTGTTATTTTGTGTTAATTATTAAGAACATTGCTTCAAGTACTTATAAATGAATGGTTTTCTCGGAGAATACGAAGTAACGCTCGACGCAAAAGGGCGGTTTCTCCTGCCGGCTTCGCTCAAAAGGCAAACCGGTGAGGAAGCGGCTTCATTCGTAATAAACCGGGGTTTTGAAAAGTGTTTGGGGTTATATCCCATGAAAAGCTGGGAACCCATTTTTGAAAAGATCAGCAACCTGAATGATTTTGACCCGAAGGTACGGTCATTCAGAAGATATTTTTTGAACGGCGCCACGATGATGGAGCTGGATTCGGCGAGCAGACTGCTGATTCCACAGAATCTGAAAGAATATGCCGGACTGGAAAAGGACATCGTGTTGGTTACCGCTGTCAATAAAATAGAAATCTGGGATAAAGTAAAGTACCAGCAGTTCTTTGAAACCTTTTCACCTGACGATTTTAGCGGCCTGGCCAATGAAGTCATGAATGGCAAACCCGATAAATGAACGATATGAGGGATTCCGGTCCCGTTTATCATATACCCGTATTGCTTACAGAAGCGATGGACGGTTTGAATATCAGGGCGAACGGGATCTTTGTTGATTGCACTTTTGGCGGAGGTGGTCATTCAACAAAGATCCTTGCTCTCCTGAATCAGGATGGCCGTCTTTTCGGATTTGATCAGGACGCAGACGCAAAAAGGAATAGCCTGCAGGACGAGCGGTTTGTTTTCCTGCCGCACAATTTCCGCCATTTGCAAAGATTCCTGCGTCTTCATGGGGTTACCGCAGTAGACGGGATTCTGGCCGATCTGGGAGTAAGCAGTCATCAGTTTGATGAACCCACCCGGGGGTTTTCAACAAGATCGGATGCGAATCTGGATATGCGAATGGATAACCGCCAGTCGCTCACTGCGGAAATCATCCTGAATACGTACGCGGAACAAAAACTGCAGGATATGTTCAGCCAATACGGTGAAGTGACGAATGCAAAAACACTCGCGAAAACGATTGTTGCCCTTCGAAACAAAACACCCTTTCGTACCATAGATGGGTTTAAGCAGTCTATTTCAAATCAGGTAAAAGGAAATCCAAATAAGTATCTGGCGCAGGTATTTCAGGCATTACGAATAGAGGTGAATGATGAAACTGGTGCACTCAGGGATTTACTTGAACAGGCTCCGTCTATTTTGAAACCAGGCGGCCGGCTGGCCATCATCAGTTTTCATTCACTGGAGGACAGGATGGTAAAACAGTTTTTTCGCAGTGGCCAATTCGATGAAGAAGACGATCAGGATCCTTTTGGAACTGCTGTATCCCAAAATCCCTTCCGAAATCTGACAAAAAAGCCGATCACCGCATCCGAAAATGAAATTCGTATGAATCCGCGCGCAAGAAGTGCCAAACTAAGAATAGCAGAAAAAATATAAAGTTTATAAATCCCCTACCTAAGAAATCTCAGTATGATAATCGTACCCTACTTTTTTTATCCATCACACTGGCACAATGAAGGTTTTCGGAAATAAAAAAAACAAAGTAAAACGACTGATCCGCTATCAGTGGATGGTCCGAAATCTTCCATTTTTTCTTTTCCTGGCCCTGCTAGCAGTGATTTACATATACAACGGGCATTACGCCGACCGCGTGGTGCGTGATATCGGGAAAACAGGCAGGGAACTTCAGGAATTGCAGTACGAATTTAAAAGCCTGAAGAGTGAAGTGATGTTTCGCAGCAAGCAGAGTGAACTGGCCAAAGCGGTTGAGCCATTTGGATTGAAACCTTTATCCTCACCCCCGCTGGTTGTTACCGACAGCCTCAGCAGATGAAATAATTTTTTATCACCCATATCCCCGAAACCCGGTGGAACTAAGAAGAGATATACTTTGGAGAGTTTACCTGTGTTTTCTGGGGATGGTATTGATATGTGTGGCCGTACTGGGAAGGGTTTTTTTTATACAGCACGTTCAGGGAAAATACTGGAGAGCACTGAGTGATAGTCTGCATCAGAAATATGTTGACCTCAGTGCGGAAAGAGGAACGATTTATAGTGAAGACGGAAACATGTTAAGTACCTCGGTTCCTTATTTTAATATATATATAGATTTCGATGCCGACGGGCTTAGGGAGAAAGCTGGCAAACGATTTAAAGAAAATATTGACTCGCTTTCTCTTTGTCTCGCCGGTCTCTTCCACGACCAGTCTTCTGCCACTTACAAAAAGCAGTTACTACAGGGTTACAAACAGGAGGACCGTTACTACCTGCTTCAGAAAAATATCAGTTTTGAGCAATACAGGCAGCTCAGATCTTTTCCTCTGGTTCGGCAGGGAAGAAATAAAAGCGGGTTCATTATAGATGAGTCCAGTAGAAGGTTAAATCCATTTGGTTTACTTGCCAACCGTACCATTGGTTTGTCAAGAGACAATGCGCAGAATGTGGGATTGGAGAGAACCTACGACTCTCTGCTTCGGGGAGAGAATGGCAGGCGCCTGGTTCGTTACCTGAACGCAGGAACCTATATACCTGTTGAAGGATATGAAATAGATCCGGAAAACGGAAAAGATATCCTCACTACGATTGACGTCAATACTCAGGATATTGCTGAACATGCGCTGCTTTCCATGATGATTGAAAACGAATGCGAACACGGAACCTGTGTGGTGATGGAAACTTCTACAGGTAAAATAAAGGCGATGGCCAATCTGGGCAGGCAGCCCGACGGTTCCTATTGGGAAGACCTCAACTACGCTATACGGGCTTCTGAGCCTGGATCCACGTTTAAACTGGCCACTCTTTTGTCGCTGCTCGACGACCATGAAATAAAACTTTCCGATCATCTGAATATTGAAGGAGGTACCTGGAAGATCGGAACCCGTACGGTGCATGATGCCGAAAAACAGGAGATCAGTGACGTTACGGTAGAACAGGCATTCGAACACAGTTCCAATGTGGGCATGGCGAAACTGGTAGTGGCACATTACGCCCAGCACCCACAGCAATTCGTGGATCACTTAAAAAAATTGCATCTGAACGAAATTACAGGAATTGACCTGGCAGGTGAAACCACACCCATTATTAAATCACCCAAATCCAGGACCTGGAGCGCCAGCACACTGCCCTGGATGGCTTTTGGGTATGAAGTGCTTGTCAGTCCCCTGCAGACTCTTACCCTGTATAATGCCGTTGCCAATAATGGAAGAATGATGAAACCCTATCTGGTAAACAGCATTCAGTATGCGGGGGGTGTGGACAGGCAGACCATGCCCGTCGTGATGATGGACAAAATTTGCAGCGAGGAAACCCTGGCTGAATTAAAAACCTGCCTCGAAGGCGTATGTGTGAAAGGCACCGCCAAGTCAGCGTTTAAAAATTCTTTTTATACGGTTGCTGGTAAAACCGGAACTGCTCTGGTAGCCAACGGTAACCGCGGATATGCCGACCATATTTATCAGTCCTCTTTTGCAGGTTATTTCCCTGCTGAACATCCCCGGTACACCTGCATTGTGGTTATCAAAAACAAACCATTCGCAAAAAAATACCTGGGGGCGGCGGTCGCGGGTCCGGTTTTTAGGGAAGTGGCAGATAAACTCATGAGCATGGAGGCAATCCGGCCCGACAGTAATTCGGCCATGTCTTATACTTCAATCCTGAAAAAAGACAGTGCTGCTTATTATTATGCCGGATCAACGGACGAAATCAAAAATATTCTGCATACCCTGCAAATGCCCTATGCGGATTCTTCCGGGAACAAGAAATGGGCTGGAGTATACCGCGAACAGGATCACCCGGTGGTAAAGGCCAGAAACGAAGAATCTAAACAGGTACCTGATGTGAAGGGCATGGGTTTGAAAGATGCCCTTTTCCTGCTTGAATCAAAAGATATTCATGTGACGGCCCGGGGAAGAGGAAAAGTTAAACTGCAAAGTATTCCTCCGGGAACGATCGTTTCAAAAAACCAAAAACTAATTCTTGATCTGAACTAATGAAACTGCAGGAAATATTATATAAGGTACGCATTCGCTTTGTTCACGGGAACTTAAATGTAGACGTGAAAAATCTGCAGCTCGACTCACGTAAAGCCGGGCCGGGTTCTTTGTTTATTGCGGTAAAAGGAACACATGCTGACGGACATCAGTTCATCGAAGAGGTGGCCTCCGTTCATCCGGCTGCCATCATTTGCGAACATATGCCTTCCGAATTCAGGGAGGATATTGCCTATATCCAGGTCGAAAACAGCGCGGTTGCATCTGGTTGGCTGGCCCACAATTTTTTCGGTCAGCCCTCCGAAAAAATGAAACTGGTAGGCGTAACCGGCACAAATGGAAAAACGACCATTGTTACACTGCTTTTCAAACTATTCAGTTCGTTGGGATATACCTGCGGAATGCTGAGCACCGTGCAGAATCATATAGGAGATAAAACAATACCTGCAACGCATACCACTCCCGATGCCATTTCCCTGAACGAACTACTGAATGAAATGGTAAAAGCGGGTTGTACCCATGTGTTTATGGAGACCAGTTCTCACGCCATCCATCAGCACAGGATTGAAGGACTGCAATATGCGGGCGGCATTTTCAGTAATATCACCCATGATCACCTCGACTACCATAAAACTTTTGATGAATATATCCGTGTTAAAAAGCTATTCTTCGATGGATTGCCCTCCGCTGCCTTTGCCATAACAAACGCGGATGATAAAAGAGGAGACGTTATGCTGCAGAACACATCGGCAGCAAAGTATACTTACAGTTTAAGAACAACTGCTGACTTCAAAGGAAAAATACTGGAGAATAATTTAACCGGTCTGGTGATGCTTGTCAATGACCAGGAAGTGCATTTCAGACTTATCGGAGAATTTAACGCCTACAATCTGCTGGCTGTTTTCGGTGCTGCTGTTTGCCTGGGAGAAGAAAAGGCGGAAGTGTTGCGGAATCTGAGTGTATTAAGCGGTGCGGAAGGCCGGTTCGATTATATGATTTCTCCCCTTGAAAAAATTGTCGGTATCGTTGACTACGCGCATACACCCGATGCGCTCGAAAACGTGTTGGGCACCATACGCAAGCTGCGAAAAAATGACGAGAGGATAATTACAGTAGTGGGATGCGGAGGCGACCGGGATAAAACAAAACGACCCATTATGGGTGAAGTGGCTTGTCAGCTCAGCGATCAGGTTGTATTTACATCGGACAATCCGAGGTCCGAAAACGCTGAAACGATACTGAAAGAAATGGAAGCCGGACTGAATACGGCGGCCAGGCGAAAATTTATATCCATCGGTGACCGGAAGGAAGCTATCAAAACGGCAGTCAGTCTTTCCCAGCCATCGGACATTGTTCTGGTAGCAGGTAAAGGCCACGAGAAATATCAGGAAATTAAGGGGGTAAAATACCCATTCGATGACAAGGCGGTGCTTCGGGAAATATTTGAATTTTTGGGTAAATAGAATAAGTACATCCAAAGGTAAAAAGTTATAAAAGACAGATCAACGCTATGTTGTATCATTTATTCGAATGGCTCAGGCAGACAGGAGTGAAAGTGCCAGGAAGCGCTTTGTTCCAGTTTATTACATTTCGTGTATTACTGGCCGTTATTCTGTCACTCGTCATTTCTATGCTTTTTGGACGAAAAATGATCAACTATCTGCGAAGTCTTCAGGTAGGGGAAAGCGTCCGGGAACTTGGCCTGGCGGGAGAACAGCAAAAAAAAGGAACACCCACCATGGGAGGCCTGATCATCATCATGGCTATCCTGATACCTACTTTATTACTGGCCAATCTGAATAAGGCATATATCCGCTTAATGATATTCAGCACGCTCTGGATGGGCATGATTGGTTTTATTGATGATTATCTGAAACTGCGGTCGAAAAGAATGGCACAAAAGCAGGGCCTGCACTATAAAAAATCGGACAAAGACGGACTGGCCGGCTGGTTTAAAGTGCTTGGCCAGGTTGTGCTTGGATTTGTCGTTGCGGCCACCCTCTATTTTAACAGCAATACCAAAGTATGGCGCGAGTTTGTGGGAGATAATAAACCCACCGATACGATCGGACTTAAAAAAGTTATTCTCGACGGAAAGGAAAAATTATTTGTGGAAGCCAGGGAACCCATTACAACAATTCCTTTTGTTAAGAATCATGAATTTAACTATTCCAAGTTACTACCAACCCCATTGCGGGGTGCCACGTGGATTTTGTATATGGTAATCGTCATATTCATCATTACGGCAGTGTCGAATGGGGCTAATATTACTGACGGTATTGATGGGCTGGCGACAGGAGTGAGTGCGGTTATAGGTACCTGTTTAGGAGTATTCGCTTATGCCAGTGGCAATTTGCGTTTTGCAGAATACCTGAATATTATGTACATCCCGAACCTGGGTGAATTGTCGATATTCATCGGAGCCCTGATTGGGGCATGTCTGGGGTTTCTCTGGTATAATTCCTATCCCGCTACCGTATTTATGGGGGATACCGGGAGTTTGACCCTTGGGGGAATTATTGCTGCGCTTGCTGTGATTGTCCGTAAAGAATTACTGATTCCGATCTTCTGTGGCGTATTTCTCGTCGAAAATATAAGTGTGGTTTTGCAGGTGAGTTATTTCAAATACAGCAGACGAAAATATGGCGAGGGAAGAAGGATATTTCTGATGAGCCCCCTGCATCATCACTATCAGAAACTGGGATATAATGAAAGTAAGATAGTAACAAGATTCTGGATTGTAACGATTCTCTGTGTGGTATTCGCAATAGTAACATTGAAAATCAGATAGGACAGTATAAAAAATTACTGAAAAACCAAACCGTCAAATCAAGGGAATCATGTTCTAAATTATTGTGGTGCAGTATTTATCTATGCTTTTGAAAAACCTCCGATCCGCCCTTTATTAACGCTTAATGCTAATCGCATATCGTGAATCGATAGGGGATTACTGAAGACCTGAATTTTTTTAAAATGTCAAAATTAATTGTTCTGGGGGGCGGCGAGAGTGGAGTGGGGGCGGCCGTGCTGGCTAAGAAAAAAGGACATGCGGTTTTTGTTTCGGACTCGGGAAAGATTCAGGACGGGTACAAAGCAGAACTGAAAAGCAGGGGAATCGAATTTGAAGAAGGAAAACACAGTGAGGATCGTATACTGGAGGCGGATGAAGTAATGAAGAGTCCGGGCATTCCCGAAAAAAGTTCTTTGATAAAACAAATCAGAAATCAAGGTATACCGGTAATCAGTGAATTCGAACTGGCTTACCGTTACAAAGGGAACAGCCGGATACTGGGCATCACGGGAAGCAACGGTAAAACGACCACTACCGCGCTGACCTACCATATCTGTAAACACGGAGGTCTGGACTGCGCCCTGGTGGGCAATATCGGACTGTCCATTGCCAAACAGATAGCGGAAGATCCCAAGGAATGGTATATAGCCGAAATCAGCAGTTTCCAGCTGGATGATATTGAAACATTCAGACCGGATATTGCCATTCTGACAAACATTACGGAAGATCATCTGGACAGATATGATTATCAGTTCGAAAATTATATAAGAAGCAAGTTCAATATTGTAAAGAATCAGACCGGACAGGACTATTTTATTTTTTGCGCAGATGATCCGGTTATACGTCAATATATAAAAGAATACCCATTTAAATCTAACCCATTACCATACACCATGCAACAGGAACCAAATCAGGGAGGCTATATCAAAAACGGGCAAATGAATGTGCAGGCCGGTACCGAAACGTTACGGATGAGCATCTATGATTTCGCTCTGAAGGGAATTCATAACCAGTACAACACACTGGCTGCGGGACTTGCCGCTGTAACTATCGGAATCCGGAAAGACAAGATCCGGGAAGCCGTACAGAGTTTTGAATCACTGGAACACCGGATGGAATACGTCAGTACGGTGAGAGGAGTCGAATTCATCAATGATAGCAAAGCGACCAATGTGAACTCCACCTGGTTTGCCCTGGAAAGTATGCAAAAACCGGTAATACTGATTTTGGGAGGCATAGATAAAGGGAACGACTATGCTTTACTGAGTGAGCTGGTGAAAGAAAAGGTGAAAGCTATTGTATGTATGGGCCTGGACAACAGAAAGATTCATGAAGCTTTTCGGAACGATGCGCCGGTAATAGTAAATACAGCTTCCGCAAAAGATGCGGTAAAAAGCAGTTTTCAGCTGGCGTCCAAAGGGGATGTCGTACTGCTCAGTCCCGCTTGTGCAAGTTTCGATCTCTTTAAAAATTATGAGGACAGGGGTCTGCAGTTCAAGGAAGCGGTTAGAGACCTTTAAACAGTATGCGAGCATGAGAGTATGGGAGTAAGGAAAGTAAAGTCAGTTAAAAAAATGCAGGAGAACAGTACGATAGAAATGAGAGCGTTTAAGCACCTGGGATCAAGAACCAGAGGGGATAAAGTGATCTGGGCAGTTGTGGTATTGCTGGCCCTGGTATCTTTACTTGCCGTTTACAGTTCTACGGGACTGCTTGCCTACAAAATGTACAAGGGGAATACCGAAATCTATCTGTTTAAACAGTTCGCCTTTATAATAGCAGGAGTAATGATTATTTATTTTGCACACCAGGTGAACTATATTATTTATTCCAAAGTGGCGAAGATTCTGTTTCTTGTGTCCATTCCCCTTTTATTCTATACCCTGTTTTTTGGAGTAAAATTAAATGAAGGAAGCCGCTGGATTCGCCTCCCGATTGTAAATATGACGTTCCAGACTTCGGATCTGGCTAAACTCGCGTTGATTATGTATATCAGCCGCCTGCTCAGCCGCAAGCAGGATCAGATAAAGGATTTTAAAAAAGGATTTCTGCCCGTGATTCTTCCGGTGGCAGTGGTTTGCGTGTTGATCGCACCTGCTAATCTTTCCACTGCACTGCTTATCGGGGCAACCTGTATGATGCTGATGTTCATCGGAAGAGTCAGCGGCAGACATCTGACGCTCACTGTGGGTATTGTGATGATCCCGGTCATGATTCTGATCATGGCCGCGGTAATCCGTCACAAAACAACTGATCTGCCAACGTCAAACCACCAACAGGCAAGCCATTCCCGTTTATTCGTTCGCGTAGATACCTGGATCAACCGTGTTGAAAATTTCATGTATGGAGTAAAGGAAGATAAAGCAGATGACAATTATCAGGTGAATCAGGCCAAGATTGCGGTGGCAAACGGAGGCTGGATCGGACTGGGGCCGGGAAACAGTCGTCAGCGAAATTTTCTTCCACATCCCTATTCTGATTTTATATATGCCATTATAATAGAAGAATATGGCCTCATCGGCGGCGCCATCATCATGTTTATTTATCTGGTTTTTCTTTTTAGAAGCATACGGATTTTTAAAAAATGCCCCTTTGCGTTTGGTGCCTTTCTCGCCCTCGGGCTCAGTTTTACACTCATGATTCAGGCCATTGCCAATATGGCGGTGAATGTAAATCTGTTTCCGGTAACAGGGGTTACCCTGCCGTTGATAAGTATGGGTGGCAGTTCGTTTTTATTTACCTGCCTTGCCATAGGAATTATATTAAGTGTAGCAAGAAATGCCGAGCGGATCGAAGGTGAAACGAAAAGGGCGCAGGAAGAAGAGGAAGATATAATCAGGGAGGAAGAACCGGAACTGGCATAAAAACAAATCTTTGAAAAAAAAAATTATTATAGCAGGTGGTGGAACCGGAGGACATATCTTCCCCGCCCTGGCGATAGCAAATGCACTGAAAAAAAAAGAACCTGATATGGAGATTCTTTTTGTAGGGGCGAATGGAAAAATGGAAATGGAGAAAATTCCGGAAGCAGGTTACCCGATCAAAGGAATCGACATTGCCGGATACAACAGAAGTTCTTTAATTAAAAATTTTTCGTTGCCTTTTAAACTGATTAAAAGTTTTATGCAGGTGAGAAACATATTTAATATATTTCAGCCCCAGGCTGCCATTGGTGTTGGTGGATATAGCACCTTCCCTGTTTTGCGTTATGCGCAATCAAAGGGCCTGCCTACTTTTATTCACGAATCCAATTCCCATGCGGGTAAATCAAACATACTTCTTGGAAAACAAGCTACCCGGATTTTTACGGCCAGTGATGAAATGGAGAAGTTTTTCCCGCCGGGAAAAATTATTTATACGGGTAATCCGGTAAGAAAAAATGTGGTGGCCAACCAGCTTACGAGAGAGGAGGGCATTTCCTTTTTCGGACTTGATCCCGCCCGTATTACTGTATTTGTTACCGGAGGAAGCCTCGGAGCTAAATCAGTGAACGAAGCTATAAACGCAGGAATCCCAATGTTTGTACAGAATGGAGTACAACTCATCTGGCAAACAGGAAAGTCGTTGTCCAGGGAGGCAGCGGGCCATTCTGCAGAATCACGACTGATCTGGACCAGCGAGTTTATATCGAAAATGGAATATGCCTACGCTGCAGCAGATATTATCGTTTCACGATCCGGCTCGGTGCTGTATGAGTTGTGTGCGATCAAAAAGCCGGTCATTTTTGTACCCTTTCCTCATGCGGCCGAAGATCATCAGACAAAAAATGCGGAGAACCTCGTAAAAAAAAATGCGGCACTCATGATCCCTGATAATGAAGCGGCGAACAGGCTGGTGCCAGAGATTATGCAACTGGTAAAAAACAAGCCGCTGCAGGATATGCTTAAAGAAAATATCGGCAGACTGGCTATTACCGACGCTGACGAAAAAATTGCAAATGAAATTCTGAAAATACTGAATGCCTGATCTGAAAAACATACAGCATATTTATTTCATCGGAGTGGGTGGAATCGGCATGAGTGCCCTGGCACGTTATTTCCGCCTGCAGGGGAAAAAGGTGAGCGGCTATGACAAAACAGAAACTTTGCTCACAATTAAACTGAGAGAAGAAGGTATTCCTGTAATCTATTCTGACAATCCGGAAATGATTCCCAAAGACGCCCAGCTTATTATTTATACTCCTGCGATTCCAAAGGATCAGGCCATCCTGAGCTATTACCGGGACCATGGGTATGAATTGATGAAACGCAGTGAAGTGCTGGGATTGATCACAGCAGATTCTACAAATGTATGTGTGGCAGGTACCCATGGCAAAACAACCATCAGCACCATGATAGCCCATATCCTGCGCGACAGCGGTATGGGTTCCAATGCATTTCTGGGAGGTATTTCCGTAAACTATAACAGCAACTTCTGGAGCCATGCAAACAATATTTGTGTGGTGGAGGCAGATGAATACGACCGCAGTTTTCTGACGCTTCATCCGGATATTGCCGTGATTAGTTCGATGGATGCCGATCATCTGGACATCTATGAAACCAGCGAGGCGGTCGTGGAAGCTTTTATTGATTTCAGTAAAAAAATAAAATCGGGAGGAACCCTTGTGCAGAAACACGGACTGCCAATACCCAAACCGGAATCCGATATCCTGCAACTGAGTTACCATCTGACCGATACCCGGGCTGATATATACAGCAAAAATCTTCGGATTCAGGAAGGTAATTATGTTTTTGATGTAGAGGGCAGTCAGGGACAGATGAAAAATGTGAGGCTCAATGTGGGCGGCTGGCACAATGTGGAAAATGCACTGGCTGCTATTAGCGCCTGTCGTCGCCTCGGCCTGAGTGTGGAAAGTATTATACCGGCGCTTCATAATTATCGTGGCGTACGAAGGAGGTTCGAATATCATGTGCAGACAAACGGCATGGTATACCTGGATGACTATGCCCATCATCCGAAGGAACTGGAGGCTTTGATCAGCAGTGCACGGGAACTTTTTCCCGACAGAAGAATACTGGTTGTTTTCCAGCCCCATTTATTCAGCCGGACGCGAGATTTTTCAGGTGGATTTGCTTCCGCGCTGGATCAGGCAGATGAAGTTATACTCCTTCCTATTTATCCCGCCCGCGAATTGCCCATTCCTGGCGTCAGCAGCGATTTGATATTGAGCAAAATGACAAAAGCAAAAAAGAGGGTATTGAATAAAAAAGAAATTGTTGAATGGACGAATGACTGGCAGCCCGGAGAAAAAACATTAATGATCACAGCAGGCGCAGGGGATATTGATGAACTGATCAAACCGCTTACTGAAATATTAGCCGAAAAATGAACATAAAGAGCCCATTAAAGAAATTTTTTACTGTTGCGGTCTGGTGCCTTTTGGGCGGTACCGGAGGAGTTCTGCTGATTGCTGCCATTAATTCCAAGAACAGCAGTCTCTGCCAGGGAATGGATGTGGAGATAAACGGTGGGGGAAAAGCGATGTTTCTGATCAAAAGGGATATTGTACTGATGCTGGACAGCAGCGGATTGAAAGATCTGAGAAATAAAAAAACCTCTTCTTTCGATTTGCTCAAAATGGAAAAAATGCTCAGGCGCAACGGCTGGATAAAAGAAGTGCAGTTGTATTTTGACAACAACCAGATTTTAAAAGTTCGTATCCAGGAGCGACAGCCGGCCGCCCGTTTGTTTACTGTTTCAGGAAGCAGCTTTTTAATAGACAGCAGCGGAAGCCAGCTTTCACTTACAGAAAAAAGTGTTTTCCGCCTGCCCCTGTTTACAGGATATCCATCCGAAAAATTTGGTTTGCATCGGGATAGTTCCCTTTGCCGCCAGATACTGCATATGACCATTTTCCTGAATCAGGATACATTCTGGACAAGTCAGGTTCAGGAAATGAATATTACCCCCTCCAAAACATTCCTGTTAACCCCACTGATCGGAAATCAGGTGATAGAATTTGGTGACGGGAATGACTGCGAAAAAAAGTTTCATAAACTGCTCGTGTTTTATAAAACGGTAATTACGGAAACCGGATTTGAAAAATATAATACAATCAACCTGGCCTATAGTAATCAGATAATCGCCACCCGAAAACAGGGAATAGTATCCAGGGTCGATTCCATTCAAGCCCGTAAAAATGTGATGGAAATGATCCGCATGGCTCGGAAAATGGAGGCTGACACCTCACATCTGCGTGCCGTTAAGCCACTGGAAAGAAATACGATCAGTGAACAAAACCTCCAGAGCTACGATCTGCCCGGCGAAAATGATGTAAATCCCAAACCAAACAATAAACACTAACAACAAACAATAAATTAAACCAAACCATGAATCAGGAACAACCCATCATTGTCGGACTCGACATAGGCACGACAAAAATCGCCGCGATTGCAGGTCGTAAAAACGAATACGGAAAACTTGAAATCCTTGGCTTCGGGCGTGCCAATTCCAATGGAGTAAAACATGGGCAGGTGCTTAATATTGATGAGACGATCAAAGCGATCCGGATGGCGCTCGACAATTGTTATGCCTCCAATCCCAATCTGAGTATTTCCGAAGTCTATGTGGGTATTGCCGGTCATCATATCAAAAGCCTTCAGACCCGTGGAGATATCGTGCGCCAGAGTACGGAAGACGAAATAACCCAAAAGGAGATTGACCAGCTGGTGGCCGATCAGTACAAAACCTATATCCCGGCAGGGGATCAGATTATTGATGTCATTCCGCAGGAATTCGCAGTGGATAATTTTCAGAATATCATCAGCCCGATAGGATACGGTGGCGTGAAAGTGGGAGCCAATTTCCATATTATAACCGGTGATAAGAACGCCATCAAAAATATCAGCCGCGCGGTGGAAAAAAGCGGACTGCAAACGAAAGATCTGGTGTTACAGCCCCTGGCCTCCGCTGCGGCAGTTATGGGACAGGAAGACCTCGAAGCCGGTGTCGCCATTGTGGACATCGGCGGAGGCACAACAGATCTCGCCGTGTTTTATGAAGGTATCCTTAAACACACCGCGGTTATTCCTTTCGGAGGGGAGAATATCACAAATGATATTAAAACCGGTCTTGGCGTGCTGAAAACACAGGCCGAACAAATGAAGGTTCAGTTCGGATCCGCTTTATCCAATGAAGCCAGGGGAAATGCCTTTATTACCATTCCCGGACTGCGCGGCATGCCCGCCAAGGAAATCAGTGTAAAGAACCTGGCCAATATAATTCAGGCGAGAATGAGCGAAATCATGGACTTTGTTTCCTATCATCTCAAGCAGGTTGGCCTCGACAACAAAATGCTGAACGGCGGCATCGTACTGACTGGAGGAGGCGCGCAGCTAAAGCATCTGATTCAACTCACGGAGTATGTCACGGGATTGAATGCCCGTATCGGATATCCCAATGAACATCTGGCTTCCGGGCAAATAGAAGAGCTCGCGCGGCCCACTTATTCCACCTGCATTGGGTTAATTCTGAAAGGGTACAGCGACTACGAGCACAACAGGAAACAATTTGAAAAAACGCATGTTCAGGTTGACATACCTACAGCATTGAAAACACCGGAGACCATCAGGGAGGAAGTTGTTATTTCGGAAGAAGACAAACAGGTTGCCAGAGTTATAAACAGACGTGGAATAAAAGATTTCTGGGGTAAGTTCAAAGACGGTATCATTGATCTGTTTAAAGAAGAAGAAGATCACGCCCTTTAATACTATACTAACCTTAATTCTATTTTATGATCCAGTTTGATTTGCCAAAAGAAAGATCCTCAATAATAAAAGTAATCGGAGTTGGCGGCGGAGGGAGCAATGCCGTCAATCATATGTTCGGACAGAATATCGAAGGTGTCAATTTTATCATTTGCAATACAGATGCCCAGGCACTTGCTCAAAGCCGGGTTGCAAACAAGATTCAGCTCGGTCCTCTTTTGACTCAGGGACTGGGCGCCGGGGCTAACCCGGATATCGGAAGACAGGCAACGGAGGAAAGTCTGGAAGAAATTAAGTCCATCCTGGAAGTCAATACCAAAATGGCTTTCATCACCGCAGGCATGGGCGGTGGAACAGGAACGGGCGGAGCGCCGATACTTGCAAAAATCTGTAAGGACCTGGGCATACTTACCGTGGGTATCGTAACCACACCATTTTCCTATGAAGGGAAAAAACGTCAATTGCAGGCCGAAGAAGGAATTTCTTATTTGAAAGATTATGTGGATACGCTGCTGGTGATCAGCAACGACAAGCTGCGTCATCAGTACGGAAACCTCAAAATGAAAGAGGCTTTTTCAAGAGCCGACAATGTGCTCGCTACTGCAGCCAAATGCATAACGGATGTCATTAACAGTACCGGTCAGATCAATGTGGATTTTGCGGACGTATGTACGGTTATGAAAAATGGCGGTGTTGCGATACTTGGCAGTTCCGCTGCGTCCGGAAACAACAGGGCGCAACAGGCCATCGAAGAAGCCCTCAATTCTCCTTTACTGAATGACAATGATATCCGTGGTGCCAAATGGATACTGATTAATATCAATTCAGCAGAGGGTGACCATGAATTTACTATGGATGAGGTGGAGATAATTCAGCATCACCTGATCAGTCAGGCAGGAGAGGACACCGATGTCATTCTCGGGCTCGGCTATGATGCTTCCCTGGGTGACAAAATCGGCATTACCATTATTGCCACCGGATTTGAATACAAGGATCCATTCAAAAGAACTGAAAAACCCGCTGCGCCCAAAAAAGAAGAAAAAATCGTGATGCCTTTGCAGATGCCTGTTCCGGAAATGGTCAAACCAAAAGAAACTCCGGTTGCAGAGCCTGTTGCCAAATCGGAAATACTGGTTAGCTCGCCAATGACCGAAAAAGAACCTTTTAGCAGAATGGAAATCGCCATTCCCGTTTCACCCCTTGCCAAAGAAATGGAGCCAAGGCTTGTGCAGGCAGAACTACCTGCTGTGGAAACAAGGAAATCGGGACCGGTGGTTGTATTGCCGCAAAAAACGGAGAACAGGATCGTCACGGAGCTGCCTGTGGATAAAAAGATGGAGGAAGAATCACTGGAATGGATATTTTCACAAGAGAGTAGTCCAAAACCAGGGTCAGGTGGCTACCTGACGAGACCTTCCAATATCTATGATGAAGAATCAAATGATTCTCAATCCCTGCCTGTAGAAATTCCTTTGAAAGATCCGATGATCCTTACAGCGACAGTAAAAAATCCGGTGATGGATGAAACCCCATCTTCAGATATGCAACTCGTTTTTAAAGATGATATTCCAGCGGCGGATGCGCCTGGGGCCCACCTAATTCAACCGGTTTCTAAAGCGGATCAGCCTGCAGAGGAGCCTGCATTGCAGGACGAAGCAGAAGGCCTGAGACGCCGCGCGGCAGAAAGAATTAACAAGTTGCGAAACTTGTCGTTCAATATGAATGCTGCAGATCCGAATAATGAATTTGAAACTGTGCCGGCTTACATCCGCCGTAATCTGGAACTTTACAACACGGTCACCAGCGTGGAAAGCTTTTACAGCCAGTATGAAGTGAAGGGCGACAAGAATAATCCCGGTGAAATCAGTACCATCAATAGTTTTCTTGACGGGAAGAAACCTGATTAATTGCTTGATATTGTTTGTTTTTAGTTGTTTATTCCCTTCCCGCCACTAGCAGGAGGGGATTTTTTTCATACCAATTGCTGCCATGGAAACAGTACTTATTAGCGGAGGAACCGGTTTGATCGGAACAGCTTTATCCAGGTTTCTGGTAGCCCGGGGATATCAGGTAATTATACTTTCCAGGGATCCGAAATCATACCGGAGCAGTTCGCCCGGCATCACTTATGCGGCCTGGAATGTTGAAGAACAGTCTGCAAATGAAGAGGCATTTCAAAAGGCAAAATATGTGATTCATCTCGCGGGAGCCGGCGTGGCCGATAAACCCTGGACGGAAAAAAGGAAAAAAGAAATCCTTGAAAGCCGTACCCGGAGCAGCGCCTTATTGATCAAGGCCATGTCAAGGATACCCAATCAAATAGAGTCGGTAGTCAGCGCATCAGCCATCGGATGGTACAAACAAAGCACTGGGGCTGCATCCACAGAAACCGATCCGCCGGCATCAGACTTTCTGGGCCAAACCTGCGAAGCCTGGGAACAATCCATAACACCCGTAACAACACTGGGTAAAAGACTGGTTATACTTCGCACGGGTATTGTTCTCAGCACTGAAGGCGGAGCTTTCCCCGCCTTCCAAAAACCAATCCGGTTTGGCATTGCAGGCATTTTAGGAAGCGGGAAACAAATCATCAGCTGGATACATATAGAAGATATCTGCCGGCTTTATATGGAAGCCATGTTAAAACCTGAATGGAACGGGGTATACAATGCAGTTGCACCCAATCCGGTCAATAACAGAACCTTCACACTGGAACTGGCAAAAAAAATGAAAGGCAGTTTTTTTATTCCCATGCCGGTTCCCCATTTTATTTTGCGTTTAATGTTGGGGGACCGCAGTGAAGAGGTACTGAAAAGCAGCCTCGTCAGTGCAAATAAACTGAAGCAACAGGGTTTTCAGTTTATTTATCCTACCGTGGATGCTGCTTTCAGAGATCTCGTTCAGCGTTGACTAATTTTTTATGCCATTACTGATTTTGTTATCAGGTAATTTTGTTTTCGGAGGCATTGCCGTATATAAGGCGGGAGTAACTTTGCTGGTATCTCCCTGATAAACCCAAGTAATGTCTTTAATATATTTATTGAACGCCTTGTTGACATCTTCCACGCTCACCCGTTTCATATCCTCATTGATAGTAAGCGATCTTTTCCAGTTGTTGAATAAAATTTCATTTGTTGCCAACGAAACAGCCTGAGCCGCATTGGTTTCCATTTTGTAATAGAAGGAAGTCACGTAACCGGTTTTGGTGTCCTTGACCTCGTCTGTCGTAAATCCATTGGCATGCGTTTTTGCCAGCAGATTATCCATAACACCTATATATTTATCGGGATTCGTGGTGGAAACACTAATGGTAGAATAAGGCGAAAGGCCTCCGTTAAAACGGGATTGCGGTGCATAAGACAAACCATTGTTGGTTCTGACTTCCAGAAACTGTCTGTCATAAAATATACGCATCGCTATGGAAAAAGCATTGAAATCAGCTGTGCCAGGTTGCGGACCGCTCGTGACTCCCTGGATATAATTCGTGGCAACCGCTTTTTTCTGATCAGCAAATGTGTTTTTAGAAGGCATATAACTGTACCTGCTAAGTTTAATTTCCATTCCTGCCGGAATAGGATCAGTCAGTTGTTTTATTTTTTTCTCTATGGTTTCACGATCCAGTTCTCCCACCACTACAATCAGTAAACGGGAGCGCGTGAGTATCGAGCTGTAATAGGTTTTCGTTTCCAGGGCGCCCAGTCTGCCGACCGTTTCTTCTTCTCCGCTTGGCGATTTGGCATAATCTTTTCCTTTGAATGCTGTTTCTTTGGCCATTTTCGAAATGGCAAAATCCGGTTGAGATGCCTGGGATTTGAGATTGCTTATTGCATCCTGTTTGATGCGGTCGAATTCAACGCTGTCGAACAACGGCGCAGTCAGTGCATCTACATAAAGAGGCCATACCATGTCCAGATCACTTTTGATACAGTTTAAGGTGACAGTCGAATAATCCATCCCTGCACTGCCGCCGATTTCTGCGCTTACTTTATCGAGCTTGTCCTTAAAGCTATTTTTACTGTCGTTTCTTGTACCGCATTCAGTGAGTGCATTAATAGCGAGGCTTTCAATGCCTGCTTTATTTGCCGGATAGTTTTGTACTCCGCCCCTGAATACCGTCAATACCTCAACTATCTCATTGCCGCTGGGCTGGACAATTACTTTAACGCCGTTTACAGTCATTTCATACGCCGGCTTGGTTTGCGCAAATGCGGGGATAACCAGTATGGCGAAAAATAAAGCACCGGCTGTTTTTTTTATAAAGGATTGCATGTGCATGATATTTTTAGATTAGAAACCAGGTTTGAAATTTTCCGAAGCATTCAGGCTCTTGTTCATTGCCGGATTAATAATCATGCCGGCCACAAATGGTTTTCCGATGATATATCGGGTAACAAATTTTTTAATATCCTCCCTGGTAATACGCTGACAATTCTTTTCGTAGTCCGTCATATAATCGAGCGAAGTGCTGCACCAGTTGTAAGTAACATAACTGGCAATGGAGGAGGGTTTTTCATTTTGACGAATGGCATTACGACGTAAGATTTCCTTTGCATCGCGAAGCTGTTCATCTGAATAATAATCGTCATTCCCCCATTGTTTGATCTGGTTGATCACTTCATCATTGCAGGCTTTTAGTTTGGCCGGATTGGGCATGAGATATACACTTACAGGCCCAACATATTTTTCTGTCTGATAATTCGCAG
Organism: Puia sp.; assembly: GCA_965214575.1. Taxonomy (GTDB): domain Bacteria; phylum Bacteroidota; class Bacteroidia; order Chitinophagales; family Chitinophagaceae; genus Puia. The sequence goes on from CBDCCE010000005.1 coordinate 97,698, forward strand.
AAGCAAAAGGAGTCAGTCCCTTGTCCACCAGCGCCTGCTGCCATTTGGAAGAATTCATTCCAAGAACGGTGAAAAAAACATCTGCAGCAACGGTTGCTGCAGAGTCGTTGCGGCTGTCGGGCCCCTGCCACCAGAGCATTTCAATGGGTGTCTGAGCGAGGGTCGATTCGGTTACAAAATATTCAGTTGACTTAAGTGGCATAAATTCTGGAATCGGATATTTCGTTTGCGGATCAAAGTCACTCGCTGCCCAGCTCCCGAAAATGTCTTTTGCTTTTGCAAAAGCATCTTCATGCTTAACCGCGCCACAAACAATCAGGATGGAATTGTTGGGATAATAATATTTGTTTTTAATAATCATCATTTTTTCCGGAGTGGCCGTATTGATCACTTCGTGAATACCAATGGGATTTTTCCGGGTGATGAGGTCGCCCCAGAGTTTCTTCTGACAGGCCAGCCAGAGAATATTTCCGGGATCACTTTCGCCGCGCTGAAATTCGCCATCCACCACAGGCCTTTCTTTCTGCATATCTTCCGTGCGGTAAATCGGGAATCGAATGGCCGCGTTCATAAATTTCAGTCCCGCGTTCAGACTGTCCTTGTCAAATGTGAAAAAATAGTTAACACGTTCATCGCCGGTAGTGCCGTTCCATATAGCTCCCAGCTCCTGAGTCCGTTTCAGGAATTTTTCCTGCGTGGGGTACTCCTGATTGGCTTTAAAAAACATATGTTCGAAAAGGTGAGAAAGCCCACTATATTCAGGGCCTTCTGTATATGCACCGTTTTTTACTGCAATTTCAATAGTTGCCAGCGGAACCTTGTCGTTCTCTATCACTACAATTTCAAGCCCGTTGGCTAATTTATCCCAGTAATAGTGCTCGGGTAGCCTTGGCTGGGCGAAACCGCAGGTCGACAGCAAACCCAGGGTCAGTACGCTAAAAAGTTTTTTCATTAATCCAGGTTTTTAGTTTATCAAATTCAAATAAAAATTATAAAATCAGAGATCCGATTTGCGAAACCTCCAATGGATAAAAAAAATGTACAAAATGATATAAAGAACTCCGACCGAAAGGTACAAAGGAAGATGTTCTTCCCAAATTCCGGTATTGCCGGATGCAAGCAGTTTGCGTGCAAAGGGCTGCGGAATCAGCCTGTCAGTCACTTCTTCCGGCAGATAATCTACCCAGTTCTTTTTGAACTTGTTTCTCCCAAGAACAACAACGAACTGCTCAACAATCATATAAAGAAAAAAAATGCCCATGGCAAGTCCCGCCCTGCGAATCAACATCGCAATTAAAACGGCGATTAGCGAATAGTCGAGCATCTCTATAAAAAAATAAAGGATAAAACGATATTGAGCCCAGCCTTCTTTGAACGGCTCGTGACTACGATTCAGGTATTTGAAATAGAGGCAGGTTGCGACTACAAGGCCGGTTACAAAAAGAGACAGCAACAGAATCTGCAGAATTTTTACGGAAACGAATTGCGAACGGCTCCAGCCGTCAATGATATTCTGGCGGTGGGTCCGATAAGTATATTCATTTGTAATCAGGGTAATGATCAGTATAGCCGGAATAAACAACAGGATGCTCGAGAAATAAGGCACGGTCATCCAAACATCCGGAGAAGAAAACGGGTTTCCCAAAATGCTTTTACCATTCATTTTCGGAAAACTGTTATCAGAGAAATCATAAAACACATAGTTGAAAGCAGGAATACAAACAATCGTAACCATTAGCAATATCCAGAAGGTTCTGTAATTTTTCAGCTTGAGCCATTCTATCCTTAACGAATTCAGAATCCCTGCCATGATCAGTTACTTACATTGTTTGTGAGCTCAATAAAGGCCGTTTCCAGACTTTTTTTACGTACCTGTATAAAATTCAAAACGATACCCTGTTCAAAACAATGACGGTTCAGAACGGAGGCATCGGCCGCTCCCTTTTCGAAATAAACCTGAAAATGGTCTGCTGTTCGTATCATTTTTTGCAGGCCGGGGAGAGTTTCTAAAAATTGTTTCAGTTTATCCATATCTTTTGAACCGAGTTCCAGCCATTCTTCCTGACTCAAAACTGATTTTACTTCTCCGGACTTCAAAAGCAAGCCCTGTTGCAGTATCGCTACATGTGTACAAACTTTTTCAACTTCTGCCAGCAGGTGACTGGCCAGTATAATTGTTTTGCCATCTGCGGCGAGATCTGTAATCAGTTGCCTGATTTCGGCAATACCAGAAGGATCCAACCCGTTAGTGGGCTCGTCAAATACAAGTACCGCAGGATCGCCCAGCAGGCAGGATGCAATGGCCAGCCTTTGTTTCATGCCCAGGGAAAAGGTCTGGAACTTTGAATCCTTCCGCTCGTAAAGCCGTACTATTTTTAAAACACGTTCGATATCAGCAGGAGATTTTTTTTTGATCGCGGCCGATATTTCAAGATTTCGCTGCGCGGATAAATAATGATAAAAATTTGGCGTTTCGAGAAGTGTGCCTATTTCCCTTCTTTGAATTTCTGATGGTGGATGCCCGAACCAGGCATAGTCTCCATCGCTTGCTTTAAGCACATCCATCACAATACCCAACAGGGTGGTTTTACCACTTCCGTTTGGCCCCAGGATGCCAAAAACAGAATGTCCCGGCACTTCAAAACTAACCCCATTCAGAGCCTGGATGCGGCCGTAGCTTTTGCTGATATTTTTTAATCTTAAAATGGGTTCCATGAGCGGTTGGCTAAATTAACAATTAAAAGAATCGCATCAGGTATCTATTGGGGAGGGTGCTGTTTACCGTGATAGAGACTCGAAAAGCCTCCAAGAACGGCAAAACCACCGGAGTTCCAGCTCAGTTTGTGCAGACGGAGATTGTCGATATCCGACTGTAAAACTTTTCTGCTATAGGGATTAATAGTGCCGCCGGGTTTCAAAGGTTCTGCTTCCGGATCATATTGAAATATCGGATCACATACGGTGCCCCGGGGATACATGATACCCGGCTGACCCTTTCCGCGTATGTCCAGTATGGCCGGATGGTCAAGCCCGATGGTATGCCCGTATTCATGAGCCGCTGTGGTGGAATTGTTTAACAGATTATCCAGTTTGAAATAACCGGTATTGCAATTTATTCCATCTACAAACGAAACATGAACGGGTGACACTTCTTCTATCCTGAAATAATTGTTTCGCGGATTGGTATTGAACCACACGATTTCGGGATCGAGTTCCTGGTCACAGAATCCCCTGATGTGAAATTCTACATGAAAAGGTAAATTTCTGATATGGACCATTCCGATGGGTTCATTCCAGTGAAAGGCAATATCTCCTGCGATGGCTTCAGCCAGCGAATTTGTTGCCGCCTCTCCGTAAAAATAAAAATCCGAATAGATTCGGATTTTCGATTCGCTTCGTAACCACTCTGCTTCTCCCATAATATGATCTTCTTTAATGCAGAAGTTCTGACATTTTGCTGATCAGTTCTTCGCCCCTTAAGCCCCGTGCTACAATGATTCCGTTGACATCCAGCAGGAAATTCATCGGTATGGCTTTGACGCCATACAGATCAGCAGGAGCGCACTGCCAGCCCTTCAAATCGGAAACCTGCGTCCAGACCAGCTGATCCTTTTTTACGGCCTGTATCCAGTCCGACTTAGTATCATCCAGCGATACACCCAGGATATCAAAACCCTTATCGTGAAACTGATGATAGGCTTTTACCACGCTGGGATTTTCCTGCCTGCAGGGGCCGCACCAGCTTGCCCAGAAATCGATGAGAACGTATTTGCCCCTGAAAGAACTAAGCGAAATCTCTTTGCCACCGGCATCAGCACAGGAAAATAAAGGAGCAGGTTTTCCAATAGCCGTCAGCCTCATCTTGCCTATGATATTGAAGAGCTCCCTGCCAAAATAAGTAGTCCGCACGGTCGTATCCAGTTTCTGGTATAAGCTATCCAGTTGCCCCGATCTTGAATTGTAGGAAAAATGACTAAAAATGAGAAATGCGGAAACGACAGATGAACCATGCGAACCCACATAGTCCATGACCACTTGTTTTTGCTCAAGATCCAGCGCGTTATACAGTTTGTCCAGACTGTCGGTCAGCCGGGAATTTTTATTTGCCTCTGCTGAATCGTAGGCTCTGTCAACAGCCCTCATACGTGCAGTGATATCGCGACTGGCTACATTCTGAAAATAATTAAATTCCTCCTGTACCGGAGTTCCTGAAATCAGGGCATCTTTTAAGGAGTCTTTCTTTATCAGCATGGAAATTTTACCGTTTTCAAGAAAGAAACTTTTTGCATGATCCTGTAAACTCACCCTGCAAAGTTCTGCCGTATCCGCCTTTCCACTAAATTTGAAAAATCCATGATCTAGCGCTGCAGAATCTGTTTTACCTGTCTGCCCGTGAATGATATAAATCCATCCTGAATCCAGGCCGGTCACTTTGCCTATGATCGCATAAGCCGTATCCAATTTCCGGCGTGTTGTTGTACTGTCTGTGCCATGACAGGATATCATTAAAAAAAAGCCCATAAACAAAGCTGCTCCAATCGCTCTTTTCATCATAAGATTAATTTCTTACCGGTTTGCCGGATTTAATAACGCTTTGAAGTCTTTCCAGCGTTTTCTTTTCGCCGCAAAGGGAAAGAAAAGCCTGCCTTTCGAGATCGAGCAAATATTGTTCAGACACCTGTGTGGGTTCGCTCAAATCACCGCCACACATAACATAAGCCAGTTTTCTTGCAACCAGCACATCATGATCCGTGGCATAGTGGCCTCTCCACATACCATGTATTCCCGCGTAAAGCGCACCCAGTGCTGATCTTCCCAATACTTTAATATCTGTTCTCTGCACCGGTGCCGTATATCCGTCCTGGGACAATTCGAGTACAGCGTTTTTTGCGTCAGCAATTCTGCGGTCCGGATTAATGGAAATGAAATCGCGCCCTTTTTTTAAAATGCCCAGGTCGAAAGCCTCCAGTGCAGAACTGGACACTTTTGCAGTGGCAATAGTAAAAAACCTGTTTTTCAACGTTATCGTTTCGGGTTCATCCAGATGCAATTCATCCGATGCCCGCAGTGCAAATTCTTTGGAACCACCGCCGCCGGGAATTAAACCTACTCCCAGTTCAACCAGCCCGATATAGGATTCTGCAGCGGGAACTACTTTATCTGCATGCAGACTCAGCTCACAGGCGCCCCCAAGTGTAAGCCCCTGTGGTGCCACCACTACCGGAATGGCGGAATATCTTGCCCGCATCATGGTATTCTGAAACAGTCTGACGGCCATATCCAGTTCCTCAAACTCCTGATCCACTGCCAGCATAAATATCATACCCACATTGGCGCCGGCGGAGAAATTGGAAGCCTCATTGGCAATAACCAATCCTTTGTATTTTTCTTCGGCAATACCTATGGACCGCTGAATCCCTTCAAGCACTTCCCCGCCAATGGTGCCGAGTTTGGTATACCATTCCAGCCCAAGCACTTCATCTCCCAGATGATACAGGCGGGCCGCGGCGTTTTTCCAAACCGTCTGATTCTCAAAATTACGCATCACAATAAATGCCTTCGGATCGCCGCTGACCACAGACACATATTTTTTCTTTTCGGGAGAGTAGGCCCGCTTTTCCCCATTTTCTATCTTATAAAAACTTTTAAAACCGCCGGCAATCATTTCCTTTACCCAGGACGCAACAGTTTTACCCGAAGCTTCCATTTTCGCAATAGTTTCTTCCACACCAAAAAGATCCCAGGTTTCGAAAGCGCCAATCTCCCATCCAAATCCTGCACGCATCGCATCATCCACCCTGAAAATTTCTTCGCTGATTTCGGGAATGCGATTCGATACATACGCAAAGAGCGCATAGTGAAACGCACGATAAAATTCGCCGGACAGGTCTTTTCCCTTAATAAGTATTTTTAATCTTTCCTTGAGGTCATCAACAGGTTTTGCGGCTTCCAGTCCGGGAAAAGAAGTTTTGACTCTGGGTCTGTATTCAAATGTTTTCAGGTCCAGAGTAAATATTTCACGCTCGCCGCCAGCTGATTTTTTTTTCGAGAAGAATCCCTGTCCCGTTTTATCTCCCAGCCAGTTGTTGGCAATCATTTTATCCAGCCAGGCGGGTATAATAAAGGTTTCTCTGGCTTCATCTTTCGGACAATTTTCATAAACCCCCTTGGCCACTTTTACAAGGGTGTCGAGTCCCACTACATCGGCTGTACGGAATGTAGCTGATTTAGGTCTTCCTATCAAAGGGCCCGTAAGTGTTTCAACCTGGTCGATGGTCAGGCCCAGCTTCTCCATCAGTTTAAAAATGGCCATGATGCTGAAAACCCCTACGCGGTTGGCAATAAAAGCAGGACTGTCCTTACAGAGTACGGTTGTCTTGCCCAGATGCAGGTCGCCATATTCTAACAGAAACTGAATTACATCCGGATCGGTAAGGGGTGTTGGTATAATTTCCAGCAATCGCAGATATCTGGGCGGATTAAAAAAATGCGTGCCGCAAAAGTGTTTTTTGAAGTCGTCCGACCTGCCTTCATTCATCAGATGAATCGGAATGCCGGAAGTATTGGAACTGATCAGGGTTCCCGGTTTGCGGAATTTTTCAACCTCATCGAATATCGTTTTCTTGATATTCAGCTGCTCCACCACCACCTCAATGATCCAGTCTGCCGAACCAATATCTTTCATGTTATCAGTAAAGTTGCCCGTCTCAATACGTTTTACCACTTCGGCACTGTATACGGGGGAAGGATTGGATTTCACGGCTGCCGTAAGCGCATCATTGACAATCCGGTTTTTTACTGCCGGGTGTTCAAGGGAAAGCTTTTTTGCTTTCTCGGCTTCACTTAATTCCGATGGCACGCGGTCAAGCAGCAGAACCTTCACTCCGGTTCCGGCGAAATGGCAGGCAATACGGGAACCCATAACGCCACTTCCCAATACGGCTACTTTACGAATGATTCTTTTCATGTGGGATCGTTTTTTTCAAACCAGACCGAAGGTATACCGGGCAAGGCATCTTTTTATCTGACCTCCGATCCGGAAGCAATTTTTTCATCCGGCGCTACAAATATTAACCTGCCTTTATCATCTTCAGCCATTAAGATCATTCCATTGCTCTCAATGCCCCTCATTTTTCTGGGGGCCAGATTGACTACAACAACCACCTGCTTTCCAATGATTTCTTCCGGTTTAAAATGAAGCGCTATTCCTGATACGATGGTTCTCTTTTCAAATCCGAGATCGACTTCCAGCTTCAGCAGTTTATCTGCTTTGGCCACTTTTTCCGCACTGAGAATTTCACCGGTACGGAGCTCCAGTTTTTCGAAGTCCGGATATTGGATTTCTGCTTTTTTTTCTTTCACTTCAGGGATAAGTTCGGCAACCGAATTCGGTTTTACCGCATTCCTGTGGAGTTTCTCCGTCTGCCGGGTAATTTCTTCGTCTTCAATTTTTCTGAATAGTAATTCAGGGGCACGTAAACTATAGCCGGTTTTCAACAGATCTATTTTTCCTGCATTTTCCCATTCAAGCATTCTTTCAACCACTTTCATCATGTACAATAATTTCTTTGCTGTCGCGGGAAGAAAGGGATTGATCAGAATGGTCAGATTGGCTGTAAGCTGGAGACAGAGATAAATACAGTTGTCAATTTTTTCCTGGTCCTCCGGCGTAGTGAATTCCTTACCGGCTTTTTTCCATGGTTCTTTATCCTGTAAATATTTGTTCCCTTTTCTTGCGAGGTCGATAATGGCAAATAATGAATCCCTGAATTTATAGGTCTCCAGTCCGTTTTCTACCGTAATTTTTGTTTGTTCGATCTGGCGGATCAGCTCGGCGTCGGCCTCATCTTTAATTTTCCCGTGCCAGACCGGAACCTTTCCTTTGCACAATTTGTGCATGAGAACAAATGTTCTGTTAACGAAATTGCCGAATATGGACACGAGCTCGGAATTGTTCCTGTCCTGAAAATCCTTCCAGGTAAAATCATTGTCCTTGGTTTCAGGCGCATTGGCACAAAGCACGTAACGCAATACATCCTCACAACCCGGAAAATCCTCCAGGTATTCGTGTACCCATACGGCCCAGTTGCGGCTGGTAGACACTTTTTCGCCTTCAATATTCAAAAATTCGTTGGCGGGCACATTGTCCGGCAGCACATATTTTCCATGTGCCTTCAACATGGCAGGGAAAATAATACAATGAAATACAATATTATCTTTTCCGATAAAATGGACCAGTTTGGTATCATTCTGCTGCCAGTAGTCCGCCCATTTATCGGTCAGCTCCTTGGTTGCCGAAATATAACCGATGGGCGCATCGAACCATACATACAGCACTTTTCCTTCTGCATCCGGCAGAGGTACCTGAATGCCCCAGTTGCTGTCGCGTGTCATGGCACGCGGATGAAGTCCGTTATCTAGCCAGCTTTTACACTGACCATACACGTTGTTCTTCCATTCCTTATGTCCGTTCAGTATCCATTCTTTCAGAAACAATTCATAATGCTGGAGGGGGAAATACCAGTGTCTGGTTTTTCTTTTCACGGGTACCGCATCGCTGAGCGTGCTTCTGGGACTGATAAGCATTTCCGGACTCAGCGAGGAGCCGCATCGTTCACACTGGTCGCCAAACGCATTGGGATTTCCGCAGACCGGACAGGTGCCCGTAATATAACGGTCGGCAAGAAATGTCCTGGTTTCTTCATCGTAGTATTGTTCCGTTTCCTTTTCCTCAAAAACGCCCTCATCATATAATTTTTTGAAAAAACCGGAGGCTGTTTCGTGGTGAACCGGATTCGAAGTGCGGGAATAGATGTCAAAAGAAATAAACATCTGCTCAAAACTCTTTTTGATTAGTGCATGATATTTATCCACTACCTGTTGGGGGGTAATGCCTTCTTTCATCGCACGGATAGAAATAGGCACACCGTGTTCATCACTTCCTCCGATAAATAAAATGTCTTTTTTACGGGAACGCTGGTAACGAACATAAATGTCGGCCGGAATATAACAGCCTGCCAGGTGACCTATATGAACAGGACCGTTGGCATAGGGCAGTGCAGCAGTAACCAGGATGCGGTTGAATTCTTTCATAGTTTGATCACGGAGCACGCTCCGGGGTCTGCAAAAATACGTTAAAAGCCTAAAGCCTGAAGCCCAAAGCCCAAAGCCTAAAACCATTTTAAGCCTAAAGCCCAAATGCAGTAAGCAAATTCCGCTTCATCCGTTAACTTTAATTGATGAAGCGAAAGCGTTTTTTGGGAGCCCTGATGGGCAGTCCTCTGCTGGCGGCGGCTGATTTTTCATCGGGCAGAGCCCCCGGCACAGTGTATACGGACGAAAATGTCTGGCGTATTCCACCCTATCTTAAACCGGGCGATACCATCGGGATCACCTGTCCTGCCGGATTTATGACGATGTCAGAAATAGAACCTGCCCGGAGAATCCTGGAGAGCTGGGGTTTTAAACTGCGTATAGGGCAGACCGTGGGCGAGCGCGATTTTATTTTTGGTGGCACCGACGCAGACCGGGCAAAAGATCTCCAGCAAATGCTCGACGATCCCTCTGTGCAGGCGATACTCTGTGCCCGGGGAGGATATGGATGTGTTCGCATCGTGGACCGGCTGGATTTTAAAAAATTTGTCCAGAAACCCAAATGGATCATCGGATTTAGCGATATCACTGTGCTGCATGCCCATCTCAATCACCATTTTCAGATAGCATCTATTCATTCCAAAATGTGCAATAGTTTTCCGGATCATCCTGAGCTGGCAGAGAAAGCGCAGTGGGACAGTATACTTTCCATTCAGTCAGCACTTACCGGTAAACCCATTGACTATCCCCTGATATATGACCCTTCAAACCGCCGCGGTTTTGCACAGGGAATTTTAGCGGGAGGTAATTTAAAAACAATTGAAACACTGGCCTGCTCAGACTCGGATCTTCGCACCGCGGGTACCCTGCTGTTCCTGGAAGACACGGGAGAATATCTGTACAGCATCGACCGTATGTTTTATAACCTTCGCCGAACCGGAAAACTCGAAAACCTGAATGGTTTGCTGATTGGAGCATTCAAAGTAAAACCAGATGATCCGGGAGACGAGTTTGGCAAAAGTGTATATAATATAGTGATGGATCAGGTGGCGGGTTATAAATACCCCGTATGTTTTAATTTTCCTGTCGGGCACGTAAAAACAAACTATGCCCTGAAATGCGGTGTTAAGCATGAATTAAATATTACCCAGGACAAAGTGATTTTCAGGGAGGTTTTCTAGTTGCCGTTTTTTCCCTTACGGCGGTTTTCAAATATGATCTACAATGGCAAATATTTTTCCTCCCAGTTTAAAACCCGGTGATACCGTCGGAATTCTTTGTCCTTCGGGATACATGGCCCCTGAAAGAATTCTTTCCTGTATGGCCACTTTAAAATCCTGGGGATTCAGGGTAAAAGTCGGAAAAACGGTAGGCGGACATTCATCCAATTATTTCTCCGGAACAGACCGGGAACGTCTCGATGATTTGCAGGATATGCTGGACGACGAAAACATAATGGCCATACTGTTTGGAAGAGGCGGCTATGGCCTCAGCCGCATATTGGAACATATCAGTTTTAAAAAATTCAGGAGATCGCCGAAATGGATTATGGGTTACAGCGATATCACTTTGCTGCATGCCTACATTTATTCAAACTATGATATCGTAACGGCACATTCTCCCATGGCAGGCGCTTTTCCGGAGCCGGGCCTGGAAAATCCTTATATCCAATCCATCCGATCCGTGCTGAACGGAGACAAAATGCAGTACAGCTGTGACCCTCATGTATTTAACCGGAAAGGAGAAATGGAAGGCATACTCATGGGGGGTAACCTGACCCTGCTGGCACATGCCGTGGGCGGGCCGGCCGATTTCAAAACAAAAGGACTGATTTTATTTTTGGAAGATATTGGCGAATACCTCTACAATATGGACAGGATGCTGCATCAGCTGAAAGCAGCCGGAAAATTTCAGAAACCTGCAGCGGTTATACTGGGAAGTTTTACGGATATGAAAGACACCGAACGGCCTTTCGGGCAAAACGCCTATGAAATTATTCGCGATTGTCTTTCTGAATTCGACTACCCCTTATGTTTCGGATTTCCCGTTGGACATGTGAAAGAAAACTTCGCTTTGAAATGTGGTGCAGCGTACCGTTTGAAAGTTTCAAAAGAATCCGTATTACTCGAAGAAATCTGAATATTTTAATGAATTCACTGCCATGACGTTTACCCAACTCGAATATATTCTCGCCATAGACCATCATCGGCATTTTGCCAGGGCCGCAGAAGCCTGTTTCGTTACGCAACCTACGCTGAGCATGCAGGTAGGAAAGCTCGAAAAAGATCTGGGAGTGAAAATATTTGACCGGAGTCACTCGCCCGTGGTTCCCACAGAAGCCGGAAAGCAGATTCTGGAGCAGGCAAAAAAAATTCTTCTGGAGAAGAGCAGGGTGGCGGAGATTATTTCATTGAAAAAAGGGCTGGTGGAAGGCGAACTGCGTATCGGTATTATTCCCACACTGGCGCCCTATCTGCTGCCCCTTTTTGTGCAATCCTTCCTGAGAAAATATCCCAGGGTAAAACTGGTTGTGTTTGAAAAGACAACGGAATTATTATTGGAGGGACTGGGCGATTCCAGCCTGGATGCGGGTATTCTGGTTACCCCCCTGAATGAAAAAGGGGTTCGGGAGGAAGTTCTTTTTTATGAGGAACTACTGGTATATGTGTCGGAAAATAATGGTCTCTTCAAAAAAAATTATGTGCTTGCCAAAGAGATTGATCCTAACAAATTATGGCTGCTTGAGGAAGGTCATTGTTTTCGCACGCAGATGATTCATCTCTGCGAACTTTTTAAGGCCAGTCGCAGAACCAGTCATTTCGACTATGAGGCAGGAAGCTTTGAAACACTCAGGCGAATGGTGGAATTGAATGACGGCATTACAATTCTGCCCGAGCTCGCCACGCTCGATTTTTCAAAAAAACAGCAGGGTCTGATCCGCCGGTTCAGAAAGCCATCCCCCATGCGGGAAGTCAGCCTGGTGGTCAGGCGGGATTTTGTAAAGGAACGGTTGGTGCACATTCTGAAAGAGGAAATCATGAACAGTATTCCGGAGAAGATCAAAAAAAACAAAGAAACCTATATTGTACCTTTGTAACTAATTGATCCAGATGAGCGGTATCAGAAAATTTCTACTTTATTCACTTGGTGAAAAGCGTTATCTCCGGCTGCTGTCCGCTTCGTTTCAGAGACTGTATAAAACTGGCAGACTCGGAGTCGATTACCAGGACATCTATTTCTTAAAGAACCTGGTTCGTCCAGGAGATTACTGTATTGATATTGGTGCCCATCTCGGATATTTCACCATGGAATTCAGCCGTCTGACCGGAACTTCAGGGCATGTATACGCCATTGAACCCATGTCTAAATTTTTTCAGACACTGAAAGGTCTGTCTGAATCAAAAAAAATCGGCAATCTTACACTGTACCAGTTTGCGATGGGTGCGAATACACCCTATGTGGAAATGGGAATTCCCAAAGTAAATAACGTTAAGAAGTTTGCCTACGCAAGGGTTATCCATACCAGCACGTTTCTGGAATATGTGGAATCAGAGAAGGTCAAAAATGTGTATGGTGATGAACTGTTTCGTTATCTGCCGCGGGTAGATTTTATTAAATGCGATGTGGAAGGGCTGGAACTCGCCGTATTTGAATCCTTTGTGGAAATTATACGCAGGCACCGGCCTGTGATACTCTGCGAACTCGGCGACCCCGGGGACAGAAAAAAGCTGCTGGATCTTCTTCTGCCGTTTGATTACCGGCTTTTTTATCTCGAGAATAAAAAACTTAAATCACTCGAACCGGATAGTACGATCCGGCCCGTTTCGCATAATCATTATTTTGTTCCTGAAGCCAGAGTTTCGTTTCTGCGGGAAAAAGGCATTGTTGAAGTAGTATGAGAGTACAGGAGTACAGAAGTACAGGAGTGATTGTGATTTAGTTAATGCTCCTGTACTAGTTTTCCCCTATTCTTTTCAGGCTGAGATCCGGAAGGGGTGAAACAATGAGAGGGAATTTCTCAATCAGTACATTGGAAGGATCGAGTCCGAATCCCCGTTCTTCCGAGAGACTGGCTTCTTTCAGCCAGAAATAAAGTTTCATGATCACCCGTTCGAAGAAAGAGAGTTCATTATCCTGGCTCAGGTATTTTTCCATCACCACGATCTGAAAATCGCCTACCACATTATTTCTTTCCAGTGATTCGTAACGGCTGGTAATATTAACCTCCCTGTTTTTTACCAGGTCCTCCACCACTTTCCGGATCATCAGATTGATCCGGGGTTCAATGCGGAAACCGAGTCTGAATTCAACACGGATAATATCGTTGGGAATAATATGATCTACCGAATACTCTGAAGTGTAAGGATCATCCAGGGTATCAATATGCACAAACCAGTAGATATCGGCACGTTTCGGTTTTTTATTCAGAATGGAATAAATGATTTTGTGCTCGATTTCTTTTGGATTGTTGGCACTCGTCATGTACATCAGATGCGTTGCAAATTTAGGCACCGTCCGGTCTGTGCTGAGTTCCTGGATCTGGGGAATGTAGTTTTCCATACGCACAAACTCCACATAGCGGTTCTTGATTTTACGCGAGCGGTACCAGACATACATAATTCCGAACAACGCGCCGCCTACAATCAGGGTAACAAAACCACCGTGTGGAAATTTGTCGAGGTTCGCAAAGAGAAAGCTGAATTCAATAATGAGATAGGTGCTGAGATACAGGTAAATAAATATGGTGGGCGCCCTTTTTGAAATCAGGTAGTTGGCAAATAAAATCGAAGTAGCCAGCATACAGAGTGTAATAGCAAGCCCGTAAGCCGCTTCCATATGTGAAGAAGACCTGAAATACAGGGTAATACTGCAGCATCCGATAAAGAGTAAAAAATTGATGGCCGGGATATACAACTGACCTTTTTGTTCCGTGGGATAGCTGATCCGGAATTTGGGCCAGAGATTCAGCCGCATACTTTCACTGATGAGCGTAAAGGATCCGCTGATCAGGGCCTGACTGGCAATAATGGCCGCTGCAGTGGCAATGAGGATGCCGGGGATCAGGAACCAATCGGGCATAATACTGTAAAACACATTGTTGTGGGCCGTGTCATACACTTTGCCCAGCTGGTTATGCAACAGCCAGGCGCCCTGACCCAGGTAATTCAGGATGAGGCAGGTCTTTACATAGACCCAGGATATGCGTATATTTTTCTTTCCGCAGTGTCCGAGATCGGAATACAAAGCTTCCGCCCCGGTGGTACAAAGAAATACCGCACCAAGCAGCCAAAAGCCTTTTGGGTACATCGTCAGCAGTTCGATCGCATAAACCGGATTCAGCGCCTTGAAAATGCCCAGGTCGTCTACAAGATGGCTGCTTCCCAGTACGGCCATCATGCCGAACCAGAGGAACATGATCGGGCCAAAGAGTTTACCTATGGAATCCGTTCCGAACTGCTGCAGGAAAAAAAGCACAACCATCAGTCCCAGTACGATATATACAATCGTATCCTGGGGGATATAACTCAGACTGGGCAATTGTCTTAATCCTTCTATGGCTGAAGTCACGGAAATCGGCGGGGTAATCATTCCATCAGCAAGAAGGGCGGCGCCGCCGATCATGGCGGGTAGCACCAGCCACCTGCGCTGACGGCGAACCAGTGCGTAAAGAGAAAAAATTCCACCCTCTCCCTTATTGTCGGCATTGAGGGTAAGCCACACGTATTTTACGGTGGTTTGAAGTGTTAACGTCCATATAATACAGGACAGACTTCCTATAATTAATAATTCGCTGATAGCGCGACCATTGATAATGGCGTTCAGTACGTAGAGCGGAGATGTTCCGATATCTCCGTAAATAATACCTAAAGCAATAACCAGGTTGCCGAGTGTAACCTTGTCAATTTGTTTGCTCACTTCTGTCCAAGATTAAGTTGGTTTCGAAACGGGTCGGAATTTTTCAATGGCAACCAATGGCATACATATTAAGCAATCCCTACAAAGATATAGGGAATAGGATGAAATTAACAGATTCTCAACGGAGTTTTGAGTAACTTGAATTTTATACCAATCCCTATAAGCGCTTTTTGTATGAATTTAAGATTACTTGGCCTGGTACTTTTTTTACCTCTTTGCATGCAGGCCCAACGCATTTCTTACACCGAACCGGAAACAGACGATACCCGTAAAACAGATTTCGAGATCATTGGCCGGGTAGCAGGCAATGTGCTGGTATTTAAGAATAACCGGTCAGATAATGTGATCTCGATATATAATGCCGATATGAAGCTGGTTCAGCGGGTGAATCTCGGCTTTCTGCCTTCCCATTATACCAATGTGGATTTTGTGCAGTACCCCGATTTCTTTTATCTGTTATGCGAATACCAGAAAAAAAATGTGGTGCACCTTACGGCATACAAACTGGACGGGCTCGGACAACTGGTAGGACAGCCTTATGAAATGGATACCACACAGGCCGGAAGCAGTTCGGCAAAAATTTATACCAATATCGTCAGTGAGGATAAGCTGCACCTGATGGCGTTAAAAATAAATACCAGGAACCCCCGTAACTATACATTTACCAGCTTTCTGTTTGACAAAAACCTGGAATTGCAGGACCGCCACCGGATCAATATGCAGGTCCAGGACCGTGCCGACCTTTTCTCCAATTTTGAAATGGATAATGACGGACAGCTGGTTTTTACCCGTTTTGCCAGACAGGGCAGCGGAGATTACCTGACCAACGTTTCGCTTGTATCCAAAGGGCCTACCGCCGACACCTTCGCTATCCGGAATATCGGCTCATCCGATAAAGTGCTTGATGAGGTAAAGCTGAAAGTGGACAATTTCAACAAAAGGTATATTCTGTCTGCATTTTATTATAAACAGAGAAGGGGTAATATCGAAGGTCTTTATACGGTCATCTGGGATAAGGCATCGGATGCCAAGTTTACCGAGGCGGTCACGATATTCAATGACGATCTGAGAACCATGGCCAAGAGCTCGGAATCAAATGTAAAAATGGCTTTTAATGACTATTTTATAAAAAAAATAGTGGTAAAAAAAGACGGAGGATATATCCTGATCAGCGAATCGGAATTTACTACCACCAGAGGAACACCCTTTAACCGGATGGATTACATGTACGGACCGGTAAGTCCAATTGATTATTATTCACCTTATTCTCCTTACTCTCCTTATTCTCCCTATAACCGTTACGGACAGGGACAGATCAACAGGTACAATGCCGAAAATATACTGGTGCTTTCTTTCGACAAAAACAATAATATGGAATGGAGTAACGTGATTGCCAAAAGCCAGTTCGACGACGATGTGTCCAACCAGCTTTCTTTTCAGACAGTCAATACCGGAGGGGAACTGCATTTCCTGTATAACCAGTTCGAAAAAAGAACGCTGCTGCTGATGGATCAGAGTATTTCGGGCGATGGAAAAGTGAACCGGCTTCCTACTTTTCATAACCTGGATAAAGGATATTCTTTTATGCCGAGGATTGGAAAACAGGTTGCCAGTAACCAAATTGTAATACCTTGCCTGTATAGAAACTATCTTTGCTTCGCTAAAATAGATTTTTAAAACCCTTAAGGTGATCGGTATTTTCAAACAAAAAGCATCTACTAATGCTTTGTTGCTTTTTATATATGCTTTAGTTCTTAAGTTTCCTTTATTCCTGCATCCTTTTCCACCTGTTCTTCACGCGGAAGACAATTATTTGTACCGCTATGTATTGACCCTGCTCAATTCTCTTTTCGGGCAGGCAGCCCTTCCCTATGCCATACTCAGCTTCATTATCCTGTTCGCCCAGGCCACGCTGCTCAACAGTATCTGCAATTTTCATAAAATGCTGCCGAAACCGAACTACCTGCCGGCCATGTGTTATATCCTGATCACCTCCCTCTTGCCTGACTGGGGGCATTTTTCTGCGCCGCTGCTGATTAATTCGATTATGATCTGGTGCTGGTACCGGATGGTCGCTTTATATAACAGTCCTTCTCCTGTAACAGCTATTTTCAATATCGGGCTTTTCCTCGGACTGGCCACCCTGCTCTATATGCCTGCGATTGCATTTTTAATTTTATTATTTTTTGCACTTCTTATCATGCGTCCCTTTAGAATCCAGGAATGGTTCGTGGGTTTTATCGGTTTTACTTCGCCTTACTATTTCCTCATTCTGATTTTGTATTTCGTTCACCAGCTGAACTGGAGCAATCTGCTGCCCCATATACGTTTTACCTTTCCGGCAATCCCGGGCTCTGTATGGATCATCGCTTCGATCAGTTTATTGGTAATCCCATTTATTGCCGGGGGAATTTATGTACAGAACAATCTGAATAAAATGCTGATCCATGTCAGGAAAAGCTGGAGCCTGCTGCTCGTTTTCCTGATTGCGGCCATACTGGTTATTATTATTAATAAAGCAGGATCTTACGAAAACTGGATCGTAACAGCGATGCCCTTTGCCGTTTTTCATTCGGCAGCTTATTACTACCCGCAGAACAAGTTGCTCCCCCGGGTACTTCACTGGGTCAGTTTTAGTGTTGCGATAGTGATCAATTACCTGATGTAGCGGAACGCCCGTTTTGGAGCGCCCGCCATGGAGACTCACTGAAGTAGAAATGATGTAATGAAATGGATCGGCATTTAGAAAGTTTTAAGCTTTGAGCTTTAGGCTTTGGGCGCTAATTAATTTATCTTTACAGCACAATAGTAAAATATGAAATTTGGTGTTGTTGTATTCCCGGGTTCCAACTGTGATCGGGACATGCAGTTCGCGCTGCAGGACGAGCTGGGGTATGAGGTAATTATGCTATGGCATAAGGATACGGATCTGAGCATGTTTGGTACGCAGGATTGTATCGTATTACCCGGTGGATTTTCTTATGGAGACTACCTGCGTTGCGGCGCCATTGCACGATTCAGTCCCCTGATGCAACCCCTGATCCGATTTGCCGAAAAGGGAGGAATGGTATTAGGCGTTTGCAACGGTTTCCAGGTGCTTTGCGAATCCCGGCTTTTACCTGGTGTTTTATTAAGAAATGCAAACCAGCAATTTATAGGGAAAAATGTGTTTATTAAAGGTGCAGACGAGCAGGTGCTGAAAATTCCCATTGCTCATGGAGAAGGAAGATTTTATGCCGATGATCAGTTACTCGACGGGCTCGAAGCCAATAACCAGGTGTTGTGGAAGTACTGTGATGCCGAAGGATTTGTAACCGATTTGGCCAATCCCAACGGAAGTACCCGTCATATTGCAGGCATTTGTAATAAGGAAGGTAACGTGATCGGCCTCATGCCACATCCGGAAAGGGCGGTTTCGGATAGTCTGGGCAATATCGACGGACGCAGGCTATTTCAACAAATCTTCAGTAGTAAAAACCTCCATACCGCTTCGAGAGAGTCTGTTTTGGCTATACCTTAGTATATTTTTGGCTATGTTTAAAAAGACCGGATTCGTCCTTATCCTCCTGCTTTCTTTTTTCTATCAGGGTCATAGTCAGGACAGTACAGTCGTATCCTGGGATCTTCATTCATCCAAATCCGCTTCCGGGAACTATCAGCTGATTTTTCAGGCCCGGATAAAATCCGGCTGGTTTCTGTATGGTCCGGATCAGGATCTGAGTGGAACCCCTTCCATGGAACTTGCTTTTCCGGACAGTTCCTTTTCTGTGAAATCACCTTTTATCTCCGAGGGCAGCTCCATCAAACATTCCGTATCCATTTTTGGTAACGCCGTTTTTAATTTATATCCCGGTCAGGCAAAATTGACTATTCCGGTTCAGATAAAAGGAGTGGTGCCCTCGCAGTTATTCGGGACACTGAATTATTACTACGGCAAGGCCGATTCATTTTATTCCGGCAGTTATTCTTTCCATACCACACTCGAAGGCGGTATCAGTAAAAACGCACGTGTCCGGATCACCGGTTTCGATCTGAAACATCCGGTGAGCGCATGCGGCGATACGGGCACAGCCGGCAAGGGACTGCTGAGTATTTTCCTTCTTGGCCTGCTGGGTGGATTTATCGCCCTGCTGACCCCCTGTGTTTTCCCCCTGATTCCGCTGACCGTTTCCTTTTTTACAAAAAGCCAGGGTAAGGGAAAATGGCATGCCTTTCTCTATGGTTTTTTTATTTTTCTGATCTATGTTTTACTCAGCCTGCCCTTCCATTTGCTGGATCACACAGATCCGGAAATACTGAATAATATTTCTACTAACGTCTGGCTTAACCTCATCTTTTTTGTCATTTTCGTGGTCTTTGCCATCTCCTTTTTTGGTTATTTTGAAATCACCCTGCCGGGTAGTGTGGCTAATTCGGTAGGAAATAAATCTGGCGGATCCAGCCTGGCCGGTATTTTCTTTATGGCGCTCACCCTGGCCATAGTATCCTTTTCCTGTACAGGCCCGATACTGGGTTCCCTGCTGGCCGGGGCCCTGTCAAATCATGGCGGAGCCATTCAGCTTAGTTTTGGAATGGGAGGTTTTGGCCTGGGCCTGGCCCTTCCTTTTGCCCTTTTTGCCCTTTTTCCGCAATGGCTGGGATCGCTTCCCAAATCCGGTGGCTGGCTCGGATCCGTAAAAGTGGTGCTGGGTTTTCTGGAGCTGGCGATGGCAATCAAATTTCTTTCCAATGCCGACCTGGTGGAACAATGGGGACTGGTAAAACGCGAGATATTTATCGGTTTCTGGATTCTCATAGGTTTCCTCATCACCCTCTACCTGATGGGTAGAATCCGCTTTCCGCATGACAGCCCCTTTAAAAAAATGAGTGCGGCAAGAGCCGCCTTCCTGGTTTTCTTTGGAATAGCCACCATTTACCTCCTGCCCGGCGTAACCAATACGGCTGCGGCCAACCTGACATTGATTAGCGGATTCCCGCCCCCTCTTTGTTATTCCGTGTACAAAAACCCGGTAAACTGCGCACACGGGGTAGAAACGCTGAGGGATTACGAAGAGGCCCTTGCCCTGGCAAAAAAATTGAACAAACCCCTGCTCATTGATTTTACCGGATGGGCATGCGTGAATTGCCGCAGGATGGAAGAAAATGTGTGGACGGATCCTGAAGTAAGAAAAAGAATGATGGACTCCTTTGTGGTGGTTTCTTTATATGTTGATGAACGCAGGCTGCTTCCCGCTGCATCCCAAATGCTTTACACTACCAAGGATGGAGCACAAAAGAATATTATTACGGTGGGTGATAAATGGGCCACTTTCCAGTCGGAAAATTTCAATGCGGTGTCCCAGCCACAATATGCGCTGGTTAGTCCGGATGAGAAAATCCTCACATACACAAAGGGTTACACGCCTAAAGCAAGCGAATTTTCACAGTGGCTTGACTGTGGCCTGTCTGCTTTTCGCAAATAGGAGGGTAAGGCAATGAAAAGAGGCCGCCTCTTCAGGGAGGCGGCCTCTTTCATTCAATGCAGTGTAAAATTTCTTAGAGGGCAATTCTTTTTTCCACCATCATTTTGCGAAGATTGATCAGACCATAGCGCATACGGCCCAGGGCGGTATTGATGCTGCAGTTTGTCAGGGAAGCAATTTCCTTGAAACTCAGGTCAGCATAATGCCGAAGGATAATCACTTCGCGCTGATCTTCAGGAAGCAGATCCAGCATCCGTCGTACACGGTCATGGCTCTGTCTCTTCATGATTTTTACATCAGCTCCGTCTTCAGTAAAATTGATGACTTCGAAAATGTCGCGGTCATCGCTCGTTTTGATGGCGGGAGTTCTTTTCACCTTGCGGAAATGGTCAACGCATAGGTTGTGTGCAATACGCATCGCCCAGGGAAGGAATTTGCCTTCTTCTGTGTACCGACCCCCACGAATGGTGTCAATAATCTTAATCAGAACATCCTGGAAAATGTCCTCGGCCAGATACTTGTCTTTGACGAGGAAGAGAATCGAAGTGTACAGCTTGTCCTTGTGGCGGATTACGAGAGCTTCAAGAGCCTGTAAATCGCCGTCGCGAAAAGAATGGATTAACTCATGGTCGGTTTTCGTACGTAGCGAATTCATAAACTTCTACGGTTTTTAAAGGTGATAGGATATATGTTGGATTTCTAAAAAAATGCTTGGCTTTTCGGTGTAGAAGTTCTTACTCTATAAAACTTTTTTATTGTGTTGTTAAATGTTAATCAGGAATTAAAGATATACAATTTTTGGAAAAAACAACATTTTGGGAAAATAATTTGTTGTAGAGGTTCCTATCCTTCTTTCCCCCTATGGGAAACTACGGTACAATCGTTTCACTTCCAATATATTTGTTTTTCCAATTTATGCCAACTACCAGCAAAGTCAAAAAGGCTTCTTCCGTATCCAACCCCGTTTCCACCCGTGATTTTATTGAAATAAAAGGGGCCAGGGTCCACAATCTGAAGAATATTTCGGTCAACTTTCCACGCAATAAATTTATTGTCGTTACAGGTGTATCAGGTTCCGGCAAATCTTCGTTGACCATCGATACCCTTTTTGCAGAGGGTCAGAGAAGATATGCAGAGAGCCTGAGTGCCTATGCGCGTCAGTTTATGGCCAGAATGGACAAACCGGATGTGGACTATATTAAAGGACTTTGTCCCGCCATCGCCATAGAACAGAAAGTAACTACCCGCACACCCCGCTCCACGGTTGGCAGCATGACCGAACTATATGATTACCTGCGACTGCTCTATGCCCGTGTAGGGATTACTTATTCTCCGGTTTCGGGCATGGAGGTAAAAAAACAGGATGTGCAGGATGTGATTCAACGGATGCAGAACAGACCTGTGGGTGATAAAGTACTGATCCTGGTTCCCTTTAAACAGCATACCAACAGAAATACCATTGAGGAACTGAATATCCTTTTGCAAAAAGGCTTCAGCAGGTTATACGTGAACCAGGAAATTATCCGGATTGAAGATCTGCTGCCCGTTGCTTCTGAGACGGGTAAACAGAAGAAAGCAGCAGAACCCAAACTTCCGAAAAATAATTCCTTTCTGCTGATCGACCGGATACTGACCAAAACATTCGATGAGGATGACCAGCACCGGCTGGCGGATTCGATCGGCACCGCATTTTATGAAGGGGAGGGACAAATGCTGCTCGAAATCAACGGAGAAGAAAAAATTCCTTTCAGTAACCGGTTCGAACTGGATGGTATCCGTTTCGAGGAGCCGGTACCCAACCTTTTTTCTTTCAATAATCCATATGGAGCCTGTCCTGTCTGTGAAGGTTTCGGACAGGTGCTCGGAATTGACGAGGATCTGGTGATTCCCGACAAGCGGCTCAGTTTATTTGAAAACGCCGTGGCGCCCTGGAAGGGAGAAAAACTAAGTGCCTGGAAGGACCAGTTCATAAGAACCTCTAAAAAGTATGATTTTCCGATTCATAAACCGGTTGTAGATCTGAGTAAAACACAATATCAATTATTGTGGGAGGGTAATAAAGAGGTGAGCGGGATCAGTGATTTTTTTAAAGAGGTAGAAAAGAATCTGTACAAAGTGCAATACCGGGTGTTGCTGTCAAGATACCGCGGCCGCACGAACTGTCCGGATTGTAAAGGCTACCGTTTACGACCTGAAGCACTGTATATAAAAATCGGCGATCTGCATATTGGCGAAGTATGCGCCATGCCCGTTGATCAATTACAGCAATGGTTTAGCAGTTTACGATTCAGTTCTTATCAGCAACAGGTGGCCAAACGGATACTGATTGAAATACACAACCGCCTGAAAACTTTGCTGGACGTGGGTTTGGGTTATCTGACCCTGAACCGGCTGGCCAATTCCCTCAGTGGGGGTGAGAGCCAGCGCATTCAGTTGACGCGTTCGCTGGGAAGCAACCTGACTAATTCATTATATATTCTGGACGAACCTTCCATTGGGCTGCACGCGCGGGATACCCGGAGACTAATTACCGTTTTGAAAGAATTACGCGATTTGGGCAATACGGTGGTTGTGGTGGAACACGATGAAATGATGATGCGGGAAGCGGATCATATTATCGACATGGGGCCGCTGGCCAGTCATCTCGGAGGTGAAGTGGTTGCTGCTGGCAATTATGACGCGATTATTCAGTCTGAAAATAGCCTGACAGGTAAATATCTCCGGGGCGATTTAAAAATCGAGGCGCCACTTAAATTACGTAAAGCGGGACAATTCATTACGGTGAATGGAGCGCGACAGCACAATCTGAAAAATATCACGGTAGCTTTTCCATTGAATATGCTCTGTGTTGTGAGCGGGGTCAGCGGCAGCGGAAAAACCACGCTGGTCAAACAGATTCTTTATCCCGCACTTCAAAAGCTGAAGGGTGAATTTGCAGATAAAGTGGGTATGCATATGTCGATCACCGGCGATGTGGATGCCATCAGTCAGATTGAACTGGTTGACCAGAATCCGATCGGGAAATCTTCACGCAGTAATCCGGTGACCTATGTAAAAGCATTTGATGAAATCAGGGAATTATTTTCAAAACAACCATTGAGTAAACTGCGCGGTTTTCAGCCCAAGCATTTTTCATTTAATGTAGATGGCGGCCGCTGCGATACCTGCAAAGGAGAGGGAGAACAGGTGGTGGAAATGCAATTCCTCGCAGATGTGCACCTGACCTGCGAAGTGTGTGGGGGAAAACGGTTTAAGGATGAAGTACTCGAAGTGCATTATCACACGAAAAGTATACACGATGTGCTGGAGATGAGTGTGGATGATGCGCTTGAATTTTTTAAAGACGAAAAAGATATTTTGCAAAAGCTGCGGCCACTGAGTAGCGTGGGTCTCGGCTACGTGAAACTGGGCCAGTCGTCTGATACCTTATCGGGAGGAGAAGCGCAGCGTGTGAAACTGGCCTCCTTCCTTGGCAAGGGCAAAAGCCTGGGGCATATTCTTTTTATTTTTGATGAACCCACCACGGGTCTTCATTTCAATGACATCAAAAAACTCCTCACTTCTTTTACTGCACTCATAGACCAGGGGCATTCTGTACTGGTTGTGGAACATAATACGGATGTGATTCATTCGGCCGACTGGGTCATCGATCTCGGTCCCGAAGCGGGCGATGCCGGAGGAAATCTGGTATACGAAGGCCCTCCCGCGGGCCTGAAGAAAGTGAAGGAAAGTTATACGGGAAAGTACCTCTGACACGAACACACTAACCAGGAAATAATACACTATTCAGTACAGAAGTACAGTAGTACAGGAGTATTAACTAAATCACAAGAACTCCTGTACTTCTGTACTCCTGTACTCCTGTACTCCTGTACTCCTGTACTCTCATTCTACCTCAGCCTATCCAGGCTCTTCACGAGCTTCTGATCCTTATAAATTCCGCGGAAGGCCAGAAAAAAGAATACAGGTAAGGCAATCGCCAGAATAGCTGTCAGATCGTAATTGCCAATAATGAATTTTTGTGATTGCCTGAAATACAAAAAGATATTCAGCAGTGAAAGAAAAATGCCGAGAATGGCCAGACGTGCCTGAAGCTTTCTGTTTTTATAGAGAAAAATAGCTATGGCGGCTATACAAACAATGGCGATGGTAAGTATGAGCAGCCAGATATTAAAAGTGGCGGTGAGGTATTTAAAAACGGGAAGCTGTCCGGCCACATCGAAATTGCCGCTGTAAAAAGAAAACTTAAGCGTAAGTACAGCACAAATCGCGGCAAGCGCCAGCCACACAGATTGCATTCTTTGAAGCATACGAAAATTTTGTAAGCGTTAAATTCCATCAACCTTCTGTTCCGGCCGAACGGCCCTTTATCTGCTCCACCTGACTTTAAGCTTTAAGCTTTCTAAGTCCACTCCGGATACAGTGGAAAAGCATTCATATAAGTGTTAATCCTGTTTTTTATTTCACCCAGCACGATTTCGTTTTCTGCATTTACGATGGCTTCATCAATAAAGTCCACCACGGCGCTCATGTGTTCTACCTTAAAACCACGGGTGGTAATGGCGGGAACACCTACGCGGATGCCGGAGGTGACGAATGCGCTTTTGTCGTCAAAAGGTACCATGTTTTTGTTCACCGTAATTTCTGCCTTGCCCAGTGCAATCTCTGCTTTTTTACCACTGATATTTTTATTTCTCAGATCAATCAGCAGCAGGTGATTATCTGTGCCTCCGGAAACAATATCATATCCTTTTTTAGTGAAGCAGGCGCTCATCGCCTGCGCATTCACGATAATCTGTTTGGCATAGTCCGTAAATTCTTCCGTCAGAATCTCTCCGAATGCAATGGCTTTGGCTGCTATAACGTGTTCGAGCGGACCACCCTGAATTCCGGGAAATACAGCCATATCCAGCAGATTACTCATTGGCCGTATCTGACCCTTATTGTCCTTCAGTCCAAAAGGATTGTCGAAATCCTTTTTCATCAGGATAATTCCCCCGCGGGGTCCTCTCAGCGTTTTATGTGTGGTGGAGGTAACAAAATGACAATAGTCGAAAGGGGAGCTTAATAAATTTTTGGCAATCAGTCCCGCGGGATGCGCCATATCACACATGACCAGGGCACCTACTTTGTCGGCGATAGCGCGAATTCTGGGGTAATCCCAATCCCTGCTGTAAGCAGAAGCGCCACAGATAATGAGTTTTGGTTTTTCTGCGAGAGCTACTTTTTCCATGCTTTCATAATCCACCCGTCCATCGTCTTTCTTCACACCGTAAAAATGCGGCTGATAAAGCTTTCCCGAAAAATTGACTGCAGAACCATGGGTGAGATGTCCGCCCATACTCAGATCGAGCCCCAGTATCTTGTCGCCGGGCTGAAGAACGGCCAGACAAACAGCGGCATTTGCCTGCGCACCGCTATGGGGCTGCACATTGGCGTATTCGCAATGGAATATTTGTTTCAGGCGATCAATGGCAAGCTGTTCTGTCTGATCCACAATTTCACATCCGCCGTAGTAGCGTCGTCCCGGATAACCCTCTGCATATTTGTTAGTCATCACATTACCCATCGCCTGCATCACCTGCAGGGAAGTAAAATTTTCAGAGGCAATCAGTTCAATACCATGCCTTTGGCGTTCAAGTTCCTGGTGAATGAGGTCGAAAACGAGCTGGTCTCTTTGCATGGCGCAAATTTAGGCCAACTATTATTAAAAGATTCAAGAGGGCCCGATTTGATAAAAGAATTATCGGGTATGCCCAGTATTTTATTGATCTCTGCCACCCTTTCTTCCAGGTCCGCATCTCCGCGGTTGGAAAATATGGATATGCAGTAATCAAGCGATGGAATCATAAGAACAACGGTTCTGAAACCTCCGTTAAACCCCGTGTGATATATCACCGAAGGTTTTTTTACACCGGCTGGCTGCTGAATAAACCAGCCACAACCGTAATAAAGTCCGGACGTCGTATCTACGCCGGTATGCGGCATCCAGGCGTAATGAATCATGGAGGTACGGGAAAATTTTCCAAACTCTATCGCCCTGCACCATTTGATATAATTGTTCATGGAAATATACAAACCGCCATCGGCTTCGGTAGAATAAAAAACGGATTGATCCGCATCGGCAGGTACAAATTTTCCCCCTGCTGTTTTTTCATATCCGCGCACGCGCCTTTTGATGGAATGGCCGTATTGAAATATCGTTGCGTCGTCCATCCTGAGAGGGGAAAATATATTTTGCTGAAGATAGGCGGCATAAGAAAGACCGCTCAGTTTTTCGATCAGTAAACCCAGCAGACAATAAGCAGTATTGCTATAACGGTAATGCGTACCCGGTGTAAAATATAAATGATCTGCCTGCTGAAGGGCAACGAGCACATCCCTGTCCGTCGCGTGCCTTACTTTAATCGTATCGGTAAATGCGTAGTGATCAGGAATTCCGGAAGAATGACTCAGAAGCGCACCGATTTGGACACCGGCAAGGGGGGCGGGCAAACGGAAGAAATGGCCGATGGAATCAGTCATTAAAAATTTCCCCTGGTAAAATAATTGTAAAAGAGCGTAAGCAGTAAACTGTTTGGTCAGTGACCCGATATTAAAATTCCCATCAGGCGTAATGGCCTGATGGGTTGTCAGATCAGCCAGGCCATAACATTTTTTGAAAATGATCCGGTTCTGTTTTGTAATGGAAATCACCGCTCCCGGTTCATCTGCTTTATACCACGAATGCATGAGAGAATCAATCCGGTTTGCCGTTGTCTGCGACTGCAGGGAGAGGAAGAAAAATGGAGATATAAAAAACAGGAATCGGATTTTCATAATTGAAAGTTGACTTGGAACATTTAATTTAAGACCTAAAATAGAATTTTCGTTCAAATGACCATTTTTTCCTGAACTTTACCGCTACAGGATCAGCCATAGAAGCGACTCGGACAAAATTTTTGTTTTAGCGCCGGAGGCAAATACTGAATATGAAAGCAATTATTCCCGTAGCTGGCGCCGGTACCAAATTAAGGCCGCATACATACACGCAACCCAAGGCTCTGATTCCTCTCGCTGGAAAAACGATTTTAAGTATTATCGTGGATCAGCTCATGGAAGGAGGCATCACGGAATTTATTTTTATTGTCGGTTACCTGGGTACAAAAATTCAGGACTACGTTAAGGATAAATATCCGGATCTCCGTTCGAGTTTTGTTTTTCAAACGGAAAGGCATGGTATCGGGCAGGCGATTTTACTGACAAAGGATCTGGTTGCCAACGACGAAATATTTATTGTGCTGGGCGATACCATCTGTGAGTATGACATCAGGCCGATCGTGGAAAGTGCAGGCTCTCTGCTGGGTGTTAAAAGAGTGGATGACCCGCGCGATTTCGGAGTAGCGGAAATAGAAGATAACGGAACCATCAGCAGGGTGGTGGAAAAACCACAGATTCCAAAATCGAATATGGCCCTGGTGGGGATTTATAAGATACGTGAAACGGAAGCTCTTTTTTCCTGCCTTGAAAACAATATCCGCAATCAGCTCACGAGTTATGGCGAATATAATTTAACCGATGCCATTGAATGCATGATCCGCAATGGGGTGCACTTTGAGTCATTTAAAGTGCAGAACTGGTTTGACTGCGGAAAGAAGGAAACCCTGCTGGAGTCCAATGCCAAACTCCTCAAAAAATTCGGTAGTAATATAGCACCGGATCATCAGCTGGAAAATACGATTGTGATTCATCCGGTAAACATTGCCTCTGGTTGCACGATCAAGAATTCCATCATTGGCCCTAACGTGGCGATCGGCGAAAAAACAAATATTAATTATTCCATTCTTAAAGATTCCATTATAGGTTCCTTTGCCAATCTCTATGATATCGTGCTCACGCATTCCCTGATAGGCAGTGACACGGAAGTGAAGGGAGAGAGCAGGAGCCTGAATATCGGGGACAATACGGAGATTGATTTGGGGGAGTCTTAGTTAGTGTGGTAGTGTGAAAGCCAGTTTTCGGCTTTTGGCTTTGAGCTTTAGGCTTAAAAAATTATTTCATTCCCAGTATCTTCAAAAGCGGATATTCTGAATCGTCGGTCTGAGCGTCGGCATTGGCATCGGGGGATACTTCCACATTCACCTTTACGGTTTTCTTTTCCTGGACCTCAATCATTTCCTGGTACTTATATTTCTGGTATCCCTTTTTTTCGAATCGCAGATTAACATGCGATCCCGGCAGCTGTTTGAAAAAATAATAGCCATCTACATCCGTAACTGCTTCTTTGGAGTTCTGATCGCCGGGAGCCATAACAGAGACGGTTACACCGGAAACAGGTTTTTTGGTCACTGCATCCACTACCTGCCCCTTGATCAGACAGGGATCCGTATTGCCATCATTGGCATAGAGTCCGCATGAAACCAGACATGTTAAAACAAAAAATACGAGATAAAAGGAGATTTTCATGGTAGTTGCGGTTTACAAGGTAAAGGTTCATCCCAGGTTTTCCTAAATTCAAACCATAAATTTTCCATAATCCGGGCTGCCGGTAGAATGTCATGAATCAACGCACTGACCTGACCGGCCTCCAGTTCCCCCTCTTCAAGATCTCCTTCAAACATGCCTTTTTTGGCTCTCCCGTGCCCTAACAGCTGTCTCAAATGCCCTGCGGGACTGCCTGCCTGCTCGGCTTCTCTCACCTGCCTGAAAAAATTGTTTTTCAACAGGCGGACGGGAACCAGGGATTTGAGGGCCAGCATGGTGTCTCCCTCCCCCGCCTTCATCACATATTCCTTAAAATTACGATGTGAACTCGCTTCTTCGCTCATCAGGAACCGGGTACCGATTTGAACTCCGGAAGCCCCCAGAGACATAACGGCAAACATTTGTCTGCCCGTCGCAATTCCCCCCGCCGCGATGACCGGTATCTGTACCGCTTCCGTTACCGCCGGAATCAGTACGAGCGTGGTGGTCTCCTCTCTTCCATTGTGTCCACCCGCTTCAAATCCCTCGGCCACTATGGCATCACATCCCGCCTGTGCAGCCTTCCGTGCAAACCGGGATGAACTCACTACATGCACCACTTTAATTCCCTTTTCCTTTAAAACGCCGGTCCAGGTTTCCGGATTACCGGCAGAAGTAAAAACGACGGGAACTTTTTCCTGAATCACAATATCGATATGCTTTTCTATATCCGGATAAATGAGCGGAATATTCACCCCTAAAGGGTGATGTGTGGCGGCAAGGGCTTTGCGTATTTGTTCCCTGAATACATCGGGATACATGCTGCCTCCGCCAATCAGCCCGAGGCCACCCGAATTACTCACCGCCGATGCCAGTCGCCAGCCACTGTTCCATACCATACCGGCCTGAATAATCGGATAACGAATGCCAAATAAACGCGTAATGCTGTTGGAGAATTCCATGCGTTTAAAGGTAAGCGCTGTGCGGAGTTTGTTTTTTTAAATTCTTTACAATAAACTATATTTATGTAACAACAGAAGTCATCGGCATGCAAAAACCTTTGCTGCTTCTTTTGAGTGCGGGTTGTCTGATTTCCTGCCACAAAGAAGCGTCAAATCCGGTTAACAATTTCCCCTGGTTCGGTACACAAAACACTGCCGTTTATAACTACGTATTGATCAACGCCAATCAGGTACTCAGCAAAACGGATACGGATGAATTGCATATCGGAGTAAGTGCCGCATTTATTGACAGCAGCAATCATCAGGTGACCGGAGTAAAGGCATTGTCGGTGAACAATCTCCTCATCGCACCGAGCCGCGACTCCACGTACAGTTATGATTATGGCGTTTCGGAAATCAGCAAGGGCTACCCCTTTTTCGGCAGCCGCGTTTTGATCACCATTCATGGTACGGATGAAGCAGACACGGTAAGCAGTACGGTGTATGTTCCCAAGCAACTCACGGCCGCCATCACAAAATATCCCGATTCCATTTCTGTTATTTCCGGACTGCAGCTGAACTGGTCGCCCGACAGCGAAAATACCTGGGGGCATGTGATCATCCAGATGTTTTATTACAGTGCTCTCAGCCAGAAAGGGGATTCCGCCCTGCCCAATAAAATTTCAACAGTCAGTATCACGGCACCGGACAATGGAACCTACCTGCTTTCCAGAACAGACCTGAAACCGTTTCCGGTTAATTCCTATATCGGCATCACCATCGCCAGAGGTACCCAGAATGAAGCCATTCTGCCGCTGTCAAGAAAAAGAGTTTACTATTTCTCCAGCGCATCTGTGAGCACCCTGCCCGTGAAACTCACGGATTAGGATTTAAACGCCCATTTCCACATCGTTTTCCAGCTCGGTTTTTTTCCATACATCAGTATGCCCGTTCTGTAAATTTTTCCTGCCATCCAGGTCGAAAATAAAAACCCGCCGGCCAGCAGGGCCATACTCAGCAGCAGCTGCCAGTAGGGAACTGTAGTGGGCACACCGTAGGGTATGCGCGCCATCATGACAATCGGTGAACTGAAGGGGATCATACTGGCCCAAACCGCCAGCGGACCACCCGGATCCTGCACGGCTATGGACATAATGATAAATGAAAAGATGATGGGCATACTGATCGGCAAAAGCAGTGACTGCGCTTCCTGCGGATCTTCGTTTACCACTGAGCCCACGGCGGCAAAAAGGGATGCATAGAATAAATAACCTCCTATAAAATAAAAAACAAAACAGCTGATGATCAGCAGCCAGTTGGCACTGTGAATGGACTGCTGAACAGAGGAGATCTGGCGGGCCGCTTCGCTGTATTGGGCAACCTGCGCACTGCCCATGGCATTTGCTTTTTGAATGTTGTTGACTTCCTGCAATAATTCATGGGGAATAAATGCCTGCGCCACCATCACGAGAACAAAGATCAACCCGATCCACATCAGGAACTGCGTAAGGCCCACGGCACCGATGCCGATGATTTTTCCCAGCATCAATGGAAATGGTTTTACGGAACTCACGATCACTTCAGCCACCCGGCTCGTTTTTTCTTCCATCACTCCGCGCATCACCATGGCACCATATATAAAGGTCAGCAGATAAATGAGAAATCCGCAGGCGTATCCGATACCGTAGGATAATCCCTGGCTGGATGCTTCTGCCTTCTTCCCTTCATCTGAGAATGTTTGAAGTTCCGCGATGTCTGACGAAGTACGGATCGAATCCAGGCGGGCACGCGTAATATTGGTCCGCGTAAAAATAAGGTGATCGGTAATCGCAGAATTGATGCGTTTCTCCAGGTCGTCTATATTCGACAGGCCAAGCTGTTTTTTATATTTCAGCCGGTAGATGGTTTTGGTTCCTTCATTCAGCGGCGGAATAATCAGTACCGCGCTGCAGTTTTTTTCTGCATAGTTCAAGCTGTCGATGCCCGGCGTAAAAACAAAGAACAGGGAGGAATCGCTTTTGAGGTAATCCTTAAAATAACCATTCTGGTCCGAAACCGCGATCCGGTGATTGGACTTTCCCTTAATGCCCAGGTAAACCGTGCCGGCAATCAGCAGTACGATCATGATCGGCAGGAGAAAAGTGGAAAGCAGAAAAGTTTTATTTCTGATACGGGTGATATATTCCCGGCGAACGATCAGGCCGATCTTATTCATAGATTAAGCTTGAATGGGTTGAAACTGGCGTGAAAGGGAAGTGCCCTCTACCAGCTTGATGAAAATTTCGTTGAGGGTGGGCAACAATTCGTTGAAAGAAGATACACCGGATTGCTGGTCTATAAAATACCGCAACACATCATTGGGGCCGAAGCCTTCTTTGATTCGGATTGTCAGTGTCTGATCGTCTGTCGACAGCACATCGAAAAGCTGACCCGGAAAATGAGCAGGCAGGGGCCTGGCACTGATGCGGAACAGATTCTCTTTGAAATCCTGCTTTACATTCGATACCGTACCATCAAGGATCTTTGTTCCCTTGTTGATCAGCACAATCTGATCACAGATTTCTTCCACCTGTTCCATCCGGTGCGTACTGAAAATAATGGAAGCCCCATTGGCAGCGAGCCGGAATATTTCGTCTTTGATCAGGTTCGCGTTTACGGGATCCAGACCGCTGAATGGTTCATCGAGAATAATCAGTTCAGGCCGGTGAAGTACGGTGGTTACGAATTGCAGTTTCTGCGCCATACCCTTGCTCAGGTCCTCGATTTTTTTATTCCACCAGCTCTGCATTTCAAAACGCACAAACCATTCCTTTACCTGGCTGAGTGCATCTGAAGAGGAAAGCCCTTTGAGCCGGGCCAGGTAAATGGCCTGTTCGCCGATCTTCATTTTTTTATAGAGACCCCTTTCTTCGGGCATGTAGCCAATGCGTATTGAATCCTCATCGGCATTGAATTTTTTTCCGTTCAGCAGAATGGTTCCTTCGTCCGGGTAGAATATGCCGGTGATCATCCTGATCAGCGTGGTCTTACCCGCGCCGTTGGGACCGAGCAATCCGAAAATGGCCCCCTTTTCCACCCGGAAGCTGATATCATCCACCGCTTTCTGGGTGGTAAAATATTTTTTAAGGTGACTGACTTCAAGCATGGACATGTTGGATCTGTTTGGTTGAAAAAATTTCCGCAATCTTTTCGGCAACGCGCTCGCCATCCATGGCAGCGCTCATGATGCCTCCTGCGTAACCGGCTCCCTCGCCGCAGGGAAATAAATTTTTAAGCTGCGGATGGGCCAGGGTTTCTTCATCCCGCGGAATACGAACGGGCGATGAAGTTCTCGATTCTGCTGCGACTACAATTGCCTCTTGTGTAAAATATCCCTTCATTTTTTTTCCGAATGCCGGAAAGGCCATTTGAAGGCTGCCGGCTATTTCTTTCGGAAAGATATTTGAAACAACAGCAGACTGGGTTCCCGGTGTGTAGGAACAGACGGGCAGGGAGCCCGAGAGCATACCATTTGAGAAATCCACCATCCGCTGCGCCGGTGCCCTGAACGAGCCGCCGCCCGCCGCAAAAGCATTTTGTTCAATGGCGCTTTGAAAGTGCATGGCTGCCAGCGGCCCGAACCTGGAAAAAGCCTGCCAGTCTTTCTCCTCAATATTCACTACGATACCTGAATTCGCAAAGGGATTGTTTCGCTTCGAAGGCGACCATCCGTTAACTACCAGCCCGCCATGATCAGTGGAAGCCGGAGCAATGATACCTCCGGGACACATACAGAATGAAAAAACAGAACGGTTGTTTTCGGTATGAATCAGCTGATAGGGAGCAGGGGGGAGTCCTTCTACCCTGGGGCCTGTTTCTCTTATATAATGGTATTGAATGGAATTAATCAGTTCCTGGGGATGTTCCACCCGAACGCCCAACGCGAAGGGTTTGGCATGAATCAGTTTTTGTTTGTGCTGGAACAACTGAAAGATATCCCGCGCAGAATGACCTGTTGCCAGGATAACGGCATCCGCATGGAGCCTGTCGCCGTCGGAACTGTGCAGTTCGGTGATTCTTTCCTTTTCCTCATTCCAGCCGGTCAGCTTCTTGTTAAAATGAACTTCGCCGCCGCTGGCAATGATATAATCGCGCATTGACTGGATGATACCGGGCAATTTATTGGTTCCAATATGCGGGTGGGCGTCTGACAGGATATTTTCCTCTGCTCCGAAATGGACAAACAGATCGAGTATCCGCTGAATATTGCCTCTCTTATTGCTGCGTGTATATAATTTACCATCACTGTATGTTCCCGCACCGCCTTCCCCGAAACAGTAATTGCTTTCCGTGTTGATGAGGCCTTCTTTATTCAAAGCGGCCAGGTCGCGGCGGCGTGCCCGGATATCTTTTCCTCTTTCCAGGATCACGGGACGAATGCCTGAGCGGATCAGACTCAGTGCTGCAAAAAGGCCCGCCGGTCCGGCTCCTACGATCAGCACCGATCTGGCCGCATGACGAACATCTGATGGCGGCTGAACAAGTATCTGGCGTGGAATAAAAGGTTCGTTAATAAAAACATCGGCAGTGATCAGCCAGTGAGGAAACTTTGAACGGGCATCCAGAGATCTTTTAAGAATATGAAAACCGGTGATTTTTTCTGAAGAATAGCCTGACTGTTTGGCCAGTTCTTCCCGGATCATTTGTTCATCGGAACCTTTCCCTGCAGGAACCTTTATCTGAATTTTTTTTTGCATCCGGAAAATCGAGAAGTAGCAGAAAGTACTGAAAATATTTGTAGTTGGTAAAACTAGGCTAACTATATTTTAAAAAAAATTTTCAGTGGACTTTTTGATCAGGTAATTTCTCTGAACTGACTGGTATAGCGCGCTTTAATCTATGCCAGTTATACAAAGGAAAAAAGGCCTAAATTTTTTTTTAAAAAAACTTTGGTTAAATCAGAATGCTGTCAAAATATCTGTATCTTCAATTGCGTCACAACAGTTATCATATGGAGAAATATTTTAAATCAATTCCCGACTTTTTTCGCCTCTCCAATTTTTTTCTTTCTAAACCTGCGCTGCTGTTGTGTTTTGTTGATCCTTCTCTCAACCAGGGTAACCGTGTGAAGGCGGTTCATCGAAGTCTGTCGCGATTTACGGACGCAAGAAGTTCAGGATAACCAACTGACTGTTATTTTACCAGCCAATTAGCTCATTTTTTACCAGAGAAGAAATTTATTTTTATGGATAGTTGTGCAGCCGGGGACTTCCTTAAAATAGCTGTTAATAAAAAATTTTTTATTCCCGAATTAATATTGATATTCGTCCCCCCACAAA
The DNA here is from genome assembly GCA_965214575.1 of Puia sp. Taxonomy (GTDB): domain Bacteria; phylum Bacteroidota; class Bacteroidia; order Chitinophagales; family Chitinophagaceae; genus Puia. Next base: position 132,870 of record CBDCCE010000005.1, read on the forward strand.
AAATCCGTCCAAGAAAATCCTCCGAAAAACCGAATTGTAAAACAGATTTTTAACCAGCCTTAAACTGCTTTTTTTGTAATGCCGAAAACCTTTGAAAAAGTCTGGGCCAATTGTCTTGAGATCATAAAAGATATTGTTGAGTGGCAGCATTATAAAACATGGTTTGAACCCATTCGACCGGTTGAGTTGAAAGTGAACGTTTTGGTAATCCAGGTTCCGAGTCAGTTTTTTTATGAGTACCTGGAAGAACACTATGTGAATTTGTTGGCAAAAACTTTGCGTAGGATATTGGGTAAGGATGCCTGCCTGGAATACCGGATCATGGTAGACAGCGGCAACCAGCAAAACAAACCTTTGACTATGGATGTTCCCGCACATAATTATAAAACGATTTCTAATAATGAAATGGATTTCCCCCTGATTATAAATAATCCGGTTAAGAATCCTTTCGTTATCCCGGGTCTGAAGAAGATGCAGATCGACTCCCAGCTTAACCCGGTTTATACATTCGATGTATTTATTGAAGGTGACTGTAACCGGGTGGCCCGTCGTGCCGGAAAAACGGTAGCGGAAAAGCCGGGTGCGAATTCCTTTAATCCCCTGGTTATTTATGGAGGGGTAGGGCTGGGTAAAACCCATCTTGCACAGGCTATCGGGAATGAGGTTCGCAGAACCCATCATAACAAGGTTGTTTTATATGTCAGTTCCGAGAAATTCATCAACCAGTTTATCGATCACAGCCGGAATAATGCGATTAATGATTTTATCCATTTCTACCAGATGGTAGACGTGCTGATTATCGACGACGTACAGTTTTTCAACCGTGCGGAAAAGTCACAGGATGCCTTCTTTGCCATTTTCAACCATTTGCATCAGAGCGGAAAGCAGCTGATTCTGACCTCGGATAAGCCGCCCAAAGACCTGGAAGGTGTTCAGGAGAGGCTGTTGAGCAGGTTCCGCTGGGGACTGAGTGCGGATCTGCAGATTCCGGACTATGAGGTGCGCATTGAGATCCTCGAACAGAAGATGAAGAACGATGGTCTGGAAATGCCTAAAGAAGTTGTAAAATACCTGGCCTATAACATTAACAGTAATGTCCGTGAGCTGGAAGGTGCTTTGATATCCCTTCTGGCACAGTCTTCGCTTAACAAGAGGGAAATAGACCTGGAATTGTCGAAGAAAGTACTGAGAAATTTTGTTAAAACGAGCAGTAAGGAAATTACCATAGAAACCATACAGCGTATGGTTTGCGAATATTTTGATCTTCCCTACGATAAGCTTCTTCAGAAAACGAGGAAACGCGAAATTGTGCAGGCGCGTCAGATCACGATGTATCTCGCCAAGGCTTTTACGAAGAACAGTTTAAAAACGATTGGTGAGCATTTTGGCGGAAGGGATCATACCACGGTGATACATTCATGCCAGACGGTTAAAGACCTGATGGATACCGATAGTCTGTTCAGAGAAAACGTGACCGAATTGCAGCAGAAAGTGCAGCTTGCCGCCATGTAAATGGAGAAATAATTAACAGAGACCCATTCTTGCTCGGATTAAACGAGACGGGAGTGGGTTTTTTTGTGGGCCGTTTTACGACGCAGCTTCAGCAGGGCGATGGATCTTTTCCTGTCCGGGTGAATAACGCGGTTGATGACTTGTATGAGATTCATATCGACTGGAGTATATTATCAAGGAAATGATGAACCTGGGGACCGAAAAATGCAAAGAATACGGTGGCCAGCAAATAACCTGAGATAAAGCAGGTAAACAGCAGTTTTTTTGACAGGGGCTGAGTATTTTCAATTACAGCCTGGAGAAAATTCTTCATGGACGGCATTTACAGGATCATTGGATACAGAAATAACTCAAAATGCCCGGGTTTATTGTTCGGTACTAAGAGTTTTTGATTAGGAAATGGAAAATGCGGAAGCTGTACAATTAATCTTTATTTTTGCATCCCCAAAGCGGTTGACCGTTTTGGGTTAGCGGTTGACCTATTGTTAGTCAGTGAGTTAAAAAGTTGGAGAGGTGCCTGAGTGGCCGAAAGGGCCGGTTTGCTAAACCGTTATACGAGCTTAAACTTGTATCGAGGGTTCGAATCCCTCCCTCTCCGCTGAAATCAGTTATTTTAGATTTAAAGAAATCAAGAAAGCCCGCAAATACAGTGTTTGCGGGCTTTCTTGTTTTTAAGATTACTCCAAATTACACCACTACACGGATAATTTTCATGCGAGTTTCGTGGTCCTTACTATGTTTTACAAAACTCGCCTGAATTTAACGCAAGTCGCTTTGTATTAACAACTTATAAAGATTGAAAAAAAGTCTCTGCCTTCGAAGGGAGGTAATTTTATCAGCTTTAAAATCGTCAAAATGGAAAAGAGTTTTGGTTTGAGCTTTTTTGTCAAAAAAAACAAACATGATCACGATAAAAAATCTGTTATCTACATGCGTATAACAGTGAATGGCGAAACATGTGATATAAGCACCAAAAGAAAATGCGAATCAAAAAAGTGGAATAAAATTTCTGGCAGGATGAGTGCTAAGGAAGAGGGCGCCCCTGAGTTTAATTCCTATCTGGACACCCTTCAGCAAAAGGTTTTTGAAGCGAAAAGGAAACTTCTTGAACTGGACAAGGAAATTACCCCAGCCCATATCAAGGATGTGATGTTGGGAAAATCTATCAACCGGGAGAAAAAAATGCTTATGGAGATATTTAAGCATCATAATGATCAGATGAGCTCGCTCGTTGGAAAAGAATATGCCCCCGGTACCCTTCAGAGATATGAGACGTCGTACCGACATACAATGTCTTTTATTGAAACTCGATATAAAACCAGCGACATGGATATTAACCGTCTGAATTTTGAATTTTTATCAGAATATGAATACTGGCTAAAAAGTGTTCGGAATTGCGATCACAATTCGGCGATGAAATACCTCAGTAATTTCCGGAAGATTGTGAACCGGTGCTTGAGAAATGGCTGGCTCGAAAAAGACCCATTTTTTGGATTCAAAATGGCCAAAAGAGAGGTTGAACGAACGGCTTTAACAGAAACCGAATTGCAAACCCTCACCACTAAGCCGTTCTCAATCGAACGACTGGCTATTGTTCGGGACATATTTTTATTCAGTTGTTTTTCGGGGCTTGCCTATGCGGATGTAAAGAAACTGAAGAAATCGGAAGTGATAGTGGGTATTGATAACGAAAAATGGCTGACGATCAAGAGACAAAAAACGGATACATCTTCCAGGATTCCGCTGCTCCCGGTAGCAGTAAGTCTCATGGAAAAGTATAAAAACCACCCCCAATGCATCCTCCAGGACCGGGTGCTTCCGGTATTAAGCAATCAGAAAATGAATGCCTATCTGAAAGAAATTGCGGATGTCTGTGGAATATCCAAAAGCCTGACATATCATATTGCCCGCCACACTTTCGCCACGACCGTTACCTTAAGTAACGGAGTACCGATAGAAACCGTTTCTAAAATGCTTGGCCACCGGAATTTAAAGACAACACAACACTACGCCAAGGTTCTGGATTTAAAGGTGAGTCGAGACATGAAGTTTCTGCGGGATAAATACGTATAAAAATGAGCAAAAGAGATAAGCTGGGTTGGATTTCATGAGGTAGCTCCAGGTTATAATATAAATACCTGTATAAAATTAGTTCAGGTATCGTTAAAATCAATTGCAGCATGAGTACTGAATGTGTAACGATAGTAATTTTATAGAAATGAAATACCGTGAAAAAAGAAATGTGGGCAGCGATGAAGTCTTTTATTTTTTTTGACTCTCCTTTAAAAACGGGTTCAATAAATCAGTTTTTCACTGACACACATGACCGGTTTCAAAGAGAGTATCCGCACTGGAGCTTTGAAGCCACGAGAAAAAAAGTCATCTACAGGTTCTGGTCCGGGCAGGTAGCACTTCATTTTTTGGCGATTTTTATTCTGGCCGCACTACTGACTACTCCCTTTATATATAGCCGGCATTTGCTTTTATTGTCCTTCTCTATTGGCGGGTTTTTAAGTTTTATGGTAATATTGTCCCGAATTTACTGGCCGATATACTTTTCGGATTTTCTGCCAATCCTGGATACGATTATCGCTGAAAAACAAAAGATTCAGGACGCAGAACTGGAATTAAAGAAATGCAAACGGAGCCAGTTGTCTATTCCTTCCCTGACTATAATATATTATGTATTTTCTAAAACCAGCAACATTCCTATATTGGCGGCGAATGATCGTTCGGCTGAAATTCTAAACCAGCTGTTTGGGGCTGATCGCGATAAGCTGAAACAAAATCTTTCCAGACTTTATCAGATATCCAGGCTCTCGCCGAAAGAAAGGGCTGAAATGCAAAAAGGACTAGATAAGGCTCACGAATTTTTTGATTCTCTGAATTTCTCACAAGCATCCGAAATTCTCAATCAGTTGGAGGTAAAGCTTCAAAAAATCTGAATTTACTCTTCCAGACTATTTTTTAAAATTCCTAAGTATACTTGGCTTTTTATCTTTTGGTTTTTCGGGTAAGTTGCCTGCATAAAATCAAAAGTTATGAAAGAATTAGTGTCATTAGAAAGAACGGCGACCCCGATGCTCTTTCCTTACGATCCGGAAAAATTCTGGCAATCTATCCGGGAGATCATCAGGGAAGAAATAACTGCTGTAGAAAAACATAGAACCATTATCCCCCTTTGTGAGACACCGGGCATGACCAGCAAACCCCTTTATAAGATTGCCGAAGTCTGCACGATCTTCCATGTTACCAAACCTACGATCTACGACTGGGTTAAACACGGCAAGCTTAAACCGTTTAAAATCAGGTCGCGGGTATACTTTCTGTCCCAGGATATAGAACGCCTGATGCATCCTTCCGATGCGGGCTAATCGTTCTACTTTTTTTTTCACCAGCCCGAGAAGTCCTCAGAAGTTTCATTTTTCAAGAAATCTAAAGTAAAAGTCATGGCAGAATTTAAGAGAAGAACGCTTTATTTAAGCACTGGCAAACAAATCAAGCTCTATGGATCAAGCATTGCAATCGGGAAAAGCCTGGAACTGGGAGAAGGATATGTTCCCAATATTTTCTCGGTAAAGCCGCAAAATATGGCAGATAATCAAGGCGAAATCACTTCGAAAGCAGACTCACCAGAAAAACTATCCTCGGCTAAGATGGCTAAGAAAACTCCGCATTCCATATCTAATCCATACCAGCTAACACCAGATGAAATCCTCGAGATTGCTGATTATAATATCCGGCTTTGGATGGACCTGAAGGACCGTGTGAGAGAAAATGGAGTAGAAAATGTCAAGATTTTCAACGGAACGGACTAGGATTTTGACCCAAAAAGAAAAGCGAGCCCTTAGCTGACCAGAAATCCGACTCCTAAACTTTCATTCATTAGGCAGTTGATCAGGCTGATTTAAGGCTAGAACGGCCTCTATCAAGGATTATTTGTAACTCTCTGAAACGGGGAGACAGATCCGAACTCGTTCGTGCGAAGTAGTAGCCAGCTATGTTTTGGTGTTACCAAAACCCTGGCCCACTCATCCCGCCATAGCGGGATTCGTGGGGGATTTTTCTCATGCTGGCGCATTCGAAAAATTACGAAATGATCGAAAAATGGAACAACAGGATAAAACTATAAAGAACAAGGGCGGAAGACCGGTTAAAGCGGTTAAAAAGAGCCGGACACTGACCTTTAAATGTTCCGCTTATGAACGCATGATTATCCAGGCTAAGGCGAAGAAGGCCAAAAGTACGACCTCCGAATACTTGCGGGAAATAGCACTTACTGGGAAGGTAGACACACGAGAAAAGCTGATTCCCAAAGAAGTTTTGGAACTCACCGGAACGCTCAATCACATGGCGGCTAACCTGAACCAGATGGCCAGGAAAAAAAATATAGGAACCGATGAACTGACGGTCATGGACCGGCTGGCTCTTAAATGGCAATCGGATGAACTAAAAGATCTGGCCCTAAAAATTAAAGCCTTTATCTCATGATTGGAACCATTTCTACAGGAAAATCCTTTTATCATTGCCTGAGGTATTGCCTAGAAGACAAGCAGAAACTTTCAAAAGAACAAAAGATTATCCTCTCACAAACCGACGGATTAGCACACATGAACCGGGCAGAGGTGCTGGAATATAATCTCTGTTTTGGCAATAAATATGAGTTAGCCGATCAGTTCCGGGATGTCCAGCGCTTAAGTAAAAGGGTGGAAAAACCGGTCTTGCATTTATCTTTAAGGCTTTCTCCAGGTGAATCTCTTTCCAGGGAACAATTGACAGAACTGGGCCAGAAACTGGCAAATGCCTTTGATTTAAAAGACCGGCAATACATCACTATCCTCCACAGGGACACGAAAGAACCCCATATCCACCTGGTTGCAAACCGGGTCGGAACGAGCGGAAAAGCGCTTAGTACAAGCCACAATTACCTGAAAATGGACCGGTTCTGCAGGAGACTGGAAAAAGAATATCAGCTAAAAGAAGTGTTAAGTGCCAGACGTTTCCTGTCAAAAGAACAAAGGATTATTCCCCGTCATGACACGCGAAAGGAACGATTAAAAAATGATATCCGTCAGTCCTTGGAAAAAGTAAGCAACTACCACAGCTTCCAGTTAATCATGCAAAACCTGGGATACAAAGTTCTAAAGGGACGAGGAATTTCCTTTATCGATGACAAAAAAGTAAAGATTAAAGGCAGCGAGGTCGGGTTTTCTCTTGGTAGTATTGAGCGGATTCTAAAGTTAAAACAAGAGTTGACCTTTGCCAAGGAGGCCGAAATGCAAAGCCTGGATGGACAGAATATAAAAGAAAACAGGACCCAGACTCATGATCCTTCTCCGTCAAGTCAATATCAAAAGCAAAAAAGCCAAAGAATGCCTCTTGTCAGAAACACCGTGCACCAGATACAAAAAGAGCTGAATGGACTTTTGCATGAAATATTAAAACCTGAAGAAAATCAGCTAAACATGCCCCTTGAATTACTGCAACAAAATAGAAAACGAAAAAAGAAACAGAGGCTTAGACATTAAATGTTTTCTACAATCTCATAAAAATAATAACAGGCCATGGAAACGAAAGGAAAATCAGAAAATCAGAAAGCAAATCTGGAAATGGTTCTTGAATCGATCGCTGAAGACCTTCAGGGAAATGTAGATGCTTCTACAAAACTCTTCGATTCAATTGAAAATCTGAATCAAAAAATCGACCATTTGGTTTCTGATAAAAATAATCGTCCAAATGAAAACGAAGATTTTTCAAAAGAAATAAAATCAGGTTTTGCCAGAATTTTGGAATCAATATCCAAATCTTCTTTTTCGCTAGACCGGCTTCAAAAGCTTTCCGAGATATCCGAAAGGAATAACCAGCTGCAAAAAACTGTGCAGGAAACAAAACTTATTCACCATCACCATATTTCAAAAGGGATTTGGGCGGCTGCGATTCTTCTTGCTCTCCTTTCTCTGGAATCAGCAGGCTGGCTAAATACCATTAATAAACTGGATCAATATTCTGAAAACGATACGAAGTACAGGTTTATGAAATTGGATACTTCAGCTAAAAACTTACAAATATATCTGGATTCAGCAGACGCCAGGTATAAATCTGATCCTACTATGCACAATATTGTAGTTGAACTAGAAGATCAATACCAAAAAAATATGGAGCGCCTGGAAAAGGCGGAGAATTTAAAGCAGGAGGCGAAGGATCTTGAAAATAAAGTACACAGTAAAAACTAACAAGCTAAATTTCCGACAGTTTAATCAACCATATTGCTTCGATTCGGTTAGTGATATCACTTACCTACGAAAGGATGGTAAAAGGGTTGCAAATCGGGATAGTATTTAAAGGAACAAAATGATAGTAGTGTTAAACTTCAATGTATCCGATAAAATACTACGCTAGATCACCGGTATTGCCTTCGACCCAGCGGCACGCTGCATAGTATGGATAACAACCTTTGAGGAAGATTCCGTGGCAATAATTGCCAGCTCTATCGTGCTTTTAATGTGAAAGCCATTTCTGATGCGGTGAATGGTGTGTACGATGGGTTGATCGGATCCGGTATGAAAAGCCAAAAGTTTTTTAAGTATTAACGGATTCTTCTTTCGTCGAAAAGTCAAAGAAACCATATTGACAATCAATGGCTTCATGAATCCCAACTGAGCAACTATTGGTTTATTTCTTCATACGGTTGGAAGAGGACTTTTTTGCTGCTTTTTTTGCTTTACTGTCAAATTTTCTCAATCCTCTTTTGGGTACAGCTTTTCCGGTAGTTTTACCTGAAGCGTTTGTGATTGTTTTTTTACTTGATCTTTTAAGTTCCACTTTTTTAGATTTGACCGGAGTTGTTTTCTTTTTGGCGAATTTTTTTACAATCACTTTTTTTATAACCTGAAATTCACCCGAAACTGCGTCCAAGACTTTATCTTTTCCTTCTACAATCTGATGACCGACGCCTTCGATCATTTCACCGGCTTTCTGAAAAACACCTTTGTCTTTAGATGTTGCGTTTTTGGACGATTTTATTTCCATTTTTTCAAATTTATTCAATATAACACTATTTTATGTGTCTGACCAGTCATCGACATCCGCTTTTAAGCGAGAATCTCGGGTCGGTTGTTTAAGGCTCTCAATTATTTTTAAAAAATATTTTCTTTCAAAAACGGCATGCGCAGATGAGATTAAGCACAAAAAGGTTGGGTAAAGAAAATAAATAAATGTTGGTTGCTCTTCATTCTCAATGAGTCCGCATTGAGTATTCTTATTTAACTTTAAAAAGATCTTGGTTTTACTGGTTAGCAATTATTTATAAAAATATTATGAATTTACTGCTCAATGCCCCTCGCCATAATTTAATATTGTTTTTATTATTGATTGTGACGTTTGCTCAGGCACAACGGAAGGATTCAACTTTGGACTTGGGAAAAAAATATCCTAATATTTTAAAATATAGCATTTCTTCGTACGCATTATATCCAAGTTCATTTCATCTCGGTTATGAACGGATCCTAAACAAAAACAAGAGCTTTTATATTTTCGGTGCCTTCAACGAATTCCCGGTGAAATTAAATGTAAATCTGACTAACACGAATTTTACCGATTCGAGAAACAAGTCAGGCTTTAACATTGGCGGAGAATTCAGGTTTTACTTAAGTCAAGAGAATAAATACAATGCGCCGCACGGGATTTATTTGGCGCCTTATATAAGCTTTTATCAATTCGGCACGGAGAACACATTGACACATACTGATTCCGCGCGTTCGCAATCGGTCATCGTTAACTCTCAAATAAGCCTGTTTAATGTGGGTTTGGAACTAGGTTACCAGTTCGTTGTTTTTAAAAGATTTGTGATCGATGCTGAAATGTTTGGACCATCCCTTACGACATATTCGTTCCAGGTGAAAATGAACGGAGAACTGAATGGCATGGATCAGATTGAAACTTTAAAGGCAGTCCTGGATGCCTTAAAAGCTAAGTTTCCTTTATTAAATGACATTTCCACCTCGAAGGAAGTGTATAAGTCGGGTGTACTTACGACAAAATTTCCAAGTGCGGGTTTCAGATACGCTGTCAGCATTGGCTTTATGTTGTAGAATGTTCCAGTCCATCAGCCATTAGAATTCCATTGTTGTTCCGCCAGATATAGGACACTTAATGGGAGTATAAAAAAGAAATGTTTCGTTCAAATTGCTCCAAATCAATTACATTTTATATAGAATCGGACCGGACTTAGATAGTCCGACTACAGAATCTTGAGAATTACAAGCAGATAATTCCTGCACAATCCAATCGATAAGGCTGATATAATCAATGACAGGATACCTTTCCTCTTCGATAAATCCCCGTAAAGGACTTCCATATCAGATAATTACCTATACCGGCGAAAGTAATTCTGCTCAGGGAATGCCGTATGGTAGACTTTATTTGGTATTCTACATGACCTGCACAAATAAATGTCTCTGGCTGTGAAATAAATTTAAGGGGTCTGGATGAAACATGTCGATGAGAATGGCCTCGTTACATTTCACATTCTAAAAAAGATCTAATGACCGCAAGCTGAATTAGAAAAAATTAATTATAAAATTCAAAAAGGTTGGGTCAATGGAAAAATATATAAATCTGACAGTCAATGAATCATCACTTAAATTTATAGGGAAATGTAATCAATATGAGAATATTTTGCGTATTGATTGCTTGCTTCCTATATTATTCAGGGGCTGCGCAGATTGCCGCCTCTGAAAATCAGAAACCTCCCCAAAAGGATCTCGTCGATCTCGTTTATTTGGTTTTAGGAAAAGACCCAGCTAAAAGAACCAATGATACTGCTGAAAGAGAAAAAAAATACTTATGGTCCGTAGGGCCTATTTTAGAATATACAGTTTCAACAGGACTAACCGTTGGTATGGCAAGCAGTATTTCATTTTTTACAGGTCCCCATTCGTCTACCAAAACCTCCGTATTATTGGCTGCGATAAAGTATACTCAAAAAAAACAATTTTTGTTTCCTGTTCAATCGTCGATATGGGCCAAAAACAACCAGTACGATTTTATTGGGGATTGGCATTATATCAACTTTCCACAGGACACTTATGGCTTTGGTGGTTATACTACCCTTTCTGATGGTTATACCGTGGATTATAAATCAGTCCGGTTTTACGAATATGCCCTGAAAAAAATAAAACCTAATTTATTCGCTGGTTTAGGATACCAAATGGATTATCACTGGAATATACAACAGGTTAATCCACCAGCAGGAAAAGTAACTGATTTTGATAGCTATGGATTTAGTACTACTTCTTTATCCTCCGGCCTAGGTTTGGACATTCTTTATGATTCCAGGAAATCGGCGGTTCAGGCAGAAGGGGGGGATTTCTATGCAGAAGCCAGGTTTGTTCAATATGGCAGATACCTGGGTAGTAACAGCAACTGGAATTCTTTACTCATCGATATCAGAAAATATTTTGGACTGCCGGGTAACAACGTTCTGGCTTTCTGGAGCTATAATGTGTTCACGTTATCAGGAGCTCCTCCTTATCTGGATCTGCCGGGGACAGGCACGGATACATATAATAATACCGGCCGGGGATATATTTATGATCGGTTCATAGGTAAAAAAATGATGGATCTCGAAGCCGAATTCCGATATCATATTACTAGAAACGGCTTGTTAGGTGGAGTTCTTTTCGCAAACGCTGAAACTTTATCCGAATTGCAATCTAATCGTTTCGAAGTGGTTTCACCGGCAATTGGCCTGGGATTACGGGTTAAGTTTAATAAATTTTCAAACACCAATGTCGGAATCGATTATGCTATCGGATTGAACGGATCCAAAGGCTTTTATGGTAATCTGGGTGAAGTATTTTAAACGCTCTGTGAATGAATCAGGTAGTTCATCTTTTGATAGAGTATAAGTATATTATTTTATTTCCGCTGGCTATAATAGAAGGTCCCATTCTGGCCATTATAGCAGGTTTTTTATGCGTACAGGGTTTCCTGAATCCCGGTATCGTATTTCCGGTCATCGTTTTGGGAGACATCACCGGCGACAGCTTATGTTTTGCCTTAGGCAGGTGGGGGCTTCCACCTGTTGCAAAAAAAATACTTCATCACCTGGGTTTCAACCAGTCGAGAAAGAAAAAAGTAGTGGAATATCTCTCGTCCCGCCATCGGTCGATGATACCCGTTTCAAAAATAACGCCTGGAATAGGTGTACTTGGCATTTACCTCATTGGGAATTCAGGAATGAAATACCAAACATTTATCCGCATATGTTTTATTACATCCTTTTGCCAGTATATTTTTTATCTGGGCTTTGGATTTCTGTTCGGCCAGGGTTATGAATTGATCAACAAATATATCAATTATACAGCTGCTCTTGCTATCATTCTCTTTTCGGCAATTTTTATCTTTTTTATTATTCAATCCAAATTGAAAAAAATATGAAAATACTTTTTGTCTCTGATACGTATTATCCTCACCTGAATGGTGTTTATTATTTTGTTTGCAGATTGGCACCGCTGCTGCAAAAAAGAGGTCATGAAATAGCCGTTATCGCGCCTTCTGAGACGACTTCTCTTACACTGAAAAAAATAGATGGCCTGGATGTCTATGGAATACCATCACTACCTGTGTTGTATTATCCGAAAGTAAGATTTCCTATTCCTGTTTTTCAATCAAAAAAATTGAAAAGCATAATAACTGATTTTAATCCTGACGTTATTCATGTTCAGGATCATTTCGCCATTGCAAAAGCGGTGATTAAAGTAAGCAGGGAATTAAATATACCGGTTGTCGGCACCAATCATTTTATGACCGAAAACCTGACTTTTCTTCTTAAATATGAAAAATGGAGAGAGCGGTTATCTGATATTTTGTGGAATAGTTTTTCCAACGTGTTTAACGAAGTACAGATCGTTACCACCCCGAGTGATACGGCTGCTAAACTGATTCGCTCAAAACTAAATACGCCAGTCATTTCAATTTCAAGTGGCATTGATCTAAATCAGTTTAATCCGGTAGGAGACAAGGAAATAATTAGAAAAAAATATAATATTCCGGACAAACCCTGCATCTTGTTTGTTGGCAGACTGGACCCAGAAAAAAATATTGAGGAAATCCTGGACGCAGTTTCTTTAGCATTGAAAAAAGTAGATTTTTGTTGTTTGATTGTTGGAAAAGGGTTACGGCAGACAGATTTAAAAGAAAGGGCTAAAAAATTGAATTTAGAGAACGACATCATTTTTACCGGTTATGTATCGGAAGAGGATTTGCCTTATATATATAAATTGAGTCAGTGTTTCGTTATTTCGAGTGTCGCCGAACTTCTCAGCCTGAGTGCTCTTCAGGGTATGGCTGCTGCCCTCCCTATCGTAGCTGTAAATGAGGGTGCGCTGGCAGAACTCGTAAAACCAGGTGTCAATGGTTATTTATATGAAAAGGGTGATATCAGAAAACTGGCTGAAAATATTTGTCTTGTACTGAATCCGATAAACAATAGAAAAATGGGAGAAAGGAGTTTTGAAATGGTTCAAAAACATGACATTCATCATTCTGTCGTTTTGTTTGAAAAACTATATCAGCAGCTCAGCCGGTCGCCTCACAAACAAATCTGGCGTGAACAGAAGGGGAAGCACTATCACAATTTATCGGACAATTGAATGCCATATAAAGTCCTCATAAGTAACAGATTGACCCTTTAACTGGTTGAGTAGTTAATTGAAAGAAAATCTTATCGTAAGTTGTTAAGGTATTAATAACACTCTATTCAATGCTATTTGTTCCTGAATGCCAGTCATAACTTAGCCTAAATACGATTGAAGACGTCAGCCAGGTATTAAAGTATTCCGTTTTCTTGCAAACTACAGAATTCCTCCAGTTTTGTAACGCATCTTGCTGATTATTTTGCCATGTGCCAACCTTTAAATTTGAATAGGCATCTATGACTGTTAAAGGGTCCCTTGTTTCAAATAAAGAACTGCAAATCCTGGTTGAAGGATGTCTTCAAAGAGATCGCAGATGCCAACAGGGTATTTATAATCTGTTAGCGCCTTCGATGATGGTTGTGTGCCTTCGTTATACGCGTTCAAGGGAAGAGGCAGAGGAAGTGTTGCAGGATGGATTTGTTAGTATGTTCAGAAATATTGACCAATTTAAAAATATTGGTTCGTTTGAAGGGTGGTTGAGACGAATAGTGGTGAATTGTGCTCTGCAAAAGTATCGCAGTAAAAAGTCGCGGTTTACAACTATTCACTTAAAAGACGATTTAAACTATTTTCCATCAACCATAAGCTCACCTGACAGGTTGGACGAAAAAGAGATGGTTCGGCTGATACAGAGACTGCCACCAGCTTTCAGGATGGTATTCAATTTATATGTTTTTGAAGGCTATAAGCACAGGGAAATCGCAGAAATACTGGGAATCAATGAAGGCACTTCAAAATCGAATCTATTCGATGCCAGAACTATATTAAAAAAATATCTGACACCTAAGGTAGAAATAGCCAGATAGTGTAAAATGGAAGAGTATTCTATCCAATGAAACAGATCAGTATTTTCTTGATTCACTTCAAAAAAACAGTCAGATTCCACGGAAGAAAGTCTGGCTGGAAATAGAAAAAGCGCTCGATTCAGAGGATAAAAAATATTTTGAAAGAATAAACAATAGAATTAGCAGGATTTCATTTGTTTTTTCCATCTGCATGGTTGTAGTATCGTTGAGCTGGTTATACTTTCACTTTCCTACTAAAAGTAAATTATTTGTAAAGAGTGCTGGTATTTATTTGCCCGCGTTTAAGAGCCGTATAATAAAAAAAGTATCTGACTCTTCTCAGCTGGATATATCCAGTCCCCGACGGATTTTTCAAACAAAGCAGACCGTAACCGTTCACAGGGTTCAAACTAAAAAAATAGACCAAAGTAAACCTTTAGGCTTAAACGACGAGCTAAAAAAATCCAATTTTGACGTTTTAAAAATTTCAGTAGCCAGGACTCGAACATCCGGGAATTTAATAGTCACGGGTATTTCCCCGAAAACATTTAGTGCGCCCGTCAGTCCAAATGCAACAGCGTTAAAAACAGAAAGTCTTCATCGGCTTAAAACTGAATTTAAAAAATTCGCTCTTACGATGTACGCCTCTAAAGAATTTGCAGGATACAATTTAACGGACAATGACTTGCGCGGAGCTAACGGAAAAGAGATAGAAAGCAGGGAACGCACGATATTTTCCGCTTCAGCGGGTATCAATCTGAATTATCGTATGAGCAGAAAATGGTCATTGCAGTCCGGTCTGACTTATTCATGGTCAAAAAGTAATATCGATTCGGCCACCTCTTACGCGATGCAGGGAGATGCTGGAAATGTACAATTCAAGTTTAATTCGGTTCTCGGGTATAGTTATTTGCATTCACCTGGAGCGGGTACACCAATTCTTGGCGACAGTATATCTACCGCTAATACATTAACCCGCCTGGACTATTTAACGCTGCCGCTAACCTTAACTTATCGTATTGCGGCTGGACGGTTTGCCTTTGTCCCAGCTGTCGGGGTGACTTTCAATGTGTTGACTCAGGCCTACCTGGAAACGGATGTTTACGGACAGGGTTACAGCGAAAATGAATCTCAAATACTTATCAGAGGACTTAAAAAAGTGAATGTGGGGATGCTGGTGAAAGCAGATCTGGAATATCGGCTTTCCAAAACACTGACTGCCGTATTAATACCCAGTTTTAAAAGAACACTAAGTCCGGTGAATCTGAAAAGTGCATTTTCAACTTATCCCTACAATTTTGGAATCGGGACCGGTTTACAGATCGTTTTCTAATGCCTAAGCATGCTTTTCAATATTTCTCTATTATTCAGCGGAAGTCAATTCTAATTTGCATATATTTTACATGCAAATTTTAAATGACATCTGTCTATGACTGGTGAATTGATAATAGTTTTTATTTTAAGTTTTTTTGCTTTTACCCTCAGTGCGGTCTGTGGCGGGGGTGCTGGTTTGATACTCATGACTGTTCTTGGCAGAGTTCTGTCAGTGAGTCAAATTCCTGGCGCGCTGTCGATTGGTACTTTAACAAGTTCTGCTTCCAGACTGGTGTTATTTAAAAAAAATATCTATTGGAAAGTTGTCAAAAATTTTGTTCCTGCTGCTATTCCTGCAGTGTGGCTCGGAGCGTGGCTGCTAAAGTTTTTAAACCCGGTTTATTTGGAAATTATTCTGGGAGCTTTTCTGGTTTCCAATTTATCTTTTCTACTGAATAATAAAGGACTTGCCGACGAAGGAAAAAAGCCGGGCAGATTCTCTCTTTCCGTGATTGGGTTTTTAGCAGGATTTCTCTCCGGCCTTACTGGCGCCGTTGGACTTATTTTCAATAAATTTTATTTAAGCTACGGACTTTCAAAAGAAGAAATCATAGCTACCCGGGCGGCAAACGAACTGCTGCTTCACCTGATTAAAATTATTCTTTACAGCTTGTTCGGACTTTTGACCAGCGAGGCAATTAAAATTGGATGCCTTGTGGCGGCTGCGGCTATATTGTCAGGTTGGTCGATAAAATGGATTTTACCATTCATTAGTCTTTCATCATTCAAAAAAATTGGTTATTGGGCCAATGGTGCTTTCAGGATTTATTATGTTTATACAGGGATCGCGAGATCTGATGCGCGAACAAAAGATTAAAATTTCTTCTACAATGAAAGATAAAAAAATTGAATCTTCTGTAAAATGGCAGCAATCCTCCTTTTCAATGGAATTCAGTTTTGATAATGGATTCGAATTTGAACAAGTTATACCCCTATCTGATTTGACTGAAACTCAGCGAGAAATGATCCTTTTGAGAAATCCTAAAAGATATACTACTATTATCGAATCGGTGCATACTATTGGATCCACTTTTTATGAGGCTTATTTTTATCAGGATAATTTTTTAATTGAAAAGTTTGATTTTAAGTAAAAGCATATAGCAACTTCTCAAAGGAACTTCTAACAAGTATATAATCGTCCACTGTGATTTACGGATTCTATGGGCGAAACGGGCGAAGACTTATTTTTGGGATTCACAAACGTTTTGAAACTACATGTATTTTGGCGAAAGCCTGTTTTACTGCATCTGTTTGGCAGAATCATCAGAGTAAGAAGAACAGTAAGTATCAGATTAACAAGTTCTCATATTTATAATCTGATTCACTCCAATACCCTTTTCCAGGCAGTTGAGGATTACCCGGACTCAAACTGCGATGGATGCTGCGTATTCAATAACGGCTTATTAGTATTAGTTTAGCGTTCATAACATGGCAAATTTTCCAGTTTTATATTCTCCACGGACTCGGACCGGACTTTTCAGTAATCGTTTTATAGCCAAAAGTCTTTGGTTTGGGTTATCGCTGGCAGCAGTCATTCACGATATCGTGCTC
>CBDCCE010000006.1:0-183504 GCA_965214575.1 Puia sp.
CCTATCTCGTTTTCTATGTTGCTGACGTTGAACTCGGTGTTTCAGCTGTCTTGGCACTAGTGGTCATGGGACTTTTCTTGGCCAAACACAAATATTGTATCAGCAGTCATGTACATGTTCCAATGGCCAATACTTGGCGCATCATTATTGAGTTTGCAAACATTCTCATTTTTATCATTACTGGTATCATTTTAGCTCAGTCACTGATCGGCACGAAAGCAACTATTGCCGCTCGTGATTTTGGACTTTCTATTCTCTTGTATGTTGCTCTTCATCTTGGACGTCTATTATCCGTCATTGTACTCTATCCATTTATACGTTGGAGTGGTGTGCGTCTATCTTGGAGAGAACATGTAGTTCTCATTTGGAGTGGTTTAAGAGGAAGTATGTCCGTTATTTTAGCGCTGATGGTTGACTCCGAAGATCGAATCGATATCGAAACGAGACATCGGTTTCTTTTTCACATATGTATGATTACCCTTCTCACACTGATTATCAACGGAACAAGCAGCAAGTTCTTAGTAAGACTTCTTGGCTTGGATCACGGTATGTACATTAATGATTGACTTGTTCACCTCACGTTTTTCACTATTCATTACTGGCGAGCCAGTAGCGAGTGGTTCCCTGATCTAACGATTCTTTTCTATTGAGATGAGAAGAATTTTCGAGGTTACGAATAAGCATGTTGTTTTTTCAGGTACACCGGAAAGCGAAAGCATCTTGTTACAAGCTCTCGAACATATGCGCAGACAAACGGCGAATCAACTCCAAAAGATGAAGCAGGAAGAACAATTTTCTGATGTCGATTGGAAAATACTCAATGAATATTTACCGGGGAAATTAGTTCAAGAAATGGATGTACAACGACGAACAAGCGTTCATCGGCGACTCTCAGTTTTACCAGATTTTGTTGACGATTTATTGTTGAATTCTTATCGAAACAATACGACCACAGACATTGAGTTAAAGGAAATTCCGAGCATATGTGAGACTGACAGTATTCCCATCGATTTTGTTCCGGAAGAAAAGTATCCGACTCTGAAACATATGGTATTGCCACTGATGAATACAGGATCCAATGGCAAAAAAGAGAATACGCACTTTCGCAACGAGCTAACAACTCGTTTTCTCACAGCATTATTGGTTGATTACGAAAAGCAATGGTATCTTGGAATGATTCGTCGACGAACACTCTATATTCTAATCAAGTCAGTGGAAAAGGCCAAGCATCAACATTCGCTCAAAGTTCATTGGAGATTGATCGTTGAACATTTTCGATTATCGAAATGGTTACAGCATCTAATGCGATTCGATTGTGTCGATTGGGTTAACAAACAGTTGAATAAATTATTATTCGATCATATCTTTCTCACCATTGAATTGACTCTCGGTAAGCGCGACACAATAAGAAAATGTTCTTTTCGTTTGGTTTGATTTTCTTGAAAAATGATTTCTTTCTCGAGTAGCATTTCATTCGACTCGAACTCGTATGGATAATATTCGAAAGCAATTTCCAGAATTAGCTAATATTGATAGAAGAATGTGGAATAAAGTTTCCGAAGAATCACATTTCTATCATCTCACTGCTACCTACATGCTGCTCGATCTACAACAATCCTATCAAGCTTGTTGGAGAATTCATATGACAAAACGATGTGCTCAAATGTTACTCAAGTTCGAATCAAAGGCGATCACTGAGCTTTATGAAACAGGAATGCTTGGCCACAGCGTCTATTCACATATATTGGGATTAATCGAAAAGAAATCCTTGAATCTAGAATTTTATCGTGTCCCTATGTTTAAGGATCATTTGAAAGTTATTGAGAATCCTTTTGACTTACTGTCACTCTTTCGATCACTATCCGATCATGAAAAAGCACGTTGGCAAGCGATTATGAAGGCAAAACATCGATGGTTTCAAGCAGATGAAATTCTTCTTGAAAAAGGGCAAAGAGTATCGACTGCTTATCTTATTGTTCGAGGTATTGTTGAATGTCGAATAGATGAAGTGTCCATCTACTACCGGTCGGGAAATATTGTCGGTATCGATGGCTTATTCTCGCAAGAAATTCCAGCACATAATACTTATCTTGTTGGTGGTGGACTTTTGGAAGCTTATTGCATCGATGGTGTATTGTTGAATCAATTCTTACGCGATGAGAATTTAGCTCCCTCGATCTATCGCGAAATCGCTCTGCATATCTTGAGTAACGAGCATCAGGCACGTTTGAAATTGAATCGTTTACAACTACGATTACTTGTGAACAAGAGAGCGAAATTCTATTGGCATGCATCAGATACATCGATTCAATTGAAAGAGAATCAGCGACTATTTATTCTTGCTGGCTACGCTACTCATTTATCCAGTGGTCAAAGCAATAAATACGAGTCAATTCAACTAGAAATCTTTGATACAGAAGTCGAAATTCTTCTTAATTCATCGACTGTGGCCTATGCGTGGACGGATGAAGATGAGGAGCTGTGTATCAAGGATGCTAATCTTACCGTTCATTTTCCCTTGCAAACCTCTGGTTTGGTCTCCAATGATCTTCTTTATCCGGGATATTCGAGTGACGTCGCGCAATTGTTCGGACGACAACGTTCAGTATCATTATTGGAGAATGGAATGCATTCTAGCGATGTGTGATTTAATATTTTCAAAGCATAACGTTTTTTTCTCGTTTTCTCACTTTGAAAAGACGCATCCTAGACTCGATTTATGTTTCTCATATTATACTTACAACATAGACCAACGACGATGTGGAGAGAAATATTTTTGTATTTCTGTGTTCTGAAGCAGAAACTTAAAAAAAATTCTAATCCGATAAGACTTGTGGCATAACTTCGTACTCAGATTTTTATTTCTCGAAATATCTCTGTTATTTAAAATGAGAGTGTGAGGGTGCGGATGTTCGCGTAGATTACCAGGGCCCTTTGTATGCTAAGTGAGCTTCTTGGCCGTGTAGGTAAAAAAAGGGAGACATCCATACCACCATTTTTTTCGCGCGCTCGTGTATCTAAAGCTCGAAGCCATGATTAAAGACTGAATAAGCACTAGAAGTTTTGAGAGTTAGAATTTGCTCTCTTTACCCGCTCCAGAGTAAGTATCTTCTTTTGATCATCGCAACGCTCCTATTGCGAGAATACATTGGAATTTGAATATTTGTTTTCAGAAAACGCGTGGAATTTCGACTGTCGGATTTTATACACGCGTAGGAGATAAAAATGCGGGTGAACATGCTTACTCAAGCGAATTGTCGGACACCTTCAGGTCTATGGATATTGAAAGATAAATGCTGCGCGTAGACATACATGAAAGTCGAATTTTCTGGATGTTTCCGAGACCATTTCTAGGACACGGTTTTAAACTCTGGAAACAGAAGACTTTTGCGTGTTTCCGAAGACTCTTGCCTGCTTGGGTGCACTCTACGATACATCATCATTTAACGGTGTAGATCGTGTGCAGCAAAAGTCTTGTGATGTTTCAGTATGACAGAAAACAATTCACAGTGTGATGTAGCTGTTACACTTTATTATGATTCCATTCTAATCTGCCAGTGCTCGGCACACTACTTCTTTATTACCAATACTAATTACGTCGTCTCTCCTTCCTGTCTCGACCACGAGCGTGAGATATGATCATTTGAAAGCGGGAGAAAGAGAGACGTGATATCATGTACGTTTGGTGAGTGGATTGGCGTACTCATATCCATATTAATTTAGTTCGATAAATACAGGCGCACATTTTGTCCTCTCCTTTTGAAAGCACAAAAGTAGCGTGCCATAGCCCACCAGCTCTTTCTTTGCTTCATACAGAGCCACACACACGATCAAGTAAGCGTATCACACATTGATGCAGTTTTCTTTCCTTTAAACACACCGCACACGCGACATATATTAAAGTACATATTATTATTAGTTGTGACGATGCGTTTTTTTTCACCTGCTTTTTAGAAGTCCAGAATGTCTATTCTTCCGCCTCTGGATTCTACCGCACTACCTAATGGAATCAAATCACGTTTTATTGACAATGTCAACGGTTTACGTATGCATATCCTCGAAGCTGGTAACGATGATGGCCGTCCTCTACTTCTTCTTCTGCATGGTTTTCCAGAATTAGCTTACATGTGGCGAAAAGTAATGATCCCTTTCGCTGAACAAGGTTATCATGTTATAGCACCTGATCAACGAGGCTACGGACGTACTACCGATAGCAACGAGAACAGCGGCGATGATCTGTCACCATTTAGCATGCTGAACATGTGCCAGGACATCGTCACACTTCTTCATCGGCTGGGCAAGATGAAAGTGAGATCGGTCATAGGACGCGATATCAGTTTAAGTATAGCAGCAAATTTAGCATTGTTAAGGCCAGACATTTTCGAATCCTTAGTCATGATGTCAGCACAATACTCAGGAACACCTCCAATAGATACTCCTTCGAGAGCACCAGTTATCGATTCGCTGAAGCAGCTAGGGAAAAAACATTACCAATAGTATTTTCGTCCGTGAACCAGACCGATTCGGACATGATCAACGCTGAGCAAGGTCTAAAAGAATACTTTCGTGGCTATTTCTATTTCAAATCAGCTCAACATCCAAAGAACAAGGATATTTTTGAATTGAAAGAATGGACGGCGGATGTGAACTGTGTAAGCTGCCAGAATACTATGTAATGCAGCTCGACAAAACAATGCCACAGACTGTTCTCTGCAATGTGCCTGCCTCCACCGTACTTCAACGAGAAATGTCGTCATGGTTAACGGAAGATGATCTGCAGATTTATGTCAATGAATTTCAACGTAGTTCGTTTAGAGGTGGTCTCCAGCACTACAAGTGTATGACTAGCGATTACGATCAAAACCAATTAAAAGTTTTCAGCGGAGTGAGCATTAAATGTCCTGCTATGTATACTGCTGGGGCAAAGGATTGGGGCACCCAGCTAGAACCTGGTTCTTCGAGGAAAAGAACCACGAAAGATGTTTGTGAAGATTTTAGAGGATTGGAATTCATTGACGATGCCGGGCATTGGCTACTAGAAGAACAACCAGAGAAAACAGTGAAGGCAGTACTCAGATTTCTGGACGGAATTAAACCACGATATTGAAACCCACTTTTTATCGAACTAAATAAAAGTTAACAGTTTTTGCGAATAAAAGACAGAATGCGTTACGGTATTCTCAAAAATAAGATTTTCCAAATACTACATGAATACTACCTATCACGAAAATAGAAATCGATCCTTCTCGCAGATGTCCACACCTTCAAGAGTGAATCGATAGACGAACATCTTCCTTTCCTCGTCTTCGTCGTGTCAAACACTATCGCATCGTTGACTAACAACAATTAAACTATGTGTTTGTGCACCTTAGAAAGGCTTGCTAATTGCTTTCGTTTTGTCTTCAATATGACTTACGATCGCAACGGTTTAGATAATTGAGGGTGAGGGTGTGGGTTAAACTAATAGAAGATTTATTTGCACCTACTCGTACCCACCCACTCTCACCCTCAAAGTCGATAAATGAGAATATTCTTTTCAGCCTCTCAACCCCGTCCTCTTCCGCTAGAAATATTTCATCATCGATCAAGGTTTCATTAGTAACCTTGGGAGAATAGGCAAAAAAGCAGTTCGTATTCTTTTTCCTTCGTCAGCCAAACAAACCACATCATCACATGTCGTTGCCTACTGCTCTTCTTCTCACCAGTGTCGTTTGCATCATTGCTGGGTATTTGTGGATACTAAAATCTCGCTATAATCATTTTAAACAACGTGGTATAACTGGTCCGGATCCTCTCTTCTTTTTCGGACATTATCGTACTCTATGGTCTGTGCCCTGGTATTCTCGACAACTCCAAGAATGGACGCGTCAATTTGGCTCGATCTATGAATTGTTCGAAGGTACACGACCGATGTATGTCGTTTCTGACGTTGAGTTTCTTCAAGAAGTCTATGTCAAACAATTTTCATCATTTCATTCGCGTCGGCTACCATTTATTATGAAGGCATCAACTGGGCATAGAGTTCAAGTATTCGGAGCTAGTGGAGCCCGATGGCGTAGACAAAGACATGTGATTAATCCAACATTCTCAGCGGCTAAACTCAAACTCATGTCACCTTTAGTTAAAGAATACATTCAATCACTGACGGAGAAGCTCAAAACTGCCAACGGCCAATACAGCATCTATGTTATGTACAAACGATTGACTATGGATGTCATCTGTAAGTAGATTATGCTAGCCAATGTTCGACAAATGATTTGCTTGTGCATTGATTAATGTCGGTTTGCATTCGGGATTGATACGGACATGCAAAATGATATAGACAATCTTTTCTTACATAAATCTCAGTTGGTCATTGCTTCCAATCTTGAAAAGTTCACCACGATCAAATTGGGCAATCTAATGCCATTTCTCATTCCATTCCTTACTTGTGTGATGGTCGACCAAGTGATGCTGGCAGCGTTGTTTCGTAAGGTGGCACCTACATGGTTCATGCCAAAGATTGAAGAGCTTCCGGCTTTCTGGGTAATGAATCGAATCGACAATATCATTACAGCAAGGACCTCAGCGACATCTCACGAGAAACAACGCTCAGTAGATTTACTTCAGCTGATGCTTGATGCCGCTGCACACTATAACGTCACAGTTAATATACGTTTTCGAAGATTTACATGCGAAAAATTCTATTTGAAATGTTTTTCATAGGATCAAACTGACGACGATTCGATGGAATCGAAAAAATTGCACTACGATGAAGTCAGTACGAATGTGTTCCACTTCATAGTCGCTGAATATGAAACGACATCCACCGCACCTGCTTCATGCACTTACATTTTGGTCACACAGAGTGCTATCCAAGACAGACTTCAAGCGGAAATAAATGAACAAGAATGGACTGATTAAAACGATATCGATTGTGATGTGGTGATGAACATGCCTCATATGGATTTATTTATTAAAGAAGTTCTTCGGATGCATCCGATCACAACGACAGGCATGACGAGAGAATGCAATACGTCCACTACTGTTTGTGGTCATCACATTGAAAAAGGGTTTTTCTTTTCCTTGTCAAGAAACATCGAGTCTAGTGTGTCTCTCTTACAGGTAGTGTCATTCAACCCGCGGCCGTCTACATCAAACTTGAGAAACGATGAAAATAATTCAATATCTCTAACTTGTTCACCGTAGAAATCACCGTAGCTGTATCAGCATAAATAAAGCAGCAAAATCGAGCGAATCGTTGCATTCGATCCAACAGTGCCCTTCCGACTCTTGGTGGTAGATGGTTTTAGGGGATGAGAGTGGGTGTGTGAGGGTGAGGGTGCGGCTGAAGATAATGGCTCTCAGTGATGGTGCAAGTGAACACTTCACAAATAACCTCAGCGTGCTCAATTTGATCCGCCAAGATGGTGAACTGGGGCTGGATGCTGTAGGGACGCTCATAGCCATTAGTCATACGAACGGAGCTGGAGACGGAAAGACGTGCTACTATATTGAAAGGTGTTCGTGTCTCTCATCATCGAAAGATTTCTTTGACTTCTTGAAGGCGAATCAACTTGAAACAATCAATCAAAACGGGAGGGTCGGTCCGATCGTCTCCATATTATTTCTCGAAGCCAGTGAGACTGCAAAACTTCAGTCATCTAGTGAAACGGATCTCAAGTTTTCAATTTGTTTTACGTCTGTATGCCTTGATAGAAACGATTAAGGACATTCCAGGCATGCATGATTTTCAAGCCGTACTCAACACTTCATTCGTTCTAGTCGTATCTCAAAATCTTTTAACTCACGCACATTCTCTTCCGGCTGGCATTCAAATCGAATCGAGCGTTTTCCAGGGCGGGGAGATGGATATTAATCTAGGTCTACGGTGCTGAATAGCCATGAGGGGTGGACTTCAAACTTTTCCAAGACTGCGGATGAGTGGAAGGTAGCTATTTTTCCAAACATCTCGGTGAGAAAATATCTTACGACTATTCTAAAGAATTTTAACGAAAAAATAATTAGTTGGAAAAGTCGCGCACAAAGTACCAGCCTTAGTTGTATCAAACGATGAAACCGTTTCTCGATGATTTCGTGAACATGTGGAGGATTATTTTTTATAGCTAATGTTTCCCCACTCGGTGCTATACCAGCAACTCAAATGGAACGGTAAAAAAAGTTTTCCAGTCAGATGGCACATTTTCCATGGATTCGCCCCAGTTTTTTCTAATTCAAACATGAATTACATGAAGATATTCCAGATAAAAATCATACCAGGGCATCAGAACATGAGTTCTCTTTGAATACACGCTGAGTTTTCAAGATATATTGACTAAAACAAAGTAAAAGTATGCGATAAAGCCGTTTGTATTAGTCATCAGGAGCTGACACTAAACACTCTCGAAGGCTTGACAATCGATCGAGATATTTTTGAGAAGAAGTGACCACATTTTGATGAGAAGTCATCGGAAAGCTTTCAAGTGAACACTCTTGCTCAAGGATTTTGGAAACCTCCCACGCACTTTGATGCCATGGTATTCACATTAAAAGATGCGCTTTTCGACGTTCTGCAGCATATCAATAATCGAAGAGGAATCGACCCTCCAAAGACACTATTACTTCGGTACTTCATCTGATAACTTACCCTGGTATACCGAGATGTTACTATTCGAAGTTTTTGACGGTGAGATAACAAGTGAAGTAAATCCAAATCGCACGAGTTTTGGGCTTAGTTAAAAGCAGCGAGCTTTCGTTAAGGGAGTACCTCGGTGCAATTTGTTGTCGATCATGTGTGCGTTTTTCTTCGCTTCCATAAAAAGAAGAGTATAAAATTCATGTACAAGTGGAGCGACGTTAAATCAGCGAACGTTGTGGCGAGGTCTGCGACTATCTGAAGGATGGCCGAATGCGGGTATGTCTTTCACCCACACTCATATTTCACACATTCATAGTTTATTCGGAAATACACTGATACAAATTAAATTTTTGATAAGAACTGAAAAACTACAAACGTAAATGGGAGCGCGTTTAGTTGTCTTTGTCAACTTCCATATCCAACCATTGAATCAATTAGGATGATCGCTCTTTCGATGAATGGAATTTTGAATTTTCTTGGGCCAAGAACGAAGAGACGAGAATACTCTGCGGCATGGACCTATTAACCAGACTATGTGAGTCATTCTGCTCGATGTTAGAAAGGTCGGACTGTATGGCGTTCAGTGATGATGAGGGAGTTATTCTTTGATGTCGCTGATTGGCAAATAGTTGAGTTAAAATGGAATATTCACTCTTTAATGGAGGGCTCGATGCTTCACTCATTGAAGAATCTAGTAATATGAACATGTGAATGATGCTATGCATTGTGCGGGACCTCAATCTCTTACGATTTTGATTCGAATCAATACGGTGAACTTGATAGCTCTTCTTCGGCACTTCTATACGTGATTGATGTTTTGTTTCTAACATTGATCCAGTGGATCTCGGTGAATGCGAGGATCGATAGCTATTTTCACATTGATTTTCTTCTCTCACTGGCAGATGACGCTGTGCAGCTGTGGAACTCCTAAGCATTACCAACGTGCATTTTATGTGAGAGGAAGAGAGGTTTATAGCTATCACTTACCCAAGCAGCCGATACAAGCAGCAAATACTGCAAAAGGCTAATGGTAATGCTGTTGATACTATACCAGCAATCAAGCCCCAACTTGGTCGTTTCTCTAGATACAAATGGAAGAGTAGCTAAAATAATCAACTAGTATAATAACAGTGAAAAGCGAAGAGTTAGTTCGTGTGCAAATAATTACTGTTCCCATATTTCAGGACAGATTCAAAACATGCGAATGAGCAAAGTTATTAGAATATCGGATTTTAGAAATCTATTAATCCTCAGTTTACCAACTAGGGTCTGTACGGATCCCACAGCTCGAACTTTCCCTCCCAATTTTTATTCGACCACGAATGAAAATTCCTACTCCTAGATATGCCTACACGAGAGTTAGTAGAATAAGTTAATGAAATCACTTTGATCGATTCACACGTTTCCATGAAGTAAAACGATTCTCAATATGTCCGAGTGTCTCTCGTCATCCTGAATCTATTTAGGAGGAAAGAAGAAAGGCTTGATTTCACACATCTTTTCATGGTCGTTCGCTCCCTTCATACGCGCGCGTACGTGCTCATCTCGACAGAATATTCTGGAAGCTTCCGTCCTGTTCAATAAGTGCATAAACAGTCATAGAGTTCAAGCTTGGTTTCATCGTACGAAATACTTCTGGATTATTCTTTGTCTTTCTGCAACACATTTGTAGAGTAGGAAAGAACAATGAAAATCGTATAGCAGTTTGACTAGGCTTATTTTCTACCTCTTTTTTATTCACACCTCTGTCCACGTCGTCAAATAGCGAGTATGCAGTGGAACTAAATGTCTGACTTGCTATAGAGACGTCTATGGCGATTACTCCGGACGTCAAGCTCGGAACAGCTGATAGTATCAAAAGCTGGTTTGATGACCACGGTGTTATTTTTCGACGAAGAATACGCGATGCAGGAAGGTAGTTACCTCTTGCTCGAATTACGCATAAGACCTTCAAGACATGCTCGTCCAGATCGACCAGAAAGATGATTTGTCATCCAAGCTTGAAAGACTCTCATGAGGACAGGAGAAAGATGGTAAACTGAAAGGAGAAGCTGCTTGCAGAGAGATCATTTCGTTTCGCTTTTGTTCGCGCGACATGCGGTGTTCCATCATTATTTTCACTCCTTAGCCTCGTTGAGGTTAGCCTTATGTAAGATCGAAAAACTGGGCGGGGGTCCGCTCGGACCCCAGGTGGTAAACTGATGGTTAAAGATGTGATCAAGCATGCAAGGATGTTAGTTTTACTCAAGAGTATCAGGTGACCACGAATTTTCTTTTCTTGTTAACAATTAGTAATTTGAAACTTACGAGAAGTTTCTGGCGTTGATTGAGAACTGCAAAATTAAATTCAATGACGATTGAAAGTTTGAAACAGCGGAAACCAATTATTTTATGAAACTTTAATAAATATGACAAATAGGATCGACGTCACCTACTTCGTCAAACAAATATATCTTCTCTTCAACTTTCTTCGAAATAGGACACTATCGATGACTCTTTAACATTAAGAGTCAGTCCGACTCACGCGCGGCAAATAGAGACGAGCTAATGGAGACCCCCAGTCCTACGCACTCGGTGTTTGCCTGCATTGTAGTGATCACTGCTGTAGCAACCACAGACGCCAATGTCGAAGTGGAAGTTGTTGATTCTGATGTCGTACTTTGAGTCACTGTAGTTGTTGTCATCGTGGTGGTGATGGTTGCACAAGGTGAAGGAGACAATATTACTGTAAATGTTAAACAGTACACATTCGATTGAATCCTTTCTCTAACACAAAATGGACTTTTTCTCTATGGAGCAACATAGGAAAGCAACCTTACTCTGTGTAAGCAATGACACACATCTGTTGTGACCCATTTTGATTTGCTTGTGGCGTCCAAGTGAATGTCATCGATGAGAGAGAGAGATTATTCGATGATATTGTTAAGTTACCAGCTTGCATTCCATCGATATTTTTCGAAATCATAAGATCAGTGACAGTCGTATCATTATTATTACACATATTTAACACAGTGATATTGAAGATTTTTGGTATTCCCACGGAAGCTTCTAGACAACCAGCAAAAGGGATGATGAGCGGCGCTTGTGAGCAAGCAGGTTCTGGCATCACATAAATAAGAAATTGAACAGGTACCGAACTCATCGGAGTAGTACTGCTTCCATTGATAAAGTCTTCGACCTATAGAAAGAGAGTGATTTCTAAGTCGCTAACAAGACGCTGATGGAGGGAAAGAATATACCTTTCATGCAATATCAATGCTACTACATACCTGAATTGAGACGGCATACCAAGTATCAGGCACAAGTCCCCGAAACGATAGTGTACAGCTGGATAACTTAGTTCCATTAGGGACACTATTTGGATAACAGATACCACCACATTCATTTATGGCTTGGCGCGAAGGATATGTCGAAGTGGATTGTAGAGTGCCCGGTGTTTCTAGCGTAGTGGTACCCAAACTGAGGCAGCCGGTTCTTGAGCTGCATGTTGAACCAGTGCAGTTAGTTCCTATACAAACAGAGCAACTGCATTGACATCTGTACACACACGTAGCGGCGCATTGAGAGCACAAATGCATCCTTTTATTTCGTATATGAATTGCTTCGTTTCCATTGGGAAATTTTTCGACTATTGGATAGGAATGCCGGTCGATACTAGTAGTGTCAGCGTGAGGATCTCGTCGCCTTCGACGATAACCTGAAGTAAAAACTGACCAACGGCAACGAATAGCATCACTAAGATTTGCATCGGAGACTGGAATAGGAATATTTGTTGTGTGATTCACAATCACATATTGTGGAGACACCACATTACTCGCCGGAGATGTGTTGGTTAATCCATCAGGACGCTTGCGAAGATCAATCATCGTCACAATTGACCATTCCAGATTAGAAAGTGCAGGACTTCCTAGTGGCGTCCAAGCGGATCCGACATAGGCCAGATAAAAATGTGCTCCAAGTGCTTCTTCTATCTCAAACAGGGATACGCCGGGAACAAAGCCGTCACGCACCGCTTTGTCCCAGGTCTTCGAATTTTTTCGCTGACCCACAATCACGTTAATGCCATTGTCTTTCTGGTTTAAGGCCTGCCCCGGGCCCTGAACGCCATATCCGATAACTGCTACTACTTCGTTCTTCAGAACCTGCTGGGCTTTCGAAAGCGGAAATTCTTCCCGGGTTACAACCGTTTCTTCTGTTCCGCCGAAATTTAATTGTGCCATTTTGATAATTATTAATTGTGAATTTTTAATTGTTCAATTTTGTGTACTTACATACTGAATACTTCATCCTGTTTATCCAGGTATTCATTTTCTATCAGTATTTCACCCGGTTCAGTTTGTTCGAATTCTTTTAATTTCTCGTGGAAGCCGCTGCTTCCGTTAATAATGGCCACACGGGCGCTGCGAACGAATTCAATCACGCCATAAGGTTCCAGGGCCTCCAGCAATCCATCGGTCTCTTCGCGATGACCTGTTGTTTCAAAAACAGTATAGTCTTTTCTGATCACTACGGCTCGGGCGCCATATTTTCTCAGAAGCCTTTCCACTTTAACTTTTTCAACAATCTGGTCAGTGGATACTTTATACAAGGCAAGTTCCTGCCAGACGATTTCATCATTCTGATTAAAATAAGCTTTTAATACCTCGACCTGTTTTTCGATCTGCCGGCAAAGTTTCTTCACCACGTCCTCTGTTTCATTAATGACAATGGTAAAGCGATGGATGCCTTCGATCTCGGAAGGGGAGGTATTCATGCTTTCGATATTTATTTTTCTCCGGGAAAAAATAATCGCAATACGATTGAGCAATCCGATCTGGTTTTCCGTATATACCGTTATGGTGAATTCCTGTTTAAGCATGGTTTACTTTTTTACGACGATTATGATTCCGGTAGACCAGTTCATTTTGGTCAGCACGATATCCTGTCTTTTTTCTAATTGATGTATAAAATCTTCCACTTTTTCGGCGTGACCCGGAGGCCAGTTCGGCTGGTGCCTCATGTCGTCCACAATGTAAAATCCCCCTTTTTCAAGCAGACTGATTGTTTCTTCAAATAAGTCATATTTGCCGGGCATGGAATCTGCAAAAATCAGGTCGAATTTTTCTCCTCCGTATTCGTTTATCCAGGTATATGCGTCCGCCAGTATGAAGTCAATTCGGGTATCTTTCAATTGTTCCTTAGCGATATTCAACAGCGCCGAATTGTTTTCTACGGTCACCAGTGACGTATTTTGATCCATGCCCTGCAGAATCCAGGATGTAGCCAGACCAGCTCCGGTACCCAGTTCAAGTATTCTTCCTGATTTTTTGGAAGCCGTAAGCGTTTTTAACAGGCTGCCGGTATACATATCGGAATTCATATTGAAAAACAGCTTACCTGTCTCTTCAATAATGTCCTGATACTGATCCGGAATATCCGTAAAAGCGTTATCGATCATTTCCGCATTCATTTTTAATTCTCACTTCCATACTCTCATACTCCTGTACTCCTGTACTTCTGTACTCCTGTATTCCTGTACTCCTGTACTCCTGTACTCTTTCCGGTTAGCTCAGCCTGATCTCACTCACGCTGCACCCCTGCGGAACCATGGGAAATACATTGTTTTCTTTTCCCACCATAATTTCCAGCAGGTAAGAACCCTTGTGTTCAAGCATAGTCTGTAAAGCCGTTTTAAGATTATGCCGGTCTGAAACCTTCTGACCTTCGACACGATACGATTTTGCCAGTGCAACAAAATCAGGACTCTGAATGTCCACAAACGAATATCTTCTGTCGTTGAACAACTCCTGCCATTGGCGAACCATGCCCAGGAACTGATTATTCAGGATAATCATTTTTACATTCAGGTCGGTTTGCATGATGGTACCCAGTTCCTGCAGGGTCATCTGAAATCCGCCATCGCCTGCAATAGCCACCACGGTTCTGTCGGGAGCTCCGAATTTGGCGCCGATGGCAGCGGGCAGGGCAAATCCCATAGTGCCGAGACCGCCTGAAGTAATATTACTTTTTGACTGATTATATTTTGCATAACGACAGGTAACCATCTGATGCTGTCCGACATCGGTTACCAGGATTGCATTCCCGTTGGTGATCTGGTTTAAGGCATCAATCACTTCTCCCATAGAAAGTATGTCACTATCCGGGTGCATCTCGGGATATATACATTTTTCATCTTCCTGTTTCTGAAAATCTTTAAATTTCTGATGCCATTCAGGATAGGATTTTTGTCTGATCAGCTGCGTGAGTAAAGGAAGAGTTTCCTTGCAGTCGCCCCAAACGGGTACGGTGGATTTTACATTTTTATCTATTTCCGCGGGGTCTATATCCAGATGGATCAGTTTTGCCTGTTTGGCGTATTTATCCAACCGTCCCGTAACGCGGTCATCGAAACGCATCCCAACGGCAATCAGTACATCACATTCGTTGGTGAGTACATTCGGTCCATAGTTGCCATGCATCCCCAGCATGCCAACAGCCAGTGGATGGTCAGTTGGGATGGCGCTCATTCCAAGTATGGTCCAGGCTGCCGGAATACCGGACCTGTCCAGAAATTTCTTGAATTCGGATTCTGCCTTACCGAGTATTACACCCTGTCCGAAAATGACAAAGGGTTTTTTCGCCTCGTTGATCAGCCTGGCGGCTTCTTCAACAAATTCCTTTCTTACGATGGGTTTTGGGCGGTAACTGCGAATATGTTCACAGGGAAGGTATTCTTCAAAATCAAATTCCTGCAGCTGGGCATTTTTTGTGATATCGATCAGCACAGGACCCGGGCGCCCGCTGGCAGCCAGATAAAACGCCTTAGCCAGTACTGACGGTAGTTCGGTCGCATCAGTTACCTGATAATTCCATTTGGTGATGGGTGTTGTGATATTGATCACATCGGTTTCCTGGAAAGCATCGGTTCCGAGCAGGTGTGCATAAACCTGACCGGTAATACAAACAAGCGGTGTGCTGTCGATCAGGGCATCTGCCAGACCGGTTACCAGATTGGTTGCTCCGGGTCCGCTCGTGGCGAACACGATTCCGGTTTTTCCGGAAGCCCGCGCATAACCCTGTGCTGCATGGATTGCTCCCTGTTCGTGTCTCACCAGCACATGTCTTAATTTTTGCTGATAATCAAATAATGCGTCATAGATCGGCATAATCGCACCACCCGGATAGCCGAAAATAGTATCCACTTTTTCTGAAAGAAATATTTCCAGCAGCGCGGCTGACCCCGATAATTTCCGGGTCTTCTGAACAGCGCCTGCTATTTCTTTTTTTACTTCAAGCGTCTCCATACATTTTCTTATTTAAAGTTCTTTCTTTCAACCAGTAAGAGCACTTACTCATTTCAAATCTCACTCCTGTACTCCTGTACTCCTGTACTCCTGTACTCCTGTACTCCTGTACTCCCATACTTTCCTAAGCTTCATCTGTTACACAACCCTGGGAAGCATCTTTTACCACCTGTGCGTATTTAAATAAAACCCCTTTTGTTGCTTTCAGTGCCGGTTTTTTCCATTTTCTCTTTCTTTCTGCCAGGATATCTTCCTGTACTTTCAGTGTAATGGAATTTCTGATGGCATCGATCTCGATGATATCATTGTCTTCCACCAGCCCAATGAGACCGCCTTCGTACGCCTCGGGTGTAATATGCCCCACAACAAATCCATGCGTGCCTCCGCTGAACCGGGCGTCTGTTATCAAAGCGACTGTTTTAGCTAAACCTGCGCCAATGATGGCACCGGTCGGTTTCAGCATTTCCGGCATTCCTGGCGCGCCTTTCGGTCCGATATTTCTGATCACGACGACATCACCCGCATGTACTTTGCCCGACTGAATACCCTGTATCAGATCATGTTCCCCGTCAAAGACGCGGGCTGTTCCTTCGAATCTTTCGCCTTCTTTACCACTGATTTTTGCCACGCTGCCACCGGTGGCGAGGTTGCCGTACAGAATTTGCAGGTGTCCTGTTGCTTTGAGTGGCTTGTCCAGAGGCATAATAATTTTCTGCTGGTCAAAATCCAGGTCGCGCGCCTCTTCCAAATTTTCGGCCACTGTTTTTCCGGTCACTGTAAGGCAGTCGCCATGCAGCAGGCCATTTTTCAGGAGGTATTTCATAACAGCCGGAACACCTCCGTACTGGTGCAGATCCTGCATGAGATATTTGCCGCTGGGTTTGAAATCTGCGAGCACGGGAATTTTATTGCTGATCGTCTGAAAATCATCCTGTGTAAGCGGAACGTCCACGCTTTTTGCCATCGCAATAAGATGTAAGACCGCATTGGTGGATCCTCCGAGAACCATAATAACCGTGATGGCATTCTCAAATGCTTTTCGGGTCATGATATCTCTTGGTCTGATATTTTTTTCGAGCAGTAAATGAATTGCTTTTCCAATGGCTTCGCACTCTTTTTGTTTATCTGTGCTGAGAGCAGGATTGGATGACGAATAAGGCAGACTCATTCCCATGGCTTCAATAGCGCTTGCCATAGTATTTGCCGTATACATTCCGCCGCAGGCGCCTGCGCCGGGGCAGCTGTTGCGCACGATCCCTTTAAAGTCTGCCTCACTGAGATTACCGGCAATTTTTTGACCTAACGCCTCAAAGTTGGAAACGATATTCAGATCCTCTCCTTTGTAATGCCCAGGTGCAATCGTTCCTCCATACAGCATGATTCCCGGACGGTTTAAACGCCCCATGGCCATGATGGAACCGGGCATATTTTTATCGCAACCCGGAATCGTTATCAGGGCATCGTAGTACTGGGCCCCTGCGTTCGTTTCTATGCTGTCCGCAATAATGTCGCGGCTTACCAGCGAATAGCGCATGCCGTCGGTTCCCATACTGATACCGTCACTGACGCCGATGGTATGAAAAATCAAACCGAGCAGATCTGTTTTATTGATACTGGTCTTCACCTGAAGGGCCAGATCATTCAGATGCATGTTACAGGGATTGCCATCCCATCCCATACTGGCGATACCCACCTGTCCTTTTTTAAAATCGGATTCTGTAAATCCAATGGCATAGTACATGGCCTGGGCACCCGGCAGGGTTTCATCCTGTGTAAGTGTTCTGGAATACCTGTTTAATTCTGTCATGTTAAAATGAAAAAACCCGCCTTTTTGGAGGCGGGTCGTTATAATAATTTTTTGATTTATACGATCAAGCGCCTCCCGGTAGAGCCAGCACAATAATAATAATGACCACCACCAAAAGGCGGGCGACCAGTAATTTATTGTATATGCTGCTTTTCAACATGAGAAACGAGTTGAATGCGAATATACGAACCGCGATTTATAAAACAAAGAACTTTCAATACAAAAAAATCAAATGATAGTCGATTTTCTGATGGCGATATTTTCCTGGTTGAGTTGTGCTCCGGAAATTTTTCCAACGAGGTAATCACTAATCAGTTCACCGATAGTTGTGGTAAAATAAAAATTCACAGGATCAATATCTTTCGTCACAAAACCATTGGTCAGCGTCCATTCAACCGCTTCACGCACGAGTTCAGCTTCTTTGTGAAGTTCAAAATGATCCAGCATCATGGCAGCCGAGAGGATTGAGCCCAGTGGATTCGCTATATCTTTTCCGGCCGCCTGCGGATAAGAACCGTGAATGGGTTCAAAAAGCGCAGGACCCTTACCCACTGATGCAGAAGGCAGCAGACCCAGAGACCCGCTGATTACACTGGCTTCATCACTGAGAATATCACCAAACATATTTTCCGTGAGTACCACGTCGAATTGTCTCGGATTGGTGATGATCTGCATGGCTGCATTATCAACGAAAAGGAAATCCAGTGCCACGTCGGGATATTGTTTTGCTATTTCCTGTACTACCTTGCGCCAGAGTCTGGACGTTTCCAATACATTGGCTTTGTCGACCAGGGTTAATTTTTTCCTTCTCAGCACCGACTGCCTGAAGGCCAGATGAGCAATACGCTCAATTTCTTCACGGCTGTAGGTGCATTCATCGAAAGCGCTATTCTGGTCTGCGCTGGTTTCTTTTTTCCCAAAATAGATTCCTCCGGTAAGCTCCCGGTA
This sequence comes from Puia sp., assembly GCA_965214575.1. Taxonomy (GTDB): domain Bacteria; phylum Bacteroidota; class Bacteroidia; order Chitinophagales; family Chitinophagaceae; genus Puia. Next base: position 18,656 of record CBDCCE010000006.1, read on the forward strand.
AATGATAAAATCAACCCCCTCAATATTTTTGGTTTTCAGGGGAGATAAATGATGAAGCGAAGAATATGTGCTCACCGGCCGGATATTAGCAAATAACTGGAGCGATTTTCTGAGTTTTAGTAGTCCCTGCTCCGGTCGTACTTTGGCGGTGGGATCGTTATCGTATTTGGGGTGTCCGATGGCGCCGAACAGTATGGCATCGCTTTTAAGTCCCAGTTCAATCGTTTCGTCGGGTAGCGGATTTCCGGTTTTATCAATGGCTACGGCACCCATTAAACAATACCGATATTGAAACTCGTGATGAAAACATTCGGCAATGGCATTGAGTACTTTAACAGCCTGGCGGGTTACTTCCGGTCCGATGCCGTCGCCTTCTATTACGACAATATTTTTTTTCATTTTATTTCGGGTAGGTGAGTGGTTTATTTTCAAATGCAGTAATCTCTTCTTTCATGCTCAGCAAAAAATCTATATCATCATATCCATTGAGCAGGCAGGTTTTCTTATAATGACTGATCTCGAATTTCTCTCTTACGGTAACTTCTTTTCCTTCGAAGGAGATATCCTGGTTTTCCAGATCCACATACAGTTTGGCCGTTGGACGATCTTCGATCACTTCGAACAATTCTTTCAGGAATTCATCACTCACGGTAACCGGCAGGCAAAAATTGTTCAGCGCATTGTTCTTAAAAATGTCCGCAAAAAAACTGCTGACCACTACGTCAAATCCATAATCTTTAATTGCCCATGCCGCATGTTCGCGCGACGACCCGCATCCGAAATTTTTGCCTGCTACAAGGATTCTGCCGGAAAATCTTGGATCATTCAGGGCAAACTCTTTTCGTGGTCTGTTTTCATCGTTATCTTCAAAACGCCAGTCGCGAAAAAGATTCTTGCCAAAGCCATCCCGGCTGGTCGCTTTTAGGAAACGTGCGGGAATGATCTGGTCGGTATCAATATTTTCAATATTAACTGGAACTGCAGTGCTTTCAATTTTATGGAATGCTTTCATTAGTTAGCTAATATCAGTTAATGTCATTTTTCATTTCTTTTCCCCTTTCCCATGTTTAATATTTCCCAATTACTTTCTTATATTAAATCCCTGACATCTGATACGCGGCCGGTTATAGCTGCCGCTGCAGCAGTCAGAGGGCTGGTGAGGAAGGTCCTCGCATTGGGTCCCTGCCTTCCTTCAAAGTTTCTGTTACTGGTGGAAATACAATATTTGCCAGCCGGAATTTTATCTTCATTCATTCCCAGGCAGGCAGAACACCCCGGCTGACGCAGGATAAAACCGGCAGCCTCGAAAATTTTGTCAATTCCTTCTTTCTGGGCCTGCTGTTCAACCTGTTTACTGCCCGGCACTATCCAAACCTGAACGTCCGCGGCTTTCTGTTTTCCTTTTACAAAAGAGGCCACAAGGCGAAGGTCTTCAATGCGGCTATTGGTGCAACTACCGATAAAAACATAATCAATCTTTTTGCCCTTCATGCCCATGCCGGGTTCCAGCCCCATATAATGAAGCGATTTTTCAAAAGATGCTTTTTCTTTTTCCTCCACATCCCGGAGATTGGGTACATGTCCTGAAATGCCAATACCCATACCGGGATTAGTTCCGTAGGTAATCATCGGTTCGATATCGGCCGCTTCAATGTTCAGTTCCGCATCAAATGCGGCTCCCTTATCAGTGTAAAGAGTTTTCCAGTATTTCAGGGAATCATTCCACGCTGCGTCCACCGGCGCAAATTTCCTTCCCCTGATATATTCAAATGTGGTTTCATCCGGGGCGATCATTCCACAGCGCGCACCCATTTCAATACTCATGTTACAAATGGTCATCCTTGCTTCCATCGAAAGTGCGCGAATGGCGGATCCCGCGTATTCTACCGCAAAGCCTGTAGCTCCGCTTGCGGAAATTTTCGCTATGATATAGAGTATAATATCTTTTGACAACACACCGGCGTTCAGTTTTCCTTCTACATTTATTCTCATCAGTCTGGGCTTTGTGGCCATCAGGCACTGGGTAGCCATAACCATTTCGACTTCGCTCGTTCCTATACCGAAGGCGATGGTTCCGAAGGCCCCGTGTGTTGATGTGTGACTGTCTCCGCATACGATGGTCATACCCGGCTGTGTGATACCCAGCTCAGGTCCGATTACATGCACAATACCCTGATAAGGATGACCGAGTCCGTACAGCTCAATTCCGAATTTTTTGCAGTTTTTTGACAGCGTATCCACCTGCAGCCGCGACAAGGCTTCCCTGATCGGCAGATGCTGGTTTTCGGTGGGGACATTGTGATCGGCGGTTGCAACAATCTGCTGCGGACGGAAAACCGGCAGCCCTCTGTCTTCAAGGCCCTTGAATGCCTGAGGGCTCGTTACTTCGTGAATGAGGTGTTTATCAATATATAAAACAGAAGGCCCCTGTTCGATGGTCTTTACCACATGGGTATCCCAGATTTTTTCGAAAAGTGTTTTTGGGTTCATGCGTTCACGGTTATTTTGGCCAGCTCCTGAAGATCCTCTTCTCCCACTTCTTTTTTGGTGTCGGCCAGTCGAAGAAATTCGATGTAAAGCGCGTCTATTTCGTTTCGGGTGAAATCATACCCGAGAATTCGGAAACGGTGGGCCAGCGCGCTCCGTCCGCTGCGGGCTGTCAAAACGATTCGGGATCCGTCCGCGCCAACTTCTTCAGGATTGATAATTTCGTAGGTCTGTGCTTCTTTCAAAAATCCGTCCTGATGAATTCCGGAAGAATGTGAGAATGCATTGGCGCCTACAATGGCTTTATTTGGCTGGACCTGCATGCGCATGGTTTCCGAAACCAGGCGGCTGACGGGATTGAGCGACCGGGTTTTGATATCGGTATGAAAGCCAAGATCTGCGTGTTGTCTGATGATCATTACCACTTCTTCCAATGCGGTATTGCCAGCCCTTTCGCCCAGTCCGTTGATGGTGCACTCGATCTGACGTGCACCGGCTATAATTCCCGAAATGGAATTGGCGGTGGCGAGACCCAGATCATTGTGGCAATGACAGGAAATAACCGCTCTGTCGATATTGGACACATGATTCACGAGGTAGGCGATTTTTTCTCCATATTGGTGTGGCAGGCAATAACCCGTAGTATCGGGAATATTGACCACTGTTGCCCCGGCTTTAATTACCGCTTCAATAACCCTGGCCAGATACTCATTTTCGGTACGACCCGCGTCTTCCGCATAAAACTCCACGTCGCCCACCAGATTCCTGGCCCACTTCACGGCCTGAACGGCCCGTTCAATAATTTCCTCCCGGTTGGAGTTAAATTTTGCCCTGATATGCAGATCTGAAGTTCCGATGCCGGTATGAATCCGCGGATTCTTGGCTTTTTTCAGGGCCAGTCCTGCCGCTTCAATATCGGCCTTAACTGCCCTGCTCAGGGCGCAGACACTGGCGTGTTTGATAATTTTGGAAATTTCCTCCACAGAATGAAAGTCGCCGGGACTGGAAACCGGGAATCCGGCTTCAATGATATCCACACCCAGGCTTTCCAGTTCAAGGGCCAGTTCCAGTTTTTCTGTTGTATTCAATTTGCATCCCGGAACCTGTTCACCGTCTCTCAGGGTCGTGTCAAAAATGTAAATTTTCTCGGATTTCATATCGTTTTGGGAAATGAGTTGTTTCGAAGTTATTTTTGTTTAGCTCAGCGTGCAAATCATAATCGCCTGTGAATTACAGTTCAGAAACCGGTTTTTTGCGGCTGAAACCCGCGCCAGTCCTTAATTTTGATTATTCAAATTACGATGCCCAACCGATCTTCTGATACGCTGTTTCAACTTGTTAAATCTCTCAAAAAGTCGGAGAAGCGCAATTTCAAGCTTTATGTGAAGCGAAATACGGCGTCAGAAGACCTGAAAATCATCTATTTATTCGATGCGCTGGATAAAATGGATACCTATGATGAAACGGAACTTCTGGCCAAAAACCGACGGCTAAGTAAACAGCAGCTGTCTAACTCCAAAGCCCATCTTTACAAACAGATACTTTCGAGTTTGCGTCTGATCAGAGGTGAACAGGATATTGTCATCCAGCTGCATGAACAGCTCGACTATGCCGAGATTTTATATAATCAGGGCCTTTATTTGCAAAGCCTTAAAATTCTCGACAGAATTAAAGAATACGCGAGGGAATATCACCAGTACAATTATGTTTTGGAAACCCTGTTTTTTGAACAGAAGATTGAAGCCCTGCACATAACCCGCAGCATGCAGGATCGTGCCGGAAAACTGGCGGCAGAAATGAATACAGTGAATGAACAGCTCCGGACGACGACTGCGCTTTCCAGTCTTTCTCTTCAGTTATATGGCTGGTATATTCAGCATGGCGTGGCAAGAAACGAAAAAGATATTCTGGCTGTAAAAGAATTTTTTGAATCGAGACTTCCGGCTCAAATGCCTGCTGCGAGCGGTTTCTATGAAAGTCTTTACCTGTTTCAGAGTTACAGCTGGTTTGCCTTTGTAGGCCAGGATTTCCTGTCCTATTACCGTTATACCCATCGCTGGGTGGAATTATTTGAAAAGGAGCCTAAAATGATTGCGATTGAAACAGCTCATTACATCAAGGGCATGCATAACCTGCTGGGTGCGCATTTCGATCTCTTAAATTATCCTAAATTCCTGGAAACACTGGGACGTTTCGAAGCCTTTTTTCATTCAGATGCCGTTCAGGAAAACGATAATAACCGCATTCAGACTTTTGTTTATCTCCATATTGCAAAAATTAATCAGCATTTTATAAATGGCACATTTTCAGAAGGGCTGGAACTGGTTCCATACATCGAAGGCAAGCTGAAAGAGTATGAAATATATCTTGACAGACACCGGATTCTGATCTTCTATTACAAATTTGCAAGCCTTTTTTTCGGAAGCGGCGATTTTGAGAATACGATCAAGTATCTGAATAAGATCATCAACTGGAAAATGGATCTCAGAACGGATCTGCAGTGTTATTCCCGCTTGCTTCACCTGATCGCCCACTATGAATTGGGAAATGAAAATCTGCTCGAATACCTGATTAAATCAGTTTACCGGTTTATGGCTAAAATGGAGAATCTGAGTCTGGTGGAAGAGGAGATTTTTCATTTTCTCAGGAAATCTTTTAACCTGGGGCCCGGAGAACTCAAACCCGGGTTTTCAAAACTTCTGGCAAAACTTAAAACCTACGAAAAAAACCGGTTTGAGACCCGGGCTTTCGTTTATCTGGATATTATTTCCTGGCTGGAAAGCAAGATCCGGGAAGTGCCGGTACAGGAGATTATCCGCGAGAAGTTTTTAGAGCGCAACAAGCCGGTAATGGTGAACAATTGACGCAGACCACTGATCATAATGATCTGCAAAATCCACCGGTTTGTAAACTTGAAAAGGCAAAGGTTTTAGACTTTACGCCTTACTCTTTTGGCATCATATATCTTGGTAAATTAATTCAAACCCCGTACCTTTGCCTCCCTTATGCTGGCATTTTCAGAATTAAATCCTCTGTAAATTATTGATTTTCAACGAAGTAAGTTGAGAAAGCGGATATATTATCCACTTCAAAAACTGCTTCGTAAACGTATTTGTGGTAACTGTCTTTTAAAAACCTGATTTTATACTATGGCTATTAAAAAAGAAAATCGTCCCAAAGCCACTTTCTCGAAAATTACCATCGGTCTTGCGTCTCCTGATTCTATCCTGGAGCGGTCCTACGGTGAAGTTTTAAAGCCTGAAACCATAAACTACAGAACTTACAAGCCCGAAAGGGATGGTTTGTTCTGCGAGCGCATTTTCGGACCTGTGAAGGACTACGAGTGCGCCTGTGGCAAATACAAGAGAATCCGTTATAAGGGTATTGTCTGTGACCGTTGCGGAGTGGAAGTAACTGAAAAGAAGGTGCGCCGCGAGCGCATGGGCCATATCAAGCTGGTCGTGCCGGTGGTTCATATCTGGTATTTTAAGAGTCTTCCAAACAAAACCGGCTATCTGCTTGGGATGAGTTCTAAAAAGCTCGAAAGTATCGTGTATTATGAAAGATATGTGGTGATTCAGTCCGGAATCCGCGCAGACAAAAATCAGAATCAGGGGGACCTTCTCACAGAAGAAGAATATCTGGAAATTCTCGAAACACTTCCAAAGGATAATCAATATTTACCAGACGACGATCCGCAGAAATTCATTGCCAAAATGGGTGCTGAAGCTGTGCATGATCTCCTGCAGCGTATTGACCTGGATCAGCTTAGTTTTGATCTCCGAGCTGCAGCGGCTAACGAAACCTCCCAACAGCGCAAGGCAGATGCTTTAAAACGTCTCAGTGTAGTTGAAAGTTTCCGTGATGCCAATACAAGAATCACAAACCGTCCCGAGTGGATGGTTATGCAATATATTCCGGTAATTCCGCCAGAATTACGTCCGCTGGTTCCACTGGACGGAGGCCGATTTGCGTCTTCTGATCTGAACGATTTGTATCGCAGGGTCATTATCCGCAATAATCGTCTGAAACGCCTGCTGGAAATTAAAGCGCCCGAAGTGATCCTGCGCAACGAAAAAAGAATGCTTCAGGAAGCCATTGATTCTCTTTTTGACAACAGTCGTAAATCCAACGCTGTTAAAGCGGAGGGCGGAAGAGCGCTGAAATCTTTGAGTGATGTATTAAAAGGCAAGCAGGGTCGTTTCCGTCAAAATCTGTTGGGAAAACGAGTTGACTATTCCGGTCGTTCGGTTATTGTTGTAGGACCTGAATTGAAGTTGCATGAGTGCGGATTGCCGAAAGATATGGCAGCCGAATTATTTAAGCCTTTTATTATCCGTAAACTGATTGAGAGGGGTATTGTGAAAACCGTGAAATCGGCCCGTAAACTGGTTGACCGGAAAGAGGCGATTGTATGGGATATCCTTGAAAATATTCTGAAGGGACATCCAGTGATGCTGAATCGTGCTCCAACTCTTCATCGTTTGTCTATTCAGGCATTTCAGCCGAAACTGATAGAAGGCAAGGCCATTCAGCTTCATCCGTTGGTTTGTACGTCATTTAACGCGGATTTCGATGGTGACCAGATGGCCGTGCATGTGCCACTGAGCAGTGCAGCTGTACTGGAAGCCCAATTGCTGATGTTGTCGAGTCATAACATTTTAAATCCACAGAACGGTACACCAATCACCCTTCCTTCTCAGGACATGGTATTGGGACTTTACTATATAACAAAAGGAAAGAAATCAACTCCGACAGAAAAAGTAAAAGGTGAAGGAAAGGCCTTTTACAGTCCGGAAGAAGTGATTATTGCCTACAATGAAAATCAGGTTGACCTGCACGCCTATATCAAGGTGAAAGTAATGGTGCGCAACGAGCATGATGTGCTGGAAAAGAAATTGCTGGAAACAACGGTTGGCCGCGTTTTGTTTAATCAGCATACTCCGGTTGAAGTAGGTTTTGTTAACCAGTTGCTGACGAAGAAATCACTTCGTGAAATCATTGGTAATATCATTAAATGGACAAATGTTCCAAAAACAGCCAAGTTTCTGGATGATATTAAAACCCTTGGGTTCCGGATGGCTTTTCGCGGGGGACTATCTTTCAGTATCAATGACCTGATCATTCCGGATACCAAAGAAGAACTGTTAGTGAATGCGAAGGTGGAGGTAGATGAAGTTTGGGATAACTACAATACGGGTCTGATTACGAATAATGAAAGGTATAACCAGATCGTTGATATCTGGTCGAGAGTAGATACCCGTATCACAGAAACACTGATCCGTGAACTCGCTGCCGACAAACAGGGGTTCAACTCTGTATATATGATGCTTGATTCCGGCGCCCGTGGATCCAAACAGCAGATCAAACAGCTGGCTGGTATACGCGGACTGATGGCCAAACCAAGAAAATCAGGATCTACTGGAAGTGAAATTATTGAAAACCCAATCCTTTCGAATTTTAAGGGAGGCCTGAACGTTCTGGATTATTTTATATCAACCCATGGTGCCCGTAAGGGTCTTGCGGATACGGCCTTAAAAACGGCGGATGCAGGTTATCTGACCCGTCGATTGGTGGATGTTGCGCAGGATGTCGTTATCAAAGAAGAAGATTGCGGTACGCTGAGGGGAATTGCAACCACTGCATTAAAGGACAATGAGGATATAGTAGAACCATTGTACGATCGTATTCTGGGTCGCGTTTCATTGCACGATATTTACGATCCCGTAACCGATGTTTTAATCGCCAAGGGGGGTATTGAAATTACGGAAGAAGTAGCCAAGAAAATAGAAGAAACGGGAATTGAAACCGTCGAAATCCGTTCCGTACTTACCTGCGAAAGCAAAAGGGGAGTATGTGTAAAGTGTTACGGTAAGAATCTGGCAACCGGGTATACTGCACAGAAAGGAGATGCTGTCGGAATTATCGCCGCTCAGTCGATTGGAGAGCCAGGTACCCAGCTTACCCTCCGTACTTTCCACGTAGGTGGTGTGGCCGGTTCTGCTTCGGTAGAATCTTCTCTGCTCGCGAAATTTGATGGAACCATTCAGTTTGATGGATTGAGAACGGTAATCGCAGAAAATAACGACGGAGCAAAAGTGCCTATTGTTATTGGCCGTACCGGTGAAGTGAGAATAATGGATGTTAAGAACGACCGGTTGCTGATTACGAACAATGTACCGTATGGTGCCACACTGACTGTAAAAGACGGTCAGAAAGTAGCCAAAGGAGAGATCATTTGTACATGGGATCCGTTTAACAATGTGGTCATCAGTGAAATTACAGGTAAGCTGAAGTTTGAAAATGTAATTGAAGGCATCACTTTCCGCGAAGAGGCCGATGAACAAACAGGTCATCGCGAAAAGGTGGTTATTGATACCAAAGACAAAACAAAGATTCCGGGCATTGTGGTGGAAAGCGGTAAGGAAATTAAAAACTATAACCTGCCTGTGGGAAGTCATATTATCATGGAAGAGGGCGAAGAAGTACGTGGCGGACAGGTTATCGTGAAAATACCCCGTGTGCTCGGAAAGCTTAGGGATATTACAGGAGGTTTACCAAGGGTAACTGAATTGTTCGAAGCCAGAAATCCGGGTAATCCTGCAGTCGTGTCTGAAATTGACGGTGTGGTTACGTTTGGCAATATTAAAAGAGGTAATCGCGAAATCATTGTGGAAGCCAGAGACGGTATTGTTAAGAAATATCTGGTTCCACTTACCCGCCAGATCCTGGCTCAGGATGGGGACTTTATTAAAGCCGGCGCGCAGTTGTCGGACGGACAAACTGCACCAGCAGATATTCTTTCCATCAAGGGACCTTTTGCCGTTCAGGAATATGTGGTCAATGAAATACAGGAAGTTTATCGCTTACAGGGCGTTAAGATCAACGACAAACATATCGAAGTGATCGTTCGCCAGATGATGCGCAAACTGAATATTGTGGATCCGGGAGATACACGTTTCCTTGAAGACGAAACGGTTGATAAAATCGAGTTCCTCGATGAAAACGACTGGATCTTTGATAAAAAAGTGGTTACGGAAGCCGGAGATTCAACTAAACTGAAACCAGGCCAGATTGTGAGCCTGCGGGAAGTGAGAGAAGAAAATTCGATCCTCCGTCGTAACGACAAAAAGCTGGCGGAGTACCGCGATGCAAATTCAGCGACTTCAGCTCCGATGCTGCTGGGTATCACAAAGGCATCCCTGGGAACCCAGAGCTGGATTTCTGCAGCTTCTTTCCAGGAAACAACCAAAGTATTGTCTTCTGCTGCCATACAGGGCAAGACGGACAATATGATGGGTCTGAAAGAAAACGTGATCACTGGACATCCGATTCCGGCTGGAACCGGACTGCGTGAATTCGAAAACATGATTGTGGGTAGTAAGGAGGAATACGAATTGCTCCAGAATACCCGGGAAGCCATGACTTTTGATGAGGAAGAATAGAACTAAATTTTAGGAATTAATAAGCAGTAGGAAGCAGAAATGCTTCCTACTTTTGTATCTGGTATAGGCACCCATCATTTTTTATTTATGAAACTTCTTTCGGTAGTCCCTGGTATTCTGGCTCTAGTACTTGCCCTGGTTTTGATGTTTCACAAACCGCAGGCAGCGGCAGTTCCTGTTACTGCTGCAGCAGGAAACGGAACGGTGTCAAATAATTTCCGGATGGCATATTTTAATCTGGACTCACTTGAAGCCAACTATCTTTATTTTAAGGATGTACTTGATCAGGTGAAGGGCAAAGAAAACGATATGAATGCCGAACTCAGCGGCATGGAAAAGAACTATCAGAAGAAAATAACAGAATGGCAGAAAAAGGGAAATACGATGTCGCAATCTGAAAGCGAAGCCGCTCAGCAGGAGTATGCCCAGATGCAGCAGAATTATCAGATCAGAAAACAGTCGCTACAGGAATCATTGCTGAAACACAATGAAGACATGAAAGCGGATATCCGCAAAAAAATCGAGGAATATCTGAAGGATTATAATAAAACTAAGGGATACAACTATATTATTGCTTACGACGCGAATTCCTTTATTTATATTAAGGATACAGCCAGTAATATTACAGATGAACTGGTCTCCGGCCTGAATGCCTCTTATAAGAAAAAGTAGATCCTTCTGCCGTATTGATCTCGGGCTGATTTACTATCTTCCGGTTCAAATCATCTTATGCCCGAAGAAAGTCAGTCTTTTAAACCCACACTCGGACTTATGGACGCGACTATGATCGTTGCGGGTTCCATGATTGGTTCAGGAATTTTTATCGTTAGTGCCGATATTGTCCGAAATGTCGGAGGCGCAGGATGGCTGATCCTGGTCTGGGTGATTACTGGTTTTATGACATTGACTGCTGCGGTGAGTTATGGAGAGCTCAGCGGTATGTTTCCCAAAGCCGGCGGTCAGTACATATATCTCAAAGAAGCTTACAATCCCCTGATCAGCTTTTTATATGGGTGGAGTTTATTTGCTGTTATTCAAACCGGTACGATTGCTGCAGTGGGTGTCGCTTTTTCGAAATATGCAGCCTATATTTTTCCAGCGCTTAGTGAAGACAATTATATTATTAGATTTCAAACCGGAGTGAATGCCTGTGGAGCCCCCACATATTATGCGATTAGTGCGGCCCAGATTGTGTCTATTCTTCTCATCGGCCTTTTGACTTATACCAATACGCGCGGCGTAAAAGGTAGCAAATGGATACAGAATATTTTTACTTCAACCAAATTGCTGGCATTATTCGGGCTTATAGTTGCAGGCTTTATCGCTTTTCATCCGGAAGTATGGCATGCAAACTGGTCGTCTGCGTGGACAGCCACAAAATCCAGTCTGATCAATGCCTGCAATCCTTCCGAAGGGTTTAGCATCCATTCCATTGGCGGAGCTGCCTTGTTTGGTGGCATTGCTGCGGCCATGGTGGGATCAGTTTTCAGCAGCGATGCCTGGAACAACGTAACTTTCATAGCCGGAGAAATTAAAAACCCTCAGAGAAATATCGGCCTGTCACTTTTTTTCGGCACCCTGATCGTAACGGTCATTTACGTTTGCGCCAATCTCATGTATGTGGCTGTTCTGCCACTCCATGATATTGCTCACACCAAAAATGACAGAATAGCCGTTGCGGCTTCCCAGGTGATTTTCGGAAAATCCGGCACGTATATAATTGCTTTGCTGATAATGGTATCTACTTTCGGCTGTAATAATGGATTAATCCTATCTGGAGCCAGAGTATATTTTTCCATGGCAAAGGATAAATTATTTTTTCAGTCAGCTGGAAAACTCAATAAAAATGCAGTACCCCAGTGGGCGCTTTGGGCGCAGTTTGTAGTCGCTTCCATTTTATGTTTGAGTGGAAAATATGGCGACCTGCTCGACATGATTTCTTTTGTTGTGGTCATTTTTTACGTGCTCACCATTCTGGGTATTTTTATACTGCGTAGAAAGAAGCCGGATTTACCCAGACCTTATAAGGCTTTTGGATACCCGGCACTGCCCATTCTTTATATCTTAATGGGCACCAGTTTTTGCGTTTTGCTGATTATTTATAAACCGGAATTTACCTGGCCAGGTCTTATTATTGCGTTGTTGGGAATTCCAATATATTATATCGCATTGTCCAGTAACAGGAAAAAAAATGCCAATTAATATGACCGGGTTCATCGACTATAAGGGATTATTTAAATCATTTTCGAGCGTAAAAATAGGTGTCATAGGAGATATGATGCTGGATACCTACTGGTGGGGTAATGTAGAGAGAATTTCTCCGGAAGCTCCCGTGCCGGTGGTAACGGTAAATCGTAAGGAATATCGGATCGGCGGGGCCGGAAATGTTGCACTTAATCTGGCCTCTCTCGGCACACCGGTCACTGTCTTTTCAGTCATTGGAAAAGATGAAGACGGCGATAACCTGACAGAGCTCCTGAAAGAGAAAAAAATCGATACCGGATATCTACTGAGTTCGGGCGACAGAATTACAACTAACAAAGTGAGGGTTATAAGCAGGAATCAGCAAATGATGCGGCTGGATTCGGAAACCGTTTTGCCGCTCAGTGAAGAAGAGGAACTGGCTCTCATCAGTAAAGTGGAGCAATTTATTACGGAAGAATCACCGGCAGCGATCATTTTTGAGGATTACAACAAAGGTGTATTAACTGAAAACGCAATTCGAACCCTCATAGATTTTTGCAGAAAAAAATCTGTTATCACTGCGGTTGATCCCAAGAGAAAAAATTTCTTTGAGTACCGGGGAGTTGATATTTTCAAACCTAATCTGAAAGAAGCGCGCGAAGCCTTAAATCTTTTGGCCGACGAGGTGAATGAAAATACCCTCGCACTGATACATCGAAAACTGAAGGAAGTTCTTCAGCACAAAATATCTTTTATTACACTTTCAGAAAAAGGAGTCTTTTTCGAGGACGGGAAAAGTGCACACTTGGTTCCTTCGCATATTCGTAATGTGGCGGATGTGTCAGGAGCAGGAGATACAGTAATTGCCGTAGCCACGATTATTTATGCCCTGACAAAAAACACAAGGGTAATGGCAGAGGTGGCAAACCTGGCCGGAGGCCTCGTTTGTGAAACTGTGGGTACGGTCGCAATAGATAAATCGCGCCTGTTAAGGGAATGTCAGCGTCTTCTTGTTGAAAAGTAAACAGTGCAATCCGTAAAAACCAAATGAATACCAGAGAATGAAAAAATATGCTGTCATTGTAGCGGGTGGCTCTGGCTTACGTATGGGATCTGTATTACCCAAGCAGTTTCTGGAAATTCATCAACGACCGGTATTATGGTATACCCTTCAGAGTTTCCTGAAGTCTTTTAAAGACATACAGATCATTTTGGTGCTTCCATCTGATTTTTACGATACAGGCAGAGCAATCAGCGAAGCGTTTGATACGGAGTACCCTATTCAAACCATTACAGGAGGCGATACCCGATTTCACTCTGTGAAAAACGGACTTTCACTGGTCAACCAGCCATCTGTTGTATTTATTCATGATGCCGTCCGATGTCTGATTAGTCCTTCACTTATTCATCACTGTTATGAAGAAACGATTCTGCATGGTTCGGCTATACCATGTATCGACTCAAAAGACAGTGTTCGGATACTTACAGAATCGGGGCCGAGATCTGTTAAAAGGATTGATGTAAAACTGGTTCAAACTCCGCAGACATTTTTAAGCAGTATTTTATTGCCAGCTTATCAGCTTCCTTATCAGGATGTTTTTACAGACGATGCTTCGGTCGTGGAGGCTTTTCATCAGCCCGTTCACCTGGTAGAAGGAGAGCCTGATAATATTAAAATTACCACGCCAATGGATCTGGCCATAGCAGAAAAATTATTGAATTTTCCACAGCCTCCTGCTGAAACTATCAGATAGTACAATGGAGTAGTGGGCATTTAGAAAATTCTGCCATTCATCGTAAATCTCTTTATTTTTTATGCCCTTTCTCATCACTGAGCAATCCAGAATAAACCGGGTACGATGTTTTTGAATGTCGTAAATGATGGAGTGAAATATCGTTTTGTTCTGATCCCACTGTGCACTCCAGGTCCAGAAATATTGATATATCCAGGGGCTGGGTGCAAGAATACTATATCTGTTATAATAGTATGTGAGATTGGAATCGTCAAAAATATATAGCTGATAATCGCCCAAACCTGCCTTGTCCAGATATTCGGTTTCGGGTAATCCTTCAAACGAGCCGGTTTGCAGATGAAAAACAGTTGTAAACCGCAGGGTTCCGAGTATAAGAACCGTGCTAAGCATGAGATAGAAGATAAGTGAAATTGCCTTGTCCCGAAAGAAAGTAAACCGGGGATTGGTAAAACTAACCCATACAACGATAGGAATCGTTGCTGCGAGAGGAAGCAGATAGTATGTAAACGCGTTTCCGGGTTGCAGCCTGCCAGTCAGGTATTCTCCCGAAAAAGATAAGAGGAGTGCCGCCAATGAGGCATAAAGTAGTGCCGCATTTCCTGGTTTCAGGAAAAGGCTTGCGGCTCCTAAAATCAATGCTGCATAAAACGGCATTTCAAACTCCACTTCATGAATTGCATGTTTAATAACTTTTAATTTTTGCCAAAAACTAACGTGTTCACCAGGAGGTTGCAGGTTGAATAGAAAAGCATCCTTCCAAAGTTCGGCAAGTGAATGATGTAGCAAAAAGAAAAGCAGAATGGGAGCAGTCGCTAAGATAAATCCAATCGTAAGTGAAAGTATTTTTTTTGCAAGCGGGAAGGTAAGGAGCGCCCGCGATGTTAAAAGGCTGTAAAAGACAAATGGTGCCAGCGTGAACAAGGCGTCCTGCTGCATCCACAAAATAAGCGAAGTAAGAAGCCCAAGTAGGTAATATTTGTATCTGGCATTACCCATCATGACGCAAAAAAATATCATTATGAAAACAGTGCTGTATTCTCTTGTCATACCATCGCCGTACGAAACCAGGCTATATCTTATCAACAGGTTAAAAATCAGAGGAAGAAACCAGGGCCAGGGCATTTTATTTTTTTTGCACAATCCATACAGAAGCAGAGTAGCCAACAAAACAAATAGGCAATCCAGTATCCAGGGTAACCAGGAACTTACAAACCAGGATAGAGAATTCAGAAAATATATTAGAGGCGGTTTATGGTCAAAGGCATCGGTATAAGGAGACCCGCCTTTGTAAATGACGAGTCCTATATATTTAAAAATTTCTTTGTCGTCAGTAAACATATCAGACAAGGGCGAATAAAGAAAATTGAGGGCTATGCAACCTGCTGCCATCAGCACAATGCTGTATTTTTCTTTTCTCATCACCTGGTTATTTAAAAAGTCTGATAGGGAAGGGTAAGTGGTTATATTTCAGGAAATAATAGGACTGGTTTCCACCGCCAAACTTTCTATAAAACTCCGCTATACCGGGAACTTCGGAGCCTTCAAAATCAAATAATAAGGGCCTTTGGGCAAATTCCCGGATGACCTGATCCAATAGAAAAAAATGCGCTCTTTTTTCCCTGCCTTCTGACGGAGATACCGACATGATATTGTAAATTCTCCTGCTGTCCTGTAAAAATATACTGCTGTTTAAAAGTTCTCCTTCGGTATCCCTGATTTCACGGACAAAAAGCATTGTTTTAGCCGCCAGAATTTTGCAAAGCTTTTCGAAGTTTGAATAATCATTGTTCCGGACGTGCACCAATCGTTTCCCATATAACTGTTTAAATAGTTGAATAGTGGTCGTGAATGCAGTGGACGGCAGGTAAACCAATTCATAGGATTCGGCTTCCCCGAGATTTTCAAGTAGTCTTTTTTTATATCCTTTTCGGATGTCTTTATAGCTGGGGTTCAGATCGAGAATATAATTTGCCCTGGGTACGCCACCATCTAATTTGTTCAGGAAATTGAGATGGATTTCACAGAATCTAAATTTTGATTTGGCCAGATCCAGAAAATCGGTGAGTTCTGCCGGACCTGCCGAAGGAGCAAAAAACAGTCCGAGCTGCGGGGTGAAAGGCGGCTGATATAAATAGTCTATTCCGTATTTTCGATTCCATGTCAGTGGCATAACGGCTGAATAATCATCTAAGACCAGCCCTCGCCAGTTTTCCGACATTGTATCAAGATAAAATGAGTTTCCGTAAATCAGTCCATTGACAGCTTGCCGAATGCATTGATCCCATTTTTCTTCATCGATCTGTTTTCTCTCCAGATAAGATATGTGGTTTGGCAACTTATTCATATTCTGCCAGTTTTCTGATTACTTTTTTGTTGTTGATATGCTGGATATCAATACTAAAAGTAATTTTTTTCAAAAACCCTGTGGTGGCCAGTACTTCATTAAAATCACTACTATATATCAGAGGAGCATAAATGTTTAAGAGATTTTGGAAAAGACTTAGCTGTACTCCACCCACATAAAGAAAACGACTGGTAGGAGGATTATTTCCCCAAGCTTCCGAATAGGTCCCGACGTCAAAAAACAGCCTGATGGGTAGAGGAAAAGGAAACAATTTTGCCGGGAGACTGGTATTAAAATTCAGAGAAGAAACCCAACTATCAGATTTACCCTGTATGAAATCATATGCATCTGCGCGTAATTTCAATCCGCCGTCCCTATTCATTATTTGCTGGGCCGCCAGTCCGCCATTGGGAACCGAAGTGTTTTCTATCGCATAGGATGCGGACCGGCCTATAAAATAGGACTCATACAGATAATCTTCATTTCCAGTAACACCCAGAAGTTTCGGCTCATACCGGGTTACGGCAGGAAGATTTTTACTATTCCAAACGCCAAATTTTGCTGCAAAAAAGCGTACCTGTAAACCTCCTCCCTCCGGATAATTCAAAAAATAGTTTAAATTCAGATTGATACGATAAAAAAGTTCACTCTGCTGCAGGTCTGCGCGGAGACTATAAGGATACAGCGAACGATTGTCTTCCAAGTGGTAGCTTAACTGGTTTAAATAGCGGAAACTGCCCGAAATGCCATTGGGATGAATCAGGGAATCGAGAAGCGAGATCGCAAATTGCTGAAATGATTTTTCTGTAATAAGATATGTTTTGAAGTCTATCCATTGGCTTAAACTGCTTCTGGGACCAGATGGATTTAAATTGATTCTGATATAAGGAACCCATTTTGAAAAGTTTTCAAAAATGGGCCTACCCAGACTGTCAGTCGCTTTGTTGGTATCAAAATGGCTGCCATTCACACCGATTGTGATTTCCCTAAAACTATTTTTTGGCTTCCATGAATAACTCATTCTTCCCAATCCTACCAGCGATTTTGATCCGAAAGCATACATAGGGATAAGAACGAACTGGAAAGCATTTTTTGGCAGATTTACATTATGTATGAGTGCTCCAAGCATAAAGCCGTCATACAGATTATAACCAGGTACCGGAGCGAGTCCGACATAATTGTATTTTTTACTGTTCCCTGATGAAAAGAGAAAAGCCGGTCTAAGACTTCGTCGAATACCCGGATTAAAAAGAGTTTCATTCTTAGCCAACTTTTTGTAAATGGAATCGGTAGTCATTTCCACCTGGTTATCCATTGCAAATTTGAAATCTTCCGGATAAGGATGATCGAAACTCCATCGGGTAACATATTTCTGCATGTTGCTATCAAATCGTTCCGGCCCGAGCGCATCATGTAACTGTTTAAACCATAAACCGGCCTTTTCAGACGCAATCAATGAATCGTTGGCAAGGCTGAAATCGGGAGTTGCAGTCAGCACAGGCTGGGAGGTTCTTTCATTTTCTGCTACCCTAAGCCAGAGATAACTATCCCGTTCCGGATATTTTGGAAATAACAGTGCAGTATCCAGGCGTTGGCTATAGTAGTTGCAGAGTCCTTTTGAAAGCCAGGCCTGAGTTCTCTGATCCGTAAGTAACAGGGTTTGAAACCATTGGGCAGTAATTTTTTTTCTCATAGAAGCCACCTGGCGTGCCCGGGAATCTTTAGGATCTATACAAATCAACGAAGAAAAATCCTGATCATACATTGAAGTTCCTTCTGCAATAGTAATTGTTTCACCGGGGTAGGGTTCCAGCCATTTTGAAAGAAGTTCAATTTCTTTTTTTACTTCAGAATTCAGAGTACCTGATTTCGGCCCGTTCCTCCCTTTATAAAAGTATTGTAGATTCAAATTCCTGCCGGAATTTGTTTCCATGTGATCTTTTTGCAGATGATAGTGGGGATCAGCAATCCAGGCAAAAGAATTTGCATTGTGCAGGGTGAAACGATACCGGTTTTTGTCAGCGGCAACAGACAAAGTGTCGGCAACAGCGCCAGCGGCTATGACGTACTCGGGCGGGGCTTCAATGTCAACTGTAAAATCTGTCGCTTCATGATAAGCACCTCCCTGCACTAGAAATGGCATTGGGTGCCAGCCCTTTTTGTCGTATACGGCAGGTTCAGGATACCAATTCCTGAATTCGAAATGACGCTGGCTATATCCATTTCCATCGAAATTGAATGGCATTCGAAGGTGATATGAAGAGGAAACGGATATGCTGTCGCCTGGATAAAGAGGTTTTGGAAGCATGAGTTTGATAACATCCGGATACTCGGGATGATTTTGCGTGATAGCCGCAATTCCATCGACACGGAAATCGAGTCTGTTTAAGTATCCTTTTTGCTCACGGGAAGAAAAGTAAAATCGTAAATCTCCATTTTCAAGTGCCTGCTCAGCATAGGGGGATTGATCGTTGCGGTAGGCATTGGGCCAAAGCTGAAACCAAACAAAAGAAATTGTATCGGGAGAATGATTGATATATTCCATTTTCATCAGTGCGTCCAGTGATTTTTCACCGGGGTGAAATTGGACATGTAAATTATACTGTACAGTTTGTTTCCAGCCGGACTGAGCATTGGTCCGGCATACAAAAAACAGAACTGGCAAAATGAGAAGCTTTTTCAAATAAGCCGTGGTTTGAAATATTATTGCCCTTTCCCTTTAAAAATTGTGAGCAGGGTATGCATCATGATTTTGAAATCCAGCGCCAAGGAAATATTTTCCACATAAATCAGGTCGTATTTCATTCTTTCTATCATTTCATCAACGTTTTCTGCGTAACCGAATTGCACCATGCCCCAGGAAGTTACGCCTGGTTTCACTTTGAGCAGGTATTTGAAATGGGGGGTTATTTCGAGTATCCGGTCGATATAATATGGTCGTTCAGGTCTTGGTCCTACGAGACTCATTTCTCCTCTGATCACATTCACGAGCTGGGGTAGCTCATCGATCCGCCATTTACGCATCGTTTTGCCCCATCTTGTAATACGGGTGTCATTTTCTGAAGACAGGGCGGGACCGCTGAGTTCTGCGTCTTTAGTCATCGATCGGAATTTATGTATCAGAAATTTTTTCCCCTTAAATCCGACCCTCTCCTGCGAGTAAAACACCAGCCCTGCCGATCCCAGTTTTACCCTTATGGCAGCATACAGCAATAAAGGAGAGAGAACGATCAATGCCAAAGAAGAAAAAAGAACGTCTACCAGTCGTTTGATATGCATTTGCCATTCGGGCATCAATCCTGTGTGAATATCAATAAGCAGTGCTCCGAATAAATTGCTCGTTTTAACGGAGCCGGAAAGTATATCCAGAATATCTGGAATGATCTTGATTTCGACATCTTTTTCGCTCAGCCTCTGCACCATTTTTTCAGCTTCCACCTGATCGTTTCTTTCAAGGGCAATAACAACAAGCTGAATATTTTCCTTTTCCAACAGGTATTCCAACTGGGATATTTCACCCAATGAAATGATCGGTATTTTCATTTTATCCTGTCTGCTTATGGGATTTATATACCCTTTGTACTGATATCCGTTGGCACGTAAACCCGGAATAGTTTCTTCATAAGTTCTTGCACCGATAGGACCTGATGCCAATAAAAGGCTGTTGAAAACAATCCGACCCTTTCTGACTTGTGCTTTTGTAATATAAAGAATGATCCAACGACCAGTCCAGGTAATACAGAAATGCGCAAAGAGAAAAATAGAATATGCTTTATAGTAATAGCGGTAATCAGTTTGCGGGTCATTGATAACAATCGCAAAAAATAATATGGTACATCCGATCAGGCTGAGAACTACTGTGTTCGAAAATTCATTCAGGCGGGATTTTTTATACAAAGAATGATATGCCCCTGTAAGCGCATAGAATATAATCCAACCTGCAGGAATCAACAGCAGGCCGAGCCAGAAACGATTGTTCAGAAAAAGAGTCCCGTCTGCAAAAAGGTTTTCATGAAGGAGGATGCGTCGGGTAAAATATAAAATCATCCAGGACAGAATTGCCGATATTAAGTCACTCAGTACGTACCAGGTGATATGAATCTTTCTTCCTGCGGGCATAGGGAATCAGCTGTTGATGGAGTTATATTTTATTTTCTGGAGGATCTGATGTGCGATATCCATTGCCCGGTAACCGTCCAGCTCCGTAACCCATGTCGGTTTATTACGCAGTACCGATTCTGTAAACTTCTCCAGTTCCATCCGGATGGCATTGATTTCCGGAATTTCAGGGTTGCGTACAAGAATAGATTTTATTCCATTCCTGGTTTCAATGTCGAATGCAAATCCATCTGCAGGATTTAACGGATCGTCCAGGCTGATAATTTCTGTTTTTTTATTCAGAAAATCGACACCGATATAAGCATCCTTCTGAAAGATGCGCATTTTCCGCATTTTTTTCATGGATATACGGCTCGATGTAAGATTGGCTACGCATCCGTTATTAAATTCAATGCGTACATTGGCGATGTCTGGGGTGTCAGTCATAACGGCTACCCCGCTTGAATAAATATTTTTCACTTCGCTTTTTACAATATGAAGTATGATGTCGATATCATGTATCATAAGATCCAGAATGACACTGACTTCTGTTCCTCTTGGATTAAATTCGGCCAAACGGTGTACTTCAATGAACATGGGTTGAAGACGAATGCCTTCCAGCGCTAAATAGGCGGGGTTAAATCTTTCCACATGCCCAACCTGTAATTTGACATTGGACTCCTTAACCAGTTTTAAGATGGTTCTCGCTTCGTCCATGTCATTGGCCAGCGGCTTTTCCACAAAAACATGCTTGCCCTTGCGGATGGCCATTTCGCAAAGTTTGAAATGTGCGGGAGTGGGTGCAATGATGTCTACTGCATCGCACAGGTCGGCCAGCGCAGCGGGATCGGAAAACCTCCTGATCTGGTATTTCTCTTCAACCTCAGCGGCGATCTGATCATTGGGATCATAGAAGCCAATTATTTCCGCGTCTGGAATGAGTTTCCAGTTATTCAGGTGAAATTTTCCCAGGTGACCTGTACCGAAAATGCCAACTTTAAGCATTTGAACCATTTAAGGATTCAAATATAAATAATGTGAAAGGATGTGGCGGAGAATGATGAGCCGAAAGCAGGCGAAATGTGGATATGTGGGTAAGCTTCCTTCAATAATGAGTGTAGTGCTGCCGGTTTCAGGCCTGGCCATGTTCTGTAAACTCTTTGGAGTAAAAACGTCTGCGAACATGTTTGTAAACGTTCGAAAAAGTAACAGGAATATTTTTCTGCGGAAATACTTTCGCTTTAATGAGCCGAAAGATCGTAAAAGACATCACGAAGAGAAAAATTCCCAGAAACACATTAAAGCATATGTTGTATTTTCTCAGGAAATACGTTCTTACTGAAATCGCGTCAGCTGCAGACCTGCCAAGCACCAGATCCAGTATTTTTTTAACCGCCGGTAAAATGATGGGTATTTTTGACCAGTTGGAGTATCTGACATCTTCATAACGGTAATTCATATCATAACCCAGTGGCAACTGTGTTTTGTAATAATCCCAGTTATTCCTGACGTCTGCAAAGCTGGCTAACCGATGAAAAGGGGTAATAAAATAAACATCAAATAAGGGGTCCAGTACTGCCCAGCCCTTATTCGTTTTTACCTCAACAATATTATGGGCAGCAAAAGTCCCTCTTGATTTCATCTGGGCAATCCGGACATCGAGGTTATAACCCTGCAGGATTCTCGCAAGTACAATAGAATAGCTGCCACAGGCACCTCTGGCAGTCATCAGATCCATCGAAGTGGGTTCGATGATGTCTGCCTTAAAACCTTCAAACAGGCCGTTTCCCTGAAAAGCTGATCCATTGTTCAGCATTAAACGATGGCAGGTATGCATGACTTTAACGACAAGGGAATCTTGGGATTCATTCGGTTTTATCCGACTGCTAATATTGACATGAATAGCTTCAAAAAGCTCTTTTTCATAGTTTGCTTCCATTTTGAAATAAAAAAGAGAAGCAAGCAAAAAGCCATTCAGAAACGTTAATAAATACAGATTTCCGAAAACACGTTTGATCATTTTTTCGACTCTTAGTACTTTTTAAAAACCGATGTTGTCGGAAAGGTTTGTCTGACCCCGGAACGGAAAAGTTTTCAATAGGATGGAGAAATTCAAATAAAGTTTAAAAACAAATGACTGAATTTCGAAAAAAATCAAAATTCCCGATCGTTTTCATAATGGTAAGTAGGGTGCAATCTTTGTACCACTAAAATAAGTAAAAACCATTAGGCTGAGTTTCGGGCGGCATTAATTATTCCGAAGGAACAGCGAATGATCAGTTTTTCATAAATCTTTTTCAGATTAGATCCGGAACTTTCTGCCTCGCGATACTTGACAATGGCATATTGCTGTATCGTGCTGAGCGGTAATACGATCCGTTCTCTCATCTGGATGGATAACTGCTCGATCGGGTAATCTGACATAAGTTCTTGTTTGTCAGAGATTTTAAATATATATTTTTTAGTTAATTCAAATTCATTGAAGATCATCATCCAAATTTTACCATATCTGGGATGTTTTGAGAATGTTTCTGTCAGAGGGAAAAAGCATTTTTTCATGGCCATCTCGCTGTTGTCCAACAGCGTCTTGAAATAGGGGGAGTTGATATACAAACTTTTGACCTGCTTCCATTTTCCTTTTTTTTCCATTGCCTGCAGGGCCGAACCAACTCCATAATATCCCGTAACATTTTGCTTTAGCTGGCTCCAGGCACCCACAAAGGGAATAGCCCGCAAGTCTTTAAGCTCCAGTTTACCTGAATTCTTCCTTTTACTCGGGCGGCTGCCAATATTGGTTTCGCCGTAAAACTGCAAGGGGCTGACCTCACTAAGGTATTCCGGGAAATAGTCATGGTTACGGAGACCGGCATAGGCCTCATAACTGATATCTGCCATTTCCGACATCAGGGATTCCTCTTCCTCGGACAGCGTTACTTTACGGGTCGCAAAAAGGTCATTTGCAATCCCGGCATGCACTAATTGTTCGATATTAAATTGCGCAGAGTCGATCGTGCCGAAATTCGAACTCACCGTCTGACCCTGAATAGTAAGCTGTATTTCCTTATTGGCGATATTTTTCCCCAGTGAGGAATAAAAACGGTGTGTTTTCCCGCCTCCTCTGGCAGGAGGGCCCCCACGGCCATCAAAAAACACAACTCGGATTCCGTGCTCCTGTGAAATACGGGTGAGTTCTTCCTTAGCCTTATAGATGCTCCAGTTTGCCATGAGATAACCGCCATCTTTGGTCCCGTCAGAAAAGCCAACCATAATGGTTTGAGTTTCGTTACGTTTTTTCAAATGAGCCCGGTAATCTGAATTTGTATACAGGGTTTTCATGATGTCTGCTGCATGATGCAGGTCATCTACCGTTTCAAAAAGTGGGACGATATCCAGCGTAATCTGGTCCTTCTTCCAGCCACCCAACAGGAACAAGCCAAATACTTCAATGACATTCAGCGCGCTGTTGCACTGACTGATAATATACCTGTTGCATCCCGCTTCGCCGTTTTTTTCCTGAATCGTCTTTACGGATCTTACGCTGGCCAGTGTGTCTTCCGTAATGTCGTCAGAGAATGGCGTTTTCGGAATAGCTTTCAGATGGATCAGCGCTTTTATTTTTTCTTTTTCTGTCAAAGAATAATAATCCTGTGGAAGCACATCCTCTCTTTCGTTAATTGTCTTGAGGACTTTTTCATGAACCGTACTTTCCTGCCGGAGATCGAGCGTAGCAAAATGAAGCCCGAATATGCGCATTTTACTGATGAAATTGTCTACAAGACCCAGAAATAAGCCATTATTCTGATAAATCAGTATTTCTCTGATTTTTAGCATGGACTTGAGCATTTCCGCAAAGTAAAACGGCTTAGACGGATCAGGCGTGAACAACTCCTGATATAATTTTTCCTCCCAGTCTGCTATGATCAGATCTACTTCCTTAAAAGTAAGTCTTCGCTTGAGCCGGCGCACATCAAAATAATAACAGCGTAACAGCGCTGTTCTTAGCGATTCGGCTACTTTTACGGTAGTTTCTGTTTTTACAAAAGGGTTACCATCCCTGTCTCCCCCGGGCCAAAAACCCATTTGAATCACCGGATTCTGATCGCTGACTGCATTCGGAAATTGGGATTTGAGCGAGGAAAGAATTTTTCCTGCTGCATGATAAAAAACATTTTCCAGATACCAGATAAGACTCACAGCTTCGTCGTAGGGAGTCGGTTTTTGTTTTTTCAGAAATGGAGTCTTACCCAGCTGCTGCATGAACGTATTGATTTCCGCAGCATTATTTTGAATGACGGCTCTTGAAAGATCATTGATAATTCCTAATACAGGTCCGGGATAAAACTGTGTGGGATGAGCAGTGAGCACGAGGCGGACAGCATAGTCGGACAGCTTATCCTTCAATTCCTTTTCCTTATTATACTGAATGACCTCCGACGAAAGGTGTTTCAGAGTGCCTGCACCCCCCATATCATTGACCATTGTAAAAGCTGAGTCTTCCAGGGCATCAAAAAGTACAACCTGCCTCTCCACATATTGAACAAAACGAAAAAGAATATCTGACTTTTCCCTGTCTGTACCATCCGGACTATGCTTGCTGAAAAACTCTTCAATGATCTGGACCGGACTCATTTTTTTATGGTATCCTTCTTCACAATAGGTGAGCAACAAGGATAAAAAAATACCGGTCTTTTCTATCCGGTGAAAGGGCAGCGAAGTGAAAAGGCTGTTGTAGAGCTGAAACTTTATACCTACCAAATTTTTGAACTCCTGCAATCCGGAAGACTGGTTACTCATAAGCGAATTTAAAATTCCTCCAACAAATCGAGCAATATATAAGCAGGAAATCAAAACAATTGCAAAAAATCATTGGATATAGTACAAATTATACTGATTTGTTTCGATTTCATTAATATTATTCCTTAGCTTTGCCTCTCTTTATAAATGAATTATCCGGTGTTTCATATTAGTCCAGTTTCAATTCCCAGCCGCATAACCGGTGCCACCCTTGCTGTTACCATTACGACCCTTTAAGGGTCATACAATTCCATATTATCCCCGGGCTTACGGCTGCTTACCAGGCGGACCGTCATTTGAAAATATCCACAACAAAAAAATAGTTCATGCAGGTTCTTAAGTTTGGAGGCTCATCAGTTGCTAATGCAGAAAATATTAGTAAATGTGCGGCCATTATTAAAAAAGCAATTGTAAAAGACAAAACAATCGTTGTTGTATCTGCACTGGGCGGAATTACTGACAATCTGCTTCACTGTGCCACGAGTGCCGCCGCGGGAGATGAAACGTATCATACCAGTCTGAAAAATATTGAACAAAGGCATCTGGATGCTGTTCGGGAGCTGATACCCGTGATCAGTCAGAGTAGTATCTTAAGCATGGTAAAAAAAACCTGCAATGAACTGGAAGACATATTTAAGGGTATTTTCCTGCTTAGGGAATTATCAGCCCGTACCAAGGATCAGGTAGTGAGTTTCGGTGAAATGTTATCCTCCCGCATAGTGTCGGCAGCGATGGTGGCCCAGGATGTGCCAAACTGCTGGGTAGATTCCAGGGAATTGATTGTAACGGATGCCCGTTATGGCCATGCACAAGTGGATTTCAACGTAACGCTGCAAAAAATGAAATTTTTTTTTCAGGGCAGCAACGCTCTGTTATTTGTGGTTCCTGGTTTTATTGCTTCTGATGGCCATGGAATTACCACCACGTTGGGCAGGGGAGGATCAGATTATACGGCCGCCATTTATGGCAATGCCCTGACGGTTGAAAGAATTGAAATCTGGACCGATGTGTCAGGCATGATGACGGCTGACCCGCGCCTGGTCACCAACGCCAGGGTAATTCCTGACATATCTTATCAGGAAGCCATGGAACTTTCGCATTTTGGTGCTAAAGTGATTTATCCACCCACGCTTCAGCCCGTGATGAGTAAAAATATTCCGGTATGGATAAAAAATACGTTTGCACCTGAGGATGCGGGTACGCTCATTGAAAAAGTGTCCAGCATACCTGGTGACAGCATAAGGGGCATTTCAAGTATTCACCGGATCGCCCTGCTAAGCCTCGAAGGCAGCGGAATGATTGGCATTCCCGGGTTTTCCAAGAGGCTGTTTGAAGCCCTGTCAAGACAGCAAATTAACGTGATTCTAATCACACAGGCTTCTTCAGAGCATTCTATTTGTGTGGGGGTAGACAGTTCGCAGGCGGCTGTTGCAAAAGTTTCCATTGATGAAGTTTTTGCTTCCGAAATTCAGGCTGGTACCGTATTGCCGCTTATCGTGGAAGAGGAGCTGGCTATCGTTGCACTGGTGGGTGACAATATGAAGAGTCATCCCGGAATCAGTGGAAAATTATTTGGCGTGCTGGGGAGAAATGGTATCAATGTGCGGGCAATCGCACAAGGTTCTTCGGAAAGGAATATTTCTGCGGTGATTTCGACCAAAGATGTAAAAAAAGCGGTGAATGTTTTACATGAGGAATTTTTTGAAGCAACGTATAAGCAACTTAATCTTTTCATAGCGGGAACGGGCAATGTTGGCAAACGGCTTTTACAACAGCTGGCTCAGCAAAAGAGTTTTCTTCTGGAACAGCTCCGGCTGCAGGTGAGAGTTATCGGCATTGCGAACAGTCGCAGGATGCTTATACAGGAAGAAGGTATAGACTTGAACGGTTGGGCGGAAGAACTGGAGTTAGCAGCACCCATGCATCTGCGTGATTTCGTTAAAATCATTCATTCTAAAAATCTGCGCAATTCCGTATTCGTGGACGTCACCGCCAACCATGAAGTGGCCATGGGATATGAACAACTCCTGAACAAGAGCATTTCTGTTGTGGCCTGTAATAAAATTGCCTGTTCCTCGCCTTATCAGTATTACCGGAAATTAAAAGATCTGTCAAAGGAGTTCAATGCGGCTTTTTATTTTGAAACCAATGTGGGGGCGGGGCTGCCTGTCATTGGCACACTCAATGATCTGATGAGAAGCGGCGACAAAATCAGAAAAATGGAAGCCGTTCTGAGCGGCACGCTCAATTTCGTTTTTAATCATTATGACGGAAAGGCAAAGTTTGCATCAGTTGTCAAACAGGCTCAGGAAGAAGGATATACGGAGCCGGATCCGCGGCTGGATCTGGGTGGAACCGACGTAATGCGTAAGATTATGATACTTGCCAGGGAATCCGGTAATTCCCTTGAAATGGAGGATATCAGCAATGATATTTTTCTTCCTGCTTCCTGTATGGCAGGTACCGTTTCGGACTTTTATATTTCTATGGAAAAAGAGGAAGCCCACTTTAAGAAATTATTTAACGCCGCTGAATCTGAAGGAAAAAAACTGAAATTCGTGGCCAGTTATGAAAACGGCAAAGCCTCTGTTGGCCTGCAGCATGTGGGGCCGGCGCATGATTTTTATCATTTATACGGCAAAGACAATATTGTTCTTTTTTATACCGACCGATATCCGGAGCAACCTCTGGTTATCAAAGGGGCAGGTGCAGGAGCGGAGGTCACCGCTTCCGGAGTTTTTGCTGATATCATTCGCGCAGCCAATACTTAAATTGCAGCAATGAAAGAAATTACTGTTCATGCCCCCGCCACCGTCGCCAATATGGTTTGTGGTTTTGACGTACTGGGACTCTGCCTGGCGGAACCTTATGATATTATGAAACTGACACTCCTGAACAGGCGACAGGTAATTGTTCGTACAACGGATAATTTCCCCCTTCCGTCTGATCCTGCTATGAATACGGCCGGTGCGCCGCTGCTGGAGATGCTGGCTGTTTTGAAACAGAATGTGGGCTTCGATGTGCTGATTACCAAACAGATCAAGCCCGGCAGCGGAATCGGATCGAGTGCGGCCAGTGCAGCTGGTGCCGTTGTTGCTGCCAATGAATTACTCGGTAATATTTTTTCAAAGGAGGAACTGGTACGTTTTGCCATGTTTGGAGAAAAAGTGGCTTCCGGAGTAAAACATGCAGATAATATCGCGCCTTGTATTTATGGCGGAGTAACACTTATCCGTTCCATTTTCCCATTGGATATCGTTCCGATTTCGGCGCCTGAATTATACGTTTCTGTTCTGCATCCGCAAATCGAAGTAAGAACTTCAGATGCGCGGGAAATTCTTCGCAAGGAGGTTTTGCTGAAAGACGCTATACGTCAATGGGGCAATATTGCGGGACTTGTCGCGGGTTTAATGAAAGGCGACTACGATCTGATCGGCCGTTCACTTGAAGATGTGATTATCGAACCCGTGAGATCTATCCTCATTCCTGGGTTCGATATCATCAAATCGGAATGCAAGGCAGCCGGGGCCATCGGTGGGGGTATTTCAGGGTCAGGTCCTTCTGTTTTCATGCTGAGCAAAGATAAAATTACGGCTCAGATTGTAGCTGATGTTATGAAATCAATCTATGACCGCATTGGCGTAGACTACCATATTTATGTCACGACGGTTAACCACGGCGGAGTGATCAGGGTAAAGGATTAACGCGAAGCACAATCGAAAATAAATGATCCATGCTATTTTATAATCTGAATAATCATTCCGAAAAAGTTGATTTTAAATCAGCTACTATACAGGGACTTGGCTCCGGCAAGGGCTTGTTCTTTCCTGAACGCATATCCCATTTCAATGAATCCTGGTTAAGCAATATCGAAAACCTGTCGGATGAGGACATCGCTTTTGATGTGATACGGGAATATGTAGGCGATACCATTCCGGAAAAAATTCTTCGCGGAATTGTTGCGGAAACCATAGCGTTTGAAATTCCACTGGTACGGCTTGATGAAAGCATATTTTCCCTCGAATTGTTTCATGGTCCTACGCTGGCGTTCAAAGATGTAGGCGCCCGCTTTATGAGCCGCTGTCTGGGTTATTTCATGCAGGGAGAAGAGAGGGCAGTGACGGTGCTGGTGGCCACTTCTGGTGATACCGGTGGCGCCGTGGCGAGCGGATTTCTGGATGTAGAAGATGTGCGTGTTGTGATTCTATATCCATCAGGTAAAGTGAGTGAAGTGCAGGAATTGCAGCTCACTACTCCCGGCAAAAACATCTCCGCAATAGAAGTGGACGGCAGTTTCGACGATTGCCAATACATGGTAAAACAGGCATTTTCTGACGAGACGCTGGCCGAAAAGATATTTTTAACTTCGGCCAATTCGATTAATGTGGCCCGTTGGCTTCCCCAGCAAATTTATTATTTTCTTGCGTGGAAGCAGTGGAAAAACAAATCGAAGAATCCAGTCATATCGGTGCCCAGCGGAAATTTTGGTAATATCTGTGCAGGACTTCTGGCATATCATTCCGGGCTTCCTGTTGGGCATTTTATCGCAGCCTGTAATATCAATGCGGTAGTTCCTGATTTCCTTAAAACGGGCATATACAAACCGGCAAAAGCAAAATCCAGTTTATCCAATGCGATGGATGTGGGCGACCCCAGTAATTTTGTACGTGTGCTGGCTCTGTTTAATTCTGAACTGGAGCCTTTGAAAAAAATCATGAGCAGCGAAAGCATTTCAGATGAGGAAACCGGAGATGCTATTCGGACATTGTACAACCGATACGGCTATCTGTCAGATCCACATGGAGCCGTTGGCTGGCTGGCATTGAACCGCTGGCTGGAAAAAAATCCACAGGACGAAGGGTTTTTTCTTGAAACTGCCCATCCCGTAAAATTTCCGGACACCGTAGAAAAATTCTCCGGCGTTCCCGTTCAAATTCCTGAAGCGGTCAGGTATCTGTTCTCCAAGAAAAAAACGGCTTTAAAAATGCCCGTGGATTATCAGGTGTTCCGTGAATATCTTTTAAAGCCTAAAACCTAAAGCGGGTGTCGCAGGTACTTTTTGGTCTCCCAGGTAAGAAAACGTAAAACCGAAAACAATCAATAAATAATGATTGATTTCTTTATTTTTATGTAATTAAACCTTTAAATATGAACATGAAATACCTGAAACGGTTTACTTTCCTGCTATTTGTTTTTGCAGCCACCAGTAAGGCCCACGCCCAGAAAATTGAATTACTGGAGGGAGATCTTTCTCCGCTCAAAATGGAAAAATCAATAGATATCACGTTTACCTACGACAGTATTACCATGGGTGGTAAGGGGCACCCTTCCGAAAAGGAATATGTCGCCAAAAAAACACAGGAATATAATAAAAAGACTCCGGGGAAAGGAGATGAGTGGGCAAAATCCTGGGTGGATGACCGTGAATCTTTGTATCAGCCCGCATTCACAAAGATATTTCAACAGATGAGCGGATTGGAAATGAATGCAAAGGCCAAATACACATTAATTTTCAAAACCAATTATACCGAGCCTGGCTTCAACATCATGGTGCATCAGGAGCCTGCTCAGATCAACGGGATTGTCTGGGTCGTTGAGTCGGCCAACAAATCACACGTGATCGCCAAGCTGAATGTTACGAAGGCAAAAGGCAGAAGTTTCTGGGGAAATGATTTCGACGCCGGGCAACGGCTGGCGGAGGCTTACGAAGCGGCAGGCAGTCAGCTCGGCTATTGGATCAAAAGCAAGATGTAATCCTTTTTTAATAAATAGGAAGATAGGGTCCCTGCCGGAAGTTCATGGATGAATGCAGAATTATGCGGGGCTAAAAAGATTGAATCTTCCAGTTACTCACAGAATCACACAAAAAAATAGGCGGTCTTAAGATAGTACTTAAGACCGCCTAATGTATTAAAAAATAATCCTTTTCCCGGATTAGTCGAAGCGAAGATCCAGTCCGAGTCCGCGTAGTTCATGAACCAGCACGTTAAAAGACTCCGGAATACCTGCTCTGGGTATCTGATCACCTTTCACGATAGCTTCGTATGTTTTTGCGCGGCCGATGATATCATCCGATTTAAGTGTAAGCAATTCCTGGAGAATGTTTGAAGCACCATAAGCTTCCAGTGCCCAAACTTCCATTTCCCCGAAACGCTGACCCCCGAATTGTGCCTTACCACCCAATGGCTGTTGTGTAATCAGACTATAAGGTCCGATACTGCGGGCATGCATTTTATCATCCACCATATGGTGCAGTTTAATGATATAAATAATTCCCACGGTAGCTTTCTGATCAAAACGGTCACCCGTTTCGCCATCATAAAGGTAGGTATGGCCAAATTTTGGTAAACCGGCTCTGTCGATATGTTCTGCTATTTCTTCCACACTCGCTCCGTCGAAAATCGGAGTGGCGAACTTCAGGCCGAGTTTTTCTCCCGCCCAACCTAGAACCGTTTCATAGATCTGTCCCAGATTCATACGGGAAGGTACACCGAGCGGATTCAGTACGATGTCTACAGGTGTTCCGTCTTCCAGGAATGGCATGTCTTCTGCACGCACAATCTTGGCTACGATACCTTTGTTACCGTGGCGACCCGCCATCTTATCGCCCACTTTCAGTTTACGTTTCACAGCCAGATAAACTTTGGCCAGTTTCAACACACCTGCCGGTAATTCATCTCCGATGGAAATGTTGAATTTTTCTCTTTTGTACCTTCCCAACTCTTCGTTGTACTTGATATTGTAATTGTGAAGCAGCACATTTACCAGCTCGTCAGATTTCGGATCTCCGGTCCATCCGAGGGGATTCACATTCAGGTAGTCGATTCCACTCAGATTTTTCTGGGTGAACTTTGCTCCCTTGCCAATCTGAACCTCACCGAAATTGTTATTGACCCCGGTGGATGTATGATCTTTCAGAAGTACCTGCAGTTTGGAAATTAGAACTTCGAGCAGATCGGTTTCGTTCTTTTCGTGAACTTTTTCAATCTTATCAAGAACTGCTTTTTCCCGAACCTTGGCATTCTTATCTTTCTTGGCGCGCTGGAAGAGTTTCTTGCTGATCACCACACCTTCGGTACCGCTTGGTGCTTTTAATGAAGCATCTTTGGCATCTCCTGCTTTATCGCCGAAGATTGCGCGCAGCAGTTTTTCCTCAGGTGTCGGATCGCTTTCACCCTTTGGTGTAATCTTTCCGATCAGAATATCGCCTTCCTTGATTTGTGCACCTACACGGATAATACCGTTTTCATCCAGATCCTTGGTAGCTTCTTCCGATACATTTGGAATATCCGGAGTCAGTTCTTCTTCACCCAGTTTGGTATCACGCACTTCCAATTCATATTCTGAAATATGAACAGAAGTGAATAAATCCTCACGAACCACTTTTTCACTGATTACTATGGCATCCTCGAAGTTGTAACCCTTCCATGGCATAAATGCCACTTTCAGATTTCTGCCCAGAGCCATTTCACCGTGCTGAACGGCGTATCCTTCTGTAAGGAAGTCGCCTTCCTTCACGCGCTGTCCTTTCTTTACAGCAGGTTTTAGGTTGATACAGGTTTCCTGGTTCGTTTTAATGAACTTGGTCAGCTTGTATATTTTAAGGTCGTCTTCAAAACTGACGAGCTTTTGTATTTCATTTCTTTCGTAACGTACATGGATCTCATTGGCATCAACGAATTCTACCTGTCCTTCCCCTTCGGAATGGATCTGTATGCGGGCGTCGCGTGCAGCTTTTGCTTCCAGTCCGGTACCTACAATGGGTCTTTCCGGAAGGATGAGCGGAACGGCCTGGCGTTGCATATTAGAGCCCATCAGTGCACGGTTCGCATCGTCATGTTCAAGGAAGGGGATAAGTGAAGCACTCAATCCCACAATCTGGTTAGGCGCAACATCCATGAATTCCACTTCGTTTCTGTCGAGGATAGGGAAATCCCCGGTTTGACGTGAAACGATTTTATCTTCCACAAAATTACCTTTGTCATCCAGTGCGATATTGGCCTGTGCGATCTTGGCAATATCTTCTTCCTCTGCACTCAGATAGGTAAGTTTCTTCATATCCACCCGGCCCTCATTGACTTTACGGTAAGGGGTTTCAATAAAGCCCATTTCGTTGATCTTTGCGTGAACGCAAAGTGTAGAAATCAGACCGATATTCGGCCCTTCCGGAGTTTCGATCGTGCAAAGACGTCCGTAGTGTGAATAATGCACGTCACGTACCTCAAAGCCTGCTCTTTCACGGCTTAATCCGCCGGGTCCGAGTGCGGATATACGACGCTTGTGTGTTATTTCACTTAGAGGATTGGTCTGGTCAAGAAATTGGGATAACTGAGAGGTCCCGAAGAATGAATTGATCACGGAAGAAAGGGTTCTTGCATTGATCAGATCCACCGGAGTGAAAACTTCATTATCACGTACGTTCATTCTCTCTCTGATGGTACGCGCCATACGGGCGAGACCTACTCCGAACTGAGCATACAACTGCTCACCTACGGTACGTACACGACGATTGCTCAGATGATCAATATCATCAATTTCTGCCTTACCATTGGTTAAACGCACCAGGTATTTGATGATTTCTATCATATCGCCTTTAGTCAGTGTTTTCTGAGTTAATGGCAGATTCAATTGAAGCTTCCGGTTTATTTTATAACGACCCACTTCTCCTAGATCATAACGTTTGTCGCTGAAGAACAGCTTGTCGATAATACCCCTAGCTGTTTCGTCGTCAGGAGCATCAGCGCCACGCAGCTGGCGATAGATATGCTGAACGGCTTCGAGTTCGCTGTTGGACGTATCCTTGTTGAGTGTATTATAAATAATGGCGTAATCTCCACCGACATCTTCTTTCTGAATGAAAACACTTTTCACGTCCATTTCGATCACCATGTCAATGGCTTCTTCATCGAGCACGGTATCGCGTTCGAGCACGATTTCGTTTCTTTCGATAGAAACCACCTCGCCGGTATCTTCATCCACAAAATCTTCCACCCAGGTTCTGAGAACGCGGGCAGCAAGTTTTTTGCCGATATATTTATGGAGTGTTTTTTTATCAACCTTTACTTCGTCGGCCATGCCAAATAAAGCAAGGATATCCTTGTCCGTTTCGTAGCCGATAGAACGCAGCAGTGTAGTTACGGGGAATTTCTTCTTACGGTCGATGTACGCGAACATTACGTTATTGATATCCGTAGCGAATTCCATCCAGGCTCCCTTGAAAGGAATCACACGGGCAGAATAAATCTTCGTACCATTCGGATGAATGGATTGTCCGAAGAATACACCAGGTGAACGGTGAAGCTGGGAAACAACCACACGTTCTGCACCATTGATCACAAAGGTTCCCCTGGGGGTCATATAAGGAATGTTTCCCAGAAAAACATCCTGTACGATCGTCTGGAAATCGACATGCTCCTCGTCATTACAGCTCAGGCGAAGCTTCGCTTTCAGCGGTACGGCGTAAGTCAGACCTCGTTCCATACACTCTTCTATCGTATAACGGGGCGGATCGATAAAATAATCCAGGAATTCCAACATGAAGATATTCCTGGTATCCGTAATCGGGAAATTCTCCTTGAATACCTTGAACAGACCTTCGATATTGCGTTTGTCCGGCGTGGTTTCTAACTGGAAAAACTCTTTAAATGACTGGATCTGTACTTCGAGCAGGTCCGGTGTTTCGGCAAGATGTTTAATCTTACCGAAATTTACCCTGGGTGTGATCTTTGTTGAAGACATATAGTATATATCCTGTTTTAGATGTTCAAACTACCCTTCGCGGGAAAACAAAAAAATGCCTTAGGAACTCAGAGAATTCCCAATGCATTGATTAATAGCATGTTATATTGTGCTGAATAGTTATAGCTTAATTGATAATACAAACGGACGGCAAAGTTAGTGATTTTGTCTCAATTTTTGGCATTCTGGTAATATTTCGTTGAACCCAATCGATTAGCTGCGAAGCGATCGTCAGGTCAGCGAAATGAAAATGGAGAGCGACTGAAAACAATCGCTCTCCATTCTTCTCAGGTTTAGTAACTATTACTGAATTTCAACATCTGCGCCAGCTTCCTTCAGCTTGGCAACCAGTCCTTCAGCGTCTGCTTTGCTAACACCTTCCTTAACAGGCTTGGGAGCGCCGTCAACGAGGTCTTTTGCTTCTTTCAGACCGAGACCTGTCAGATCCTTAACGATCTTAACAACGTTCAGTTTGTTTGCACCAGCAGCTTTCAGAATAACATTGAAGGATGTTTTTTCTTCAGCAACGGCGGCTGCGCCACCAGCAGCAGGGCCGGCAACAGCAACAGCTGCAGCAGCAGGTTCGATACCATATTCTTCTTTCAGAATTTTTGCGAGTTCGTTAACTTCTTTTACAGTCAGGGAAACCAACTGTTCTGCGAATGATTTTAAATCTGCCATTTTGTTTGATTTTTTCCCCCTTCATGGTTAGTTTTTGCCAACTCCGGAGGATGGTTATTAAAAAATTTTTATGCTTGTGCTCTTGCTTCCAGTGCCTGAACCAGTCCGGCCAGCTTGCCACCGGCATTCAAACCGCTGATTACATTCTTCGCCGGGGATTGCAGCAGTCCGATTATTTCCCCAATCAGATCGTGCTTGCTCTTCAGCGTAGTAAGTGTTTTCAGCTGGTTGTCGCCTTCAAAGACATCTCCGTCAATGAAAGCGGCTTTCAATACTGGTTTTTCCAGGTTGCCATCCTTACGGAAGCTACTGATGATCAGTGCCGGTTCCTTTGCATTTTCGGAGAAAAGCAACGCCGTTACTCCGTTTAAAGAATTGAATACTCCGGCATAGCGCGCAGAATCCAGATTTTCGAGTGCTTTTTTGATCAGGGTATTCTTGGCCACTTTCATTTCCACTTTTTTATTAAAGCAGATTCTGCGCAGCTTGCCCACCTGTTCAACGGAAAGAGACTCCGTATTGGTTACGTAAAAATTATTGTATTGTGAGAATTTGCCTTTCAGCACTTCAATCACTTCGTTTTTTTGATCTTTGTTCATGGCCTTTTTTTTAATATAAATTATTGGGCAAAAGCGCGGGTATCGATGGAAATGGAGGGGCTCATGGTAGAGGCCATAAACACACTTTTCACATAAGTACCTTTTGAAGTGGCCGGTTTCGCGCGGATCACTGCATTAATAAATTCCTGGCTGTTCTGAATCAGTTTTTCAGGTGAGAAACTGACGCGGCCAACGGAAGCATGGATAATACCTGCTTTGTCTACCTTGAAGGCCACTTTACCGCCCTTCACTTCATTTACAGCACCAGCGACATCGTTTGTCACTGTACCTGTTTTCGGATTTGGCATCAGGTTGCGTGGGCCCAGCACCTTACCCAGTTTACCTATTTTTGGCATCACGGAAGGGGTCGCAATAACGACATCCACATCCACCCATCCACCTTCAATTTTGGTAATGTATTCATCCAGTCCTACATAATCAGCCCCGGCAGCGATGGCGGCAGCTTCTTTATCGGGAGTACATAATACAAGCACACGTTTGGTTTTGCCGGTACCATTCGGAAGACTCACGGTTCCGCGAACAGACTGGTCAGCTTTTTTGGGATCCACACCCAGACGGATGTGAAGGTCTACAGAGGCATCAAATTTTGTGATGTTTACTTCCTTTACCAGGGCAGCGGCATCTTTAAGCGTGTAGGCTTTATTTTTGTCAACCTTTGCGGCAACAGATTTTCTTTTTTTCGAGATAGCCATTTCAATAATTTTTTTAAGAGTTCAGAATCAATTGTCCCATGGAGCTTTGCCTTCCACATTGACGCCCATGCTGCGAGCCGTGCCGGCTACCATGCGCATAGCGCTCTCAACGGTAAAACAGTTCAGATCGGGCATTTTGTCTTTCGCAATAGCTTCCACCTGGGTCCAGCTGACCTTACCTACTTTGCTACGATTTGGCTCTTTGGATCCGCTCTGTAATTTGGCTGCTTCGAGAATCTGCACAGCCGCAGGCGGTGTTTTGATGATAAATTCAAAGGATTTATCGGAATAAACTGTAATTAAAACGGGTAATACTTTTCCTATTTTATCCTGGGTTCTGGCATTGAACTGCTTGCAGAACTCCATGATATTGATACCCTTTGATCCTAGTGCGGGTCCTATTGGGGGAGCCGGGTTGGCTTGTCCGCCTTTGACCTGCAGCTTAACATAACCGTTAATTTGCTTTGCCATATTTATTTTTTTTGGTGTTAACGACCCGGTTTAACAGGTCTCCCAAACAATCTTATTCTTAAAGAACTCTCGATTGGGGACGCAAAATTATGCATTTTTACGGAATATTCAAAAAGCTATTTCAAGAGTCTGAACCGTCGGTTTGCGACGGGAATCAGATTTCACACGGATGGTAACTTCCAATCATCCTTAGGCTGCCCGGTACGGCATTTGGAAGCCTGGTACTGTTTCTGCCAATACTTGTTCGTTATTAAGCAATTAGGTAAAATAAATGACCTCATTTTTTTCTATATGAATAAATCTGTTTAACTTTTTGCCACAAACATCCATTGCACTCAAATCATTTAAAATTGTCTTCAAATTATGGCAAAGTCAAAGAAAAAAGCGGCTAAAAAAAAGGCCTCACCCAAAAAGAAACCCGCACCAAAAAAATTGGTAAAGAAAGCGGTTAAAAAAGCGGCTCCTAAAAAGAAAGTCGCCAAAAAAAAGGCAGCCCCTAAAAAGAAAGCCGTGAAGAAAAAAGCCGCTCCCAAGAAAAAGGCGGCTCCCAAGAAGAAGGCGGCTCCCAAAAAGAAAGCAGCCCCGAAAAAGAAAGCAGCAAAAAAAGTTATAAACAAAGCGGTGCCAAAGAAGGTTGCGCCTAAGAAAAAAGCGGTTAAAAAAGTGGTTGCCACGCCACCTGCGTCAACAGAACCTGAATTGCCAGTTCCAAGTTCTGAAAGCTCCAATGGAACCGAAACAACAGATACAGGAAGCAGTTCTTTTTAAATGGGTTTTGCTGTTTTGAGGATAAAATGAATAGGATAGAATAAATAAAAAAGACGTCCCGGTAGACCAGGACGTCTTTTTTGTAAAAAACATTTAAGCAATTTTTTCTACCTGCATATAATTGAGTTCCACAGGAGTTGATCTGCCGAATATTTTCACAGTCACTTTCAGCTTTTTCTTTTCATCATTTACTTCTTCGATGATCCCGTTAAAATCATTGAACGGTCCTTCAATAATTTTGATTGTTTCACCTATGATAAATGGTTCGCTCATGCTCATGCCGCCGGCTTCTGCCATTTCATCCATTTTGCCAAGCATCTTGTTCACTTCTGCCTTGCGCAAAGCGATAGGATTTTCCTTTCCAAGAAAATGAATTACACTGGGCGTATTCTTAACCGCATCGCGTAAATCATCACCCAGCTTACCTTCCACAACTTCCACCATCACATATCCGGGATAATAGTTGCGTTCACGCATTACTTTTTTCCCGTTCTGAACTTTGTATACTTTTTCAATAGGCAGGAAGATCTGTTTCACTACTTCACTCCAGCCACCACGGGAAATTTCCTTATCAAGATATTCCTTTACCTTTCTCTCCTTGCCACTCACTACGCGTAATACATACCATTTGGTTTCTTTCGCAGGAGCCTGAGGAACCTGATCTGCAGAATCCGTTGCGGCGGTTTGATTAATTGTTTCCATCAGGATAATAATGAATAGATGAATTTTAAGACTGCGCTGGAAAACACGTCCATTAACCCTACTAGAAGGGTAATCAAAAGCGTGGCAACCAGTACGATAACAGTGGACTGTTGTAATTCTGACCAGGTAGGCCAGGTTACTTTTTCCATTAGTTCCTTATATGACTCTTTAAAATAATTCGTGACTTTGTTCATAACAAATTTCTAGTTGACACAGCACGGGAACAAGGATTCGAACCCTGATCAAAGGTTTTGGAGACCTCTATTCTACCATTGAACTATTCCCGTAGAAAGCTAAAAGCTATCCCGCTTTACCGAGACAGCTTTTAGTTCTTGCAAATATAATTAAAATCTGATTTATTCTACCCCGCTGAAACAGGGTATGATTACTTCAGAATCTCTGTCACCTGACCTGCTCCCACGGTACGTCCACCTTCACGGATCGCAAATTTCAGACCTTTTTCCATCGCGATCGGCTGAATCAGTTTCACTGTTAACGCGCTGTTATCACCAGGCATTACCATTTCCGTTCCGGCTGGCAGCTCAACTTCACCAGTTACATCCGTAGTACGGAAATAAAACTGCGGGCGGTACTTATTGAAGAATGGAGTATGGCGTCCGCCTTCTTCCTTGCTCAACACATATACTTCGCATTTGAACTCAGTATGCGGCGTGATGGATCCCGGTTTACAAAGAACCATACCCCTGCGGATTTGTGTCTTTTCAATACCACGGAGCAGTAAGCCTGCATTATCTCCAGCTTCACCTGCATCCAGCAATTTGCGGAACATTTCAACACCTGTTACGGTAGAAGGAAGCGGAGCTTCCATCAGGCCTACAATTTCAATGGCTTCACCCACTTTTATGCGACCTCTTTCAATACGTCCTGTAGCAACAGTTCCGCGACCTGTAATCGAGAACACGTCTTCAACAGACATCAGGAATGGAAGATCCACCGGACGGGGAGGTAAAGGAATATAGGTGTCTACGGCGACCATCAGTTCGTCGATAGCCGTAACCCACTTTGCTTCACCAGCCAGTGCGCCGGTAGCAGAACCCTTGATGATAGGCGTATTATCTCCATCGAAACCATAGAATGTAAGCAGTTCGCGAATTTCCATTTCAACAAGTTCAAGCAATTCGGGATCGTCTACCAGATCTACTTTGTTCATAAAAACAACCATACGCGGAACACCTACCTGGCGTGCCAGAAGGATATGTTCTTTGGTCTGTGGCATTGGACCGTCGGTCGCCGCCACTACGAGGATAGCGCCATCCATCTGGGCTGCACCGGTAATCATATTTTTTACATAGTCAGCATGTCCCGGGCAATCCACATGGGCATAATGACGATTGACTGTCTGATATTCTACGTGGGCAGTATTGATGGTGATACCACGCTCTTTTTCTTCGGGAGCAGCATCGATCTCATCATATTTTTTTGCTGTTGCCAGTCCCTTTGAAGACAAAATGGTCGTAATGGCAGCAGTCAAAGTGGTTTTACCATGGTCAATATGACCAATGGTTCCAACATTAACGTGGGGCTTATCCCTCTTGAAGGTCTCTTTTGACATTGGTATCTGGTTTTTAGTTGTGTTTTTAAAAAAATTTCTATTTACGTAAACCTGCTTTACTTTTTTCCCCCTCCAACCACCCGATTCAAAACTGAGCCGTTGAAGAGAATTGAACTCTTGACCTCTTCCTTACCAAGGAAGTGCTCTACCACTGAGCTACAACGGCATCGTCGCTATAGCGTCAAAATATCTTCACTCCGGAAACCCGGCAATGAAGACCTGCCTGCGCTAAAGCTCCGGCAGGTAAGAGCGGAAGACGAGGTTCGAACCCGCGACCTACAGCTTGGAAGGCTGTCGCTCTACCAACTGAGCTACTTCCGCATAAACAAGTGTGAAAGTGGGAAGTGACGAAATAGGAAAGCGCTATTACACTTGCTGTCATTCTTCTCCACCTTATTTTCAACTCAAAGAACTTTTTTCAAGCTGAAAGTCCATTTCCACAGTTCCATATTGTCACACTTCCATTCTATATTTCCGCTTTTAGCGGAATTGTGGGCAAGGATGGATTCGAACCACCGAACTCCGGAGAGAACAGATTTACAGTCTGTTGTCGTTGGCCACTTGACTACTTGCCCAATGGTAATCTGAATGCATTCCGGATTGCCAGGATTTCTCCGGTTCAACCGTTCAGTGAGCCTGAGAGGGGAATCGAACCCGCGACCTGCTGATTACAAATCAGCTGCTCTACCAACTGAGCTACTCAGGCTTGATTCCGGAAACCACGTCCCATATACAAAGAACTAAAACTGACGTAATTATCCGCCTGTTTTTTTGGGAAGGCAAAGGTAAGCGAAATTGTGAAATGGAAAAATTTTGAAGTATTTTTTATCCGGAATCTCAGATAATAGTCATTATCGGCGCGCCGGCGCGAAAAAAAACCCCTGAAAGGGGTTTCTGAATCAGGCTGCCTGCTTGGTTTTTTTTCGCTTTATGAGATTGATGAGCGAGCCCATCGCTTTATCGAAAGACTCTTCGAAGGATTTTGAGGAATATTTTACAAAGTAATCCTGGCGGGGTACATGAACTTTTATCTCCGCCACCTTGTCTTTAATGGTATGAACTACATTGTCGAGTTTCAGGTATACTTCCACCTTAACTATTCTGTCGTGAAACGTATCTAGTCGCAATAACTTTTTATTTACATAGTCAACTAACTTGTTGTCGGCTTCAAAGTGCACGGTCCGAATGTTTACGTTCATAGCTTCTCTTTTTTAACAATGAAACAATAAATGGAAGAGCTTTTTTTACAGGTGATCAGGTCTTCTGCCTGCATACTGAAATTAACTCCTTAGGCGAGTTTTTCCAAATATTTCGACCTATATATTCCTGTATTTTCCTCTGTTTTTTAGCCCCTGGGATGGTTTTTTTTATGTACTTCCCGCAGCTTTTCAATACTATTATGAGTATATAGTTGGGTAGCCGCCAGACTGGAATGGCCGAGCAGTTCTTTCACTGCATTGAGGTCGGCTCCGTGATTCATTAAATGGGTTGCAAAGCTATGCCGCAGAACATGGGGGCTTTTCTTATCGATAGTAGTAACCACGGAAAGCCATTTTTTTACTGCGAGATAGGCGTATTTAACATAAAGCGGCTTTCCTTTCGCATTGACAAACAGGGTTTCTGTCCTAAGCAGGCCTTCTCCGTGTAAATGACGCTTAGCCAGCTGGTATTGACTGATTTCAGCAATCAGGGTGGGGCTTAGCGGAATCATTCTCTCTTTGTTACCCTTCCCCAGCACGCGAATGGTTGCTGAGTTCAAATCCAGTTGTCCTTCTTTCAGACTAACCAGTTCTGCCAGACGGACCCCTGTATTATAAAACATACCGATCAGCAGGCGGTCGGTTTTCCCCTTCCAGTCGTCCGGAAACTCCACATGATTCATGAGCAGGTTCATGTCTTTTTCTTCCACATACACGGGCAGTCTCCTGCCTGATTTTGGACGGTTGATACCAACCATGGGGGATTTTTCCAGCATCCCGTTGCGAAGCTGGTATTTGAAGAAGGATTTCAGGGTGGAAATCTTGCGGTTAATAGATTTTGATGTGATTTTTTGTTCCTTCAGCGCGGCCAGCCAGGACCTTATATAACCTGAAGAAATACCAGGCAGCGTCGTTTCACCAAATTGAACGATCAGAAAGCTGAAAAACTGATCGAGATCATCACGGTAGGCATGAACGGTATGAACAGAATACCTTTTTTCATACTTCAGATAGTCAATAAAGGGGTGGCTGAGCTGATTCAATCCCGGGAAGGTTGTTACAACCAAATTTAAACAAAAAAGAGGTCGTCCGGGGACAACCTCTTATATAATAAAAAGATACAATAAGCTTATTAGTCAAATTTGCCTGTCGCAAGCTGTTGCTTGTAGACGGCTTTCAATACTTCACCCCTTCTTTTAATAGAAGGCTTGGTGAATGACTGGCGGCTGCGCAACTGGATCAAAACCTTGGCTTTTTCAAATTTCTTCTTGTACTTTTTTAAAGCCTTGTCAATATTTTCGCAATCCTTTGAATCAATAATCAACATAATACGGTCTCTTTTTAAAATGAAATTCGGTTTGCAAAGATAAGGAGTTTTTTAAATTAAATGAATTAAAACAACGGAAATTCCGATTTTTACAAGATGTTCACCGGCATTATCGAAGCAACAGGCGTAATCTCTTCAATTTCAACTCAGGGGACCAATAAAACCTTTCAGGTTATTTCTTCACTGGCACCCGAATTAAAGACCGACCAGAGCCTTTCTCACGATGGCGTGTGCCTGACCGTGGAATCAGTTACTGAACATACCTACCAGGTGACCGCGGTAGAGGAAACCCTGCGAAAATCCAACCTGGGGAGTTGGCAGCCCGGATGGAGGATCAATCTGGAACGATGTATGTTAATGAATGGCCGGATAGACGGGCATCTCGTTCAGGGGCATGTGGACACAACATCCGTTTGTATTGATCGTCAGAATAAGCACGGCAGCTGGCTATTCCGGTTCCGATATCCCCTGTCTTTCAGAAACCTCATCATTGAAAAAGGCTCCATAGCTGTGAACGGGATCAGTCTCACCTGCTTTGATTTGAACGACGACTCTTTCTCGGTGGCC
Organism: Puia sp.; assembly: GCA_965214575.1. Taxonomy (GTDB): domain Bacteria; phylum Bacteroidota; class Bacteroidia; order Chitinophagales; family Chitinophagaceae; genus Puia. The sequence goes on from CBDCCE010000006.1 coordinate 62,100, forward strand.
ATTATACCTTACACGTTCGATTACACCAATATCCGGGAAATATATTCCGGCTCGGAGGTCAATCTGGAATTCGATCTGATCGGAAAATATGTGCAAAGAAGAATAAAATAACAAGCAGGATCTTTCCTTATTAATTTTCAATCATTCATGCGGGATAATTCAATCAGCAAGCAACATCTAACTGTTTATTTAAAACTGCTTTTGTTTGTCCTGATTGCTTACCTGCCTCTGTCCAGTTTTTTATTTGCTTTAAAAAACGACGCCCTCACTACCAATTTCCCGAACAAATATTTCTTCAGCGCATCTTTACATCAAGGCTTTCTCCCCATATGGAATCCCTATATCAATTTTGGGATTCCTTTATATGCAGATCCGGGTTTTGCATTTTGGAACCCCATTACCTGGATATTCGGAGCCCTCGGATATTCTGTACCTATGTTGTCTGCTGAGATCATATTTTATATATGGATTGGCGGGATCGCAATGTACAGACTGGGAATATGGCTGGGACATTCCATCCCTGTCTCTTTTTGCATGGGTATGATGTATATGTGTTGTGGCCTGTTTATCGGCAACCTCCAGCACATCAACTTTCTAACGGCCGCCGCTTTTTTACCATGGGTTGTGAAAACCTATCTGGATCTGCAAAAATCATTTAGCGGGCCTAAACTATTCTACTGTCTGGTAAGTTTATATCTGTTTGCTGCAGGTGGTCACCCGGCAATTCCTCTGGCTGGTATTTATTTTTTAGTTTTTATACAGCTTGGATTGATCCTTTTTGACAATAATAGAGAAGAAAGAATGAAAGACTTTCTCCGATCTCTCAAAACCAGTCTGATTCTTTGCGTATGCTTTCTTTTTTTGACCGCCCCGCTCTTGTATTCATATTATGAAATATACCCCAGGTTTACGCGGGGAGGTCCTGTTGGGCAATCATTACTGTTGAATACCGGATTTGATCTCAGATCCTATATTTCATTTCTGTTTCCATTTTCCAATACCGGCCATGATGATTTTTTCACCAATGATGTCCTGATGCGTAACGGATATTTTTCGGTGGCCGGTCTTGCCTGTTTTCTCATCGCGATATTTAAAAAGAAAAATAATTATCAGAAACTATTTATGCTTTCGGGTATAATGATGCTGCTGCTGAGTATTGGTGGACAGCTTAAAAAAATAATTTATGATTCCCTGCCTCTCCTGAATCACGTCAGGATCAATGGCGAATTCAGGGTTTTTGGAATACTTTCTTTTATTATTGTGGGATCTTATATTCTTCAAAAACTGTTTGAAGGATCATATCAAAAAGAATTTAAACTGCTGTTATGTGTCACGGCACTGCTGAGTTTTATCATTGTTTTAGGTTGCTATCGTTACGGCTCCGGGAATCTGTTTTTTTTCCGCCATTATATTCAAAAGGGCGATTTCTTCAGGGCCGTTAAAAGCTGGCTGGATGAACTCCGGTTTTACGATAGATTATTTATCAATGCAGCTTTTCTTTTTCTTCTGACAGGTCTTTATTTTCTTGTTTACGGCCGATTCAAAAACAGCCTGTTGCTCCCACTCTTTATTGCTTCTGATTTGATTATCTGCAGCTGGTTAAATCTGCCCGTTACAGGCGTACAGCTGAAAGGGCCTTTTAACATACAGACATATTTCGACCAGGTGCCCACGGGAATACCCGTCCCGGACCTCAAGCCGATTGGTGAAAATAAGTACAAGGGTGAAGACGTCCGTAACCTGATCGGCGACTGGTCATATTACAGCAAACAGCCCGGTGCGCCTGAACGGTGCAATTATCCTACGATCCTGAATCATACAGCAGAGTATTTCAGCAGTTCGCTGCCGGATACTATTAACACAAAACCTGTATTTTTTATTTTGAATCCACTACGTCTTAAAGAGCTGGTCATTGATTCCTATTCACCGGCTGAAATAAATGTCCGCGTGGAGGTTTCGGAACCGGACTCGCTCGTTTTTTTACAAAATGATTATTTCAGATGGAAGGTAATAATCGATGGGAAACCGGGGCAAATTCGGCGTTCTGCGATTGCCTTTATGCAAATTCCGTTGACAAAGGGGGTTAACCGGGTGAGATTTGTTTATGACAGCAAGATTATACAATTCATTACCATTGCATCCTTATTATGCTGGATGACTTTCATATTCTTTGTCCTTATGTGGAAAAGGAATCGGCAAAAAATTTCTAATCGGCATATTATTTAATTTCCATGTTGCAAGATGATGAAAGGAAGCATGTGACCGAACTGGATGGTGTGAGGGGCCTGGCTATACTCATGGTGATCTGTTTTCATTATTTTCCGGGAGTGGGCATTGCTTCGCCAGGATGGATGGGAGTAGATCTGTTTTTTGCCTTGTCAGGATATTTAATTACAGGCAGGTTGTTGTTGACCCGCGGGAGGGAAGATTATTTTAAGGTATTTTACCTGAATAGAATGCTGCGGATTTTCCCCTTGTACTATCTGGTTCTAATCGTATTTTACGCGGCGGTTTTTTTACTGACAAAAAACGCGAATGTGGGTCGTCTGGCTTTTTACACGCAGCATGCGCCTGCGTTTTTCTTTTTTACCGAAAACTGGACTTTTATACGGTATGGATTGCCAGCAGAAGCATATTTGAATCATTTCTGGTCGCTTGCCATAGAAGAGCAGTTTTATCTCGTCTGGCCTCTGGTTATATATTTTATATCATCGGCAAAAATGCGGCTAACCGCATGGGCAGGCATTCTGGCCGTTGTCATTATTTTCCGTTTTGTTATTTATGAATACGGCGGAGAGGGAAATGGGCAGATCTGTTATTTTAATACCTTGTGCCGGTTGGACTCTTTTGTCATGGGCGCTGCCCTCTGTCAGTGCAAACTGTCAGGTTTTGTGATTCCCAAAAAATGGGTGATGCTCTTAAAAGGACTTATGGTCGCCATGCTCATCGGGATTTCGGTTTTGTATCTGAATGCGGATCGGTTCAGCGGCTTCAGACAAATTTTTGGTTATTCCTGCGTCGCCGTGTTCTGTACGACAATTATTTGGATTGCAGCCGGTCGCAAGCACCGACTTTCGGAAATGTTCAACAATAATATTCTCCGATACTGCGGAAAAATATCTTACGGACTATATATATTTCACTGGCCTGTTCTTCTTATTGCCGGCGGGAAAATTACACAATGGACTTCTCTTCGGTATCCGGATCAGACCGCGGGTATTCATATTTTGTCTGTCACTTCCTGTTTGCTGATCAGTTTTCTTCTCAGTTCGTTAAGTTTCGGATTTTTTGAATCCTGGTTTTTAAAGTTCAGGAAATGAAATAAATCCTATTTCATGAGATACATTTTCCCATATCCTTTATTGAAATACTGGTCAGTATTGTCCGACTGAGAGTGGTATTTATCCAATGATTTTCCGTTGAGGTTGGTTACCACACGGTAGAGATAGACGCCGATCGCCAGACGCTGGTTATACATATCGGTTCCGTTCCATTTGAACTCGGTGATATTTCTTCCAACGTGCAGGGGACCTAGTTCATCTTTAGTGATTTCTCGTACCACTTTACCTGTTATCGTAAGAATTTGGATTTTGATATTTTGTGGTACTTCACTGCCCGTGATGGTAAATACAAAAGCGGTAGAAGTGGTAAACGGGTTGGGGTAGTTCAGCATATTTGAAATCATCGCCTTGGTGATGATTTTAAAAGTTACCTGGTACTGAATGGTTCCTGAAGCATTTCCGCTTTTGTCGTTTCCCGTAACTATTAGTGTGTATTCATCCCCCGCCGGGTTAATCTGATTTGTAAAGACCGGACTGAATTCAACGCTGGCTGTATTATTTGCGCTGCTGGTTGCAGGCGTGAACCGAAGAGTATCGGAATTGAAATAATAAGGATGCAGGGAGCCGTCCGGATACCTGAGTTGAACTTTTAAAACAGATGTGTCATTAAGCAGCAAAAACTTCGCCTCGTCCTTCAGATTAATCATAATGTGCGGCTTTGCAGAAACAATGTCTTCATTCAGAATATGTACATTGTCGAAAGTCACGTCGAGTAATGGATTGGTCTGATCTACTTTGACATAAAAAGTCTTAAACATGAAATTATTAAAATGATATTCTTCAGGCTGATCATTAGCCGGATTTACATCCAGATTGATGGTATTCAGGCCCGGGTAATTCTTTGTATCAATTTCATACACGATTTTGATGGTATCACCGCTGATTAAAGGCTTGTATTTAGGGAAAGGGATGATATGAGTTACGTTATTCTTATCGATAATCTTAAATGATATTTTCAGACTGTCAAATTTCTGGAGACTGATATTCTTAAAAGCGATACCGAATTCAATTTTCTCACCCAGTTCAACAGAGTCTTTTCCTGAAAGGAATATATTGGGGGCAATCGCGCCCTCAGGCACCGGGACATAATTGATTCTCCAGTATTTTAACTGATAGGGCGTGGCATAAGTAGAATCTGCCGTATGCAGTGTTAGGGTCAGGTAGGGGAATTGGGTCGGGCTCACAGATGAAATGTCAAAATCCTGTATGCCTGAATTCAGACTATATAAAAGGGTCTTGTTTCCTGAAGTATCCACTCCACTAACATCCAGACTGATCGTATCCGCGGAAGGGCTTTCCAGGCTGCTTCCCCGCCAATGAATCTGGCTCCATTGTTTGGCAGGTCCGAATACAGGGGAAGTGACTGAGCCCGATAAATCAGATGAAGGGCAGTCGGCCGAAGTAATGATCCGATCATATATCCCGATTGTCCATTTGGTTTGCGGAGGAAAGCTATTGTCGTTTTTTTTGTAAACAAATGTGAACGCCTTGGGAAATGTATAGGTATCCAGATTCAGCATGCCTGCGGCGACGAGACGATGGTAAATAGAATTATTGTGACCCCAGGTCAGCGTATCATTTTCCCAGTCCGGTGCGTAAGTATTATCACCCTGGTTGGGACTGATGATATTACGTACTACAACATAGGCTCCTGCAGGGATACTGTCCATAAACCGGACCATTTTATACCTGCTGATGGAGTCGCGGTACGAAAATTCGAAATTATAATTTCGAGTCACATCACAGTTCGCAGAGGCACTTCCGCTCAGATATAGATTGTTTCCCAGTGCATCCACATTTTTCCAGGGTTTAAATGTGGTAGGATCAAACACGGTAAAAATAAGTGAGTAACCCAGGCAGGCGCTGGCCATCATTCGAACTCCATTTACCTGAATTGAAAAATCGTTTGTCTGGGTACTTCCTGTTGGAAAAACCGTTTGGGTGATATATAAGTTATTCAGGTGAGTGCCATAGCCCCATTTCCTATTGCTTTGCATGGTCATTCCATTGCCCGTAGACTGCAAATGCTGGAAGTAGTGGGATTGATTAAAGCCAACTGTACTTTTCAGGGAATCGATATAGATGAATGAGAATTCATTCCAGTGGTAGCTGGCGTTTTGAGCGGGAACGATGGAGGTTCTCCAATAATATACTGTGCTGTCCAAATACCTGATGCCCGGATCAAATTCAAAAACTCCGCCTACCGACCCAATGTTTTTGCTGATTTTGGCAGGGGAATTAAACGCCTCCGTGGTGTCAATTTCCATCACGTATTGCGTAATCGGCGCGAAGGGATTGGCAGTAGATGCATAAAGTTTTTGAGTGGGGATATTAACGATGGCATAGTTATAAGGATAAATGGGGGTAAGCTCCTCCTGATAAATAAAAAGTGCTGTGGTTACCGAGTTATTTGACGTGGTTACTTCAGGTACATCGTTGTCTGAATTGATGGTTATTGTAATATAGTTTTGGCCTTTGTCGCGGGTAGCAACAATAGGTACCTGTACATTGATAGAGTCTGTATAGCGGATACCGGCTATGCGCTTCCTCAAAACAACACTCGAACTGCCGTCGGGGTATTTTCTGGTAACCAGTACCGTAATAGAATCTGACACTGCTTTACCGAGATTATAGAAAGTCGCGGAGACTTCAAAATAGTTATCTGCAACAGAAATGAAGGAGGGGTTGATCAGCACATTTTGTTGTTCTATATCGTAGTCGGCCAGTTTCTGTTCGTTGATGGTTACTGCGGGATCGCCATGGATATTCATTTGCTCTGTCTGGCACCGGGCAATAAAGTCGGATGGCAGTGCGGAAAGAATTTTCTTTCCCGCATCCGATTCAATCGTCCCGATACTTTTCCCATAATCGTCATGTGAAATCAGGTCATACATGTTCGACAGCTGAATGTTCAGATAATTGACAACACCATAGTGCGAACTGGCGACAAAGGCAATGGCTCCTTTGTTTTTTGTAACAATATAGACTTCAGAAAGAGATTTTGAAGTGGTTAAGCGTCCGGCATCAAAGGTGTAATAGTTGCCCGCATAACATCCGTTGATATACATCACCGGGTATTTTGACTGATTATTATATAGCGTCGGATCGTCCAGATTAAATCCCAGGGAAGAGGCTGAGGAATGACCAAAATAATTCAGCATGCCGATACCATTGCTGAATAGGGAGGGGAAAAGCGAACTCGAGACCTGGTTATTCTGATCGATTGTTGAGCTGCAAAATTTATATACGTTAGCACCGAATAGCGTATCTGAAATCGTTTGCTGGTAGTACGTCATGTAATTGCATAATACCGCCTCCAGAAATGGCTCAGTAGCGCCGGTAACATGAATGATATTTTTTCTCCAGGCTCTAGCCAGAACCGTATTGGGTGCAGTCTGCTGCACCTGCTCATAGTCTTTTAGTTTATTCAGGTAATCTTCTACTTCATAACCTTTTACTGCACCAATACGTCCAATCGGCACCTGGTTAACTGAACCGGTCCCATCCGCCGAGGCGAGCATCACATCGGAGGCCGGAAATCCAAAAGTAGGAACGAGATTCAAAAGTTCATCACTTGGATCCCCCTGGTTCGCCCGGTATTCGGTATACGCCATTCCGCGTCCAAGCAGCAACACAAATTCAGGTTTCTGACCAAAACTATTTCTTGCGTAGTTGATAAAATTCTTTATGGCCAGCGGATGCTTTTGAACGCCGAAAGCAAACTGATCCGTCAGCTCGTTGATATCGGCGACGATCGCGTTATAGGAACCGCCTGCAGCAGAACTCCGATAACTCTGATAGTCGGTTATGGGATTATTTCCATGGGATCCGGTATATAAAACGGGGTTACTGATAATCAGGTAGTTTCCCTGATTTAATGGATCTGCAAAGGGAACAAAGTTTTTTGTTGTAAGGGCTGTAACAGTATGAATATTGGCCGGATCCTCACTAACAAGCACCAGGTTTCGGGTCAGAGAAGCCCCGGGAATGGCGAAAGTCAGTATACCTGCAGATGACAGGGCAACAAATCTTTGTCCTGTGACCTGGTCGTATAAAACTGGGGTAGCGCCTCCTGGATTGAAATTTGAAATCTTGAGAAAATAGCCGCTTGCGTTGGCCGGCAGCAGAAATGGAAAATTGGATTGCCCTCCGAAATTAAACTGCCGGGGATAACTGAGTTCATAAAAAGAAACTACGAGCCTGTCGGCATAAGTGACTGCCTGGGAATTATTAATGAATTGAAAATTTGTGGAACCTGTATTCAATGACGAAAGCGGAATCGTCACGTTGCTGACGATATCGCTGAAATTATTCAGAACAGTATCCTTAAAAAGAGAATTGTTCACTTTTACCTGAATGGTCCGCAACGTATCGGAGCAGCCTGCTGCGCCAAACTTAAGATTAGCCGAGGGCCCCCCATTATAAATAAAAAGATTATTCTGATTATCAGAAATGGGGGCACCTGGATAGGAGAAATCCGAACTCCAGAATTCACCCACATCGTAGGATGATGAATAAATGTATTGCTCCAATACCGTTGCCTGGCCCGGATTGATCTGCGTATGAAAATAAGTGCCGGTCGTATACATGAAATACGGTGTAACCGGAAGAATATTCGATGTGGTATCGTTGCTGACCGTATTGTAGTGAAAGGGATTTCCACCCGGATTGGTAGTCAGGAAATAAACAGCTGTATCGGATTGCAGGCTCCATTTGGTAGTGTGCTGGTAAACAGGATTTCGGTAAAGGGGTTTATCCGGTTTTCCGTCATTCATCTGTCCCCAAAACTCGATATAGTCTGTCGGCGTCAGTGGCCCGCTGTTAACAGAAGTGTAGAGTGGTACTTCAACTCCGTTTCGGAATAATTGAAAATCTTTTGCATCAGCGGCAGACAATCCCGCGCTGGCCAGTACAGGGGATGGAATACGATATAATCCGTCGGCAGTGACTTTGAATTTGTAATAGGTTTTACTGAAATTAATCCATTCATTATTGTATGGCTGAGCCATTGCGGTGGCCGCCATCCAGATTAATAACAGTGTAAAAATTTTTCTCATAGTCGGTTTGGTTTATCAGCGCCGGATTAGTTTTTCTTCGTTTTCTTCTTTATATCCACCAGATCTACTTTCAATGAAAATACATGGGTATACAACGGATTCGACTGGTTGGCCAGATTGGTAAATGCGTAGTCAATCTGCACATCCCCGATTTTAAAACCCGCACCTATAGATGGCATGTATATCCATATTTTTTTTTGATTCGTAGTGTCCCGGTCATCGAGCGTCTGCTGAAAATTGTTGATGCCACCCCTTACAAAAAAAACATTATTATATGATAATTCCAATCCGAGCTTCGGATCCACACTAACCGGATTGGAGCTGATGACCGTGTTTCTCTTACCGTCGAATGTTATGTCGAAATCTGCCTCAGCCATCAGATTAATTTTCTTATTGATCCGGAAATTGTAACTGAAACCGGGAATCAGTTGCGGAGCAGTTAGTTCCACCGAGTTGGAGGGAATATCGTTCGACGTGGCATAAAACACTTCCCGCCATTCCTGACTGATATTATACGACCAGGCATTGAAGGTGGTTGTGACGTCTTTGGCTACAAGACCGAATTTCCATCTGTTTCCGATGATCTGAAGTCCTGCGTCAAACCCAAAGCCCCAGGAACTGGTAAAATCTCCCGCCTGCCGGTGAATGATCTTTGCATTCAATCCGAAATTCATTTTTGTATTTTTTATCCAGTCAACCTGCTGCGCCAGTGAAATCAAAAAGGCATAATCAGCAGAAGAGAAGGTGGTAATGTTGCTGAAGTCAATACTGCCGTCGGGCTGCACCAGAAAAACAGTATTGGGTATATCATCCACAGCGAACCGGAGCAGGGTAAGACCCAGTGTTCTTTTGTTGTCTTTCAGGGGAAGAACTAGACTGGCATAATCGTATTTTCCGATGCCCGCGAAATATTCAGCATGCATCAGATTAAGTTGCGGACTGGTTCGGATGTCAGCCAGCGCCGCCGGGTTCCAGTATCCCGCGGTGCCGTCGCTCACTGAGGCAACCTGGGCATTTCCCATGGCCATGCCGCGGGCACCTGCGCCGATATTTAAAAATTCATTGGAATATTTGGCAAACTGACCCGCTGACCGGTTGCTCAGAATGAGCAAGAACAGCAGGAATAGGGGGCAGTAGGTTCTGATTCTTCGGGTCACTGAAGTCAATACCATAAACTTAATCTAACGCGTTTTTATTCAGAATATTGCGGGGTTTTCAGGTTGCGAATATCCCTTACTTTTGCCAAAATTCCCCAGATCAGTATGTCGCTTATCGCAGAATTAAAATGGCGGGGCCTTTTGCAGGATATCATACCCGGCACAGAGGAACAGCTTTCCAGAGAAATGACCTCCGGATATATTGGTTTTGACCCCACTGCCGACAGTCTCCATATCGGCAGCCTGGTTCCGATTTTACTACTCGTTCACCTGCAAAAAGCGGGGCATAAACCCCTGGCCCTGGTGGGCGGTGCAACGGGTATGGTGGGTGATCCGAGCGGCAAAAGTGAGGAAAGGAATCTTTTGGACGAAATGACCCTTCAGAAGAACCTGGAGGGCATTCGCCGGCAACTGGAAAAATTTCTTGATTTTGATCAGAATTTGCCAAATGCGGCCGAACTGGTGAACAATTTTGACTGGTTCCGGGAGATCCATTTTCTGGATTTTATCCGCGATGTGGGCAAGCATATTACGGTGAACTATATGATGGCCAAGGACAGTGTTAAAAAAAGGCTGGAAGGCAGTACTGGTATGAGTTTTACCGAATTTACCTATCAGCTGGTACAAGGCTATGATTTTTACTGGCTCTATAAAAACCGGAATTGCAAATTGCAGATGGGAGGCAGTGACCAATGGGGAAATATAACAACCGGAACTGAACTGATCCGTCGAAAAGCTGGTGGCGAAGCATTCGCTTTTACCTGTCCGCTCCTTACTAAATCAGACGGTGGGAAATTCGGCAAAACCGAAAAAGGGAATATCTGGCTGGATGCCAACAAAACCTCTCCGTATCATTTTTATCAGTTCTGGCTGAACGCCGGAGACGAAGACGCCGAAAAATGGATCAGAATATTCACTTTTTTGACCAGGCAGGAAATAAATTCTCTACTCGCTGAGCATAATAAAAATCCTTCTTCCAGACAGCTTCAGAAAGTACTTGCCCGGGAAATGACGCTATTTGTTCATGGTAACGAGGAGTATGAGCTGGCGTTGAATACCACTGAAAAACTATTCGGTGATCCCGTTGCCGTGGAAAATATGTCTGTTTCGGATCTGCATTCGCTGGAAGGCATCGTAAAATCTGATTTTGCCTCACAGGAAATAACGAAGGGAGTGGACGTGGTGCGTTTTTTAGCTGAAAGCGGTATTTTACCGAGTAAGGGAGAAGCCAGGAAAATGGTACAAAACGGAGGTATCAGCATTAACAGGAGCAAAGTAGACGACATCCAGTTTCAGGTGTCATCTTCCATGCTTTTGCATGAAAAATATATTCTTGTGCAAAAAGGGAAAAAGAATTTTTACCTGATCGAAGTGAAATAGCCAAAACGGTCCCGGTTTAGTTCCGAACTTTTTTTAAAAAGCCCTATTTTTGCGGCGAACCGGAAAGAAACAGTGCCCGATAGTATAATGGCAGTACGACAGATTTTGATTCTGTTTGTCGAGGTTCGAATCCTCGTCGGGCAACGCACCCTCCCTGAAAAAGGGAGGGTTTTTTTATCAGGTCATTTAACGACCTTCTGTTCAATACTGATCCAATACTCATTCAATACTCACTTCAAGGCTTCTTCAAGGCTTCTTCAAGGCTTCTTCAAGGCTTCTTCAAGCTCTAAAAACCTTGACTGTTTATACCATTTTCAACAGCCCCCTTCTCTTATTTTCTGACTCCTATTTTAAAAAACCTAAGTGTTTTCTTTAGCCTATACCCTTAGCTAAAACCCTTGTCCACAAAGGATTTGAGGAAAACCTTCCCCCATTCCAATTTTGGCATTATTCCCGATATGGGAAAAAGCTGTAAGCTAAAATATAAGCTCCCATTTGTCGTTTACTTTCTGTATTTAAACGAATTCTTCCAATATCCCAAAAACCAGATAGATGCCCCTGAACAGATTCCGAGGTGTGAGATCTTTCTATCTGCTGACAATTTTCTTATTGCTGGCAGGTTTTCGTCCGGCCATAGCACAGCTGACCGCTGACTTTACGTCAAGCGCTACGCAGGGGTGTTCACCACTTGCGGTTAGTTTTGTAAATACCTCCACGGGCACCAGCGCCACTTCACTTTATACATGGACCTTTGGAAACGGAAACGGGATCACCACCAGTATAAAGAATAATCCCGTTTCGGCGACCTACTTCATTGGTCAGGCTTATATTGTTACACTGAAAATAACAGACGGAGCAAAAACCTCCACCATTTCCAAAACCATTACGGTATTTAAAAAACCAGCGATCACCCTTTCTGCCGCACAAACAGTAGGTTGTGCGCCGCTGGTTGTAAACTTTACCAGCGTAGTGAAACCTGGTGACGGGACGATTAGCGGGTCGATCTGGAATTTTGGTGATGGTAATTCACAAAGCACAACTTCCGGATCTGTTTCAAATACCTACCAGTTTCCAGGAACTTACACGGTGAGTCTTACAGCTACTAATAGTTTTGGCTGTATCAATACATGGAAAGTTACGGATATGATTACTGTCTATCCTGCACTGGCTCCCTCTTTCAATGTAGACTCCACCGCCATTTGCAGCTTAAATCAGCCCGTGGCATTTCACAATACATCAACCGGCGACGGTGCTTTGACTTATGCCTGGGATTTTGGAGACGGAGGTACCAGCGCGGTTACGAGTCCGACACATCAATACGCTACCAAGGGTAAATACGATATCAGTCTGGTTGTATCCAATACTTATGGATGCTCTTCCACGCTCACCAAACCTGCATTTATTAATGCGGCGAATTTCAATTCAAACTTTACAACGGCTTCGGCGCTCTGTTCAGGCAATTCAATCCTTTTTATTGACCAGAGCAGTCCCGCACCTACAGGAAGCCCGATCTGGTCCTTTGGAGACGGGGGCAGTGGCATTGGATTTACTTACGGGCACAGTTTTGCTGTGGCAGGTACCTATCCCGTTACACTCTACCAAAATTTTGGAACCTGTCAGGACTCTGTAACTAAAAATATTACTGTACTCTCTTCACCGGTTATCAGCCCTTTCATTATCAACAAGGGAGCCAGCTGCTCCTCACCCATGACGGTTAATTTTTCCGACACTAGCGCAGGAGCCACTCAATGGCACTGGAATTTTACCAGTAATCCGGGAGATACATCCGATCTGCAGAATCCAACGTTTACTTATCTGACAAATAATTTATTTTCGCCAACCCTCACTATAAAAAATGCCAACGGATGTACTTCTACTATATCTCAGACATTCAACACGGCGCAGCCCTCAGCGACCATTCATCATGACACTACGCTCATACCTTCCGCCATCTATTGTGCGGATGTGCAGGCGACATTCAAAGCCATTTCGCAGGATACACTCTCAGGTTTCCTGTGGTCTTTCGGTGATGGAACGACATCTACCAGTGCGAATCCGGTTCATGTTTTTTCAACTCCGGGAACCTATATTATCAATCTGAGTTTTACCACCATTCACGGGTGTACAGGTGGCGCTTTTCCACCGGATACCATCATTGTGTATCCGAAACCGCATGCCAGTTTTGCCGCAGCAGATTCCCTGCCGTGTACAACTAACCAGCTGGAAACATTTATAAACCTGGACGATAGTGCGGCGCAGTTCCAGTGGTTTTACGGTGACGGGAAATCGGACATAAATAACAACGTCTACCATACCCATCAATACAATGCCGAGGGATCTTACACGATGACGCTGATTGCTTCGAGCCCGGGCTGCGCTCCGGATGATACCACCATCGTCAGGTATGTAAAGACAACACCTACTCCGAAACTTACCGTGGTAAATAACTGTGACAGCGACCGGCTGACTGCAGCACTTACAGTGGTTCCCGGGACGGGGGATCAATATGTGTGGACCTACGGAGATGGTTCTCCGAACGACACGGATCTCGTTTATGTAGCAACAAAAAACCATCACTATCCTAAAGGGGGTGTTTATACCGCATCTGTTTCTGTTACATTTGGTGCCTGTATTCAAAATACAGGACCCCTTCCCGTATATGTTCTTGCAAAACAAAACCCGGTTCTCAGTTCAACGAAGGACACGATATGTGCAAGTTCAACGCTGCCCGTAACAATCAATGGTCTGGATACCAATTATCAGCGTTTTAAAACGGGGTCAAATACTTATTACAACATCGTAAAGTGGCAATATAACGATGGCACACTCTTCAATCCAACCGGTAATACGGGAATGAAAAATTCTTTTACTGGAAACGTTTCGGGGCTTGTTGCAGGTCATGATAGCGTGCGTGCCATTATACAATCGGGTTTCTTTGGGTGTTACGACACAACTAATTTTATTCCGATCCATATCATTGGTCCAATTGCCGCATTTGGAGATCAAAACCAGCTCTGTTACCATGCGCCAGTTATTTTTACGGACTCTTCACAGGCTGTTAATAATGTTCCGATTATACAATGGCAGTGGAATTTTGGAGATGGCAATTCAGTCACCAATGCCACAGGCGACACGGTTCAGCATTTGTACGCATTGCCAGGAACATACAATCCGCAATTGACCGTTACGGATACCAATGGTTGTAAGGCTACGGCAAAACTTTCCGTAACGCAGGTGCTGATATATGGAGCCAAAGCAAACCTGAGTTACAAACCGCCCACCATTACACCGGGTTTTCCTATTCATTTCTACAATACTACAGTAAAGAACACCGGAGTAACTTATCTCTGGAGATTCTCCGGAGATGGAGCTACATCAACAAGTCCCGATTCTGTAATTCATACTTTCCCCAATATAGGCGCTGATACGGTAACACTGATCGCTTATCCAACCTTGGCGGGAGCCTGTATTGATACCATTGTGGTGCCTCTGAAAATTCAGAGTATATCTGCGCCGTTTATTGATTCTTCTTATTACTATAATAATTCCAGTTGTCCGCCCTTGTTCGTGAATTTCACAGCTTTCCCGGTGAATACAACCGGATTACACTGGGATTTCGGGGATGGTAAGGGAACGGCTGATAACAAAATAACACCTAAGTACCAGTATGATATTCCGGGAACCTATATTGTTTCACTGACAGGTTACGGAGCCAATGGGATTTCGGTTATATCCTATGATACGATTGTAGTGAAAGGTCCGTACGCAACCCTTTATACACCGCTTTATCAGGCCTGCGCTCCCGCTTCGGATACCCTTCATGCCACCGCCAGTTATGTGGGTTCCTATACCTGGGATTTTGGTGACGGTTCCGTGGTTACCACACCGGATTCCATTGCTGTTCATACTTATACATTGCCTGGATTGTTCACCCCTGCATTGATTCTGACCGATTCAACAGGTTGTCAGTTGTCCTATAAATCAGATCATCAGATTCTGATCGACACGTTGTTTGCTGCACTGGGTCCTCCGGTTACTTTATGCGGAGCCGGTACCGTTTATTATGGTCCCCATGTGGTCAGTTATGTGGCCGACACGCTGGGATATCCACTAACTTATCATTGGGATTTTGGTACCGGTGCAGCCACAGACACTTCAAATATTTTATATCCAAAATTCGATTACAGCAATCCCGGAGACTATCTGACATCTTTTCAAGTGACTTCTCCGGTGGGTTGTACTGCAAAAGCTTACGATTCGGTTCATGTGATCGGACCTTTTCTGATGCCCGTTTCGCCCGATACCACCATATGTATTGGGGGAACTGCACTGCTCTGGGCAGACAGTGCAAATACTTATGCCTGGTCGCCAGGCAGTACCCTGAACAAAACAACAGGTGATTCAGTGATTGCGAAGCCGCTTACAACAACTTCTTACACTGTAATTGGAGAAGATAAGTTCAAGTGTTATCTCGATACGGCAAAAATCAAAGTACAGGTGGATTCACTTCCAACGGTTATTATTCCAACCCCGGCACCGGTGTTATCCGGAACGGATGTTCAGATAGAACCTTCATTCAGTGCCGATGTAGTATCCTGGGAATGGTCGCCTCCCTTGTACCTCAATTGTACGGATTGTGAATCGCCGATTAGTACGCCACTAGCCCCAACGACCTACCAGGTGACTTTTAAAACGGCAGCAGGATGTGTATCCACCGGCTCTGTAACAGTAAAACTATTGTGCCAGCAGAGCGGAGTTTATATGGCGAATGCCTTCAGTCCGAATTTCGATGGCAACAACGATTACTTCTATCCGACCGGAAGCGGCGTACGCGTGGTGAAATCGTTCCAGGTATATTCCAGATGGGGTCAGTTGTTGTATTCAAAACAAAACTTTCCGCCGAATGATAAAACTTTCGGGTGGAACGGAACACTCAACGGCATTCCGCAACCCGCAGATACCTATGTATATGTAGTGGAAATGATATGTTTTACGGGAGATAATTTCGTTCTGAAAGGAACGGTTGAACTATTGAGGTAGTGTAAAAAATGATAATGAAAAAGTTTCATGTTTTCATTTTAATGGTTTTTTTAACGAACGTGGTATCTGCGCAGGATCCCTCTTTCTCCCAATTCTTTGCTTCGCCTTTGACACTGAATCCCGCCCTTACTGGTAAATTCGATGGCGATATGAGAGTAGCGGGAAATTATCGCAATCAGTGGCCGACTGTAAACAAAGCGTATATCACATCGACCCTTTCCATCGACCTTCCCATATTGCAGGATAAACTTCCGCAGGGCGACAGGCTCGGACTGGGTTTTATGGCAATGACTGACAAGACCGCCAATGGGATTTTAAACAGTAATTATTTTGCGCTCTCCACAGCCTATCATAAAACAATCGATGAAAGTGGTCTTCATACGATTGGAGTAGGATTTCAGGGATCCTATGCTAACCGCACTCTGGACGGACCCCGCCTTCACTTTCTCGACGGACTGCAAATAGACGGAACCTTTCTCCCTTCTTCATCCGAACCGGTGAATCTGCAGGTGGTAACCGCCAGCTATTTCAATATGAATGCAGGCTTCCTGTACAATGGCTCACTCAATGGAGAAAACGAAGTTTACCTGGGAGTAGCTATGTATAATATCAATCAGCCTAAAGCCTCTTTTATGGGCGCGGACGATATTACCATTCCAAACCGGCTGACCATACACGGCGGAGGCTATTTCCCTTCCAGTACAACCGGTCAGACCTGGTATGTAAGTGCACTCTATAACCGGCAGGCCACTGCCAGCGAACTCGTATTTGGAGGCGCCCTGGAACTCAGTGCGAGTGATGATGAAACGAAGCCTGTGAATGTTTATATCGGCAGCTGGGCCCGCTTATCCAATGTATCTGACGCCATCATTCCTTATGTTGGTCTTGACTACGGCAGTTTTAATCTGGGTATGAGCTACGACGTCAATGTATCGGCTTTCAAAACGGCATCCCAGAGTCAGGGCGGCATCGAAATTTCCCTGATCTATCTATTTAAGAAAACGGCGGATGATGGCACACAGAAAGTCCGGTGCCCGCGGTTCTGATTCCCGGAATGGGAAAATATCCTGAATTCTCATAGCTTTTATGCCGTCTGCTGAGGCCGATTTTCCCCATAAACTATACGTCAAAACCCTTGTAATTACAGTGTTTTCCGAGTATTTTGTAGTCGGTTTTATTGTTTTTATTGTAGTTGTTTTATTATATCCCTAATACCCATGAAACAAAATTTACACAAAGGATTTTATATCCTTACTTCACTTATTTTATGCGCTATGGCGTGTAAGAAATCAGCGGATACCCTCCCTGATGTTATCCCTCCGGTCGTTACCCGGCATGATACTACGCAGGCTGCCGATGTGGTCATTCCTTATCCGGCAAACCCGGTACCGGAGTGTGGTTTCGCTCCAAATTATGGTGATTCCATAGTTTACCCTCAGCCACCGGGTTCATCTGACTTTTTTGTATATCCGGCAAATAACCAGGGCCTGCAGGGTACTTATTTATCCTGGCCTGCTGGTCTGGTACTGAATGCAAAAACAGGCAGTATTGATCTTACCCAATCGGAAACAGGCGCCCGGTATTCAGTGGCTTTTGTGAAAGACGGAACCACCGACACCTGCATGTCGCAGCTGATTGTGGCAGGTGCCGCCTATATGGATAGTGTGTATGTTCTTTCGCAGAGTGATACCACCTCCAAGCCGTATTTCAACGCGAATCCTTTTGGCCCTTCTCCCTGTCCGGCCACCGGCCCGGGTAATAACTGCCAGTTCGATTACAATGGTTACGCAAAAAATCAGGGTATTGCCATAGATTCCAAAACCGGTTATATAGATCTGCAGAAAACAATGAAACAGAGTCTGTTCGGCATACTCCCGATCAATGGAACCACCGT
This sequence comes from Puia sp., assembly GCA_965214575.1. Taxonomy (GTDB): domain Bacteria; phylum Bacteroidota; class Bacteroidia; order Chitinophagales; family Chitinophagaceae; genus Puia. Next base: position 79,969 of record CBDCCE010000006.1, read on the forward strand.
TTTTACAACCATCTATTATAAGCTGAATGATAACAGTAACCTGGCTCCACAGAAAATCCAGCTTCAGATGGTCTATTATAATCATAAATCAGATATTCCCACGGGACTACTTGCCAACGTTACCAACAATATTCTTAACACATTAGGGAATTTGTTATTGAGCAAGGGGCCTTCTCCCAGACCTCCGCTGATCATCATTGTAAGGAACAATTAGGCAGTGCGGCAACCGACAATATTGCGCTTTCCCGGACGTTAAAACAAAGCTATCTAAAAGCTGTTTTATGTCCGGGAAAGTTTTTTTAATACCCCTCTCTTTCCTGCTGATATATTCATTCGAAAATTATTCACCTGGAAATCCTACAGAAAAGGAAATTCTTGCAATCTACACTCAGGCGGACCGTCTGTTTAATAAACCCAATAGCTCAGAAACGAACGACAGCCTGTGCATGCTTGGTTTTCGGCAGGTTATCTCAAGCCTGTCCAGAATGCCGGCGGGAAGGTTTGCAGACAGCCTGCTCTATGAGGCCAATTACAAGCTGGGTATTCTGAGTGATATCCGTTTAAATTATGCACAGGCAACGGCTGCCTATCTGAATGCACTGAATCACAGCAGCCGGTTTCAGGAAAAATTCAGAATGCAGGTGCTTGCGGGAGCGGGATTTTATAACATGAATAATTTTGACAGTGCCAGCTACTATTTGTCGCAGGCTGAGGAAGGCGACAATGTCGACGTTTCATTCGAAGATCGCGTGCGACTCTATAATACGCTTGGCGTATTATATTACGATAATGGCAATTACCTGCAGAGTAAAAATTATTTTCAGCAGGCACTGCATCTGATTACGGCGAAAAATCCGGCTGATGATTTTGCGTTCAGCCTGCAGCTTAATATGGGCTACCTGCTTTTATAAACTGGGCATGTTTCGCCAGGCGTTGAATATCTACCGGCGACTGCAGGGGTCAAAATTATTTCAGGATCCGTTGTTTATGAATATGGGCCGCGCTTATGCCGGTATTCATGCATACGACTCCGCCCTGATTTCATTTAAAAAAGTAAGCGTGAAGGTCGTTCCGGGCGTTTTTAAATGAGATGGCGCGAACCTGTCTGGAATCGGGCAATGCGGAGCAGGCATCCGGATATCTCCGGGAATATAAGGATAATAAAAGAGCATTTCGTTTGAATGCCCTGGATAACGGGGTCAATGCGCTATACAGCGGCGACCTTTTTTTATACCGCCAACAACCCGAACAGGCACTGGCCAGTTTTCAGGCTGCACTGACTGTTTTCTCCGGCGGTTTTTCTGACCGGGACATTCGCAAAAACCCTGGCAACTTCACTGGCAGTTTTGCCTACTACCGCCTGTTTGAATTGCTTGAAAAAAAAGCAGCGGCCTGGGAAATGATGTATCAAAAAACATCCCGTTCGGCCGATCTGCAATCCGCGTACGACACCTATCAGACGGCCATTTCCCTTTTGTCCTATATTGAAAGAAGTTATGAAATGGACGATGCAAAACTTCTGCTTAAGCAGAAAAGCGGAGGGTTGTATTCAAATGCCATGAAAGTCTGTTTGCACCTAAGCAGGATCTATCCCGATAAAAATTATGTTGAACAGGCTTTTTTGATATCGGAAAGAGATAAAGCATCTGTAATGAATGCGCAATTACGGGAAAGAAATTTTTTCCGTGCCGGTTCGGATGACTTGACGCTGACTTCGGAGGAAAAAAATATTCGCTACAATATCGCGCGTTTAAATACGAGGGCAGATGAAAGAACGGATTCTGCCAGCCTTCAAAAAATAAATGAAGAAAAATCTGTCTACGAAACCAAACTGGTCAGTGTCAGAAAAAAGATGGATGGAAACATTGGTTTTTATCATTTAAAATATGCCGATGATTTTCCAAGCATCCGGCAATTACAGAATAATATGAATTCAGATCAGGCACTGATTAGTTTTTTTAATGAGCCTGACCAGATCGATATCTTTGTTCTTACCCAATCCTCACTTCGTCATATTGAACTGGACAGCGGACAGCAGATCCGGCTAAACATCCAGCAGTGGATTCAAACACTGCAGTCCGCGGAAAGTGGAAGACACAGCAGAACCAGTTCATTGAAACAGAACCTGTACAGCCAGTTCATGAAGCCCATACTGAACCTGGCAGCTAACCAAAGGGAATGGATCATAGTGCCGGACGGTTTATTTTTTCAGTTGCCGGTGGAATCCATGTATGCAGATGAAAAAGGAAATCTGATCATTGAAAAACATGCGGTGAGTTATGAATTCTCCGCCCGTTTTATGATGGAGAATTCGCATTATCTGATCAGCAGTGTATTGGAAAAACCGGTGCTGGCATTTGCTCCCTTTTCCTGAACGGACTGGATTTGCATTCTGAAGAATGGGCTGGATGGAGAAACTGCCTTTTTCTGCTGATGAAATCGCTGGTTTGAACGCCAGCAGATATCTGGATCATCAGGGTACAAAGCAGGAATTTCTAAAAAACCTGAATAAGTATCCTATTGTGCATCTGGCGACCCATGCCATTACAGATCTCGAAAACCCTTCAGCTTCTTATATCGCTTTTTACCCTTCAGCGGGTGAGCGTTCGGAAGATTTTCTTTTTCTCGATGAAATATACTCGCTTCGGATGGACAGCTGCCAGCTGATGATTATCAGTGCCTGTGAAACGGGAAGGGGAGAACTGGTACATAGGGAAGGTGTGCTGAGTTTTGCCAGGGCTTTTATGTTATTCGGGTTGCCCCAGTACCATCAATACATTATGGAAAGCAGATGACCGCTCCACTTCGGAAATATTGAAGTCTTTTTATGTTTACCTGGAAGCAGGTGATTCGAAATCCATTGCGCTGCAAAAAGCCAAACTGGATTATATTCATAATAATCCGGTCAACCGTGATCCAGCCTACTGGTCCCATATCGTTCTTACTGGCGACCCCGGCGCTTTGTACAAAAAAAAAACAACCCTGGTTTTGGGCTGTTTTTGCAATGAGTTGCGGCACGATATTCATTTTAACGATCAGAAAAAGAAAAGGAAAAAAAGTCGACGCTTTTCACAGTTGATATCGGGATTTTAAATGTGTTGTCTAAACCTATTCAGTGTTTTCAGGATACGTCGACTTTAACTATTTCAACGGTTATTGGATTTTGTCTTTCGGAATATTGGATTGAAATGCTTACTTATTTAGTAACCAGGCAAGACGGAAATGTAACCGCATTCCGCATTATTTTTTCAGCTCTATGATTTTCAAGTCTATAGACGGTATTTTTGAAGCCATTGGATAATAGGTGTGGCTTGTATCCGCTTTAATTTTATTTATCAGCTCAACTCCCTTTTGTTCCTGGTGATTCCTCAGGCAGGCCAATGCTAAATAATACTCTGATTCCTCATGAAAGCTCTTGTCGTCTGGATTGGCTTTCAGCGTTTTTTCAAAAAGACTTATTGCTTCAGGGAAATGATTCAGTTTCATTTCAGATATGGCGGCCAGGAAACTCGCCCTATTCGTCATGCTTTTTTCGGTTCTGTAAACGGCAACCACCTGGTTCCAGTCTTTATTCCGGTATGCTTCTGTTTCCGCGTCCTGAACGGATGATCCACGGGTGCTGTTGATTTCGTAATCGCTGAATTCTTTATTGTAAACAGACTGACTGTTGACAGATACAATTTTGAACAGGATGGCAGAACCGAGAATAAGTAATGAAATGGCTGCTACGCGCATGGTTATTTTAAAAATACTTCGAACCACTGCAGTTTCTGATTTAACTGGTACCCGGTTGGCGCCAAACGATTCACGTATGGCTGAAACCTTTGCCTGTATCGCGTTCTGATGCACAATATCGATCGCCAGCTTCAGGTATTCAAATTCAGCAGCTGTCGCCGGATCCGTCTGTATCAGCTTTGAAACCCGCACACTCTCCTCCGTGTTTAGCTTTTTGTCCAGATAGTCTATCAGTATTTCGTTATTCTGTTGCATAAGGTTAATGAGATATCAAATCATGTATTTTACTGGCTGCCAGAGGATTTTGTTTTAGTTTTTCCGTTAGTTGCTGCAAACATTTATATTTTTTGTTTCTTACCACCTGTTCGTTTTCATAGTGCATATGTGAGACCATTTCCTTCATGGATAAATTCTCATAATAAAACAGTTCAAGGATTTTTCTGCAGGAATCTCCCAGTTCAGCCAACAGCTCTCCCAACTGCTGTTTTAATTCCCTGTCCTGTATTACTTCACTGATTCCTGTCTCTTCCATATCGCGATCGCTTTCGTATAGCTTTTCCCGGTTACCAGCTCTTTGTCTTCTGCGGATTTCATTATACCAAAGATGTTTGGAGATGGAGATCAGGAAGGTTCGGATTCCTGATTCCTGTTTGAATTTCCCCTTCCGGACCGTATCTATGAAAGAAACGATCGTTTCCTGGAAAATATCATCTGCATCCTGATCGGTTCCGCCTTTTCCCTTAATAAAAGATCTGGTGACTTCTGCATGATCCTGGTAAAGCTGCATGATGGCCTGGTCGAGCATATCTTTTTCGCTCATCGCTTCTACCAGTTCTGAATCTGAAAATCTGATTTTCTTATTCATAGATTAGTAACTATGGGGCAAAGGTTTGTAACTCTAAAAAGCTGTTTTTTAATATTGGCGCAACGTATTGATTATCAAATGTATAAAATTTGTCAAAGGAATATTCGCCTGTATTCGGGGGTATGGGAATATGTCTGTTGACGGCCGGGCTGTTGATAAAATGCTGTTCTTATTCTTCTGATATTCGTCTATGTTTCAACTGTCTAAGTTATCTTTGCAGCCGAAAATAACGGAATTAATCAGGATTCCGAAAACTGCCTGATAGTATAACGGTAGTACGACAGACTCTGACTCTGTTTGTCTTGGTTCGAATCCAGGTCAGGCAACCTGAGAGGATAGCACGGGATTATTTCCGTGCTATCCTTTTTTAATTTAAACAAATAAGACCTTCCCGGAGCTATACAACACTCAGGATGAAGCTGGTCTGTTCGTCTATTATTCATACACTGTTGGTATATCATTGGCCTTCTCCTTAACAAGTAACGATCAGATAATGAATAAGTTATAAACTATTACGACATCGGGCAGCCTGAACCTCAATTCAGCATCCTTTCCCGGATATATTTGACAGGAGAACTCCCGTACTGTAAAAATTGCTCATGAAAATCTTTCAGATTGTAAGCGGACCCTTTTTTGGCCCTGTATTCCTCCCTCAGTGAAAAAATGGCCGATGATCCTGCATAATAGGAACATAGCTGCACCTGGGAGAGCGTAGCCCGATTGTATTTTTCCGCAGCCTGTGCCGGAGTTTGAAATAATTCGGTCACCAGCAGATGCTTAATGGCCTGTGCTGAGGAATCCAGGCATTGCAGCTGGTAGTCTATCAGCACATTCCCCAGCTCCCGTAATTTGAGTTTATCATGAATGAGTTGCATTTCAGGAGCATGATTGCCCCAGCCGTTTTCCACCATCATCGTTTCTGAATAAACCGCCCATCCTTCCACCATGGCGCCGTTCTGGAATACCGAACGCAGTACATCCGGGGATTTAAGGTTATTGTAAATGCCCTGAACGCAATGGCCTGGAACTGCTTCATGGATGGAAATCAGCTGTGACATATAATTACTCATTTCCCTCAGTGTGCTTTCCTGTTTTTCTTTGGAATACTTCGTCAGGTCGTCAATATTATAATACGTGTCGCCCTTTTTCTGATAGGGCGGCGTGAATTCAGCGCTGGCCAGGGTCACACCGCGTTCATATTCCGGCATCAGCCGGACGATAATCGGAAAGCTGCTGTCGAAAGCAAAAAGATCCTTTGCTATAATAAACTTTTTAAGCGCATACACCTGGTTTTTCAGGGAATCAAAGAAATCGGCTGCTTTGGCGTGTTGGAGCGAAACGGTATCCACGACAGCTTGTATTTTATCCCTGCTGTTTTGGGGTTTGGGTTTTCCTGGGAAATATTTTATCCAGAGACTGTCGGCCGTGCGGGCCATTCTTTCTGTTATAATAGTTTTTTCTGCTGAGGCTTTCGCATACAATTCCTCAGGAGAAAAATTGGTTGCCAGGTCATATCTGAACTTATCAGCAAACAATTTTTTGCCAATGCTGAACTTTCTAAAAATATAGTTTTTGTCGCCCATAATTTTTTCAAGTGCGCGCATGTAAAGCGTCATAGCTCCCACCGTCTTTTCGATATTTTTTTTGAGGGTATCAATTTCGGCCGCACTTAAATCTGAAATACGAATGGAATCTGAGAGTTCTTTGCCAAATATTGAAAGCCCTCCCTTATTTTGAACAATGGCTAGTGCCACAGATTCCCTGGTTGGTCTTTTGAGCCTGTTAAATCCTTCTTTGTAGTATTCGTCAGCCCGGACAAGATGTTTTGAAAGCGTGCGGAGACGATCATCCAAAGATGCCCAGGGCTGGTTTATTATATAATAGCATTCGTTACTCAGATTATAACTGGAAGCATCCCATTCCTGCGGTCTGAAAACAGAAGCATACCAGATATCGGATTGCAGCTGGTTCTCAATAATATTCAGGCTGATTTTATTATTGTTACTCAATCCGGAGGTATCCAGCTGCTGCAGGGAATCGAGCCAGTCCCGCGAAAAACGAATGTGTACGTCAAAAGAACTGCTGTCAGGGATAGACAATTCATCATAATATTTCCCATATCCAACAGCTATGGCATTTGCCGGATATTGTTTCCAGTATTGATCGAGAAAACGTGTTTCGAAGGACGAAAATTTCCCGTCTGAACCGGCGATAGATTTTTGTATAGCCGGCTGACAGGCGATCAGGAACAGAATGACTGTCAGCACCATGCCTTGGAAACACTTCATAAAAGTCCGCATTTTAGTAACTGAAACTAAGCAAAACAGGGATTATCTGTCAGCTTTTCTGCAGGTCTCCGCCTGAGAAATTTTATACACGTTGATTTTGAATCTGTTAAGAAGATTCCAAATAGGTAAACTACCAGGTCACCGTATAAATACGGAAAATAAACATAAGCGTTTTTACGTTGTAGATCTGGCTTTAGCAGGGTACTTTTAAACTGTTCTTAATCCAATCCTATTTAAATTTTTATTATGGAAACTGTAATCGATTTGCTGAAGGCCATACAGCTGAATATGCTGGAGGTAGGTTTTGCCGGGCTTATTATTTTTGGAATGGGCTACCTGATCGGAATGAAAAAAGTGAAGAGGCTCACCCACGAAATTTACGGACTGCAGAAAGATGTTCTGGAATTAAATGAAGAATTGCTTTACGGTGTAAATGGCCCAGTGAGTGAAACACCGGTCATTGGTTTGAAGACTACCAAATTAGCCAAGTAAAACTACGCGTATAGCCAAATATTACACTGACCGCTTCTTTATATTCTCTATACATAAGGCCAGACTGGTTTTCCACTCCGGGATGACAAGTCCATACTCTTTTCTGATTTTGGATTTATCCATCAGAGAATAGGTGGGTCTTCTGGCCGGTGTCGGGAAAGCGGAGGAAGGAATCGGCGTCACCTCGCTATGCGAGCCGGTAAGTTTTTTGATATGCATGGCAAATTCAAACCAGTTCGTTTCTCCCTCGTTACTATAGTGAAAAATACCGGGCACAAATTTTTCTGATTGCAGCATCTGCAGAATAGCGGAGGCCAGATCTCCTGCAAAAGTCGGTGAGCCCTTCTGATCATTTACCACGCTGATCATTGGTCTTTCCTTCATCAGTCGCATCATCGTTTTCACAAAATTATTTCCGAATGAAGAATAGACCCAGGAAGTTCGTATTACCTGAGTGTTTGGGTTGTTCTGAAGCACGAGGCGTTCGCCTTCCAGTTTAGTGGCGCCGTACCAGTTGACCGGATTAGTCGAAGCATCTTCTTTCAGGGGCATAGCAGAGTTGCCGTCGAATACATAATCAGTTGAGATATACATCAGCCGGCTGCCGGTTTTGGAAAGATAGCTGGCGATCAGACCCGGTGCTGTAGCATTCACCAGGAAGGCTTTTTCTTTTTCTGACTCTGCTTTGTCGACTGCAGTATAGGCTGCACAATGAATAAAAATATCTATAGGGTTTTTTTTCAGCCAGCTCAGCATTCGTTCGGAATCATCAAGCGGAAATTCTTCCCTGGATAAAAACGAAAACTGAAATTGGGGAAACCGGGCTGCCAGTCGAAGAAGTTCATTTCCCAGCTGGCCATTACTACCGGTTACGGCTACCCGATATGTGGCGGGGTCAGACATCCTGTTTAAAAATAAAATTGCTGAGTGAGGGATCGAAATCGGGCAAAACAGCATCCTTCGCTGAAATAAGGGCCTTGTCACTAGGTATCTGCCAGTCGATCGCCAGAAATGGATCGTTATAACGGACGCCTGATTCACTGGCTTTATTGTAAAACTGGTCGCATTTGTAAGATATTTCCGCTGTTTCACTCAGAACGGAGAATCCATGCGCAAATCCCCTGGGAATGAAAAGCTGTTTTTTATTATCTGCTGTTAACTCAACGGCGAATGATTTGCCGAATACAGGTGAACCGGTGCGGAGATCCACCACCACGTCGAGTATTCTGCCTTTCAGTACCCGGACAAGTTTTGACTGCGCGTGAGGTTCACGCTGAAAATGCATTCCCCGGATTACACCGAATGAAGAAAAGGACTGATTATCCTGAACAAATTCATTCGGAATTCCATTGGCCTGGAAAAGTCGCAGACTGTAAGATTCAAAAAAAAATCCTCTGTCGTCGTTAAATACGGCGGGTTCAAACACGATAACGCCTGGCAGGGTAGTGGCGGTAAACGGCATTATTTGTGGTATTGTTTATCGTAATAATTTTGATATTCTCCAGTGGTCACCTGACGAATCCAGTCTTCGTTCTCCAGATACCATTCCACCGTTTTTTCAAGACCTTCCTCAAACTGCAGGGAAGGTTTCCAGCCCAATTCTGAATTGAGCTTTCCTGCATCGATGGCGTAACGCATGTCGTGGCCCGGACGGTCTTTTACAAAAGTGATGAGTTTGGCCGATTCGCCTGCCGGGCGTCCCAGCTTTTTATCCATGATTCCGCAAAGCAGGTGTACGATATCTAGGTTTTTCCATTCGTTGAAACCGCCGATATTATATTTCTCCCCGACTCTTCCTTTGTGAAAGATCATATCGATGGCCCTGGCATGATCGTCCACATACAGCCAGTCACGCACATTTTCTCCCTTGCCGTAAACAGGCAGCGGGCGGTTGTTTTTTATATTATTGATCATTAGCGGAATCAGTTTTTCCGGAAAATGATGTGATCCATAGTTATTCGAGCAATTCGACAAAACAACGGGTAAGCCATAGGTATGATGATACGCCATCACAAAATGGTCGGAGGATGCTTTGGATGCAGAATACGGCGAGCGCGGATCGTAGGCCGTTGTTTCGGTGAAATATCCCTCTTTTCCAAGAGAACCATATACTTCATCAGTGGATACATGATAAAATAATTTGTTCTGCCATTTATCATTCCATTGTTTTCTGCATACATTCAGCAGGGTACAGGTGCCCATGACATTAGTTTTTACAAACGCAAGAGGATCGGCTATGGACCGGTCAACATGACTCTCTGCTGCCAGATGAATGACCGAATCAAAATCATATTTTTCGAAAAGCGCATGAATGGCATCCTGATCGGTGATATCTCCTTTCTCAAAAACGTAATTCGGAGCGTTTTCAACATCCCGAAGGTTTTCCAGATTGCCTGCGTAAGTCAGTGCGTCGAGATTGATGATCCTGTACTGGGGATATTTATTTACAAATAACCGGATCACGTGGGACCCTATAAATCCGGCTCCTCCGGTGATCATGATGGTTCTCTGGTATGAGCTCATTCTGAAACGGATTAAAAAATTAAGTGCTTTGAAATTCCTTGGGCTGTTTAAACCACTCTTCCGGAGGAAGGGATTTAAAATATTCGTAAGTGATTTTAAGGCCTTCCTTGCGACCTACCTTCGGTTCCCAGTGCAGAATATTTTTGGCCTTGGTAATATCCGGTTTCCTTTGTTTGGGGTCATCGGCAGGAAGGGGTTTGTAAATAATTTTCCGGTCCGTACCGGTCAGCTGGATCACTTCTTCTGCAAATTCCTTCAACGTTATTTCTGAAGGGTTACCAATATTAACGGGCTGTGCATAATCGCTCATGAGCAGCCGGTAGATGCCTTCCACAAGATCATCGACATAACAGAAAGAACGGGTCTGGCTGCCGTCTCCGAAAACCGTCAGATCTTCTCCGCGTAATGCCTGACCAATAAAAGCCGGCAGCGCACGGCCGTCGTTCAGACGCATTCTTGGTCCGTAAGTATTAAATATCCGGATGATGCGTGTTTCCAGCTGGTGAAAAGTATGGTAAGCCATGGTTATGGCCTCCTGAAATCTCTTGGCTTCGTCGTACACACCACGGGGCCCGACCGGATTTACATTTCCCCAGTATTCTTCCGTTTGCGGATGAACCAGGGGGTCTCCATACACTTCTGAAGTGGAAGCAACAAGGATGCGAGCCTTCTTGGCCCTTGCCAGTCCGAGGCAATTATGGGTTCCCAGTGATCCTACCTTCAGTGTCTGAATCGGAATTTTGAGATAATCAATCGGGCTGGCAGGTGACGCAAAATGCAGAATATAATCAAGCGTGCCAGGAACATGGATGTATTTGCTGACATCCTGATGGTAAAATTCAAAATCTTCCAGTTTGAAGAGATGTTGTATATTTTTCAGGTCACCTGTGATCAGGTTATCCATACCAATCACATGATAACCTTCTTTGATAAAGCGGTCACACAGATGCGAGCCCAGAAATCCGGCTGCGCCTGTAATGAGAATACGTTTTTGACTCATGCGTTCTTTTTATGGTATTGATTGTTTGTGGGTATGGCGACAGCACGGCCAATGCTTTCGTAATAAAAGCCAAGCTCGCGGATGGCATTGATATCGAACAGATTTCTTCCGTCAAAAATCACCTTATTTTTCATGAGGGTAACGAGTTTCAGGAAATTTGGTGTGCGGAACTCATTCCATTCGGTCGCAATAATAAGTGCGTCGGCTTTTTCCAGTACATCATACTGATTTTCCCCGAATTTTACGGCATCTCCGATCAGTGCTTTTACATTCGGCATGGCTTCCGGATCAAAAACGGAAAGCGTGGCGCCTTCTTTGCGAAGTGCTTCAATGATATATAAGGCGGGTGCCTCGCGGATATCATCCGTGTTCGGTTTGAAGGCGAGACCCCACAAGGCAAAATGTTTTCCTTTGAGATTCCCCTGGAAATAGTTTTTTATTTTAGGAATGAGATGCATTTTCTGTTTCTCATTAATATCCATCACGGCGTTCAGAATTTTGAATTCATAATTCACTTCGGTGGACGATTTTACGAGGGCCTGCACATCTTTTGGAAAGCAGCTTCCGCCATATCCTATACCCGGGAATAAAAACCGTTTACCTATGCGTTCATCACTTCCGATGCCCCGCCGTACCATGTCGACGTCGGCTCCCAGTCTTTCACAGAGCTGGGCGATTTCATTCATGAATGTAATTTTTGTTGCCAGAAAGGAGTTGGCTGCATATTTAGTCAGCTCGGCCGATCTCTCATTCATGAAGATGATCGGATTCCCCTGGCGTACAAAAGGGTTGTATAATTCTTCCATCACTTTACGTGCGCGCTCGGAAGAGGTTCCGATAACTACACGGTCAGGTTTCATGAAATCATCCACAGCAACTCCTTCCCTCAAAAATTCAGGATTGGAAACCACGTCAAATTCGCCCTTAAAATTTTTGGCGATAGCGGCATATACTTTTTCTGCTGTTCCAACGGGAACAGTACTTTTATCTATCACTACCTTATAATCTTTGAGCAGGCTGCCCAGTTGCTCTGCCACCCCCAGTACATAACGGAGATCAGCGGAGCCATCAGCTCCGGGAGGTGTTGGGAGGGCCAGAAAAATGATTTCAGCATCTTTTATTCCTGCAGCCAGGTCCGTTGTAAACTTCAGGCGCTCTTCCTTGAGATTCCTGAGGAACAGTTTGTTTAATCCCGGTTCATAAATCGTGATTTCTCCATCACTCAGTTTTTTTACCTTTTTTTCATCGATGTCGACACAAATAACATCATTACCGGTTTCGGCAAAACAGGTTCCGGTTACCAGTCCAACGTATCCGGTTCCAACTACAGCAATTTTCATAAATGGTTCAGTTTATTATTTAGATAGGGTTTAATTGAGAAATTCCAGCACACTGCCGCTGATAAAATTCAGCTGCTGTTCATCCAATTCGGTGTGCATGGGAAGCGAAATAACACGTTCTGTCAGCCAGTCGGTGACTTCAAGCTCCTGTGAGGCCGAATGAAAGGCGGCAAACATGTTCTGCCGGTGCGCAGGCACCGGGTAGTAAATCATGGATGGAATATTTCTTGTGGCAAGAAATTCGTTGAGCTTATTCCTGTCCGCCCCTTCAATCAGCAGGGTGTATTGATGAAATACGTGTTTTGAATAAGAGGCCCTGAACGGTGTTGTTATTTTCGGATGGCCGGCAAAAGCGCGGTCATAAAAATCAGCAGCAGACCGGCGTTGTGCAATATACGAATCCAAAAGGGGTAATTTGACATTCAATATGGCCGCCTGCATAGAATCCAGACGACTGTTACAGCCCACGATCTCATGATAATATCTTTTAATCTGTCCGTGGTTGGCAATCATTTTAAAAATCTCTGCCAGCGCAGCATCGGCTGTAAACAAGGCACCTCCGTCGCCATAAGCGCCCAGGTTTTTGGATGGAAAGAAGGAAGTAGTGCCCACTTTGCCAATGGTACCTGTTTTTTGAGTTTTTCCATCGGGAAAGGTATAGTCGCTTCCAATCGCCTGGGCATTGTCTTCAATAACGGGTATGGCATACCTGACCGACAGCTCCATAATTTCTTTCATTGGTGCGGATTGGCCGTACAAATGCACCGGAACAATGGCTTTTGTTTTTTTTGTGATCTGTTTTTCCAGAGAAACCGGATCCAGACAGAATGTCTTCGGGTCCACATCGGCAAAAACAGGTTTCAGCCGCAACAGAGCCACCACTTCGGTGGTCGCTATATAAGTGAAAGAAGGGGTTATCACTTCGTCTCCCGGTTCGAGACCAAGTCCCATCAAAGCAATTTGTAATGCGTCTGTGCCATTCGCACAGGGAATTACATTTCCAATATTCAGATAGTTGGAAAGCTGTCGGGCGAACTCGGTAACTGCCTTACCATTAATAAAAGAGGTTGTTTCCAAAACTTCGCGTATGGCGAGATCCACTTCTTGTTTAATTTTGGCATACTGACTTTTCAGATCCACCATTTGTATAACTCGCATACGCTCTTTATTAACGGCCACAAACCTACGCTAAAATAATGGTATATGCAATGGCTCAATCAGTTATGAACGGTTTAGGGAAAGGGTTACATTTGTTCCCAGAATCATCAACCCGACGCAGTGACAATCCTTTTATATAATCTCTTTCTGTGGCTTTACCGGGCTGCTGTTCAAATGGCTTCTGTCGTAAACAGGAAAGCCGAAGCGTGGATCAGGGGCAGAAAGGGCATTTTCAGAACCATCCGGGAGGCGGATATCCGGGGCGAGCAGAGAGTTTGGATGCATTGCGCCTCACTGGGTGAATTTGAGCAGGGGAGGCCGGTTATTGAAGCCCTGAAAAAGAAGTATCCGCGGATGACGGTCATTATCAGTTTTTTTTCACCTTCAGGTTACGAGGTACAGAAGCACTATGCAGGAGCAGATCATATTTTTTACCTTCCGATGGATTCGCCGGTACACGCCAAAAAGTTTATTGACCTGCTGCAGCCTTCGCTTGTCCTTTGGATCAAGTACGATTACTGGTATTATTATCTGAGGGAACTGCGCATAAGGGAAATTCCCGTTTTGCTGGTTTCTCCTTTATTCCGGTCTGATCAGCCTTTTTTTAAGTGGTATGGCAATATTCACCGCCTCATGCTCGATAGTTTCCGGGCTTTTTTTGTGCAGAATGAAGAATCCGGGAAATTACTGGAAACCCTGGGGATTACCCGATCAGTCTTTGTCAGTGGCGACACGCGCTTCGACCGGGTCATTGATATTGCGGGCTCTTTTGAGCATCTGCCGCTGATTGAAGGTTTTTGCGGTGTCCATCCCGTAATTGTTGCAGGCAGTACCTGGGAAGAAGATGAGGAAGAACTGGATCATTATGCCAATACCCATCCTGAAATCCGGTTTATCATAGCGCCGCACGAAATTGAAGAAGATCACCTGAAAGATATTGAAGCGCTTTACCATAACAGCATCCGGTATTCTGAACTGGATAAATGGCAATCGGCCGTCAACCGTAAACTGCCGGTTGCCAACGTCCTGATTATCGACAATATAGGTATGCTTGCCCGTCTTTATTATTATGCAACCATCTGTTATGTGGGGGGCGGGTTTGGCGACGATGGGGTGCACAATACCCTGGAAGCAGCAGTGTATGGCAAGCCCGTTATTACGGGGCCTGTTATCGAAAAATATTTTGAAGCGATGGAACTGGCGGAAGCAGGAGGCGTAATTATTATTGACAATGCGCTCGAGGCAGAGTCTGTGTTCAACCGGCTGTTCTCAAATCCGGAGGAATATGCATTCCACGGTCAGGCAGCCAAAGATTATGTATATTCAAAAAAAGGGGCTACGGAAAAGGTTGTCCGATATATTCAGGAAAACCGTCTTCTCACGAGCTGATAGAAATGCTGCACTATTTCCCTGGAATCATCCCAGCCCAGTTTAATTTTAAGTTCTCTTTCCATCCAGTATTCTGCTTCCGGAAGGATTCGGAAATTGTTGATTGTTTTTATACTTCTCTCATACATGGGTTCATCGCCCCGGAATAATTCGCTGATAAAAACAAAGCGGTCATTTACGCCTATGGCCTTTCTCAGTTCCCTGACAGGCGAACCTTTCAGCGTAGAGCCCAGTTCCAATCCATGGCCGGATTTCAGTTTGTCATGAATGGATTCAGCAGGAGTTCCGATCAGGTCGTTGATCTCGCGATTATTGGGCTGGTGGGAAAGGGTCGGAATGTCAACCAGCGGATCGCCTCCCATCCAGACTTTATGGCCGACAGGTATCTGAACGATATCGGAGTTTTCTACCACTGCTTCCAGCTCAACGGGTTTTGTTTGCCGGAATCTTTCATCCACCGCTCTTTGAATACGCTCTTCTGCTTCGCGATGAGGTATATTCATAAAAGGCATAACTACAGACACGCCCGGGTTTTTTCTTCCTGTAACGCTCACCGTATGATGATGAGTCAGTTCGGCCTCGATCTGTTTCAGGGTCGCCAGCATTTGCAGTGCAGGTTCGTTTTGTTCGCACTGATCATTTAACTTGCTGATGAGTTCTTGCAGTCTTTCCATTATAAGTTTGAGAAGTGATGATGCCAGTAATATAAAATTAAAGCAAATATTTATCCAAATTCACCCGTACGATGTTTATAGAGCCCGCCACCCGGTTTGACCGCCGGGGATGGATTGAAGTTATTTGTGGTTCAATGTTCTCCGGAAAAACCGAAGAACTCATCCGCAGGCTGCGCAGGGCGCGGATTGCCAACCTGCGTGTCGGTATTTTTAAACCCGTCAGCGATAATCGTTACCACGCCGAAAATATCGTTTCCCATGATGAAAACAGTATTCCGTCTATTCCGGTTTCCAGCGCAAAAGCAATATTGGAGCAGGTTTCAGAGGTGGACGTGGTCGGCATTGACGAAGCCCAGTTTTTCGATAATGAACTGGCGGAAGTTTGCGACACCCTGGCTTTGCAGGGGACGCGGGTTATCGTAGCCGGTTTGGATATGGATTATCTCGGGAAGCCTTTCGGACAAATGCCCGCTTTGCTTTCCAGGGCAGAATATATCACCAAGTTGCATGCCATATGCATGCAGTGTGGTAATATCGCGAACTATTCCTATAGAAAAACAGGAAATGCCGCGCTTTTGCTGATTGGAAACAAGGATCTGTATGAACCGAGATGCCGTTCCTGCTATGCCATAGGCACGTCGGCCACCGGCACACTATGACAGATAATTGTTAAAAAAAGTCTAAAGAACATGGCCAGGCGCCTGAGTTTAATTTTCACCCTGATCAAAAAAGATGTCCTGCTGGAATTTCGGCAGCAGTACAGTTTTTACGGTGTTTTGCTGTATGTGGCTTCAACTATTTTTGTACTCTACCTGGCCATGGGTCAGCCTGAAAACCAGGTATGGAACGGTCTTTTCTGGATGATCCAGTTATTTATTTGCGTGAATGCCGTTGCCAAAACATTTATTCAGGAGGGTCGGGGACGGCAGCTTTACTTTTACTCCCTGTGCAGCCCGGTGGATTTTATTCTGGCCCGGATGATATTTAATGCATCACTGATGCTGCTGATGAATGGGATCAGTCTGTTGCTTTTTAATATTCTGCTTGGATCGCCTGTAACCCATTTTTTACTTTTCCTGGGAATTTCCTGTTTTGGTGCCTGCAGCATCAGTCTGGTTTTTAGTTTTTTGGCTGCTATTGCCGCCAGAGCACAGCAAAATGCCGCCCTCATGGCTATATTAGGATTTCCGTTAATTATTCCCCAACTGATGTTGCTGATGCGACTGTCTACTCTCGCCTTTACAGATGTATTTCAAAGTGGATTGGCTTCCATCATTCTTTTACTCGCATGCTTCGATATCATGATCGTTTTGTTATCGGTTATCTTATTTCCATTTTTGTGGAAGGACTAGTTGAGTGTGGAAGTGTGGAAGTTTGCAAGTGTGGAAGTTATTTTAGCATTTGGATGCCTTGTCCTATTTTTGCCTTCCGGAAATAACCGGCTCCTGCCTTTCACAATTGACCATATGCTTCGAAAGAACTGGTGGAAAATATTAAGTATCATTTTCCTGCTTTATACCTTCACGGCTGGCTTTTTAGGTTCGGTTCCCGTGAAGCCGATTCTGAATGAAACCATTCGAAATCTTTATTTTCATGTGGCCATGTGGTTTGGCATGATGATATTTTTTATCGTGTCTGTAGTCTATTCAATAAAATATTTACGCCACAACAATCCCATATTTGATACGTATGCCGTCGAATATGCGAGAACCGGGATTGTCTTTGGGGCATTGGGACTCATTACAGGTTCTCTTTGGGCGAAATATACCTGGGGGGCATTCTGGAATAACGACCCCAAACAACTGGGAGCTGCCATCGCCCTGCTCATATATCTTGCTTATTTCGTACTGAGAAATTCACTAACAGATATGGATAAGTCGGCCCGGATAGGTGCAGTTTACAATGTGTTTGCGTTTGCTATGCTGTTTCCGACTATCTGGGTGATTCCGAGACTGATGGAAAGTCTTCATCCGGGAGGAATGGGCAATCCTGCACTGGACACCAAGGATATTGACAGCAGGATGCGACTGGTATTCTGGTTTGGAGCCGTTCCGGGGTGGACATTACTTGGAGTATGGATTTCGACCCTGCGTATACGCTTAAAACTTTTTTCCTTAAAACACGAGCTCCATGTATAAATTTCTTTCGCGTGTCTTCTTTTTTATTTTGCTGACTGTGACAGTTTTTTTTGCGGGGGCACAGGATAGTCTGCGAAAGACGAAACCGGAAATGGCCGGACTTATGAGATCTAACGGCAAAATTTACGTTGTGGTAACCGTGCTCCTGATTATACTCAGCGGGCTTTTCATTTACCTGATCAATCTGGACAGGAAGCTCAGCCGTCTGGAGAAAAACGACAAATTATAGTTCAAACACAATTCTTCATATAAAAACGATGTATGGCTGCCAGGAATGAATATAAATTTTTTGAAGCGGTCGAAAAAAGTTTCGACAAAGCAACCCCTTTTACTAACTGGGATCCGGGAATACTGGAACAGATTAAACAGTGTAACGCGGTTTATCGTATGTACTTCCCCGTTAAAATCGGAGACAAAGTGGAGGTCATCAAGGCATATCGCGTACAGCATTCGCATCATAAAACGCCCTGCAAGGGAGGTATCCGTTTTGCATTGTCTGTAAATCTCGACGAAGTGATGGCCCTGGCTGCACTCATGACCTATAAATGTGCTATCGTGAACGTACCTTTTGGCGGTGCCAAAGGCGGTATAGCCATCGATCCAAAAAAATATTCTGCTTATGATCTGGAAAAAATAACCAGACGGTATACTTCAGAGCTTATAAAAAAGAATTTTATCGGTCCGGGTACCGATGTGCCTGCTCCTGATTATGGTACCGGTGAAAGAGAAATGGCGTGGATTCTAGATACCTATATGAGTATGAAGCCCGGTGAAGTGGATGCGTTGGCCTGCGTAACCGGTAAACCAGTAACCCAGGGTGGAGTGAGAGGAAGACGTGAAGCTACCGGATTGGGTGTTTACTACGGTGTAAGGGAAGTTTGTCATATTAAAGATGTCATGGACAGGCTTGGACTTCAGACAGGGGTGGAAGGTAAGCGCGTAGTAGTACAGGGTCTTGGTAACGTCGGTTACCATGCGGCTAAATTTTTCCGTGAGGGAGGAGCCAGGGTAATCGGACTGGCTGAATTTGAAGGAGCGATTACGAATCCGGCCGGATTGAATGAGGAAGAAGTTTTTCAGCATCGAAAAAAAACGGGCTCCATTTTAAATTTCCCCGGTGCAACAAATCTGGAGAAATCGACCGAGGCACTTGAACTGGACTGTGATATTCTGATACCTGCTGCTCTGGAAAACGTGATCAACGGTGAGAATGCACCCAGGGTAAAAGCAAAAATTATTGGCGAGGCAGCAAATGGGCCGCTTACTCCGGAAGCGGATGAAGTTTTTATTAAAAAAGGCGTATTGGTGATCCCGGATATGTATCTTAATGCCGGCGGTGTAACCGTTTCCTATTTCGAATGGCTGAAAAATCTAAGCCATGTACGCTATGGCAGAATGGAAAAAAGATTTACGGAGAACCTGAACACGCATATCCTTGGACAGTTGGAAGAACTAACGGGTAAAAACGTGCGGACTAAAGAAAGAGAATTTATTATGCATGGTCCGGAAGAAGCCGACCTGGTGTATAGCGGACTGGAAGAAACAATGATTACCGCCACACATGAAATCATGAACTGCTGGAAAAGTAATCCATCGATTCCGGATATGCGCACGGCCGCCTACGTAGTGGCTATAAACAAAGTGGGAACAAGTTATGCGGAACTGGGAATATTCCCTTAGGCTCATTCATCATAAGTTGGCAGAACGCTCATTTCTTCGAAGTCTATCAGCGCTTTTTTGTAGGCATGACACTGTTGTCCATTGGTGACCACCAGGTATTTTACGGGTATCGCAATATTGTAATGCAGGGCCTGCCACAAAACCGTTTTGTCTAGTGGCTTATGCATGGCCTTACATTCGATCATCATCCAGGGTTTAGCCGCTTTGTCATACACCAGAAGGTCGAACCGCTTGTTCATTTCGCCCAGTTTCATTTTTTTCTCCACCGCAATGTAGCTGGAAGGATATTTCTTTACCTGTAAGAGGTACTGTGCGAAATTTTGCCTTACCCATTCCTCATCTGTCAGTCGCACCCATTGTTTTCTTTGTTCATCAAAAATGAACTCCTTTCCGGGTTCCTCTTCTTTGATCTTGAAAGCATAATGAGGGTAATAGATTTTAATCATACCTCAACTATTTGCTAAATTACAGAAAGATGTTTGCGGACAGGTTTAATAATATAAATCCAGCAATGAATTTATGAAAACTAAAGAAGAAATAGTCAGCAACTGGCTCCCCCGTTATACCGGAGAAAAATTGGAAAATTTTGGATCCTATATCCTGCTCACCAATTTTTCCCACTATGTCCATCTTTTTGCAGAGATGCATGCTGTGAAACTTATTGGGGAAGACAGGCCCGATGCAATGTGCCACAGCCGGGGATATCAGCATCATCAATTTTGGCATGGGTAGTCCAACAGCGGCTACGATCATGGATTTGCTGAGTGCCATCAAGCCCAAAGCCGTTCTTTTTCTGGGCAAATGCGGCGGACTGAAAAAAAGAAATAAACTGGGCGATCTGGTACTGCCCATTGCTGCGATCCGGGGAGAAGGAACTTCAAATGACTATTTCCCTCCGGAAGTACCTGCTCTGCCGGCGTTCGCATTGCAGAAAGCCATTTCAACTACCATACGAGAGTTTGGTGTGGACTATTGGACCGGCACGGTGTACACTACCAACCGCCGCGTTTGGGAACACGACGACGTTTTTAAAGAATACCTGAAAAAAATCAGAGCCTATGCCATTGACATGGAAACGGCCACCATTTTTTCAGTTGGTTTTTACAATAAAATTCCAACCGGAGCGCTTTTGCTGGTAAGTGACCAGCCAATGATTCCCGATGGCGTGAAAACTGCAGAAAGCGATCAGCGGGTGACAGGAAATTATGTAGAGACCCATTTAAAAATTGGAATCGACTCACTTAAACAACTCATCAACGGGGGCCAGACCGTCAGACATCTCCGTTTTTAAACTTTTACTTGCTTCCACTTATTCAAATAAAAAATCTGACGGTCCGTTTCCCGGGCACTAAATCGTCTGAAGCCGCCTTACAGCAGTTCTCTCTGGAACTTTTCAGGGGAGAAATGCTGGCTGTGGTGGGAGAATCAGGTTCGGGTAAAACCGTGATGTCTCTTGCCCTGATGAATGTGCTTAGCCCCGCCGCCCGAATTGAATCCGGTTCGATATTGTTTTCGCCTGATGGTAAAACGGCAGTTGAATTACTGGGAATGAGCGAAAAACAAAGCAGGCGATACAGGGGCAATCAGCTGGCAATGATTTTTCAGGAACCGATGACTTCTTTAAATCCGCTGATGACCTGCGGAACCCAGCTGATGGAACCGCTGATGCTTCACAGGAAGATGATGCGGAGAGCTGCCCGGGAGGAAGCCTTGCTGTTATTTGAAAAAGTGCAGCTGCCCGACCCTGAAATAATCTTTTCAAAATACCCTCATCAGTTAAGCGGAGGACAGAAACAGCGGGTGATGATTGCCATGGCGATGAGTTGCCAGCCCTCCGTTCTGATCTGCGATGAGCCAACAACTGCGTTGGATGTCCGCGTTCAAAAAACGATACTTGATCTACTGAAAGAACTTCGGCGTTCGGAAAACATCGGGATGATTTTCATTACCCACGATCTCGGGCTGGTGGCCGATATGGCCGACCGGGCGATAGTTATGCTCAGGGGCAGGCTGGTTGAAGAGGGCCCTGTGGCGAGGTTGTTTAATCATCCCGGACATCCCTACACTAAAGGGTTGCTGATGTGTCGTCCTGCATTACACCGTAAAGGACAAAGACTTCCTCTGGTTTCCGATTATTTGAACGGGACTGATCCGGAATCTTTAACCCTGCCGGATTCAAAATCATATCAGCATATAAAAGAAACCGATATCGCAGAGGATAAGTTTTTTGTTTCCAATTCCAACCCGGAACTGGTTCATAACGAAAACGGTACGCGGAAGGAAATACTCGTCCGCGTAAGAAATTTGCAGCTAAGGTATTCTTCAGGCAAGACCTGGCTAGGAAAAGAAAAGTTATGGACCGACGCCATTAAGGATATCGAATTTGACGTGTACAAAGGCGAAACTCTGGGAATCGTCGGGGAATCGGGATCAGGAAAAACGAGCATTGGTCGTGCTCTGCTGGGGCTGAATATACCGTACAGTGGAACGGTCACTTATGGCAATCAGGATTTGCTGACCATGCGAAGATCCCATTTGCTTGCCTTTAGGAGAAATATTCAGATGGTGTTTCAGGACCCTTATTCTTCCCTGAACCCCCGGCTTACCATCGGGAGAGCAATTGAGGAACCGGTGAGGGTTCACCAACAGATGGACGGACTTGAAAGAAAGGAGCTTGTTCTGGATCTCCTGAGTAAAGTGGACCTGCGACCCGAGCAGTTCAACCGATACCCCCATGCATTTTCCGGCGGTCAACGTCAGCGAATTGTAATCGCCCGTGCCCTGGCACTCCATCCCGGCTTTGTGGTTTTTGATGAATCGGTTTCGGCTCTGGACCTGAGTGTTCAGGCTCAGGTGCTTAACCTGATCAACGACCTCAAGAAAAAACTGGGCTTTACGGCAGTATTTATTTCTCATGATCTTTCCGTCATCCGGTATCTGTGCGACCGGGTACTGGTCATGGAAAAAGGCAGAATCGTTGAATCCGGCAGTGCCGAAGATATTTACCTCCATCCTGAAACGGAGTATACCAGGTCACTGATAGAAGCCATTCCGGGTAAAAGCCTAAAACTTAAAGCTTAATGCCCAAAGCCAGGGTAACAGCTTAAATATGCAATTTATAAGCTATCGCTAAACCGGTACTCTTCTTTTTAACGCCCTAAAAAAGTTTTAGGCTTTAAGCGTTAAGCTTTAAGCTTTTTTTACTACCTTCGCACGCTTGTAAAATCATGCCGTAACATGACCGAATCGGGTGCCGTAAGACCTGGTTTGCCAGACCAGTCGTACTCCGCTTCATTCGACTCATGCACCGGGTTCATTAAAAATT
The DNA here is from genome assembly GCA_965214575.1 of Puia sp. Taxonomy (GTDB): domain Bacteria; phylum Bacteroidota; class Bacteroidia; order Chitinophagales; family Chitinophagaceae; genus Puia. The sequence goes on from CBDCCE010000006.1 coordinate 102,576, forward strand.
TCATACTGAATGAAGCTTTCCCAGTTTAAATTCGACCTGCCCCTGAATCTGATCGCCCAGCACCCTGCCAAAAGAAGAGAAGACAGCCGAATGATGGTTGTTCACCGTAAAACCGGACAAATCGAAAACAAACATTTCCGGGATGTGATGGAGTATTTTAATGACAAGGACGTTTTTGTCGTAAACAATACCAAAGTATTTCCTGCGAGAATGTATGGCCGAAAAGAAAAAACAGGTGCCAAGATTGAAGTTTTTCTATTGAGGGAACTGAATAAACCGAACCGTCTTTGGGACGTTATCGTGGATCCTGCCAGAAAGATCCGTGTTGGCAATAAATTATATTTTGGGGATAACGACGAGCTGGTTGCCGAAGTCATCGACAATACGACCAGCAGGGGACGTACCATTCGTTTTTTATGGGACGGAACAGATGATGAATTTCGTCAGGTTCTCGAAATTCTCGGCGAAACCCCGCTCCCTAAATACATCAAACGTAAACCGGATGAGGAGGACAAAGAAAGGTATCAGACCGTTTATGCCAAACACGAAGGTGCCGTAGCTGCTCCAACTGCAGGCTTGCATTTCAGTAAAGAGCTTATTAAGCGTCTTGAAATAAAGGGAATCCGTTTTGCTGAAGCCACCCTTCATACGGGACTTGGAACTTTCCGGCCGATTGAAGTAGAGGATCTGAGCAAGCACAAAATGGATGCTGAATATTATCGTGTGGATGAAGAAGCCTGCAAAATTGTCAATAAGGCGCGTCTCGGTGGTCACCGGATTTGTTCTGTAGGTACGACTACTATGCGTGCGCTGGAATCATCATTTACAGCTGAGAAATTGCTCAAACCATCTGAAGGCTGGACAAATACGTTTATTCATCCTCCTTACCAGTTCAATATAGCAGACGCCCTGATTACCAATTTCCATCTTCCAAAAACAAGTTTACTTATTATGGTTTGCGCATTTGCAGGTTACGACCTGACAATGGAAGCATATAAAAGGGCCATCAAAGACAAATATCGCTTTTTCAGCTACGGAGATGCGATGCTGCTCGTATAACCACGGCTTCCCGGTCAGAATTTTTTCTACCGGATAATCGCTACGGATCAGGATGGAAGCTTTCAGATTGCCTGATTTCTTTGTAATTTCAGATCGCGGGAAATAATAGTGGAGCCATTTTCATGAATAGACGGCTCCAGATATTTTTTGCCAATATTCGATATGAAATTTGACTTTCCAAAAAAGATCCGCAGTGGTTATTTGGCAGCTTTTCTGTTGCTCATTCTCTGTTACTTTCTTTCTCTCTCTTCTTTCGTACAGCTGAGGAAACAGAATAAATGGGTAGGTCATACCCGTGAAGTGATGACCGAACTGGCTGCTCTGAATGCGCATTTAAAAAATGCAGAAATAAACTGGAATGAATATCTTCTCGGCACGCAGCAGGAGTATCTGGATGCTTACAGGCAAAGCCAGACTCTGGTAGATTCTGTTTACAATGTTTTGACAAAAAGTGTTGATGATAACCCCGCCGAAAAAAAAAGGGTAGAGGAAATGCATACTGTCATAGACAGAAAATACAGGGCGCTGGAGACGGAATTAAAGGTTTTCGAAAATAACCGTCTGCAGATAAATGACTCGATCCGTTCACTGGAACAAATGAATAATAAACTGCTGAATTCGATTGGACAAATTTCGGATTCCATTACTGTTACTGAAAACAGGCTGCTTTTTCTGCGTACTCAAAGAGTTATTTTTTACAGCAAAATCGTATTTGGTATTATCATCGGGGCAGGGCTGGTTTCCGTCCTGCTTATTCTGTATTCACTGATTACCTTCAATATAGAGAGCAGGGCCAAAAGAAATGCAAAAAATCAGGCCGCTTCTTATCACGATCAACTGGAAAAAAGAATCATCGAACTGGCTTCGGCCAATCGTGAATTAATTGAATTGCGTAGTCTGGAAAGATTTACCAGTACGGGCCGCGTGGCGCGCGTAATCGCACACGAAATAAGAAATCCACTCACCAATATTGATCTGTCTGCGGGCCATCTCGAAAATGATCAGCTCCCGGCAGCCGATAAACAGACCTTTCTGGATATTATTGCAAGAAATTCGCGACGGATAAACGAACTTATCAATGAACTACTCTCTGCCACAAAATTTACGGATCTGCAATATGAAGCGATACTGGCCGACGAGCTACTGGATGAATCGCTGAAAGAAGCAACTGACCGGGCACAATTGAACCAGGTTCAGATAGATAAGAAATATTCGGGTCAAAAGATCTGGCTGAATGTGGACAGATCGAGAATGAAGATCGCCTTGCTGAATATTATAGTCAATGCGATTGAGGCGATGACAGCAGGTGAAAATGGACGGTTGTATCTGGAAACGGCCGTATCTAACGATCAATGTATAATCAGTATACGTGACAATGGCAATGGTATGGATGCGGATACCCTCGCAAAGGTTTTTGATCCTTACTTTACTTCAAAAACAAAAGGAAACGGACTGGGCATGACCAATACGCAAAATATTATCCTGAATCATAAGGGTAAAATAGAAGTTCTAAGTGAAGAAGGAAAGGGAACTGCATTTATCATCACGCTCAATATATTCAGGAGGGAAGCCGGTCAGTCAGTTTAAATGAATCGGATCGTCCATCCATCTTCCTTTTTCGCGGTAAGGTTCCATATTAGAAAAAATGGCCTGCAGTTGTTCCATCCAGGTGGCCAGTTCCTGAAACAGCGGATCATCCTGGTTTGCCGGCAGTCCGTTATTTTCGTGTTCTTCAATCTGTTTCCAGATCCGGATTCCGTTCTTAAATTCTTTTTCGTAAAGCAAAATCACCCGGGTCAGGATTTCTGAAGAAACAGGCATAAATCTTTCCATTTCCTCATTCTTCCAGGAAAGTACTCCGTTAATTACTTTGAACTTATATCTTCCTTTACCGTGCATCATTAAAAAATAATTTTTACAACGGCTTACACAGGATCTGGTAAATGAAGGTAAGAGAATGTTTGATAATGAAGGATTATCCGCGCAATGTTATTTTATTCCAGAATTGGGAAAAAGATTGAAATCCATAAGCAGATGGCGGATCACTCGAAATCCGGTTAAACAGATGCGGCACGGGTGAGAATTTTTTCGCCAAATTGTTTTTTTACGCTGTCTATTGCCTGGTAAAGTCCCGGCATATCCCTGCTGTCTTCAAATATATTTATCTGATAGTTGCCTTCCGCAAGGTTAGTACACCGCACACCAATCAAACGAACCCAACGGGTTTTATCATAGAGTTTATTAAAGATTTCCCTGACCTTTTTTATGATCAGATGATCGTTGGCCGTATGAGAAATAACGGATTGCATGGTATGCGTTTCAAAATCGCTGTACCTGATTTTTATTGCTATACAACCTGTAAGTTTATTATCGCAACGAAGATCAAATGCGATTTTCTCTGTCATCCTCGCCAGTTCTTTATGCAGGAAAATAACATCATTGCTGTCTTGTTCAAATGTATTTTCGGTGCCTATACTTTTTTGCTCGTGAAAAGGCAAAATCGGTGAATCATCCAAACCATTCGATTTGCGGAGGAGCTCGATACCATTTTTACCGAGCAGACTGGTTAGTAAATCCGCGGGTATGCGGCTCAGATCGTCGATGGTTTCTGCACCGATGCTTCGGAGCGTTGCCGCTGTCTCTTTACCAACCATTGGCATTTTATCAATAGAAAGAGGTGCCAGATAAGATTTTTCAGTACCGGGTGACACTTCCATTTTCCCATTGGGTTTGCATTCGTTCGTGGCCACTTTACTGACCAGTTTATTGGTAGCAAGTGCATAAGATATGCTGAGACCGCTTTCACTGATTATTTTTTCGCTCAGATTCTGAATACAACGCTGTATGCCGAAAAATTTGTCCATACCGGTCATATCGATGTAAAACTCGTCAATGCTGGATTTTTCAAAGACCGGTACTTCGGATTTTATTATTTCTGTAACGAGGCCCGAATATTGAGAATATCGATCCATGTCCCCCCGCACTATAATCAGATCCGGGCAAAGGCGCATAGCCAGTCGGGTAGGCATGGCAGACCGGACCCCGAATTTGCGGGCCTCATAACTGCAGGACGCGATTACGCCTCTTTCACTATGTCCGCCTACAGCAATGGGCTTCCCTCTCAGTCGCGGGTCCCTCAGGTATTCAACATGAACATAAAATGCATCCAGATCAAAATGCACGATCGACCGGTGATGGCATGGATTCGTCATGTTCCCAGCTTTAAGTGAAAGTACTAAAATAATTAGTATCTGCCAAGGCGGACTTATTCATTAATGAGCAGATCAATTAGTGAGTTGAAGTTCTTTTTGAATTCCTCATAGTGAATACCGGTACCCGGGCCATTAAATCCGGTGTCTATTTTACGAACATGCCCTTTTTTGTCTATGAAAATGGTCGTAGGGAATCCAATGATTTGTTCTATTTCCGGAAGGGTTTTTTGGGTGCGCAGGGAGTCTCCAACCGTAACGCCTGTTGTCAGAATCGGATAGCTCACGTGAAACCGGGTGATAAAAGGTTGCAGCAGTCTTTTTGCTTCGGAAGCTGAACTGCTTCGTTCATATGCCAGCCCGACAATCTCCACACCCCTGTTTCTATTCTCCTTGTACCAGGGACCCAAAAACCCCGTTTCGTCCATACAATTCGGACACCAGGACCCCAGGATTTGTACAACGACGACTTTATTTCTGAAAGAGGCATCGGCCAGTGAGACCATTTTGCCCTGGAGATCAGGAAATTGGAAATGCAGTACTGCTTCTGAACTGTCTTTAAGACGTGTCTGGCTATACTCATCGGGTAAACTGGCGTTTTTATCTTTGACTGCCACCCAGGATTCAACAGAAGTTGCTCCGGCATAATAGAAACCTTCCATTTTATTAGTGTCCAGGATTCTGCTTTCAAAAGAATAGGCATGTCCTCCGTCGAAAGTGGAAAGTTTCAGGGTGTCTCCGCTTACCACCCCCTGCAAATATCGGTAGTCACCTGTGGTGGTCAGAAAAGTTCCTGTAACCATCGATCCTTGCTGCACGAATTCACCCACAGATTCCGTTTTTCCCTGCTGACCCGTAAATAATACCGACCATCTGCCGGAAATATCGAAACGGGGTGCAACAGCAACAGGAAACCTTTCTTTAATATTAAACTGCGCATAAAAGGGAAGAGCGACCAAATGATCTCCGTAATTTTTTATCCATTTTCCCTGAAGCTCGCCACCGGGCAGAATACGCAAGGCAAAAAACGAATTGAAAAAAGGCATTTCGATAAAAACCGAGTCTTTTTTCTGACGAATATTATCTACAATCAGACGTTCTGCTCCGTTTATAATTTCGATGACTGTTTTTCCTTCTTTTTGCCGGACACTGAAATTGAAAACGATAGCGTGACCGTCTGTTCTGTTAATCTCGCCTTTCCATATTCCGGCGGCGAGTGCATTGGTTTCTTTGACGGAAGCGGAGGATAGCGGCAACCCAGGCGCTGAAAAGCTTGTTTGACAGGAGATCAGCAGAAAGAAAAAATACCATCGGAATGGACACGGCATAGTTGACATTCAAGTTCAAAGTTAGCCCGATTTTGGAAATCAAAAACAGCTGCTGATTCTTATCTTTAGTAGATGACAAAAAAATCGATTGCCCTTTGCTTATTTTGTCTTCTAAATTGCATCATTTCTACGAACATGAAGGCTCAGACTGTTATTCCTTTATACGACGGACCGATTCCCAATGCTCGCCCCTCAGAAGATCGGGAAAGCAAGTGGTGGGAAAAAGACAGTATAGAAATCATCAGCAGGGTATCCAGACCTGCACTCAGCATTTATCTGCCGGCCAGTGGGAAAGCGAATGGCGCGGCAGTAATTATTTGTCCAGGCGGAGGGTACACCAACCTGGCCGTTTCTCACGAGGGAGCAGATGTTGCAAGGCGATTTGCCGATTCAGGAATTGCAGCTTTCGTTTTAAAATACAGGATACCTGACGACAGTACAATGATCAATAAAGAAATCGGTCCGTTGCAGGACGCTCAGAGAGCCATCCTGATCGTTCGGTCCAGGGCTTCGGAGTGGGGCATTGACTCGCATCGAATTGGCATTATGGGTTTTTCCGCAGGCGGACATCTGGCTTCCACAGCAGGTACGCACTTCAAAGAAAATTATATAAATAACCCCGGCCATATCAGTTTGCGTCCGGATTTTATGCTCCTTATTTACCCTGTGATCAGTTTTGACAGCTCAATCGCCCATCTGGGGTCCATGCATAATCTGATAGGCGCCCATCCGTCTGATTTAAAAATTAAAGAATATTCAAATGAACAACAGGTCACCAGCGAAACCCCACCCGCTTTTCTGGTGCACGCAAAAGATGACGATGTGGTGCCTTTTTCCAATAGTCTGCGTTTTGAGGAAGCACTCATAAAATATCAGATTCCTGCAGAGTTATTTGCTTACGATCAGGGAGGGCATGGTTTTGGAATGAATAATAAAACCAGTGGACATGACTGGATGAAACGCTGTATAGAATGGATACTTGAACTGAAACCCGGATTAAAGAAAACAAGTACATTTTAAATTGAAAAACCAACGAAATATCAACATTAAGCCTTTTGGCACGGTTTTTCATTTATTCAGTTCAAACTCTTCAGATGCAGGCGGTTCGGGAAAAATTCAGTGGTATAGACCGGGCACTCACCGGAGTTAACAGCTCTTTCACTGCCTTTGGAGATCACTTAACGGCGGTAAAAAGGCAGAAAGTGAGGGAGTTTATATCCTGGTCTGTATGTTTTGCCATAGTATGTGGCCTCATGGGTCTGCTGCTCTTTTTGAAAATAGGGATAACTATGGGGTCTGTTACATCCACACTTTTCTATTTATCCCTCGGAGGCCTTATCTATTTTATTACCAGAATTGTTTTGATTACGAATTCAAAAACAGCCTTAGGAACTCATCCTCAGCTACCGGTTGTTCATGAATTGAATTAGTTGGGTATAGCCAGCATTTATTTATTGGTCCAGCCATAAAGCACTCTTTTTTTATTTTTGAATACCTGGCTTCTGAAAATATAAATATCAGGACCGTTTATTTTTTTTGTGGTACCGTGATCAAACACGTCCAGCTCATAGTTGACCTGAACACTGTCTCCCTTAACATTAAAATCGAGAAACTGAAAATTTGAAAAAGATGAAGATCCGCTGGGTGGCAGGTAACAATCCTGGCCGACTACCAGGGTCGCAGCTTTATCACCGGGAAAGTATTTTTGAATCAAACTTTTTTGTTCATCAGAACCCTGTTTTCCCAATTTCAGGGCGGTAGTCAGCTCGCACTGAAGTTCCGCACATTGAGTTCCTCCCATAGCACTATAAAAGGCTGCAAGAGCTCTGAGAGAAGGCGGAAGAGTGGAAACCACAGCCTTGTTTATTTTACCGGTTTTTTTGGGAATCAGCAAATAGGACCGCGCCGTTTGGGCATGCAAAAGAATGGGCGAAAGAAACAGCACAAAAATGGAGCGAAGAATTATTTTTTTCATGACCCGGTGGTTGAAAACGGCTGGTAAATTAACCTCTGCCGCATACATGAAAATATAGTAAAATTGCAGCGGCATGAAAAATATTTGCATAAGGCCGATAAAGCCTGAGGACAATATTGATATAGCCGGTATCATCCGGCAAACACTGACCGAATTTGGGGCTAATAAGCCGGGTACCGTTTATTTTGACCCCACAACAGACAATCTGTTCCATTTGTTTTTAAAACATAATGCGGCGTATTTTGTCGCAGAGTATAACGGAAAGGTCGTTGGGGGTTCCGGGATATTTCCAACATCCGGTTTGCCGCCAGGCTGTTGCGAACTGGTGAAATTGTACCTGATTTCAGAGATGCGGGGAAAGAGTATTGGGTGGAATCTCATGGAGCACTGTTTTCAAAAAGCCATCGAATTCGGTTTTACTTCCATGTATCTGGAAACGATGCCTGAACTTCGGATGGCTATAGGGCTCTACGAAAAGACTGGGTTTTCCTACCTGAGCGGTCCTCTTGGCAATTCCGGCCACTATGGTTGCGATTTGTGGATGATAAAGGATCTGGGCAAAAAGGACGACTTGTTATAATTGGATGGCCGATTGTTAAAAAAATGAGGATATAAATAGCCTTAGCAGAGTAACAAATCCGGTAATTATGCGTTATTTTTAAATATGAAGAACCCAATACAGAAATCCCTTTTACAGGGAATAAAAGATCTGCATATCAAGATTCTCCAAGCCAATAATCTTCCCGAAATTGGCGACTATTTACAGGAGATTTTAGACAAAGTGGTACCCGTTCTTCCTGCAACCAGTGAAAAATTACTCAGTGATTCTGTTAAAGTAGTTAGCAAGTCCCGAATTATAAAAATGATTAAAAGTGATATTAAGTCCGTTTTGGACGGCACTTACAACAGGCTGGAGATAGCTAAATATCAGGCTACGCTGGACATTGCATGGCTGAAGAAATTCTTTACCGAAACCGCTGCACAACAATCCCAGTCTTAATTTTCTTAATCCTGTTTTTAAACTGCCGCTTCCGGTTTGATTCGACTGCTCAGTTGAACCATCAACAGTCCCATCAGTGCAATCACAGCAAATGAAACCCGCAGGCTGGAAGCCTGGGCCACATAGCCTATCATCGGGGGAACCAAAAGAAATCCGAGATAGCCAAGTGAAGATATTGAGGCAAGCGCAGCCCCCGGATTGGACATAGGCATTTTGCCCGCGAGACTGAACACAAAAGGCACAACACAGGAAACCCCGAAACCCGTCAGCAGATATCCTACCAGGGTTAGGGGGATATAGGGTGATAAAACGGTTACAGTAAATCCCGCGGTAATCAAAATACCGCTGGTTGCCAGCACACGCTGAATGCCGAAACGGTCCGCCATCCTGTCGCCAAAAAATCTGCCTGTCGTCATGGCAACCATGTAAATGACAAATGCAATAGTGGCGACTGCTTTGGATCCGTGCAGGACCTGCCGAATATAAATTCCGCTCCAGTCGTACATCGTATTCTCACAGGCCATTGATGTAAAACAGATGAAGGAAAAAAGCAGCATGCCACGCGGGGGAAGACTGAATATGGATCGTTTATGACTATGGTCGGGTTGCTGGTTTAGCGTATCACCATAGTAAAACAGTGTAAGGGTGGTAAGCGCCAGACTGACACCCAGCAAATGCCAGGCAGGGATCACATTTAACGTCACCATCAGATAGCCGAAGGCCGCACCGGCAAAACCGGCCATGCTCCAGATGGCATGAAAAGAACTCATGATGGAACGGCTGTATAATGATTGTACGCCGATGGCCTGTGCATTCACGGAAAGGTTCATGAGATTTCTGGATGATCCAAAAAAAAACAATACTATGCCCAGCACCCAGGTATACCTGCTGAAACCCAGGCAGGGCAGTACCAGATTATAGAGCAGGGTTCCGATGAGTAAAATCGTACGGCTTTTATAATGATCCAGAAGTTTTCCGGTGAGCGGCATCGTTAGAATCAAACCCACCGGCATCATAAAAAGAAGGGTCCCGAAATGCGCGTCGCTTAACTTCAGGGACTCTTTAATTCCCGGAATGCGGGAGGTCCAGCTGGAATAACCAAAACCTGAAATAAAAAAAAATACGGCATTTGCTTTCCTGAAGCGTTTAGGGGAACTGACTTGCATGTTGCCGGCAAATATAAATTCCGATATTGGATTAGTTTTTTTAATTTTATGAATAGGAAATGGTGTCTTCCTCATTAACCGTCCTGAATTTCCGTGGACTGATGGCGCCTGCAAATTATTAATAGGTTTATTAATAGGATAAATAATTTGTAGGAATGAAACGCATCAGAATGTCTTTTGAACAAATCCCGATTTTTTACCATCTTTTAAAATGGAGCCTGCTGGTTCTTCCTATTTCAATAGCCGTGGGTTCGATAGTAGCCTTGTTTTTATGGTTACTTGAACTTGCTATTGAGGTCCGTTTCGGGAATCCCTGGCTGTTATTTCTCCTTCCCCTGGCAGGTATTTTTATTTATTTTCTCTACCGATTTGCGGGGGGAAATTCGGAGGCAGGAAACAATCTGATAATGGATGAGATCCATCAGCCGGGTGGTGGTGTTCCGGCCCGCATGGCGCCCCTGGTATTAATCTCTACGGTCATCACACATTTGTTTGGCGGATCGGCAGGCAGGGAAGGAACGGCCGTGCAGATCGGGGGAAGTGTGGCCCAGTTTTTTGCCAGACAGTTTAAGCTGGATTCTGAGGACGTGAAAATATTGCTGATGACGGGTATATCAGCCGGATTCGGTTCTGTGTTTGGCACCCCTGTGGCCGGTGCCGTTTTTGCACTGGAAGTGCTGACGCTGGGGGTCATACGCTACCAGGCCCTTCTGCCCTGTCTGATGGCCAGTGTGCTGGCTGACAGGGTTTGCAGCGGTTGGGGCATTTTACATACCCAGTACCATATTGGCAAACTCACTGGTTCATCCGGGCATTTTTCTTTTCTTCATTTTAATTTTTACCTCCTGCTTGTCGTTATTGTCGCCGGCATTTTGTTTGGTCTGACCAGTCTGTTATTTTCTGAGCTTTCTCACTCCATAAAAAATTACAGTAACCGGTTCATACAAAAAAAGTGGCTGATTCCTGTGATAGGGGCGGCATTCATCATCGGATTGACTTATCTGATTGGAACCCGGGATTATCTGAGTCTTGGTGTTTCAAATCCCGATGTGCATTCGATTTCTATACTTTCCTGTTTTCACGCAGGAGGAGCCACCTATTTTAGCTGGTTCTGGAAGATATTATTTACAGCCATCACTCTCGGCACCGGTTTTAAAGGAGGAGAAGTTACCCCCCTTTTTTTTATCGGGGCCGCATTGGGAAATAGTATCGCGGTCCTGGCCGGCGTGCCCGTTGATCTGTTGGCCGGTCTCGGTTTCATAGCTGTATTTGCGGGAGCTACGAATACACCCATCGCCTCAACACTTATGGGGATCGAATTATTTGGCGGTGAATTCAGTTTATACTTTGCAATAGCCTGTTTTACCGCATACTATTTTAGTGGTCACTCAGGAATTTATTCTTCCCAGCGAATTGCCTCTTCGAAAATAAATGCCGGGGGACTTAGCGGCGAAACCACAGTATCAGAATTTCGTAATAAAAGAATTAAAAATAAGCGTTGATTCCGGTGTGATATCAATCTGCTTTGGTAAAAACATAGGGATCGTATTCCACGAAAGGATTTTGTTTTGTTGTTACGGATTTCACTTTACCGCCGGATTCTTCAAATGTCGTCTGAAATATTCCATAGAGTATATTGTTATATTCCATTTCCCATTCTCCTTTATCCATGTAATACATAGTTGCTGTAAGATCCGGCTTTGTATCGAAGTGAATTCGCAGATGATCTTTTTCCAGACTGATATGGATCATGCCATACAATTCATTTACATAATTTCCGGTATAGGCCGCCATCGGCAGTGGAGGCATGTTGGATTGTAATTTCATTTTATTTTTACTCTCGGTCAGCCGTTTGTTCCAACCCGTTATTTCTGCAAAGTCGGCCTCAAACTGCTTCAAGAACTCCGGTAAATCCTGCTGACTGCGATTCACAAATGGTACGCCGAGATAGGCATCCAGTATCTGGTGGCGAAGGTCTTCAAAAAATTCCTGATTGTCATTGTTGGTGAGAATGGCAATGCCCAGTTTTTCTTCTGGAACAAAACATACATTACTTACCATCCCGCCGGCACCTCCCGTATGCCAGTATATCTGGCGGCCCGCATAATCCTGCATAAATAGCCCCAGCCCATAACCAGTAAAATGACTGGGATACTGGTTCGATTTTTTGCTACTCACCCAGGAATTCGCGATGCGCGATTTTTGAAGTGCCTCCCATGAAATAATCTCTTTTCCCTGATACCGGCCACTGTCAAGCTGCATCAGGAGCCAGTGTGAAAGATCATTTACATTACTGACAATGCTTGCTGCAGGTGCCAGATTGTTCCAATTGTCATAGGGCACTTTATTTAACTGATAGGAATAGGCACTTGTGTAGGGTGTTGCCACATTGGGCTGATCAGCCACACCGGTCGACAAAATCAGGGTGTGATCCATACCCAGCGGCGTAATGAAATTCTGTTGAACATACTTTTCCCAGGGTAGCCCGGTAACAACCGGTATAATTTGTCCGGCAGTCAGGAAGCAGCTGTTGCAATATCCAAATTCCTGCCGGAAATGAAAAGGCGGTTTGAGGTATCGCATTCTTTTCATTATTTCCTCCCTGCTCAGTGAAGTGTTCCAGAATGTAAAATCACCCTCAAATGTTTTAGTGCCGATCCGGTGCGACAACATATCCCGAATACTGACGAGACGGGTACTATTGCTGTCGTACAGGCGGTAATCAGGAAAATATTTCGTGATGGGATCATCCAGTGACAGTTTTTTTTCGGTTTCCAGTTTCGCCAGGGAGCAACCGGTGAAAAGTTTGGTATTGCTGGCGATCATGAACAGCGTGTTCTCGTCGACGGGCTTTTTGGTTTCAATATCTTTCACACCATAGCCTTTGATCCACACCACTTTCCCATCTTTCACGATGACCACTGCAAGACCCGGAAGATTCCAGTCTTTCAGGCCTTTTAGAATGTAAGTGTCCATGCTGTCGCGAACAAAAGAGGGTGTGTCTGACTGCGCATATACCCCCTGAAGGCAAACACAAATAGCGAAAAATAGACAGAGCTGTTTCATAAAAAATAATAAGAAGGTTCACCTGATTAAACTTTCAGGAATAATTTCTGACGATATAGAAAATACAGAAATGCCCATTTGACAAAGACATAACAAACCGCCAGGACAAAGGGGGCATAAATAACCGGACTGATCTGCCCTGCCCATTGAAAAAACCCGTTGGTTGCATATTCCCAGTTGATAAAATGACCTGAAAGATAAATCAGGATGGAATTCATGCCGATGACCTTAAAAAAGAAAGCCCATTTTTTGTATCCCAGTACATCAATGATATAATAAAACAACGATAGTAATATCAGACTGATTCCACCAACCAGGCAGACAAAGGAACTGCTCCATAAATTTTTATTGATCGGGAAAGGGATGTTCCAAATCAGTGCCAGAGCAATAAAAGTGAAACCCGTAATGGCCAGCCATAGCGACTTGCGGCTTCCTTTATGAGGACTGGTTTTCAAAAAACTGCCGGCCAGTATACCGAGTATACCCGTGCTGATGGCAGGAATGGTTGACATGAGCCCTTCAGGGTCATGTATGCCCAGGTATAATTTACCCGGGAGAATGCTTCTGTCGATATAGGAAGCAAAATTTCCTTCCATGGTCAGATCACCTGCTGGAAAACCAGGCGCGGACGTGAATTTCAGCAGGAGCCAATAGCCTACAATAAGAGCCCAGAACCAGATAATCTGTGCATTTCTTTTTGTGTAAATAAAAATGATATTGGCAATCATGTAAGCAAGACCTATCCTGCCCAAAACACTCGCGAAACGTATTTCGGAAATAGGCTTGATATGTAGTCCGTTATTATGAAAAATTCCGAGTAATACGAGCAGCAGACCTCTTTTAACCACTCTTTGCAGGACCTTCCCTTTGCCATTGCCCTTTTCCAGTTCTCTCCCAACGGAAAACGGTGTGGCAACACCCGCCATAAACAGAAAAAGAGGAAAGATCAGATCATACAGGTGAAAGCCATTCCAGGCAGGATGGGTCAATTGCACTGAAAAGGCTTTCCAGAAAGGAGATCCTGTCGCGTCTGCCAGGCTGTTCACAATATCTTCAGCACCCATGATCCAGAACATATCAAATCCACGAAGCGCATCCAGCGAATAAAGACGCTGACCCCCGATAGGCCCCAGCGGTGACGGCGGTTCCACGGAATGCGGATGATGTTTGCTCATACCTGATTTTGTGGAATGAATATAGACAAAAAATGATTCTGATTTTTTTTGATAACTTACTATTCTATTCAAATTCATGAAAACATTAAGCAGTCTGATTTTAGTGTTCATATCGGTACAGGCATTTTCACAATTCCGGTTGCCCGCAATATTTGGCGACCATATGGTTCTTCAAAGGAACAAACCGGTAAAAATCTGGGGAACAGCCAGCCCAGGCGAAAAAATAAACGTTTCCCTGGCATCATTGAGTGCATCGGTCAAAGCCGGTCAAAACGGAAAATGGATGGTTACCCTGCCGGCTTTTTCCGGCGGAGGGCCATTTCAGATGGTAGTAAAAACAAAAAAGGAAGTAAAAACCTTTTTGGATATTTGGTTTGGCGAAGTCTGGCTCTGTTCCGGTCAGTCAAACATGCAGTTCAGGGTGCGTCAGGCAATGCATGCCGCATATGACATTCACCGCGCTGCTAATCCTTTAATACGTCAGGTCGTTGTACCGAACAAACTGAGTTTTCACCCCGAAATTTTTATTGATTCAACTTCCTGGGTACTGTCGACGCCACAGACTACGGGAGATTTTACCGCCGTGGGTTATTTTTTCGCTCTCGATATTTTTGATCGTTTGCATGTGCCCGTAGGATTGATTTATGACAATTGGGGAGGTTCGCAGGTCGAAAGCTGGATCAGCAAAAAAGATATGGAAGAGTCAGATGAATTGAAAGACTATGCCAGGCAGATGCCCGACAACTGGGAACAAACGAATAACAGAATTGAAAAGCAGGTAGCCGATGGACTCAAAAAAAATAATCACGGCAGCCTGCCGGATGCCAGTGAAAAGAATATTTTAAAAGCAGGATACTCCTTTTCCGGATGGATGCCTTCATCGGCACCCGGTGATCTGGACTGGATCGGACTGCCTGCCTATCGTGGTGAGGTTTATTTGATGAAGGAAATTATCGTTGACTCTGTTCAGTCGGCGCTTCCATCCATTCTTAGTCTGGGTGGTTATGATTCCCGTTTTGATATTTTTCTGAATGGTAAAAAGTTAATTGTTCCCGTTGAGAAAAATATTCTTATTTCATTGCCACCCTCTTCATGGAAGCAGGGTAAAAATATCCTTCTGCTGGCAATCCGCAAACAGGACCCCGGCGACCATATGTCGCTGGGTATTCACGGCAGCCCGGATCTCCTTTTTCTTGATTTTGACGGCGAAAGGATTTCTATCGCAGGCAGTCAGTGGAAGATGTTGCCTTTGCTGGACAGGCCGCACTATTTTACCCAGTGGATGAATAGCGAGGGTGCTATTATTTATAATGCGATGATCCATCCCATCGTGCCGGTTTCTATCAGAGGGGTATTATGGTATCAGGGCGAGTCGAATACTGACCGCGCGAGGGAGTATGGCAAAACATTTCCCCTGATGATAGAGAGCTGGAGAAAGGAATGGAATGATTCTTTTCCTTTTTTGTTTGTGCAATTGTCCAGTTACGGCTCCGACGGGTCGGCCAATGCCGGAAGTTCATGGGCCGAGCTGCGGGAAGCTCAAAGCAGTACATTGGAATTACCCGGTACCGGTATGGCGGTTACGACAGATATTGGAGAAGCCAATGATATTCATCCTAAAAACAAACAGGATGTAGGGCGCCGCCTGGCGGCCATTGCGCTAAATGATGTGTATCGGATACCGCAAATTTGCCGTGGCCCGGTCTATCAATCCGTATCGTTTGTGAAGGGTCAGGCCATCCTTTCATTTACTTCTGCCGGTAAAGGCCTGGTAGCAAAAAACAGGTATGGTAATCTGGTTGGTTTTGAAATCGCGGGTGCAGACAGAAAGTTTTATTTTGCCAGAGCCTTTATTGCCAATAACCAGATATTGGTTTCGTCCGATTCAGTGATCAGTCCGGTAGCGGTTAGATATGCCTGGAGTAATGCACCTGTTGACAGCAATCTTTTTAACGCCGAAGGATTTCCGGCTTCTCCGTTCAGAACGGATCACTGGCCCGGAATAACCGATGCTGCGGGGTTTTTTAAGAAATAACCCGGTGCGGCATAGGCCTGTTTTCCATTAACTACGGTGAGAACCACCTTCGTGTCCCGAATATGAACAGGCTTGTCAATAATACCGGGAACCAGCATTTTCCCTTTCAGATCTGTTTGAATCGTATGGCTTCCAGCATAAGACTGATACTCGTTTCCAACATACAGTATGACCGAGTCTTTGACAGCAATGGCCTTTGCTTCGGGATTAGCGGAGTCACCGGTCCAGATGGCAGCATTCAGATAGATAATATCTGCTGCCGGCTGACGATGGCAGGAACAAAAAATCCATATGAAGAATGTGGTGAAAACAGGCTTATAATACATGAGTTATTGAATGGATTTCAATTTACCAATATTCATTCAGTCGTTTATTCACTTATTTATTTTAAATTAGAATGGCAATTGTGAATGTTTGGGTTACCGGGATAGCCGAATGGTCTTGTGCTAAAAACACTGAAATATCTGAATGATTTTATATAACTTCAACCTATAACGATCTGCAGCTGTATACAGCTGCTTTTTCTATTTTTATAAGCCAAACTAGATTTATGGTTTCCCATGATTTGTTAGATTTATATACAGGGCAACCGGGTTTTTGGGACGAAATGGGCAAGGGTCCGGATTTTCGTGATCCTTACCGGAACGTCATTCAGGCACTAAAACAGCTGGACGTTCAAAGCCTTCAGCAAAAAGAAAAGCTGGCCAGTGAATTATTCATGAATCAGGGTATTACGTTCACCGTGTATAATGACAATGCCGGTATAGAAAGAATTTTTCCATTTGACATTATTCCGCGGGTGCTCACAGGCTCAGAGTGGAAAAATATAGAAGACGGATTAAAACAAAGACTTAAAGCGCTTAATTTATTTCTAAAAGATATTTATTCCGACCAGCAGATAATTCATGATAAAATCATTCCTGCTGAACTCATCGCGTCCTGTCCGCATTATATGCGCGAAGTTGCCGGAATACAGGTTCCTCACGATATATTTATACATATTTCCGGGATAGATCTGATCCGCGGCGACAACGGCGTGTTCTATGTTCTGGAGGATAATCTCAGAACTCCGTCCGGGGTATCTTATATGCTGGAGAACCGGGAAATAACAAAACGCCTTTTTCCGGAACTGGTGGCAAGCTCCAGAGTACGCCGCGTGAGTAATTATCCGTTACTTCTGCATGAAATATTACTCTCCCTTTCGCCTGCCCAGATATCGAACCCCAATGTGGTATTGCTGACGCCTGGTATTTATAATTCTGCCTATTACGAACATACTTTTCTGGCCCGCCAGATGGGAATCGCACTGGTAGAAGGCCGGGATCTGGTGGTGGATAATCACAAAGTCTATATGAAAACCACCCAGGGGCTGGAGCAGGTGCATGTGATATACCGCCGGGTGGATGATGACTACCTCGATCCTCTCATTTTTAAACCGGACAGTGCGTTGGGCGTTCCCGGATTGATGTCTGCCTACCGCAAGGGTACGGTGGCCATTGTGAACGCGGTCGGAAATGGAGTGGCAGATGACAAAGCCATTTACGCATTTGTGCCGGCAATGATCAAATATTATTTGAATGAAGAGCCCCTGCTTCCGAACGTGGAAACTTTTGAAATGAGCAATCCGGATGCCCGCAAACACGTTTTCGAAAATCTTCACCGGATGGTAATAAAAAGGACAAACCAGTCGGGTGGCTACGGAATGATTATGGGGAATTCTGTGAAAGAAGAAGACTGGCTGAAAGCGAAAAAAGAAATTGAAGCCGACCCACGTAGTTTTATCGCCCAGCCGATTATCAATCTGTCGACGGCCCCCTGTTTTATTGATGGAAAATATGAAGGCCGGCATGTGGATCTCAGGCCCTATGCCTTGTGCGGACCTTCGGGTGTGCAGATCGTTCCCGGCGGGCTTACCCGGGTAGCATTGAGAAAAGGATCACTAATCGTCAACTCCTCTCAGGGAGGAGGAAGTAAAGACACCTGGGTTATCGATTGAGATAAGTTTCTAAAAAAAGATAGTACATGTTAAGCAGAATTGCAGACTCTCTGTTTTGGTTGAATCGCTATATGGAAAGGGCAGATGGGATGCTGCGAATGACAGGAACCCATTATATATTTTCACTGGACAAAGATGTAAATGGAACGAGTTCCTGGAAACCCGTAATGGAAATTTTTACCGACTCGGATGAAGAGTATCTGAAATTGGTAGAAAATAATACGGAGGCTTGCCTCAAGCGCCTCCTGATAGATACAACAAACACGAACTGCCTGAAAACGCTGGTTAATAAAGCGAGAGAAAATGCGCGGGGAGCTCAGGATCACATAACAAAAGAAGTGTGGGAACAGGTGAACTCCATGTATCATTTTGTTAATCAGGACTATCTGGAACATAAAATAGATTCCTTTCATGGCCTCGAAGTCATGGAGCCCCTGATCAATCATACGGTACTCTATACCGGCATTACCGATATTACTATGCCGAGGGGTACAGGATGGTGTTTTATGAATCTGGGGAAATATATTGAACGTTGCCTGCAAACGATTGCTATTGTAGAAAGTCAGTTACAGATAACCAATTTCAGGGAGGCAGACACCAATGACCTTTTACAATGGAAATATTTGCTGTTCAGTTTGTCGGGTTACGAATTGCATGTAAAAACTTACCGGAGTGGTAATCATAATCACAATGTGCTGCACCAGGTTTTGATTAATGAGAACTTTACGCGATCGGTCATCTATTCTTTGCAGAGGATAGAACATTACCTCAATAAAATCATACGTAACGATATTAATGAGGAAAGGGCCGCATTACTAAGGAGTTTCGGACGTCTTTTCAGCAAGGTACGTTACATGGAACTGGATTCACTGACGAAGGAAATGGTTCCCGGATTTTTTGAAGATATTAAGACCGATCTCGTGGATTTCAATATGAAAGTGGTACAACATTTTTTCTCCTACTCTTAAAAACTATACATGCCCTTATTCAAGATTCAGCATATTACCACCTATGAGTATGACAGGCTGATTCAGGAGAGCATGAATGAAATCAAAATATTCCCGACGCTTTCAGCCGAACAGGAAGTGTTGAAACACGATCTGAACATTACAGGAAACCCTGAAGTCCATTATTTTTACGATTACTGGGATAATAAGGCAGCAAATTTCAATTTATTTCCTCCCCACCGGGAACTCGTTATAGATAGTCAGCTGATTGTGCGTACAACACGCGGTTCGGATCTGACCATTAATTTCATTAGTGTTTTCGACGAAATGTGGAATGAAGTAAACGGAAACCTTAAAATGGTTGAACTGTCGCGCCCCGACTATATTCGTTACCAGTCAAGAATTAACGATATAACCCGGGCAATATATAGTCCTGATCATTCTGTTGCCATCACCATTAAAAACTGCTGTGAATATATCTTTGCCAACTTCAGTTACATCAAAGGAATCACAACGGTGGAAACAACAGTGGACGAGATTATTGAAAAAAATGCGGGCGTGTGCCAGGATTTTGCGCACGTGATGCTGCAGGTATTGCGCACCCTGAATATCCCCAGCCGATATGTCAGCGGATATATTTGTCCCAATAAAAGTGGCCTGAGAGGCGAAGGTGCCACGCATGCCTGGGTGGAAGCCTGGATACCCAGATATGGCTGGGCCGGCATTGATCCAACCAATAATGTATGGGTTACCAATACGCATGTAAAACTGGCAGCAGGCCGACATTTTACGGATTGCAGCCCGGTTAAGGGCTCCTTCCGGGGACCCGCCAATCAGCACCTGACCGTTTTTGTTTCAGTGGATTATGAAGACGGGCAGATTTTTGAGGAAGTCAACCGGGTTGATTTGAGGCGGGAGAATAAACCGGACCCATATCCTCCGTTCGCGGGCGGGGCGCAACAATAGGAAAGTATGGGAGTACAGAAGTACAGGAGTGCTTATGAATTAAGTTCTCACTCCCATACTTCTGTACTCCTGTACTCCTGTACTTCTGTACTTCTGTACTTCTGTACTCTCATACTCCCATCTCGGCCATTTCCCGCAAAACATCCAGATTACAGCAACTGGGTGTAACAATAATATTGTTTCCGGAGCGGGCGAAGTAGCGGACTACCAGCGATTCTTCACTTTTGGAGTCGTATTTATTGGAAAATGGAATCTCCGTTTCAGGAATATTATCGAAGTTGGGCTGGCTCTGCTGTTGTTTGATCAGAATGTTTTTTAGAGCGACAGCCTGGCGATTTTTTACGCTTACAGTATTTGAAACGCCAAAAAGAACTTGGGGCTTTGTTTCGAGACCGATATTAAAAATATACTGTTCCATTTCTTCAAAATCCAGATTCTGGCAGTTTATATACAGGCATCCGTCTTTTATGCCGATCACCTTACCCATATAGCGGTGGCCCTCGGAAACCGATTTTACAACAATCTGACCGTTTTCATGCTCTTTTAAAATAAATGGAGTTTTGACAATGTTTTTACTCCCATCTGTTTTCTGGTAGTAGAGAAAATAGTTTCCCAGGTAATAAGCCTTGACCAGTGAAAGCGATGACTTCGCATTTCCGTTCCCGGAAAAAGGGTTTCTCCCCAGGCTGGCCGCGTAAGACTCTGTTCCACGTGCCGACTCTTTCTGCCAGAGATTCCAGTCCGCGAAGGGGATATCCAGAAAAACCAGTAAAACATTAATCTTGATATACTTGGCTTCCCCTTCATTCCAGTAACTCTGGAGGGTTTTGCCACTGATCCAGTTATAAACCCTGTACTCTCCAAGATTTCCCAGGTATCGGATAAAATCAAAAATGGTCTGACATTTCAAGGCAAACAGCTGTTTTTCCAGATGCTGTTTGCCCGTTATCAGATTCATTTCCACCAGGTCGGGGTTGCGCATGACTTCCCGGGTAATCTTTTTATTGATAATCCGGGCCACCAGATTAAACTGGGTCCTGGTAAATTTTGACCAGTTCAGATCCCGGTTACTACTCTTCAATGCCTGGAGCAGATCCGGCTGCAGTTCAAGGCTTTTTTTAAGTTTTAGAGATAAATGCAAAATCTATTAAATAATTAATTAATGTAATAATTAACTGGCTTATAATTCAAAAACGCCCCGTTTATCGAACCGCCATATAAAAATTCTGGCCAAGCTGAATTAAAAAACAGTAAACATCTATTCACTTCAAATATTACGATTTATGTTATATTTCAATATCTGGTCAATTTTAATTGTTAAATACCGGGTCACAATATGACCAACAAATCTCCCACAATTTGACCAAACGCAAACTAGTGATTTTCATTCATAAATTATTATTGAAAAAAATAATTCGACTTATATTTTTAATCATTTGACTTAATGACATTCAACGGACCAAAAAGAGAATTGACCTGTTTTAATTAACCTCATTTAAAACCAGAAATTACTGCTTATGAACCGTAAAAAGCTATCCTGGCTAACGGCATTTATTTTTTCCCTGTTTATTGCAGGCAGCGTCTATAGTCAGCAGACGGAAACATGGGTTAAAGGAAGGATCCTGGGTAAGGACAGTCTGCCTCTGACAGGCGTGACGGTACAGCTCCGGGACAAGCCCTCGCTGAGTATAGCTACGGATTCGGTTGGCGAATTCAGAATTCGGGTTCCGCAGCCTTCCGGAACACTGGTTGTTTCGATGGTTGGATTTCAGACCAGGCAGATTCATTATTCCGGATCGGAGCATCTCGATATCCGGATGGAAGAATCAGTGAGCATGTTGCATGACGTTATACTGACGGGTTATCTGAAACAAAAGAAAAGTGATATCACCGGTGCTATTTCTTCCATTTTGAATAAGGATTTTAGAGATCAGCCTGTTTCGAATGTGGCACAGAGCATTCAGGGAAAACTGGCGGGCATATTAGTCACGACGCCATCGGGTACACCCGGTGCCGGTTTACTCGTAAGTATCCGGGGTGCCAACAATCCGTTGTATGTGGTAGACGGAGTGCCGATGTTAAGTGAAAGCAATTCCTCTCTGTCCACTTCTTACAATACGGATGGCACTGAAATGGGTTCGGGGCAAAACATCAGTTCCATATCAGATATTAATCCGGACGATATTGAATCCATAGAGGTATTGAAGGATGCATCCTCTGCCTCTATATATGGATCAAGGGCTGCCAACGGGGTCGTGCTGATTACTACAAAACGCGGTCGTGCAGGCAAAACAGAATTCAGTTTTAACAGCTTTGCAGGTATACAGGATATCCCACGCAAAATTCCATTTCTGAGCAGTGCACAGTTTGCCGCACTGGAACAGGATGCTCAAAAACAGGATCTGATTGCTTACCAGCAGGATCCGACTCCCTTTAATGATGCTTATCCGGGATTCGATCCCTCGGTACTGACAAATCCTCTGCCTTCCTCCTGGTTTACCGGTGTTAATACCAACTGGGAAAATGAAATTTTCAGAACCGCACCCATAGCAAACCTGCAGTTATCTGCAAGAGGAGGAAACGATAAAACAAAGTTCTTCATCGCTGGTAACTATTTCGATCAGCAGGGTATCGTGATTGATAACTATTATAAACGCGCTTCCTTCCGGATGAATCTGGACAACAAGGTATCAGACTATGTTACCATTGGAACCAATCTCGCAGTTACTTACAGCAAAAACCGGAGAACTTTTAATGATGATACGTACACGGGTGTGGTGACTAATGCACTGGGCGCATCTCCATTGATGCCGGTATATAATGCCGATGGAACTTATGCTGACTACACCCAATATCAGGCCAGTTGGTTAAGCGACAATCCGGTCAAGTCGGCCAACGAAGTAAAAGCTTTTACAACCAATTACCGGGTCATAGGAACCGTTTTTGGTGAAGCGCAGATCATCAAGTCACTGAAATTCCGTGCTTCTTTCAATGTTGATTATACCAATCTGATAGACAACCAGTTTTTTGATCCGATTACTTCAGATGCTTCTTCGGTTGGAGGAAAGGCGATCAACGGAGTTTACAATAATCTGACCTGGCTAAACGAAGACAATTTTATTTATACAAATAGTTTTGGCAAAAGTCATTTAAACGCGCTGGCCGGTTTTTCGGTTCAGTCTTCAAGTTATTCAAAAGCCACGACCAAAGCACAGGGGTTTCCGGAAGGCAGCGGATTGGAAAATATATCCAGTGCGTCAACCGTAACGGCAGCCACTGCCCAGGATTTTGGATGGGGCCTGGTTTCTTACATCGGACGGGTGAACTATGACTACGACGAAAGATACCTGCTTTCAGCCAGTCTACGTTACGATGGATCTTCAAGGTTTGCTCCGGGCGCAAGATGGGGAGCTTTTCCCGCCTTCTCTGCAGGCTGGGTACTTTCAAAAGAGGCTTTTCTTTCAGAATCAAAAACACTCACCAGTCTGAAACTGCGTGTCAGTTATGGATTGACAGGTGACCAGGAGATAGGGGATTTCCAGTACCAGACTTACTGGAGTCCATCAAGGTATGATGGAAATGCAGGTCTGCGTCCGAGTAATGTTGGAAATACTGATCTTACCTGGCAGAGAAATAAGATGACGAATATCGGAGTGGACTACGAATTCTGGAATGGAAGACTCAGCGGATCCATAGACGTATTTAAAGGTGATCGCACCAAACTTCTGGCACAGGCTGTATTGCCTTCCACATCAGGTTTTTCTTCATTTACTACGAATGCAGGCGATATTCAGAACAAGGGTATTGAGTTTTCTGTCAATGCCTACCCGGTAAGAAATCCGAATTTTACCTGGTCCATCGGATTTAATCTGAGCTTTCTCCAGGATAAAATTCTGTCGCTCTACACCAATAACGAACTGCTCAGCGCTTATTCAGATTTATTTCCAACACATATTCTTCAGGTAGGACAGGCGGAAGGGACTTTCTGGGGATACAAGTATTTAGGTGTGGATCCGCAAACAGGAAATCCGAATTATTCGCCGGATCAGCAGGTGCTGGGTAAAGCAACACCCAATTATTTCGGAGGCATTACCAATGATTTCAAATACCATAACTGGGATCTGAATATTTCCTGTCAGTTCAGTGAAGGTAATAAGGTTTATAACCTGATACGTACAACCTACCAGACCCTGGGCTGGTCCGATGGTGGCTGGGATGCCAATAACAATCTGCAACAGGTCTATGCGAACAATGCAACCATCGTTAATAAGAGATGGGAAAAACCGGGTGACATTACATCTATTCCCCGTGCATCACTGATATTCCCGAACTATGTACAGAACTCTTCCCAGTTCATAGAAGATGCCTCTTTCTTCAGAATACGCAATGTTAACCTGGGTTACACCTTCAAACCCAAACATCCCGGTATTTACAGGTCATTGAGAGTGTACGTACAGGTTCAAAATCTGTGGGTATTTACAAAATACTATGGCTTTGATCCGGAAGTAAGTTCCAACGGAGGCAGCAACCCCGAAACGGCAGGTGTTGACTATGCTGCGTATCCCCAGGCAAGGACTACCACTTTCGGTGTAAACTTTAATTTTTAAAAAAAACAGTATGCGTTTATATATTTCAATAGCCTGTTTAATTCTCGTTTCCTTAAGCTCCTGTACCAAAGTACTGGACGTGAATTCTCCGAATTCTGTGGAGGATGCTACAATATTTACGAGTCTGTCGGGACTTCTCAATGCCCGCATAGGCATGTACAGCACGCTTCAGGATAAAAATTACTACGGTGGTTCTTTTCCGCTCGTATCGGAATGTTATACTGACAATGGAACGACTGGTGGTTATGATGTGATAGACCTGAATGAAATCGCGGCCCGGACGCTGACGAGCACGAATTTGTATGCGCAGAATATTTACCAGGCCATTTACAATTCCATTTATACTGCAAACAAAATTATTAATAATATCGACAAAGTACCGGATGTGCCGGATGACCAGAAATCGAATATTCTTGGTGAAGCTTTATTTGTACGCGCATTGGGTCACTTCGATCTGCTTCGGCTTTTTGGTGAACACTGGGACAAAACTTCCATTTATGGCGTATCACTTGTTTTGAACTCCGACAGTATCAAAGCAAGTATTCCGCGCAGTACCGTGGACCAGTCATACAAACAGATTCTCGCAGATCTCAATCAGTCCATCTCGCTGCTGAACACCTACAATGGCAATCAGTATATATCATTAACTGCAGCGAATGCACTGCTTGCACGGGTTTCTTTATACTACCAGGATTATCCCTCTGCCATAACCGCCGCCGGTCTGGCCATTGGTGACAATACCTATTCATTGTTTCCTCCCGGTGAAGTAACTAAAATTTACACCGATCGCTTGACTGCGGAAAGCATTTTCGAACTGAAGTTCGACCTGCAGAATCAGAGCTCTTACAATACACTTACTTATTCGCGCAGTGACGCCCTCCGGTCTGATGTGAATTTTATCGCTTCCCAGAATCTCAATGATTTCTTTCTCTCCAGGCCCGACGATACCCGCGGAGCACTTGTAGATACCGTCAACGAAGATCCCAGTATACTTCCGGACGGTCGCTCGCAAAAATACCGCGGTGAAACAACAAAAGACAATTCCGGATTTATCATCCGCCTTGCGGAAATGTACCTTATCAGGGCGGAGGCTGCAGGGAGAGCCGCCGGACTTCCGGATCTCAATACCCTGCGCACGGCAAGGGGTATGACAGCACTCACATCGGCGGACGTGCCGGATGATGTCAGTTATATCAACGCCATACTGGATGAACGACGCGCAGAATTAAATTTTGAGGGCGCCCGGTTATACGATCTGGCCAGAACGGGAAATGTGGAAAATGTCCTGGGCGCTGGAATTCTGCCCCTGTTTCCAATTCCTCAAAGAGAAATTTCTGCCACGAACGGTGTTGTTGTGCAAAATCCAGGTTACTGATTGTTATGGCAAGAAATCCAATCACGAATCTTTTCAAGGCTGCTTTTTTTGAAGCTGTTTCCAATGATCCGGAATGGGAACAAAAAATTTCAGCATGGCAGAATAGCCGTCGGGAATTTATTCGGGAGCTATCGCTGGCGGCTGGTGCCATGGCCGTGCTGACTTCATTTATACCAAAAAATAAAAAAGACGCAGAAATTGTGATCGTCGGGGCAGGCATGGCCGGATTAAACGCAGCGTATCAACTGGGTAAGAAAGGAATTCGTGCGCTTGTATACGAGGCCTCTTCGAGATCCGGCGGCAGGATGTTCACCCTGCGTGATCAGTTTGGACCCGGCATCACAACCGATATGGGCGGCGAATTTGTCGATACGACCCATACGGATATTCTGCAACTGGTTAAAGAATTTAATCTGGAATGCTATGATCTGCGCAAGGATAAAAAGGGTTCGAAGACCTTTTATTTTGAGGGCAGACATCTGGATCAGGCCGATCTGCGGGCGGCGATAACACCCTACGCCAAACAGATAATGAAGGATATTCTGTCACTGCCACCGGTTATTGATCATACGACAGCGGATTCCTTCCGGCATTTTGACGAACTTGCAATAACAGAATATCTGGATTCGCTGGGAATCAGGGGATGGTTATTTAATTTTTTAAATGTCGTTCTCACCAGGGAGTACGGAATGGAAGCTAAAGATCAGTCCGCTTTAAACTTCATGATCATGTTCGTTCCGCCCGTAGAAGCAGATAAGGATTATCAGCTGTTCGGACCCACCCACGAAGTTTTTAAAATAAAAGGTGGCAGCCAGCACCTCACGGATACGATGTATGAGAGATTAAAGGAACAGGTCATTTTCAATCACCGGCTGACGGGCATTCATACAACAGAATCCGGAAAAACAGAGCTGATTTTCAAAAATAAAGAGGAAGAAAAAAGGGTGTATGCCGACTATGTTCTGCTGACTATTCCATTCAGCATTTTGAGAAATATAAACTGTACCGTGCCAATGCCTTCCGAAAAAAGAAAATGTATTGAGGAGATCGGATATGGCAACAGCTGCAAGTATGTGATGGGTGTGCACCAGAAACCATGGCGACAGGCTAATCAGCAGGGATATACTTTTACGGATCTGTCTTTTGGTGCGGGTTGGGACAGCAGCCAGATGCAATCGGAAGAAATGGGAAGTTTCACTGTTTTCGGTGGCGGTGAGTTTGGTGGCTATCTGGAAAAATCCGGAGAATCCATCCTGAGTGAAAAACTCCAGGCGGAGTTATCCGTTGTTTACCCTTCCGCTTCGCCTTTTTTCAGTGATAAAAACCTGAAGTTCTGCTGGGCTTCGTATCCCTTTACCCATGGCGGATACAGTGCTTTTAAAAAAGGACAATGGTCCACTTTGTCGGGTTGGGAACCGACACCGGTGGGAAATATTTTTTTTGCAGGTGAACATGTCAGCAGGGAATGCCAGGGCTATATGAATGGAGCGGCAGAAACGGCACGCGCGGCCGTAGATGCCATGTTGACCAGGATGAACGCGCACATAAATTAAAACCGACGATTGCATGCCAGACAATGTATTTAAATCTGTTTTTCCGTATACGCAGGAATTACTTGCAGAATATCCGCTGATGAGCGACAGTCAGCTGGGTGACGCTATTATTACATCCCATTCAGCTTTTTCTTCCTGGAAAAAAACCAGCTTTTCCGAAAGGTCTGCTATTTTGAAAAGAGTGGCCTTCCTGTTACGCCGCGATCAGGAATTGCTGGCTACACTCATCACTCATGAGATGGGCAAGATCATCAGTGAGTCCCGGGGCGAAGTTGAAAAATGTGCAGTCACTGCCGAATACTATGCCAGTCATTCGGAAGAATTTTTAAAAGAGGAAACACTTTCTGCCGGCTATACAAAGAGTTTCACCATTTACCAGCCACTGGGGGTGGTGCTCGGCATCATGCCCTGGAATTTTCCCTTTTGGCAGGTGTTCAGGTATGCTGCACCGACGCTGATGGCCGGGAATACGACGCTTCTGAAACATGCACCCAATGTATGCGGCTGCGCGCTGGCGATGGAAAAAATATTTCTCGAAGCCGGAGCACCGAAGGGTGTGTTTACCTGTCTTATCATTGATACAGCTGCAGTGGAAAAAATTCTGGCTTCCGATGCGGTGCAGGCAGTTACCTTAACCGGTAGTGAAAGGGCGGGAAGTTCCGTCGCTGGCATTGCGGGACATCATATAAAAAAATCCGTGATGGAACTGGGCGGTTCTGATGCGCTGATTCTGTTGCCGGATGCGGACATCCGGCAGGCCGTTTCTGTTGCGCTGAACTCGCGGATGCTGAATGCCGGCCAGTCCTGTATAGGGGCTAAACGTTTTATCATACTCCGTGAGGCTGAACCCGAATTCATGCAGGAATTGATGATGCAGCTGAAAACGCTGAAACAGGGAAACCCTTTTGAAAAATCTGTCAGCACCGGGCCCATGGCCAGACCGGATCTGGTACAGTCGCTGGTGAAACAAATGAATGGGTCAGTGAGCCTGGGTGCAAAAAGAATATTTGGAGGTGAGGTGGACGGCTGCAATTTCAATCCCGCTCTGCTGGTGAATGTAAAGGCGGGGATGCCTGCTTTTGACGAGGAAACCTTTGGCCCGATGGCTGCAGTGACCATAGCCGGCGACGAAGAAGAAGCGCTGAGACTCGCAAACCAGTCGCGATATGGATTGGCTGGCAGCATATGGACCCGCGACATGGAAAAAGGAATCGCCCTGGCCAAAAAAATGGAAACAGGAGCGGTATTTATAAATGCCCTTGTAAAATCCGATCCACGTCTTCCTTTTGGAGGAATAAAGAAATCAGGATATGGAAGGGAACTGGGCAGACTCGGTATTCTGGAATTCGTAAATGCGAAAACGATCGCCGCGGAATCTTCAAAATAATTATCATGACAGCAACAAAGGAAAAATCAAAAACACTTTTAGATAAAAGAAAACAATTTGTGCCGGATGCCATTGGCATTTTTAACCCTTCCACTGCCATGTGCGCCAGCGGAAGTATATTAACAGACGCCGACGGCCGTGAAATGATTGATTTTGCCGGGGGCATTGGGGTGGTCAATGCCGGACATTGTCCTCCTGCAGTTGTGACTGCCATTCAGAAACAGGCAGAGACCATGATTCACTGCAGTTTCAATGTAGCCACTTATGAATTGTATCTGACACTCGCCGAAAAGCTCGCGGGTCTTTTCCCGCATGGACCACAGACTAAAGTGATGCTGACCAATTCGGGCGCTGAAAGTGTGGAAAATGCCATTAAGATTGCAAGGCAGGCCACGGGAAGACCGGCCGTAATATGTTATGGCGGTGCTTTTCATGGCAGAACCATGATGGCCATGACGCTCACTTCCAAAGTCGGTTACAAAGCTGGTTGCGGTCCCTTTGCACCCGAAGTGTATCGTAT
This sequence comes from Puia sp., assembly GCA_965214575.1. GTDB lineage: Bacteria > Bacteroidota > Bacteroidia > Chitinophagales > Chitinophagaceae > Puia. The sequence goes on from CBDCCE010000006.1 coordinate 131,940, forward strand.
CCCTTTTCCTGATATGTATCGCTATGCAAACGGAATGAGTGCCGATGTGTTTTCGGATATTCATCTGCGTGAGCTGGAGAATTTTTTCCAGACTACGGTTCCCGCAAATCAGGTGGCGGCGATTATCTTGGAACCTGTTCAGGGTGAAGGCGGATTTAATGTGGTGCCTCAAAAATATCTCAAAGGACTCCGGAAAATATGTGATCAGCAGGGTATCCTGCTTATACTTGATGAAGTACAAAGTGGATTCGGAAGAACGGGTAAATGGGCCGCCTATCAGCATTATGATGTAACGCCGGATATTTCAACCTGGGCAAAAAGCATGGGAAGTGGTATGCCCATCGGAGCAGTCATTGGAAAAGCCGCTGTCATGGATGCCTGTAAGCCATCGACAATCGGCGGCACTTATCCAGGTAACCCGGTTTGCTGTGCTGCAGCTATAGCCACCCTGAATTATATGGAAGAAATTAATATCAATGCTTTAGGGGAACGGGTTGGAAATATTATCCGTGAAAGATTTCTCTCTCTGAAGAATAAATTTCCAGCCATTGGCGATGTACGCGGACTGGGTGCTATGATGGCTTTTGAACTGGTTAAAAATCAGGACCCTTTTCAGCCCGACGCGGAGAAATGTAAAAAACTGATCAGCTATTGCGCCGGTCAGGGGCTGATCGTGATCAGTGCCGGATTACAGGGAAATATTATCCGGGTACTAAGCCCGCTGGTAATCGAAGAATCACTGCTGATTAAAGGTCTGGATATCATTGAGGCAGGATTGGAATACTTATCAAACCAGGGACTATGAATAAATTATTTATCAACGGAGAATGGAGGGGTGCCCTGAACGGAGAAACCTATGAACTCATCAATCCTTCCACTGAAGAATTGTTATCCGTTATTGCTTTCGGGAAACAAAAGGAAACTATACTGGCAATAGATGCAGCCGCAGAAGCATTTAAAACCTGGCGGGTGACCACACCCTATTTCAGGGCAGAGATTTTGAAAAAAACGGCCGGTTATCTGAGAGAGCATGCTGCAGCTTTTGCTATGGATATGGTTTTGGAAAGCGGCAAACCACTCGCAGAGGCTAAAGGAGAATTTTTGGTAGCTGCCAACCTCTTTGAATGGTATGCGGAAGAATGCAAACGGGCCTATGGAAAAACAATACCCAATAACCGACCCGATAAACGGAGCTCGGTGATCTGGCAGCCGTTGGGGGTTGTAGGGGTTATTACCGCCTGGAATTTTCCGGCCTATAATCCGGCGAGGGCATGGGCGGCCGCGCTGGCAGCGGGTTGTACGGTGGTCGCCAAACCTGCAGAAAGCACTCCCTTAAGCGCGCATCATTTGATTGAAGCGCTGGTGCAGGCAGGTCTTCCAGCGGGTGTCATCAATCTGGTAACGGGCGATGCGCCGGCTATTGGTGAAGCGATGTTGAAAGATCCGCGTCTGAAGAAAATAAGTTTTACCGGCAGTACCCGGGTGGGAAAACTGTTAATGGACGGGGCGTCTCTTACCCATACCCGTCTGTCACTGGAACTGGGCGGCAATGCACCGGTGCTGATTTTTGATGATGTGAATGTCGACGTTATCGCCAGGGCAACGGCGCTGGCAAGATTTCGGAACAATGGTCAGGTTTGCATTGCACCCCAACGATTCTATATCCACAAAAATATTTATGCTGAATTCGCAGCCCAGGTGAGCAAATATGTTGCACAGATCAAAGTGGGCTATGGCACAGACGAAACAACACAGGTGGGGCCATTAATTACAAAAAAACAAAGAGACAGCATATTTGATTTACTCGAAAAGTCTAAAAATGAGAAAGCCAGTATTTTAACTGGGGGTTACATTCCGGACCATCTTCCCAAAGGATATTTTGTACAACCCGCTGTGGTAACAAATCTGAATCAGGATTCCATTTTGGCAAAACAGGAGATTTTCGGTCCCATCCTGCCTTTGTTTTCATTTGAAGATCTGGAAGATGGGATCAGAAAGGCGAATGATACCGAATACGGACTTGCTGCCTATGTTTTTACCAATGATCTGAAAACTGCCATCTATGCTTCCGAGCAACTGGAATTTGGCATGGTGGGAATCAATGAATGGGCTCCGCACGGAACAGAACTGCCTTTTGGCGGATGGAAGCAAAGTGGTCAGGGACATGAAAGCGGAACGGAAGGCTTATATGAATACCTGGAAAAAAAGCTGATCAGCATCGGCGGACTTTAATTTAAAAACGAAACAGAACTTATCCGAATGGACTACGGCGCTCTCGCACTTCTTCCTCCCTTTGTGGTGATCATACTGGCCATCATTATGCGCACTTCCTTTGAACCCCTGCTGATTGGTTGCCTGACCGGTTTTGTGATTATCAGTTTTCACGACAAAAGCAATTTCTTTACTGATTTTGTGAATTCACTCACCAATGTAATCGGAGATGCGAGTCCAAGTGGCTCTGTCTGGGTCATTCTGGTTTGCGGACTCTATGGATCCCTCATCGGATTAATGGTTCGTAGCGGTGGCACGTTGAAATTTGGCGAATGGGCACTCGAACGAATAAAAACAAAAAGGGGCGCACTGATGGGTGCGTGGGTGCTCGGTATTGGAATTTTTCTGGACGATTATCTCAGTGCGCTGACCGTCGGTTTATCTATGCGTAAGATAACAGATGCCTTTAAAGTGCCACGCGAAATGCTTGCTTATATCGTAAACACCACATCCGCGCCGCTTTGTGTAATTGTTCCGATTTCAACCTGGACAATCTATGTAGGAAGCATTCTGGAGAAGTCAAAAGTAGCGCCGGTACATGGGGGACTTATCGCTTACTGGAAAATGATTCCTTTTGTCAGCTATGGTTATATATCAGTACTTATTATACCCCTCTTTATTTATAAAGTGCTGCCCTGGTTCGGGAAGATGAAAAAAGCGGAAATCAGGGCAGAAAAAACCGGCCAGCTCACCGCAGGTAAGCTGGCAATGTCTTCCGCGTTGGATGTCAGCAGCCTCAATCCGGCAAAGAAACCAAAGATCATATATTTTCTGCTGCCCATCGTTGTACTCCTGATGGCCACTATCTATTTTGATATCGATGCCCTGAAGGGAGTCATGATCGCTGTGGCTTTCACTTTTGTTTATTATATGATTATCAAACTGGGAACATTTAGCCAGTTATCAGAAACCGTATTTGGAGGATTTAACAGTATGGTCTATGCGCTCGCCATACTCATGATGAGTTATGTTTTAAAAGATGTAAATGATAAGATGGCTCTTACGCAATATGTACTGCATGCAGTAGCGCCTTATATCAATAAACAATTCCTGCCTCTGATAGTTTTCGCATCGCTTTCTCTTATTGCGGTAACCACGGGTTCTTCCTGGGGGCTCTATGCAGTGGCTATTCCACTCATTGTGCCGCTGGCGGAACATCTTCATTCCAATGTTTTACTGAACTGCGGTGCGGTTGTCAGTGCCGGTGTTTTTGGTGCCAATGCCTGTTTGTATTCTGATTCCACCGTACTGACGGCACAAAGTACAGAGTGCAATAACCTCGACAACGGTCTTTCCCAACTGCCTTATGCAGGGATCGCCTTCGGACTGTCCTGTGTAACCTACCTCATTTTCGGATATACAACCCATTGATCCTAAAAGAAAAAAATATGCAGGAAACCATACAGAAATATTACAAAGAAATACCGGGCGGTATTGTCATCAGACATATGCAAACCTCCGATGCCATGCAGCTCGAAGAATTGCAAAAAATTGTATTTCCCACACTCGCCGATGACGAGCTGATCCGCGCAGCTCACTATCTCCGTCACCTGGAACTTTTTCCTGAGGGACAGTTTATCATATCTGACGGAGGCAGGGTAATCGGTATGACAACAACCATGCGGACAGATTTCGATTTCCTGAACTACCATCATACGTTTAAAGAAACCATTGGCGGCGGATGGCTGACAAATCACAACCCCCTGGGCCAATGGTTATATGGACTCGATATGGGACTGCTGCCTGCTTACCGGGGAAGGGGATTCGCCAGAATATTATATCGTGCAAGGCATGAAGTGGCACGTATTCTGGGATTGAAAGGGCAGCTTACCGTAGGTATGATGAGTGGCTATGGAGCGGTTAGCAAAGAAATGAGTGGCGAACAATATTATCAGGAACTGATCAGCGGAATCCGGAAAGATCCAACCCTCACACCCCAGATGAAAATAGGTTTTGAACCTATCGCCCTGATGCCCGATCATCTGAACGATCCGGTTTGTGGTAATTTCGGCATTCTCATTAAACTGGATATTAATAAAACAGTATAAAAACCAAGTACGGTTATGTCATACATACAATTAAATACTACACTACCGGGTCCAAAAAGTCAGGCCCTGCTGGAAAGAAGAAAGAATGCCCTGCCGGCAGGTCTGGCAAAATCAACGGATATTGCCGTAGAGCGGGCAGATGGAGCCCTGGTCTGGGATGTGGACGGAAATCAGCTGTTGGATTTTGCGGGAGGCATTGGCATGATCAATGTGGGTCACGCCAACAGGGAAGTGGTGCAGGCCATTAAAGATCAGCTGGACAAATACATTCATACCTGTTCACTGGTGACCACTATAGAACCGTATATCCGCCTGGCGGAATTGCTGAATAGTGTAACACCGGGTAACTTTCCAAAAAAAACCCTGCTGGCCAATTCAGGATCGGAGGCTGTTGAAAATGCCGTCAACGTGGCAAAATATTATACTAAACGCAACGCCGTACTTTGCTTTGAGGGAGCTTATCACGGCCGTACCTTACTCACGCTCAGCCTGACAAGTAAATATGCCCTGTTCAAGAAGGGTTTTGGTTCCTATGTGTCGGATATTTATCGTATCCCTGCGCCGAACATGTATCGCAAGATGGAAGGAATGTCAGACCCGGAATATATCCAATACTGTATCAAAAAACTGGATGAGGCATTCATATCACAGGTCGATCCGGAATCCCTGGCGGCCATCATTATTGAACCGGTATTGGGCGAAGGGGGATTTATTCCCATTCCCGCAGCTTATTTGCAAAAACTGAGAGACGTATGCGATCAGTATGGAATCGTTTTTATCGCAGACGAAATTCAATGCGGCGCCGGTCGCACCGGAAAACTATATGCCATGGAACATACGGGCGTTGTGGCAGATATCGTGGTAAGCGCTAAATCGATTGGTGCAGGTATGCCAATCAGTGCGATCACGGGGAAAGCGGAAATTCTGGATGCTCCGCATTTGGGAGGACTTGGTGGAACTTACGGCGGAAGTCCCGTCGCCTGCGTGGCAGCCATTGCGGCGATTGAAATACTTAAAAGTAAATCCTTCCTCGAAAGATCCGTTGCAGTGGGTGATTTGATTCATAAAACCATGCAGCAATGGAAACTAAAATACAAAGTGATCGGTGATGTGAGGGGGCTGGGAGCCATGCAGCTGGTTGAATTTGTAAAAGACAGAAATACAAAAGAACCCGATATGCAGGTAGCTATGGAAGTGATCAAAGAAGCCACTTCAAATGGTCTGCTCCTGATACGTGCAGGTTTGTTCAGCAACTGCATACGCCTGCTGCCTCCGATCGTCATTACCGATGAACAACTGCTGGAAGGACTAAAAGTTCTGGAGAATGCGATTGCGAATGCCGATTCAAAAAGAAAACCGGCATGAGTGCCCTGCTGATTCATAACGCAAAGTTGCTTTCATTTCAGCCCGGTTTTCAGCAACAGCAGGACAGCCTGGTCATTGAAGATGGATTGATCAGGGCTGTTGGTCAGTTCTGCGAGTTCCAGTCTTTTGTGCAATCCGGTATTCCGCTGATGGATGCAAAGGGAAAAACGCTGATGCCCGGCTTCAATGACACCCATATCCATATCTGGAAAGTGGGTAACCTCAAAACCTTTATGCTGGATCTGCGGCAGTCCTTAAGTCTGGATCATATGTTATCCATGATATCGGACTTTCATCATCGCTACCCCGAACTGCAGTGGATTGTGGCGCGGGGTTTCAATGAAACATTATGGTCGAAACCTGAACTGCCCACTAAAACTGATCTGGATAGGATAAGCCTTGCCAAGCCCATTTATATTATTCATACGAGCGCTCATACTGCGGTGGCGAATTCCCGGGCAATGGAAATGGCTTCTGTGAACGCAGGATCAAAAGTTCCTTCCGGAGGGGAAATGCAATTTGGGGCCGACGGACACCCCAATGGTATATTTTCAGAAACGGCCCTGGGGATGATCACTAAATATATTACCCCTTATACAAAGGCAGAACTCAAAACAATGATCCTGACCGCACGTGCAGAATTGTTCCGGCTCGGCATAACGGCCGCTACGGATCCGGCCGTGGATACTGTTTTATTGCAGGCTTATCAGGAACTGAATAACGACCAGGCTCTCGGTTTTCGTTTGAACGCCATTCCGATTTTACTTCCCGATGGTTCAGACATACCTGATCCGGTTCCCTCATTAATGGATTCGGCTTTTTTAAAACTGAATACAGTGAAGTTTTTTAGCGATGGCGGTCTGAGCAGTCACACCGCTGCCATCAAGCGTCCATACAGGAATTCCGCCGGACATGGTATTCTGAGGCTGGAAAAAATACAGTACCTGCAACTTTGCAGAGAGGCCATGGAAAAAGGATTGGGCGTGGCGACACACGCTATCGGAGACGCAGCCATCGACCTGGTTGTAGAAGTATATAAGGAACTCAATCTTTCATTTCCTTCAAACATAAAACGGATCGAACATCTGGGCCTGCCAGACAACAAAAATCTGGAGGAGATGGCCGCCGGAAATATGGCGGCTTCGATGCAGTCCATTTTTATTCATGAGCTGGGCAGAAATTTTATCAAATTCCTCGACGAAAATTATCTGAACCATTGTTACCCGGTAAAATCTGCTTTACAAAAAGGTATATTGGTGGCCCTTTCTTCCGATGCGCCGGTGGTTCAGAATTTCAATCCTTTAAAGGGCCTCGAAGCAGCGGTCACCAGAACCGATCGCGACGGAAATCAAATTGCTCCCGATGAAGCAATCACTGTAGCGCAGGGGTTAAAAGCATATACTTCAGATGCAGCTAAAATAAGCGGAGTGACCGAATTCGGCGAATTGAAGCAGGGAAAATTCGCAGACCTGATTCTTTTGGATAAAAATCCCTTGCAGGTCGCAAACAACGGGTTGTCCGAAATAAAAGTTGAAAAAACCTTTGTCAATGGTGTTCTGGTTTATGAAAATGTATAAAGCAGGAACAACCGTCCTTCCGTTAATCCTTCGTTATTGTATTGTTATTCTGTTTTTCTTTGCCCGGATTTGAACATTTATTTTCAGATTGAAAAAATGAGTGGATACCTGATTTTCGGTCTGGCAAATAATTACCGGTTGGATGCGAAAAGCATTCGTTTTTCCTATTATTTCTCCTTTTTACGTTATCGGAAATCCTGATTTCCTGATTATTCGCAGTCAATTGTTTTCCGTTTGTTAAAAACCGCGTCTGTGTTTTTCCAAAATGAAAGTCAGATTATCAATTTGACGTAATGCGGTTTTTCTTTTCTCCGGTGTAACCTTTTGCCTGCTGCGCTGCGATAGCTGCTGCTATTGAATTTGATGACTTGCGGTTCAAATTAATCTTTGTTGGCATATAATTCGAACATCCCTCCACCTCAGGGATCCTTTCAGACTAGTCCTTACGATTGTAAATGCCAAAATGAAATCATCTTATTAATCATAATAAGGTGGGTACCATTTTATTGAAATCAAAATAACCAATCAAAACTGAATTTTATGATGAAGGGTACTGGTCTCTTGGCTTTGTTTTTTGCTCTTTTTTCATGTTATACCGTTTACGGCCAGCGGGAAATGGCAGATATACGGGTTGCGGATAATAAAAATACGCTGAACGTAATCCCCGATTCTGTTGGTCGTCTCACCCGGGCCGGAGTGGATTCAGTGAGAGAAATCCATACTGAGAAAGACACGGATATGGCTGCTCCCGCAGATACCGTGGTGAGTGCACCCTTTGCTTTCGCGGATTTTTCCTGGATGAACGGGATGAGTAGGAAAACGAGCGCGCCCGCATTCGACTCAAAATATTTTACAGGGGACATCACATTCGATTTTAACTATACCCATTCATTCAACAATCCGATCGACAATACCGTAGTCGGTTCAACAGCTTTGGCCAGGAACAATGAACTGCAACTTTCTTTTATGGGAGTCGGTGGAGATATCCATGTGGGAAATATTCGTGGTCGCGTAATGATGCAATTTGGTACCCGTTCCACAGTAGTACCCCGCAATGATGGAAGTTCCTATAAGGGCCAGTATGACCTGCAGACGATCTACAGGTATATCAGTGAAGCCTATGCAGGATACCATTGGGATGTGTGGCACGGGATCAATCTGGATGCCGGTATATTCATGTCTTACATCGGATTGTTTTCTTACAACAATTTTGAAAACTGGGGCTATCAGCCATCCTATACTTCCGACAACACGCCCTGGTTCTTTAATGGACTAAGACTGCAGACTTTTCCTACCGATAAATTAAAAATCGAACTCTGACTTGTAAACGGATGGCAGAGTTACGGCATGTTCAATCATTCACCGGGTGTCGGCGTTTCCATTTATTACCGTCCGAAGGAACCGGTTGCGTTCGTATTCAACAATTACTATGGTAAAGACGATCAGGGCGCGCCCGGCAGATTCAGGTATCATAGCGACAACAGCTACGAACTCCGTTACTTCAACCGGCCTGCTGGTAAATTCCTGACAAAAGCTGCATTTAGTATTACCGGTGATTTCGGATTTGAAAGCGGGGATGGGGTGGCTCCATTCGGGACCAAATCAACTACCGGCACGCAGGGTAAACCTTCGCAGAATTTTATCAGCGGAATGATTTATAACCGTTTCTGGCTGGGAAATCATTTTGCATGGACCATGGGCGGAGGATATATGCACAATCCCGGACAATACCTTGTGCTGGCTCCAACCGGCTATGCCGACACACTCTATCAGCGTCAAACAGGTCCTGGTTCAACATTCGATGCCTGGGATTTCTCTACAACACTTGAATATATGCCCAGCCAGAATATGACGGTGAAACTGGAGTTCGTGCACCGTTCCATTCAGAATATCGGACCTGCAACCGGCACACCACAACTCGCCGGATATTTTGCCGGGAAAGGTGGTGTAACCTCTCCGACCGGATATGCGAACACGGGAGCATACACTTATACATCCAGCGGGGCCTCGGTAGCTCCTCCTTTGAGCAGCTGGGGAGGATGGCAACCCGATATGGTGAATTCGGAATCGAGAATCATTCTGGCTTTTCTGGTCAGGTTTTAGGGAATCTGAAAAAAAATCACAAATGCCTGAATCTAATTTAAATCGAATGGCACCCATTCTGGAAACCGACTCCATCGATTTGGCAACGCGAAACCTGTTGGGAGAAAAACTGGGTATTGATGCTCATTTGATACATAGTAATATGTCTTTCAGAAGCGACCTGGGAATTGACTCGCTCGATTTCGTAGAGATCATTTCGGAAATAGAGAAAAAATACCGGTTCAAATTCTCCGATGAAGAATTGGAGAACCTGTCAACGGTTCATTCTTTAATCGTCCATATTAAAAAAAATATCAGATAACATTTTTGCCCCCGCCTGGTAAAAACAGGGACAGGCGGGAGCAAATTAAAAAAATGAAATATGAAAACACAAACTCGCATGATTTGCCTCGGAATAATGGTTTTCTCCGCCAGAATATCATTCGCTCAGAACGGATCGGCTACCCCGGCGGGGCTTTATGAAACGGCAGCCGATTTTACAGCCCAGAAAATCAGTTATCCGGTGAACTGCTCGGATGGCGGAGATAAAATCAAACCAGAGAATTTTTTCGGCTCTTCTACAGGTGAAGTGATTGTACATGGCGAAAAGCACGTTTTTGATAAATCTAAAACGTACGGATATCGCAGCTGCGACAATAAAAATTACAGATTTTATAATCACCAGATTTTCGAAATCCTCGACACAGCTGATTTCTGTCTTTACTATGAATACAAAACGGAGTCGGTTGAAAAGGGAGTTCTACTGAAAGAAAAGGAATATTTTTTCAGCGCCGGTCCGCAGAATGCGATTTATCCTCTCACGCTCACCAATCTGGACAATGTATTTGCAGACAATCCCAAATTCAGGTATGCACTGAACGAGCATTTCAATTCAGGTAACAACCTCGTGGATTATGACCCCTATCTGAAAATGTACAAAATAAAATATCTGTATATCCAGTCAGTTAAATAATCCCCTATGCCCTCAGGAAATGTACTGATTGTGGACGATGACGTCAGAATGCTCAGTTTATTGAACCGAATGATCACGCTTGAAAATTATACCGTTTTTGAAGCGCCTAATCTGCTGGCGGCGGGAAAAATTGTAAACAGGGGCAACATCGAAGTGATCGTTTGCGACGTGAAATTGCCCGATGGAGACGGAATAGAATTTACGAAGAAAATCAAGGCCAGTCTGTCGAGTCTCGAAGTTATCCTGTTAACGGCACATGGCACTATTCAGGATTGTGTCCAGGCCATGAAGTACGGCGCATTTGATTACATCATCAAGGGCGTTGACAATGAGAAACTGCTGCCTCTTATTGAAAATGCCATGGGAAAGGCCAGGCTTCAGCAACGGGTACAGTCTCTCGAAAAACAGGCTTTTCACAATTTCGGATTTGAATCGATTGTTGGGGAATCTGCGGTTATTCAGGACGTGATTGCTTTTGCAAAAAAAGTGGCGCCCACCGATACAACGGTATTATTACTGGGTGAAACAGGAACAGGCAAAGAGCTGTTTGCAAAAGCCATTCACACGGCCAGTAAACGGTCGCATAAAACTTTCCTGGCCATTAACTGCAGTTCATTTTCCAAGGAGTTGCTCGAAAGCGAATTGTTTGGATATAAGGCTGGGGCTTTTACCGGAGCTGTCCGTGATAAAAAAGGACTGATCGAAGAAGCCAACGGGGGTACGCTTTTCCTCGACGAAATAGGAGAAATGAGTATTGATCTCCAGGCGAAATTATTGCGCGTGCTGGAGTCCAGCGAATTTATCAAACTCGGCAGCACAACAGCCATAAAATCGGATGTCCGGATAATTTCCGCAACCAACAATGATCTGGAATCTGATGTCACAGCAGGTAAATTCAGGCAGGATCTTTTTTACCGGCTAAATGTTTTCAGCATTCATATTCCTCCTCTGCGGGAAAGAAAAAAGGATGTTGCCATACTCGCAAGGTATTTTGTTAACCTGTTCGCCGTTAAAATGAATAAAGACATTTATGGCCTCAATAAGGAATTGCTTTTTTTTCTGGAGAACGAATACTGGAAAGGCAATATCCGGGAACTCAAGAACACCATCGAGAGGGCGGTTATTATCGCGGAACATTCTTTACTGACCATCGAAGATTTGCCGCTTGAAATGCAGTTGTCGAGACCAGAACTGAAGTCTATTTCACCCTTCGCGCTCGCCAGTGTCGAAAAACTGCATATTCAAAAAGTGCTGGCTTATACCAAGGGTAACAAAATGGAGGCCGCTAAATTACTCAATATCGGCCTGACAACAATATATAGAAAAATGGAGGGATACGGGTTGAGTGTGGACTAAAAAACTGAAGAGTCACTTTTGTTTTAATTGTTGGCCGCTTGTTTCTACAAGGGGCCATTTTTTTTTTAAAGAAGAGTCTTTCACCTGAGCAATTGGGCGATTCTCTTTAAGTCCGTCATATCCAGGCCGCTTAAAATTTCGTTATTGTCATACCTCGCTTTTAGAAATAACACCCTTTTGTGTGTTGGATATTTCTTTAAAATTGCATCAACCAGCTTTCCGGTTTCCTCTTCCTTTTCGAAAAGGGGCGCTGCCTCCGGCAGATCTGATTTATATCGGGTTGGCATTCTTTTAATGATCGCTTCTATTGTTGCCAGTTTGCCGGGAGGAAGATGTTCTATTTTTGACGCTTTCCCGTACAATCCCTGCAGTTGTTTTTTACTCAGGGATCCGCGTTGCTGATATTGTTTATACAGGCTGATAATAAAGGAGGAAACCGGATAGGCCAGGATACACTCCTCCAGTACGTCATTTATTATATCGAGCCTGTCTTTGGGAGGATGCATGCCTGTTCTTGTCAGGTAAAGGTAAAGCACAATTCCAGATCAATACGCGTTAAATTAATTAAGCAGTCCTTTTACTGACTGAAACAGCTCCTCGCGTGTAAAGGGCTTATTCAAAAACCCGTCTGCACCGTTGTCCATGGCAACATCCCTGGCAGCCATGCCGAATCCCGAAATCATGATCACTTTTATTCCTGGATGTTCTTTTTTCAAAGCGGGAATGAAGTCGATTCCGAATCCGTCGGGCAGCATGTTATCCAGGATAATCAAGGAAGGCTGGTCTGATTTCAGGTAATCCGATGCTGCCGAAAGATTCTTAACATGATCCACTTCAATTTCCCTGTCTTTTAACAGGATATTCAGTAAAAGACACATGTCCGCCTCATCTTCAACAATGAGAATTTTTTTCGCTGGTTTCAACATGTTGTAAGTTTTAGTGCCTAAGCTTTTCAATTTTCATGCCAGCGGTTGTAAATAGCAGGACACAAACTCCAACAGCCGGACCCGTCACCTCCTTAATGCCGTTTAAAAAACTGAATTTCCTTTTCATGCTTTTCCGCTGCGGCTTTGGATTTAAAAGTTCCAAGATTTTTGCGTTTTTTCGTTGAGGGATCTGTTTTTCGGGAATAAAGCCTGTATTCGCCGGTTTTTAATTTTCTGATCATGGTTTTTAAAACTGTTTTGCAATTAGAATGCCTGCACTGCCTGTTTTTTTGGTCCGACATTCTTTATTTTCGCAATGCACGAACCCGCTTAAAAAATAACCCATGCCCTTAAAATGTTATTTCTTATTGGTTTTCTCCTTATGCTTATTTGCCTTCGCGGGATCTGCTCAACCCCCGGTAAAAGTGAAAAAGCGGGACCGGAAAAAGGATATCGAAATGGTTACCACAGATGGAACTATCGTCTTGAGACTTTCGGATTCGACACCCCTGCACCGGGATAATTTTATCCGGCTGGTGAAATCCAATTTCTTTGACAGCGTTCTTTTTCATCGCGTTATTCAGTATTTTATGGTACAGAGTGGAGATCCTAAAAGCCGGTCAGCTACCGCCGGGCAGCCCCTGGGAGATTCCAGTCTGCCCTATACGATTCCTGCAGAATTCAGAATCAGCCTTTATCATAAGAGAGGAGTGCTGGCTGCGGCGCGTGAAAGTGATGATGTAAATCCGCAAAAATTGAGCAGCTCAACCCAGTTTTATATCGTCCAGGGGAAGAAATATACCGATGCAGGCCTCGATTCTGTGGAAATCAAAAGACTTAAACGCAAGATTCCCGACGACCAGCGCGCGGTATATAAAACACTGGGAGGATCTCCTTTCCTGGATCAGAATTATACCATTTTCGGCGAAGTGGTCGGCGGAATGGAAGTCGTTGATAAAATAGCCGCTGAACCGACAAGTAAAGGAGAAGATATGGATCGTCCCCTGAAAGATGTGCGAATCATCAGTACCCGTCTGGTAAAAAGGAAGTCGTGACGGGCAAAAAAAGAAAAGCATCAAGTCTTCTTCAGTTCTTCGGCTTTCGCCTGTAAACTTACTGACCCGATGCTCTCTTGAGTCGCTATTAACCTGTAATGGTTTTCACTTCTCAACTGAGAAATTTCTGTCTTTTTACGGATATCTGTTTCTCAATTACAAAATGAAAGTACAACTATTCGATAGCGGTTTCCAAATTTTTAGCTCTTCGGTTTTGCACGGCTTTCGCACATAGTTATCCACTTTTATTTTTTTTACAGGATCGCTGAAATTTCTTATTTTATATGTTTTTCATTGGATAATCAAAATACTCGGTGTTTGTATTGGTTACTATACCTTTTTTTTCTTCATGAACAAATTGCACCCGTATTACTTCATAAGCACTGTCATTCTGAATTGATTTTTTCATTTCTGCCGCGATCTTTTTTCCGATCAGCTCCATACCGGCTATTTCTTCAGGCAGGCGTTTTCCATTTAAAATAGAAATGGTAAAGCGGCTGCTTAGCTTTCCGTCCGTTTTCGTTTCCGACCCGCTAACCATTAGATTCTCACATGACACGATGGCCTGTATTCGCCTGTTGATGGAATCAGCCGGAATATTGAATTGAGGTGTTTTAATATAGGTTGAACTAAAATGACATGAAGTTGCGCTGGAACAGACCAGCAGGCAGGTCAGAATTTTTGAGAGAAAACCATTGCGATTGCGCATTACTTAATTTTTTGGTTGCCTTTTTTCTTACATTCCCTGTCTGTGAAATTGTCTAACTTCGGAGAGCCTTGAACATAAAAATCAGTGAAATGAAAAAAGAAACAAAAGATAAGAAAACTCAGTCAGTGGAAGATGAAAAATTTCCGCTTCCCATTTATTCAGCGGACGAGGACATTTATAAAAAGGATAAGGAAGTGACTTTTGAAGAAGAAAAGTCAAATAAATTAAACAAAGATCTCGCCAGTGATCTCGACGTGCCGGGTTCTGAACTCGACGATCAGGATGAGGAACTGGGAGAAGAGGATGAAGAAAACAATTATTACAGTCTGGGTGGAGATGATCACAACGACCTGGATGAAGATAAGGAAGAAGATCGCTGATTCTGTCCTCCAAAGTCGCTTTGCTCGCAGCATTCAGGCATTTGGTCGCATATTACACTGCCCGCTTAACCGGTATAATTAAATTTATTCTTACCTTTTAACGGAATGACCATTTTTTATCCCTTCAACGATTGCCATGAATGTCTTTTACAGCCAGCAACTGCGTTTTAAGTCAATTCATTTCTTTTTGATCAGCCTTTGCTTTTTCGTTTTTTCCTGCAGACAGCCAGCCGGTTCATCGGATGTGGCGGTTCTTAATCCTGCAGACAGCATCAAACCCGATGATAACCGCTTCACGCCGGTCACCCTGACCGCAGAGGGAGCGCTCGACGAACCCATGAATTTTGAAGTGCTGAAGGACGGAAGGGTTTATATCAACGAACGAAAGGGCGTATTAAAAGTTTTTAACCCCATTGATAAAACCGTTAATGTGGTGGGCAGTATTCCGGTCAATACAAAATACACAAGCAAAGAAGGGAAGGTAACGGAGGCCGAAGAAGGATTTATCGGATTTACAGTGGATCCGAAGTTTGAAGACAATCATTTTGCTTATTTATACTATGCCCATCCAACCATCAGTAAACATGTGCTTTCACGCTGGGAAATCAAAGAGGACAAACTGGTTGCCGGATCGGAAAAAATCGTCCTTGAAATTCCTACCCAGCGCGAGGTTTGCTGCCATACCGGAGGAGGCATGACCTGGGACGAATCGGGAAATCTCTATCTGGCAGTAGTAACAATACCGGTAATGTGGCGGATAAATCACAGACCGATGAACGACCAGACCGGAAAAACTGGGACGATCAGCGGGGATCCGGCAACAGCAATGACCTGCGTGGAAAAATTCTGCGTATCCACCCGAATACAGATGGCAGCTACAGCATACCGGACGGAAATCTGTTTCCTAAGGGCACTCCGAAAACCAGGCCGGAAATTTATATCATGGGTGACCGCAACCCCTGGCGTCCTTCTGTGGACAGGAAAACGGGCTGGCTCTACTGGGGTGAAGTGGGACCTGACGCCAATGAAGACTCGAAGACCACGCGAATGGGTATGGATGAATTTAATCAGGCCCGCGGTCCGGGTTATTTTGGATGGCCTTATTTTATCGGAGAGAATGTGGGTTATCCCATGTATGATTACATTCATGATACGGTAAATCCGCCGCAGGATCCCGCAAAGCCTGTCAACCATTCCGTAAATAATACTGGTATTACCGAACTGCCGCCTGCCCAGCCGGCATTTATTTCATACCCTTACAGGAATTCCGAAAAATATCCGCTCGTCGGCTCCGGAGGTCGATGCGCGGTTGGCGGACCCGTTTTCAGGAAATCGAATTTTACCAGTGCCAGAAGGCCCTGGCCCGGATATTATGAAGGCAAATGGATCGTCGCTGATCTTTCACGCGGATGGATCATGGCTATCAGTATGAAGGATAATGGGGATTACAAATCCATGGAAAAATTTCTTCCTTCCTATCAGCCCATAGAACCCATCGATATCAAGTATGGCCCTAACGGCGATCTGTATGTTCTCGAATATGGAAGCAACTGGTTTCGTAAAAGTGATAATTCCAAACTGGTCCGGATAGAATATAATTCCGGTAACCGTACGCCGGTCGTGCACGCCTCGGCAGATAAAACTGGTGGCGTTCTGCCTTTGACTATTCACCTCTCCTCGGCCGGTACCAAGGATTTTGACGGGGACTCACTCAAATATGAATGGGTTGTGCAGTCTGTGAAAGGCGGCTCACCACTTAACTATAAAGAACCGAATCCGACTGTCGTATTTAATCAGCCGGGTGAATACCGTGCCACGCTCACCGTAACGGATCCCGGAGCTGCTAAAAACAGTCAGACCGTAAAGCTGATTGCAGGCAATGCGGCACCTGATCTCAGTCTCACTATTTCAGGAAACAAAACTTTCTTTTTCCCGGGCAAAGCTTTTGGTTATGCTATTCAGGTGACAGATAAAGAAGACGGTAAAGTGGATCCGCGACAGGTGGCTGCCAGCATAGACTATACTTCGGAAGGATTCGATTATGCGGAACTGATACAGGGACAAAGAAGTGTGGATGCCTCCACCAAATATGCCGTGGCGAAAGCCATGATTAACCGGGTCGATTGCAATAACTGTCATCATCTGGATTCCAAATCAGTCGGTCCCATGTTTATTGAGATCGCTGAAAAATATAAACCGAAGTATGCCTGGGCACTCGACTCCCTGCCACGCAAAATTAGAAGCGGAGGCAGTGGTGTTTGGGGCACGGTGAATATGCCTGCCCATCCTTCCATCTCTTTGAACGACGCCCATATCATTGTGAATTATATACTGAATGCCAATCAGAAAACAATCAGCTCGCTGCCTTTAAAGGGAAATTATACGCCGAAGATTCCGGCAGGCGACAATGGTAAAGGCAGTATAGTGATCCGTGCGGCATATACCGATAAGGGCGCAGACGCTGCAGCACCGCTCACAACAGAGGAAATAAAAGTATTGAGGAGCCAGCAATTCAGTCCGGGTGCCGCCGATATCATGGTAGGGGCCGAGTCCAGTCTGCAAACCATGTTTGCCGTTTCACTGAATGCGGTTCCCAAATCCGGTGGTTATATAGGCTACAGGCAAATTGATTTAACCGGCATTCAGCAAATCGAAGTCAGTGCCTCTGCTTTCCCCATGCTTGGATTTATCGGAGGTACCATTGAAATCAGACTCGATAATCCGACCGGTCAGCTACTGGCCAAAGTAGACATCCTTGCAGTCAATCCGGTTTTTCCGGGCATGACCGCCAACTCTGTACAAAATGCCGGAGGCGCAAAGGGTAAAACAGCAAAACCACCTCCGCCACCTGTTGTGAAAAAGACGGCCAAAAAACCATCAGGAGATTTTAACCCTTTTGCAGCACCGGGAATTCTGTCTGATATTCCCGTTATAGTTGGTCAGCACGATATTTATTTTGTTTTCAAAAATGATAAAGCAAAACCGGATCAGCCCCTGATGTCCGTTTCCGGTATTCGTTTCAACAACGACAAATCACATTAAAAAAACGACATGGTAAACAGAAGAAAATTTATTCGCAATTCAGGTGCCATGGCCCTGGGCGGACTGATACTGTCCGGAAAAGGATACGCTTCATTCTTCCAGGAAAAGGCCCTGCATCCCGTGGGATTACAACTGTATACCATGGGCGGCACGATAGATGACGATGTGTCCGGAACGTTGAAAAAAATTGCGGCTATTGGTTACCGGGATCTGGAATCCGCATTTAGTGTGAAAGGCGGATTTTATGGAATGAAACCCAAAGAATTTGCCAGCCTCACAAAAGACATGGGACTTTCCTGGGTTTCCCATCATGTTATTGGTGCGCCGTTTAAAATGCCCCCCGGCGGATTTAAAGTGCCGGCGGGTATGGATACCACACGTCTTCATCAGTTGCGAAATATGCCGCCAATGAAAAACCTGAAAGAAAACAGTCAGGAGGTCATAGATGCGGTAGCCGAGGGAGGACTGAAATACCTGGTATGTGCTTCTATACCATTGGGCACATCCGATGAAATAGCGCAGGCGATTGACATACTCGGACGCTCGGGCGAAGCGGCAAAAAAAGCCGGCATCACGCTTTGTTATCATAATCATACACATGAATTTGAAGCCGTGGACGGAAGAATACCCTACAACAGACTGCTCTCCGAAATCAGTCCGGATCTGCTGAAAATGGAACTCGACCTGGGCTGGGCCAGCGTGGCAGGGCAGGATCCTGTAGAACTGTTCAGGAAAAATCCCGGACGATATCCTTTATGGCACGTGAAAGACATGATCATGGCGCAGAAAATGCCGACCGAAGTGGGAAACGGAACCATTGATTTCAAAAGAATTTTTGCGGCATCGTCTGTGGCCGGAATGCAATATTTCTTTGTTGAACAGGATGGCGCCACCCATCCCTTCGAAAGCATCACGGCCAGTTACCAGGATCTCACGACCAAAGTGCTGGTCTGATAAGCTGATTTCTGAGCATTTTCAAATTTTCGTATCTTCTGTTCGGTGGAGTCATACTTTTTATCTGGCAAACCCTTTCCTGGACTGTATTGAATTTACATGGCTCAGGTCAGCAGTACACACCGAAACAGGACAGCATTCAGGCCTTTCTGAATACCCGGTTTGCCGAAGACGGTTCCTATCTTATTCCTAACTATCCAAAAGGAACGAGTTATGAGGAAATGCAAAAGTCAATGCCCTCAATGCAGGGAAAACCCTGGATTCTGTTGAAAATGACAAATGCCGGTTTTGGACGCATTTTAGTCTCCTGTCTGTTAATCGGACTGATTGTTTTTCTCAATTCTCCTTATACAGTGCATATCTGGTATCCCAAATCAGACATCGGAGCGCATCTAACCGATGCGCTGCTGAGCTGGGGACTTTGCGGTCTCTGACTGGGATGGTATCTTTCGGGGGCCGAAAAAAAAGGGGCCGTATAAATACTTAAAAAAGGATACTACTGCCGTGACTCTCAGGAGAATAGGGGAGCTCACTCTATTGTTTCCGGTAACATGCAACGATTTGCATCATTAAAATGTCAGGTTTACAGCGATGGATCAAAGCAAATTGCTCAGTGATTGCCTGAAGGGAAAGGCTGCTGCCCAACGGGAGCTGTATACTCACTACGCACGAATCATGCTGGGTATATGCTACAGGTATACCAAATCCATGACGGACGCGGAGGATGTGCTGCAGGAAGGATTTATCAAAGTATTCAAAAATCTGCATCAGTTTAATGGAAGTGGTGAACTGGGTGCCTGGATAAGACGGATAATGGTGAACACAGCCATAAACTACCTTAAAAAAGAAAGCCGCTATCAATATGACCTGTCATTTGCGGAAAAAAACCTGCATCCGGTTTCAGATGATAATCCGGAATTGATTTTGAACGCAAAGGAACTGGCCGACCTGATCCGGCAATTGCCCATTGGCTACCAGACTATATTCAACCTGTATGCTGTGGAAGGATATAAACATGCGGAGATAGGAGAAATATTAGGTATTCATGAAGGAACGTCCAAGTCGCAGTATGCCCGCGCCAGGGCTTTGCTGGTGAGCTGGATAATGAAGGATTCATTGGATAGTAAAACGGACATGTATGCAAGAAAATGAATTTGAAAAACAGGTTCGTGAGAAAATGACGGAACTGGGTTTCGATCCGTCAGATTCTGTGTGGAGCCGGGTAGAGAAAGAAATCAATCCGGAAAGGAAACGCCGCAGGCCGCTTTTCTGGCTGTTTTTTCTTTCGGGTATTTTACTTGCCGGTGCGGGTTATTATATTACTGGCAGGAACGGTTTACAACAGCATCCGCTTAGTGAAACAAGTAAAAAAGCCCAAAGCGAATCCGCGACAGCGTCGGCTGATGAAAATAAAAACAGAAAATCAGGCACTGGCCATATAAAAATAGAGTCCCTTCAAAATAATTCTGAAAGCCCCAACCGGAAAACAGAGATGGCAAATAAGTCTGTGCCATCGAAAAAACAGGCCGTTTCTTCTGCATCAGGGAGCGCAGATGAAAACTATGCAGCATCACCGGTTGTTTCTTCCAAAACAGCGGGCAATTCTGTGGCAACTACGGGTGATAACGTAAACCAAACTCATTCCGTGTCATCGCAGGATTCAATGAAACCGGATTTAACTGCGGTCAAAAATAAGACAGCAGATTCCGCCGCGATAACAAAAACGAAATCGAAACCTGTCGCTGCATCGAACGATTCAACAGCAGCCAAAACAGTTAATAGTAAAAAGAAGTCATCCTGGCAATTCGGTTTGACTGCAGGTGGAGGTGTATCCAATGTCAATCAGGGCCTGTTTAAATCGGCCAGCGTGGCCGTCGGCTCAAATCTTTCGGCTGCTGTACCTGCCGGGGCGCTCGGGGGCGGCTTTTACGGCGCACCTGCTTTTCATTCCGGATTTTCATTTGGAACGGGTACCTTTGCGAAAAGAAATCTTTCCGCCCGTTTTTCAATTTCGGGTGGTTTGGAATATCATTATTATTCAAACAAAATCAACACGGGAAATCAGCTGCTGAATACTTCGGCCCTGCCTCCCGCATGGTTATCAAACTACAATGCAAGTGCTTATTATCAATTCGGAAACAATAAGGTCTATACCAATCAATATCATTTCCTCCAAATCCCTTTCTATGCGGGCCTGCAATTAAATAAAAATCCCAGGCACCCGATTACCTGGGAAGCCGGACTGTCGCCTTCCTGGCTGCTGGCCAGCAGCGCGCTGCAATTTGATGCCTCCAACGGCATATTATACAAGAACAGTCAAAACCTGAACAGATTTCAGTTAAATGCCGGAACCTCTTTGCTGATTGGTATTCCCGGTAAAAGAGCACTCTGGCAGGCGGGGCCGGAAATTCAATATGGACTCACCGGTCTCTCGAATGCAGCTTCAGGAAACAGTCAGCATCTGTTGTACTACGGCCTGAAGGTTAATTTTATTCCGTTAAAAAAATAATAACGCATGCAACGCTTTGTTTCGATTGACAGTCAACCGGCAAAACAGACGCATGAAAAAGATAACCGGAAGTCTTCAACCATTCTATTCTTCTGTTCTTCTCCTGCTTCTCTCCGCGGGATGTATGAAAGATAAAGTAACCAGAACCTATCAGATCAGAACACCCATCTATGAGGTCCTTACCAAATTCCGCGAGTCAATCGTTAGTCAGCCTGCGGTTGCCCTCTCCAGCCCGGGCAAAATAACCGAATGGGGAAAATACCTTTTTGTTTCAGAGCCCTATAAAGGGATCCATGTGATAGACAACAGCAATCCTTCTGATCCAAAGAATATCTCCTTTATCAATATACCCGGCAATGAAGACATGGCTGTAAAGAACAACACCCTGTACGCAGACGCCTACGGTGATCTGATCAGTTTCGATATCACTGATCCCGGACATGCCGTGGCAAAGAATTTCGCTACCAATGTTTTTCCCGACCATCAAATCTACTATCTGGGCAATGACTATCTGGCCGGCACTTCAGTTAACCCCGATTCCATTAATATCATCATTGGATGGAATACGCGGGATACAACAGTTGACTATACACCCCAGAATTATTATATCTATCCGGCAAGTTGTTTCAGCTGTGCTTCCATTGCAGCAAGCAGCGTCAATTATGCTGCGGCAACGCCCAATGGTGCCGGTGTGGCAACCAATGGCTCGACCGCCCGGTTCAGTATCATCAATAACTTTCTTTACACGGTAAGCACATACCAGCTGACCAGTTTCGATATCAGTCAGTCTTTTTCACCTTCTTTTACGAGTAAGGTGCCGGTCGATTACCACGTGGAAACGATTTATCCGCTGAAGGATAAATTATTTGTCGGCACCAATAACGGCATGTATATGTATGATGTGTTATCCTCTCCCGGAACACCTGCGCTGCTCGGTTCCTTTACCCATGTCCGCGGTTGTGATCCGGTGGTGGCCGACGACAAATACGCCTACGTGACGATCAATGACTCCAGTGCCTGCCTCGGATTCAATAACGAACTGCAGATTGTGGATATTGAGAGCCTGGGCAATTCGTATATGGTGAGATCCTATCAGCTGGTACATCCTGTTGGACTATCCAAGGATAATAATAACTTATTTATCTGCGACGGAAAAGACGGATTGAAAGTGTTTAACGTAGCCGACGTAAATAATATAAAGATGATTGCCCAGTTGAAGGATGGGGTAGTCTATGACGTGATTGCTGAAAACGGACTGGCCATCGTGCTCGCCGGAAACGGCATCTATCAATACGACTATTCAGATCTGACCAATATTCACCTGATCAGTAAAATGTAATAATATTCAGTATGTCTAAAATAAAAGTCTTTATTCTGATAACCCTGATTACCGGTTTGGCGTCGGGTACCTCGGCCCAGAAAATGGCAAAGCCCGGCTCCTTTCAGTTTCATTCCATCAACAGTGTCGGATTGCTTGAAGGTGAAACCGGCTCGGCATTTCAGTTACAAACCATTAATGGTGCCCAATGGAAATCCTGGTTTGCCGGCGTGGGTGCGGGGCTTGACTACTATAAATTCCGGTCCATCCCGCTGTTTATGGATTTTAGAAAGGAGTTCGGAAAAAACGGCAATAAAATATTCCTGTATTCAGATTTTGGTCTTCATTTTACCTGGCTGACCGATCAGCAAAAATCAGGCGGAGACATGAATGGAAAATTCAATAACGGGTTTTATACCGATCTGGGTTTCGGTTATAAAATCGCCATGAAAAAAAACAATGCACTGCAGCTGAGTCTTGGATATAGTTTAAAAAAATCCTCTGAACTGACCAGCCCGGTCTATTTTCCCTATATAGATTTTACCGGTAGTGGGTCCTATCCATCCGATAAAATAAACTATACCCTGAACAGACTGAGTATAAAAATGGGATGGGAGTTTTAAGCTTACTGTTCAAACCGATCATATGAAAATGAAAACCCGGCATAGTCCGGGTTTTTTTGTGCCGATGTATTACATTGGACGAATGAAAGGCAAAACAGCCATCGTTACGGGGGCAGGCCAGGGTATCGGTTTTGAAATCTGCCATTTGCTGGCTGCTGAAGGAGCCATCGTCTTTTTGAATGATCTGCTGCCGGAGCTTGCAGAACAGGCAGCCGGACTGATCAACGAAGCCTGGCCCGGATCCTGCATCCCGGTACCGGGCGATTCGTCAGACATTTCTTTTGTCCGGTTACTGGTAGACAAAGCAGCGTCAATAAATGGTCGTATCGATATTGTTGTCGCTAATGCAGGTATTACTTTATTCGGAGATTTTTTTACCTATACCCACGAAGCGTTTATGAAGGTGATGGGGGTGAATCTGGGTGGTTCTTTTTTTCTTGCACAGGCCGCAGCCCTTCAAATGAAAAATCAGACCCGTGGCGGGGCCATTCTTTTTACTTCATCCGTAACCGGTCACCAGGCACTGAAAAGCCTCGCCGCCTACAGCATGAGCAAAGCGGCCCTGGAAATGCTCGCTAAAAATCTGGTCGTGGAACTTTCACCTTACCAGATCAACGTCAATGCGATTGCACCGGGAGCCACATTAACCGAACGCACACAGGAGGAAGCAGATTATGATAAAGTATGGAGCGGCATTACCCCCATGGGCCGGGCGGCAACAGTAACCGACATCGCGCAGGCAGCCGTTTTTCTGGTATCCGATAAGGCAAAACATATCACCGGACAAACCCTCATCATCGACGGAGGATGGACCTACGTCAGCAGATTGCCCGACGGCATAAAATAAAATAAAATCATCAATATGAAACTCATCCGATTCGGAAATCCCGGCAGCGAAAAACCAGGCGTTATCACTAATGAAAATCAGCGAACCGATCTTTCTTCCGCATTCAGGGATTGGGACAGAAAGTTTTTTCAGGACGGTGGTTTGGAGCAATTGCGCCGTCTCGATCTCTCCCGGTTTCCCCCGGTTCCCGAATCTGCACGATGGGGTTCCTGCGTGGCCAGACCCGGAAAAGTAATCTGCATCGGCCTGAATTATTCGGATCATGCGGCAGAATCGGGTATGCCCCTGCCTTCAGAACCTATTGTATTTCAAAAAGCAGCCAATACCGTAGTAGGACCTTACGATCCGATCCTGATTCCCCGCACCAGTGTAAAAACGGACTGGGAAGTGGAACTCGGTCTCGTCATAGGCAAGGACTGCAGGTATTTAAACGACGCAAACGAAGCGAAAGAGTATATTGCCGGCTACTGCATCTCCAATGATGTTTCGGAAAGGGCTTTTCAGCTTGAAAGAGGAGGACAATGGACCAAAGGAAAATCCTGCGACCATTTCAATCCGCTGGGACCATACCTGTCAACAGCAGATGAAATAATTGATCCGCATAATCTGAAAATGAATTTGTGGGTGAATGGCGTTCAGATGCAGAATGGGAACAGCCGCTTTATGGTGTTTGATTGTTATTTCCTGATTCACTATCTGTCGCAGTTTATGACCCTCGAAGCCGGTGACCTCATCAGCACGGGCACACCGCCGGGCGTGGGCATGGGAATGAAACCGCCCACTTACCTGAAATCGGGAGACCTGGTTGAATTAAGTATCGAAGGACTTGGAAAACAAAAGCAGACCTGTATCAATGCCTGACAGAATCCGTAATAAACTCGTCAAACTCATCTGGCCCTTTAGAAAACAATTTCTATGGGTGGTCTTTTTCAGTTTGCTCGGTACAGCCACCAGCCTCGTTGAACCCCTCATTTACCGGGAGGCTATCAATGATGTGGCCGGTGTATTTGTAAACCAGGCCAGGGATTCGGCCCGTAAAGAAGTGGGTCTGGTTAAAGAACCCCGGAAAAAGATAAAAGAGTCACATCATAAAAACAAAGTGGCCCCGCGTACCTCCGCTCAGGCACTTGATACCCTGCTATGGGCTGTTGTGTGGTTGTTCATTATAAATATATTCTCCACCCTGCTCTGGCGCATCGGAGAAAGTAAAAACGTAAAATTCTCCTGTTTAATAGAACAGTCATTTATCCTGACCACGTTTCGGCACGTGCTTAATCTGCCCCTGGGATTTTTTTCCAGAAGGCCCGCCGCCGCGATTGCCAAAAGAATCGACCAGTCCGAAGAAGTATCTGCCGTTGTCAATGGATTTTCGCAGCAGATACTGCCCGAGCTGATTGGCCTGGCCGGCATTCTGGCCATCATGTTCTGGCAGAACCCTGCACTGACTGCTATTTCACTCATCATTATTCCTTTTTATTTACTCATTGCCTGGACATCGGCAAAAAAACTGGAGAACGGTCTCACACAATACTATCAGAAATGGGAAGGAGTCTCTGCGAAAATTCAGGATGCTCTTTCAGGCATTAAAACCGTTAAACTCTCCGGTGCAGAGGACAGGGAATTGAAAAATCTCGAAGCGGCTTCGGCGGAAGCCTATGATGATTATATTCATCGCTCGCGGCTCGCCAATAAATATGAATTCTGGGAAACCGTACTCACTCATCTGTCCACCGCACTGGTGCTGGGATACGGAGGATTTCTCACCCTGGAAAGTAAACTAACACCCGGCGATGTGGTGATGTTTGTGACCTATCTCGACCGACTGTATAGCCCGATCGACAATCTGGCCACCTTGTGGATATCCATGCAGCAGAACATGGTCTCGCTGGCACGTGCGTTTAAACTGGTGGATAGTCCTGAAGAAGGGCGACCGGAAAAAAATCTGCAGCTTTCTCTCGGCGGGATCGAATTTAAACATATCGGTTTCTCTTATACTCCGGAAAGAAAAATACTGAATGATATTTCTTTTGATATCGAGCCCGGCAAAATGACCGCACTGGTCGGCCCCTCCGGTGCAGGCAAAACAACGCTGGTTGATTTACTGCTGAAATTATACCTGCCGGATACAGGAGAAATTTTTATTGACGGACAAAACCTGAAGCAGGTCGATCCTTCCAGCGTCAGAAAACAGATTGGCATAGTGGCCGCTGACGGCGCGTTGTTCAATGGAACGATCCGCGAAAACATTGCTTACAAAAGACCCGACGCAGGAAAAGAAGAAATTGATGAAGCCGTTCTTGCTGCGGGCCTGCAGCATACGATAGAAAGGCTGCCACTTCACCTGAATACCCTGGTAGGCGAAAACGGAATCGGTTTGTCGGTGGGAGAAAGACAAAGAATTCAGATTGCCCGCATCCTGCTGGCGAAGCCTAAAATATTAATTCTGGATGAAGCCACTGCGAATCTGGATTATGCAACCGAAAAGGAAATTATCGCGAGTGTTCAGGAGATCAGGAAAAAAAATACGGTGATTGTGATTGCCCACCGTTTTTCGATGGTGCGGGACGCTGATCACGTTATAGTTCTCGAAGAAGGCAGGGTCGTTGAACAGGGTTCACCCGCCAGACTGATGACCGGCGATGGCTGGTTCAGTGCATTTTCCAGAATGAGTCTGGAAGATGCAGAGCTTGCCGCCGGAGATGATAATGGAGAAGAACCGGAGGAGGAAGAAGCAGAATAACTTCGCTAAGCCCCTGTTAACGGGTCTTTTTAACAGTCGATGGCACGACCTTTTCATAGTATGGGTTGAATGAATCAAATCATGCCCCATATGAAATGGAAACAATGGATCTTCGTTATCCCCTTTGTTTTTTCTTCCCTGATTTCGGAAAACGCTGCTGCGCAGGTGAGTATCGGAATCAGTATTTCAGCCCGCATAGCACCTCCGCCCTTACCGGTGTATGTTCAGCCTGTCTGTCCGACAGACGGATATTTATGGACACCTGGTTATTGGGCCTATACCGATGATGGTTACTATTGGGTGCCGGGCGTATGGGTTATGCCTCCTCAGCCGGGGTATCTGTGGACACCCTGCTACTGGGGCTATGCCGGTGGAGTGTATGGCTATCATGCCGGATACTGGGGTACCCATGTGGGATTCTACGGAGGGGTAAACTATGGTTACGGTTACGGAGGTTCTGGTTTTGGAGGTGGAAGATGGGAAGGAGGTTCATTCAGATACAATACGGCAGTCATGAATGTTAACCGAACCGTAGTGCACAATACCTATGTCGATAATACCGTGATCGTACACAATACCACGGTAATCAATAACCGAACAAGTTACAACGGCGGCCCCGGCGGTCTCGCTGCGAGACCCAGTGCAAGTGAGCAGTCCGCCATGAATGAGCATCACTACCAGGCCACCAGCCAGCAGACATCACATATGCAAACGGCTGCGAGGGACCGGAGTCAGTTTGCTTCGGTGAATAACGGACGGCCAGCAACCACGGCGATGAATATGGTCGGCGGTCAGCGCTTCAACCAGCAGGGGCATGGGCAGGCCGTTAACCATACGCCCAATCAAAGTCAGCCACATGTCGCTTCTCAACCGCATGCAGCGGCTCCGTATAGCGCGGCACATTCATCTGCCATGCCACAGCAGCAACACAATATGAATTCTCAACAACACAGCACAGCTCCGCAGGAGCATAATATGCCGCAGCAGCACAGCATGCCTCCTCAACAACAACACAATATGCCGCAGCAGCAACATAGCATGCCACAGCAGCACAACGCACCTCAGCCTCATGCAGGCCAGGAGCCGCATGCCGCTCCCCCTCAAAATCACGAAGGAGGAAAACCAAAGGAACATTAAACTATTTTATTTGTGCCGTAAGAGTCGAAAGCTTAAATTTAGAACAGAACTACTGCTCATTTAAGTTGCGGGCACACTTAAAATGTTTTTTATGAAAGCTATTTGGATGATTTTAATCGGGTCGCTTTCAATAGTAAATATTCAGGCCCAGAACGCCGACAACCACCCGGTGGAAAAAAAACGGGCCCCCTGGTTTGTGGAAAGATTTAAAGTTGTTGTAGGAGGATTTGTACCCGTTAACAACACCAACATTCAGGTTGGCGTAAAAGGAGGAGCGGCGGGCACAGACATAGATTTTGAACGGGATCTGGGCTTTAATAAAACGGACATAACCTTTCTCGCCGGTTTTCAATGGCGTATATCGCGCAGGTCAAGGATCAACCTGAGCTATTATAATATTCCCCGTAGTTCCACGCATACTTTGACAAGGGATATCACTTTCAATGACAACACCTATCATGTAGACGCCTCTGTGAAAAGCTATTTCAATACCGCGATTTACCAGTTTTCATATGGATATGCCATTATTGCAAAACCCAATTTTGAACTGGGACTAATGATTGGAGCCCACATCGTTGGAGGGAAGGCCGGCATCTCCTTAAATACAGCCAATGCCGGAGTGGAAACCAGTAACAATTTTGGCTTTACGGCTCCTCTTCCCGATCTGGGTATCTGGGGAGGTTATGCAATTGATAATAAATGGGCAGTAAATTTTGAGGGCGATTATCTCTCCCTGACCATCGGAGATATTAACGGAAGTATTTTTGCTTATAATCTGCTTGTCAATTACCGGCTTACAGAAAAATGGGGTATTTCCGTTGGATATACCGGTTTGAATTTTAAGGTGAATGCCAGCAAACCCAAAGTGGAAGGCGATTTTAAATGGTCCTATAACGGCCCTTCTCTGGGTTTGATCTACTCATTTGGGAAAAAATCCTGGATTCATTGACACAGTGCCTGCCTGTTCAATCCTGTCCGCTGGCATAGCTATTGCAATTTCTGTCTTACTTAATCTTCACTATTTTATATTAAACGGAATAATATGGATTCTAACCGCCTTTCGGACACACTCGCCAAAGTCCTGAATGAACAAATGACCAATGAAGCGCATAATGCGCAGATCTATTTGTCTTATGCCGCCTGGGCCAGCGAAAAGGGATATGATGGCATCGCGAATTTTCTTTTTCGTCACGAAAACGAAGAAAGAAATCATATGATGAAAATCCTGGAATACATTCTGAAACGGGGTGCCAAAGTGGTTGTTACCGCTATACCGGACCCTGGCCCCAACCCCACCAGTGTAAATAATTGCTTTGAAAAAGTTTTTCAGTCGGAAGTAGAGAACACTTCCAGCATTTATAAAATCGTCGAAATGAGTATGGCCGAAAAAGACTGGGCCACATGGAATTTCATGCAGTGGTTTGTAAAAGAACAAACAGAAGAAGAAACACTCGCCATCAGCCTGCTCGACAAAATTAAAATTGCCGGTGGAGAAAAAGCAACGGACAGTGCACTATATTCTTTCGATCGCGATCTGGAAACGACTCCGGACGAAGCCGTGCTGGCTCAGGATGTGACTGTGGATAAACCCTGACCAGATGATATTGATTTTTACAATGGAGATTTGGGACAATTCATACTGTTTTTTCCAAACCGGTAACTCAATCCGAGTGACAATCCATAAAAATGGTCATTCTTCGCCGGATTGCCTGAATATTTGAAACCGTCTATATAGTCACTGGCCGTGATGCGATAGGTGGCTTCAGCGTTGATAAAAAACGGACTGCTGATCATGAACCGGATTCCCGCGCCCACCGGAATGACTGGAACAATCGAAGGAGGTTTATGCAAACTATCCAACCCTAACCCGATACCTGCGGTCGTCTTCGAATCGAAATAGGCCGTATCAAAACGACTCCAGTCCCTTTTTACATTCAGGATCGTCACCCCCCCGCCAATAAAAAAATAAGGCGATAACCGGCGCATGCCTTCCCGGTAGGTTTTTCCATAAAGATCCCACACCAGCATCGCCGAGAATTCAGTTACAGAACTTTGAAAAGCAAGGTTCCGGTGACTTCTCCATGCCGGGCTGCTGTAGGTAGATTCGTCGGCACCCAATTCTCCCCTGAGCAGATTCGCGCGGATGGAAAAATAATCGTCCAGCGATTTGCTGACCCACAGTTCAACAGCCGGCTTGAGGGCACGGGTATATCCAAAGTAGCCCGCCGAGAGGTCACCCTGGTAAACCAGTGTACCCGCATTGAAGCCGGCTTCCCATTTGGAAGGAACAAATTGTGCCTTTGCTTTTTGAATTGGAAGTAAATAGCATAGAAGAACGGCCGCGATAGCCCGGGTAACAGAATACATAGCCTTTGATTTGAGATGGTTATCAGCAGATGGTTATGTAAAATTCTATTGCCGGACAATCATTTTAGGGTTCTGTTTGAAGAAATGGAAAGGCCCGGAGATGGATATACAAATTTGCGCGCAAAGGATGTGAAGGAAATGCCAATTTCGATGACATGAACCGAAACGGAAGTTATTTTGTTCGTCCGCCTCAATAAGATGTCATTACAGTAATCGTGGTGCCCCTGTCCGGAATGCTCTCAATCCGGAATTCAGATTCAATCAGTCTGGCCCGGTGCTGCATATTGTAGATTCCGTTCATGGACAACGTTTCATCAGTTTCCTTCTGCATAACAAAACCTTTCCCGTTATCCTGAATTTTAAGCAGCAAACCCTCTTTGTTATAGGTAAGAATGATATTCATTTCCGTGGCTCTGGAATGACGGATAATATTATTAACGGCTTCCTGCAGAATCCGGAAAAGAATCACTTCTTTGGTTTCGGTTAGTCGTCTGATTTCACCCACAACCCGAAAATGGGTTTTAAATTTTTCACTTCTCTGGAGAAAATCTGTCTGCATTTCGATGGACCTGACCAAACCGCGTTTTTTTATGAAATCGGCATTCATGGATCTTGACATATGACGAAGGTCCTCCGTAGCTTTTGTAAGCATATCGGATATGCCCGCCGTATGTTTTGCAGCTTCCTCTTTTTTGTCAAAATCAAGCGCGTTCACACCCAGTTTCGCAAGCGATATGAGTTGCCCCACATTGTCATGTATTTCGCGGGCAATTTCCTGGAAAGTCTGCTCCTGTATTTCCAGTTGCGCTTTGTACAGTTCCTTTTCATAGTTTGCCTTTACGGTATTCAGATCAGACGCAAATCCCTTTTGCTTTTTCTGAATAAAAAACAGGATGGTGACGATAAACGTAATCATCACCAGCATAAAAATGGAAATGATACTCATGATGAGAATGATTTCTCCCCGGGTTGCAGGCATAGATATGCTTTTATTAAAGTGATATAAAAGATAGTCGTCAATAAGGCATTGATCACAGAGTATGCCTTTAACAGTCCGGGCGTTACGCTGTACAGAGTATTAAAACTGATATAAAACGGGAAAGTGGTTCCATAAAAGAAAATGAGTCCGCAAACCACAAAGAAATGGGGATTTTTTCTCAGATCAACTAAGTCATCGGATTGAAAAATCTGATAAAAATACATGAAGCAGGGCACCACAATAAACAGATTTTCGATGCCGTATAAAGTCACCCAGAACATATGGAATGTGTGCATAGGTCCGAACCACAGGTAGACGAGCACTGCAAGAAATAGAAAAAAACAGATCAGAAGTTGTTTTCGCAGATTGGGAAACCAGAGGATGCTGAAAAAATAATAATAAATAAAGAACACGTCGGTGACACCGCCTAAATTGGTGATGCTGTTCCATACCGGCCTGTCATCGTAAAACGAGCCGTAAAAAATGATGAGGATATTAAATACGATATCATTAAGCAGCATAAAGGTAATGGGTCGCAGTTCTCTGGTTTTTCTTACCTGGCTAATTATGAAGGCAGCTACCAGACAAAATTGTGGCAAAAGGAGAACGACCCAGTGTAGTATTTTTTGCATGGCAGGATTGAAATATAAAATAGCCTTTTTTCCGTCAGAAATGCACAACGGCCTCTAAAACCGTATAAATACGGAGAAATCGAAATCCACCGTAGCCCGGTATGATTCAGGTAACTGCTATTCCCTTAAAATAATGCTGAAATGCTTTCTTTGCTTAAACAGGGGAATTTATTCCCCTGTTTATTTTGAAAGAAAATTGCCGGGCAGGCGCATACCCCGTTCATCTACCAGCACCTTGGCCATCACTTTCTGAAGTCCCTTTGGGATGATATTTTTTTCCTCCTCTGTCAGGTTTTGTGTGATTTCGTGAAATTCATCATCATCATCATAATAGCCAAAATAGAGTACCCAGCGGTCGCCCGAATGCAGCTGCAGGGATATCTCCTTGTCTTCCTCATAGATATGCATGGTGATCACTGACCATTGCTCGTTATCTTCGAAATCAAAACGAACTTCCACGGCCTCTTTGCTGATGACATCTGTCACCAGTTTCTCTATCATTTCTCCGGTATGATTTTTTACCAGTTCTTCATACGTCATAAACTGCTCCTTATAATAGGCCGAAGTTAAATAACTGTTGGGGAATTTTACGTAGCTTAAACACTGACTGCCACAAGAATGGTTAAAACAGCAAAAATTCAGCTTTATTTATCTACGTTTCTGCTATTTTGCATTTTTTCGACAACCCTTTATGCCCAGGACGCTTCCAATCTGATTCCCCAAAATGTTTCGGCCAAAGACACATCGAAACAAAAGGATCTTCTGGACGTGTATAAGATGTTTTTCAAACTTCCAAAAACTGAAAAAAAGCAAAGACCCGATAATAAAGTATATTTTACCCTGAACCCCCTGGCTAGCTCGAATACCAGCTCGGGTAACGCATTCGTCACCAGTACCACAGCCAATATATATCTGGGTCCGAAATCCACCACCTTCCTCTCTACCGCGAATTTTGCACCCTATTTCAATTTCAACAGGCGGTTCGGACTGCCTTTGCGATCTTCGATCTGGTTAAAAGATAATTCATGGAATATCCAGGGAGATATCCGTTTTCTGGTTTATCCGCAATATACATGGGGTCTGGGCAGCTCGCATTCCAATACGGAGAAGGAATGGATAGATTATAAATACATCCGATTTTATCAGGCAGCTCTCAAAAAAATAAGGCCCCATCTGTTTATAGGACCTGGATATGATCTGGACTACCATTTTAATATCGGACCCAGCGACTCGGGGGTTAACCTGAAAAGCTTTACCGGCTATCCCTATGGCCTGTCTGGAAATTCATTTTCGTCCGGCTTAACTTTTAATGTTTTGTACGATACCCGTAACAGGAATGTTTTTCCCTTCCCCGGAACCTACCTTAATATCGTTTACCGGATGAACCCCGGATTTATGGGAAACAAGAATTGGTGGCAATCCATCTTTGCCGATCTCAGAAAATATTTTCCTTTAAATAAACCGGAGAAACCGGATCAGCAAAATACACTTGCCTTCTGGTCTTTTTTCTGGTGGAACCTGACCAACGGAACGCCTTATCTGGATCTGCCCAGTACGGGCTGGGATGAATACAATCGTTCCGCCCGTGGCTTTGATCAGAACCGCTACAGGGGCAAAGCTCTCTACTATCTCGAAGCTGAATACCGGAGAGATATTACGGAGAATGGCCTGCTCGGATTTGTTGTTTTTTCAAATGTCAATACCGTAAGCGGATCCGGAACCTTTTTTAAATCCTGGCACCCGGCTGCCGGAACCGGCTTGCGTATAAAATTCAGCAAGGCATCCCATACCAATTTTGATATCGACTATGCTTTCAGTAAAGGCTATCAAACGGTTGTATTCAATTTCAGCGAAACATTTTAGAAAGCCCAAAGCCCTTTTAAGCCTAAAGCCCAAAGCGTAAAGCCCAAAACTTAAAGACGTATATCGTTTATGGTTTATCGAATCGATTCACGATATACGATTAACGACCTCTGGTTTTAGGCTTTAGGCTTTGGGCTTTAGGCTTTAAGATTTACGCTTCTGAAAGTAAGGTTAACTCTGGGTAAAAGCACTTTTTTCGAAGTAGGTAAACGATGCAGCCAGTGTGTCTGGGTTTCACCCGCCATCAACAGCAGACTGCCGGGTTCGAGTAATACGGATACGGTCTCGCCACTGGTTTTATGTCTGAATAAAAATTTTCTTCCGGCTCCGAAACTCAAAGAAGCAATGGCCCCGTTTTTTTTCAGCTCTTTTTCTGCATCGCTATGCCAGGACATGCCCTCCCCGCCATCGTGATAAAGATTGAGCAGGCAGGAATTGTATTTTTCGCCTGTAATCTCTTCTGTCAGTTCCTTTATTTCTGAAAGTCCGTTCGTCCAGGGCAGCGCCTGTCGGGTGATTCCCGAATACCGGTAGGCCAGTCCCGGATCGCCGTACCAGGCGACTTTTCTTTTCGTGACGATTCTTTTTCCAAAAATGATCGTTTCGTCATTCTTCCATTCAATATGACTCATCAGGTGATCAAAAAAAGATTTGGCTTTAACCTGGGGCATGATGACTCCATAATAGAATACCTGACCATCCCCGGGTAACAGATTGATCTCTTTTGTGGACCCGCTACTGAATAAATCCATTAGACATTCGTATTTAATTTCAGTGGAATACCTTTTTTAAGCCTACAGCCTAAAGCTTAAAGCCTAAAGCTTAATGCGCGAAGCCCAAAACTTAATCCAGCCTAAGGTCAATCCACAAAAATGATTTAGTTCGCTGCAGTTTTAGGCTTTGCGCTTTAGGCTTTAGGCTTAAAAGGGCTTTAGGCCTGAAAGGGCTTTAGGCTTGAAGCTTAGACTGGCTTTGAGCTTTAAAATACAGTTCTTCCAGTAATATGATAATAATGGATAGCAGGGGAACAGCCAGGATAATACCCATGACTCCTGACAAGGTACCCATGATCAGCTGACTGATCAGCGTAAGCGCAGGAGGCAGGTTGATAATCTTTTTTTGAAGCAGGGGAGTAACGATACTGGCAACGATCGTTTGCGCCGCGATATAAATGAGCGCGACCAGTACGGCCGTTTTGGTGCTGATCGTAAAGGCCAGTAATACACCGGGTATCATGGCGATGATGGGCCCGAAGTTTGGAATGATCTCGAGGATGCCCGTGATCAGTCCGAGCACCATGGTCACAGGCAAGCCAACAAAAGAAAGACTCACCCAGATCAGAAGGGTAATCAGCAACATGGAAATCAAAATACTTTTCAGCCATCCTTTCAGCGATGCGCTGATCCGGTGAAGTATGAGTTTACCCGTCTCTTTTTTTTCTGAGGGAAAAAGAAACATCAGGCCCTTTCGGTAGAGTGCGGGATCAGAAGTAAAAAAAATGCCCAGGAAAATAATAATATATAAATCCCCGAGTACGCCAAAACTCGTGTTGAAAAAACTCGTGGCGGTATCCATGAGCTTCTGGGAATTATTGCCGGAGGAATATTCGAGAATCTTGCTCCCGATAGGCGATTCCGACATTTTCGCTTTGGCAGTATGAATGGTCTGCGGCAGCGTATTGCTCAGTTCTGCTATCTGGGTCTGAATCTTTGCGCCGATAAACCACATCCCGACCAGAAGAATGATCAGCGTACCCACCGTGGAGATCAGCAGGGCCAGCGTCCGGCTAAGCTTTGTTTTTTTTTGAATCAGATCCGCCAGCCCGTGAAAATAGATGGCGATCAGTATGCCCGCGAGGCCCAGCAGCAATACGTTAAAAGCAACCCGGATAATGAGTATGATAATGAGTGACAGACAGACAATAGCGGTAGTCTGCCACACTTTCGAAGTATAGGAAAGCTCTTTTTTGGTTGAATTTCCGGGTGTACTGTTCATAAACCGAAGATAAATAACCGGGACTGATTTCCGGAAAGGGAATTTGTCCCGGAATCAGAATGTAAAAAGCAGTATTTCTTCCCTTTTCTGGAAACCCGCCAAAAGCTGATATTTATTAATGATTTTCTTGACTTTTCTGTACAGGTTTCGATTTAAAAAACGTTTAAGAACTGTACCTGAATCCGTTTTTACCCTAAACACCCAACACCCCTATGAAACCCATAGACTATCTGTATTTTAATATCTATAACCATTTTTATCAGCGTTCATACCAGGCCCGTGATTTTTATGCACGTATACAGGCCCTGTATTTATTTTCTCTTTCCGTAGGCGGATGGATCCTGTTTCTGGAAGCCACCTATCTGCGCGTCTTCAGACATTCCTGGTTTAGTTCAAAACCTGCTTCCGCACTTTTTGCAGCGGCCGTTTATTTATTCACGGCTTATTTATTTAACCACATATTCATTGTCAATGAAAGGGACAGGAAGATATTTGGAAAATATGAAGAAGCCTGGGATCGTAATCCGAACAAAAAAAGAGATCTGATCATCTCCGCTTTCATTATCGTTGTTCCTTATATTTTGCTGGCTTCGCTCTCGAAATTTTTCCCGAGACATATGTAATCCGGAAAATCTCAGCAGGCAGTGATGGAATACAGAAATAATTTTTTCTGTTCAACATCTATTTCCCGTTCAAAACGAAATCCTAATTTCTCCAGCAGGCCGATCGAGCGCCTGTTGTCGGGCAGCGTAGTAGCCAGTATCGCATGATGGGCAGGCTGCTTCAGCAAATCACCCAATATCGTTTCCGCGGCTTCAAATGCATTTCCCCGACCGGAGAAGGCAGGAAGAAAGGCAAACCCGATATCATGATGATCCAGGTAACTTCTTTTAATCACTGTGATAATACCCGCTGACTTCAACGACTGATTTGTGTTCACCACCCAGTAGCGGATATCGGTATTTGCCATAATTTTTTCAATATACAGGGCGGCGTCTTCAATGGTTTTCAGGTTTCTGTCACCTATAAACCGTATCCATCCTTCTGTATTCAACAACTCAAGAATGAAGGGCTCATCGCCGGCGCGTAGCGGGCGGAGCTGAAGCCGTTGGGTCTGATAAGTCTCTTGCATTTCGTTTCAAATTAAGCCTTCGAATGAATCAGACCGTAGAGCAGATGATCAATAAATTTTCCATTCAGCCATTCCACTTCTTTTAAGATGCCTTCTCTATGAAAACCCAGTCGCTCCGCGACGGCCT
Organism: Puia sp.; assembly: GCA_965214575.1. Taxonomy (GTDB): domain Bacteria; phylum Bacteroidota; class Bacteroidia; order Chitinophagales; family Chitinophagaceae; genus Puia. The sequence continues at coordinate 168,947 of CBDCCE010000006.1, forward strand.
GACTGCGGATATTTTCAAGCCCGCAGTGAACTTCAATGCGGTGAAGGTGTAATTGCTCAAAACAATAATTCATGAGTCGCTGGCAGGCCTTATTCATCAGGCCCCTTCCCTGCATAGATTCTGCCAGCCAGTATCCCATGCAGGTATTTTTATTGATCAGGTTAATCTGGTGAAGTCCGATCATGCCGCTTAGGATTCCGCCCGAAAAAATGCCGGCCTGCAGGGCAGTCCCCTCTCTGAATTCAAATTCCGCCTTACGGATAAAAACCAGGGTATCTTTTATGGAGACCTGATTTTTTTCCCAGGGCATCCACTCGCGGAGATAAACCCGGTTGGTTTCAATGAGCCCGAACAGACTTTCCGCGTGTTTCTCCTGAATAGATTCCAGATAGAGGTCTTCCTGAATGACCAGCCGCATATGCTTTTATGCAAATCTACGACCTGCTTAAAAAAAGGGGCGGGTTGTTTAATCTTTTATCTTTGTCCCCTGCCGGAGGAACCCGGATTTTTTCGATTTAAATATTTTTCCCATAGTGATATCGCGCGCCTGCTTTTTCTTTCTGATCCTGATTTCTTCTATTACTGTACGGGCCGCTGATAACGGAATATCCATTCTCGTAAAATTTTTCTGAATGAAATGGCGGTTCTTAAAATATCTGTTTACCATGGTCCTCGGCTTTGCCGCTTGTAAAGGCTTCGCCCGGGATACGACAGGAAAAGCCGGTTTTCACGTGCTCGTGCTCACAGAAAGAGGCGGCCCGCATGAAGGCTTTGTTGTTGCCGCGCTGGACTGGCTTGGTCATTTTGCCGAAGAAAAGCATTTTGACTTTCGGGTGATCAATAAAACGGATTCCATCAGCGACGAATTTCTTTCCCGCTATCAGCTGTTTATCCAGTTGAATTATCCGCCCTATATGTGGACAGACCGCGCCAAAGCAGCTTTTGCCAGATATATGGAAGAGGGCCTGGGCGGATGGGTTGGATTCCATCATGCCTCCCTCCTGGGCGAATTTGATGGCTATACCATGTGGAACTGGTATTCTGAATTCATGGGCGGCATCCGGTGGAAGGATTATATCGCAGCCAGAGCTTCAGGCACGGTTTACGTGGAAGACAAAAATCATCCGGTGATGAAAGGATTGCCGGCCAGCTTTTCCATTCCCGACGACGAGTGGTATACTTACAACAAAGACCCCAGGCCCCGGGTTCATGTGATCGCCCGGGTGGACGAGTCCAGCTATCTGCCTCCCTCTGCCATCAAAATGGGGGATCATCCGGTAATCTGGTCAAATGACCAGATGAAAGCGAAAAATATTTACTTCCAGATGGGGCATCATGCCAACTTATTCCAGTCTGCCGTGTTTAAGAAAATGTTCGCCAATGCCATTCTTTGGGCGGCCGGAAGCCCGGGATGATTTACCTTTGTGGTCCTGAAAAAATCCGGAACCTTATACCTATTAAAGTTTAGCCCATACCATGGTACCCATTTTGATTTTCTTTTTTTCCCACTGGTTCCTCTCGCTGTTTTTTCATTCGTTTTTTTTGCACAGATATGCTTCCCACCAGATGTATACCACCGGCAGAAGGGGAGAGAGAATCATTTATTTTCTGACCTGGTTCACCCATGGATCTTCCTTCCTGGTGCCGCGCGCCTATGGCATCATGCACCGCATGCATCATACCTACAGCGACACGGAAAAAGATCCCCATTCACCTTATTTTTTCACGGACGTCGTGCAGATGATGTTACATACTTCGAAGATATTTACCAGTCTGAGTTCAGGTAAAGACAAACCGGAACCTCAGTTTACGGAGAAATACCTGCCCGTCTGGGACCGCCTCGACCGTTTTGGGCACAGCCTGCTGACAAGGATATTTTTTGCGCTGGCATACACGGCTTTTTACATTTATTTTGCGCCCAGCCTCTGGTGGTTCCTCCTGTTACCCATTCATTTTCTCATGGGCCCCATTCAGGGAGCGATCGTAAACTGGTGCGGTCATAAATACGGGTACAGGAATTACCATAACGACGATCATTCCAGAAATTCCACGCCTTTCGGCCTTTTATTAATGGGTGAATTGTTTCAGAACAATCACCACTTCGACAAGGAAAATGCCAATTTCGCCAGGAAATGGTTTGAATTTGATTCCACTTACCTGATTATGCGGGCGCTGAACAAAATCAAATGGATCCGTTTAATCGAAAAAACGGAGCAGCAGCAGATACGCGAAGCGGCTTAAACCGGAATAAGAACGAATTATTTTTTCCTGGCAGGCATATGCTCTTTAGCACGCTGGAAAAAACTCTTTTCTTTTAATTGTTCTTCCACTTCTCCGATGGCCTTCATCAGATTGTTCCGGGTATCCGTGAGTTCCGTTGCCGCAGCAATAATCAGTTTCCATACCGGTTTCATTTTTTCAATTTCTTTTTCCCCTTTTACCGATAACTGAAGAAGACGTTTTCTTTCGTCTGTTTTATGTTTTTTGGACAACACCCATTTTTTCTCTTCGAGTTCTTTGAGCAGGGTAATGGTGGACGGATGGGAATATCCTATTTCGATGGCCAGCTCAACCACACTGATGCCCGGCTTATGATAGAGCGTATAAATTACAGGAAACCATTTCGGCTCAAAATTCACGCCATTGGCCTGATAGATCAGAAAACCATCCTTGCGGATCGTATCTGCCAGGCGCTGCAGCCTCGTCGAAATGGCCAGTATGCCGGATTCATCGATAACATTCATGGATCAGTCTGTATGTAAATGATAAAATATATTGTCGGCCTGCATACGCGGAAAATAAGCAGGCAGTTCCTCTGCCGCAATGCGTATAAATCCATTGCGTTCATAAAATCGGTGTGCCGCTTTAAGCATATCCACGGTACCCAGATACAGGTCGGTGATACCCTCACTGCGACAGAAACCCAGCAGTTCATTCAGCAGATTCTGCGCAATGCCCAGGTCCTTACCCCGGAATTCTTTTTTGACAAACATTTTCCGGATGGCTCCTGCCTGGTGACCCGTGGCCATCAGCGCGATCGTGCCAACCAGTTCTCCATCGTGAAAGGCGGCCCAGAACTCACCTCCGTCGCGCCGGTAATGGGTTTCTATATCGAGCAGGTCCTGCTGGGCCTCAATGGTAATGGGCACCTGAAATTCGATCTGCTGGATGGGCAGAATGAGCCCGACGATCTCCTTGCAATGACGGTTAAACGCTGGTTCAATAGTGATTGTTTTTTCCATACCGGTAATTAGGTTCAAATATACGTAGTTGACTACATATATCCGCCACTACCGGTCCATATTTCTTCTGCCGCCGCGGTCGCCGGGAAAAAAGCCAGGCATTTTTTTCTGCACGGCATCGGCGAAATTATTCAGGTTGTAGGTGAACGTGAGCATGGCATAGCGCGTGATCACATTCGTGCGGGTATAGGACTCCTGGCTCGAACTGACCGTTTTACTGACCGAAGTATTCTGGTTGAGCAGGTCGAATACGGTCAGTCGCAGTTCGCCATTTTTTTTCTTAAACAATTGTTTTGCGATGCTCGGGTTCAGCAAAGGCACACTCGCATTATAAGCAGCTGCGTTATTATTCGTATAGGTATAGTCGAGCGTAGTGGCAATGAGCCAGCCACTGTTGGTATAAGCTGTTATTTCTGCAGAAAAACTCTGTGAAAAGGCGTTCAGGTTATTCTGCGTGTTTGATTTCTGACCCGTTCCCCCGCTGCGCGTATTGATGCTGTATTTCGAAGTGGAGCTGAAATTCATATCAAAGTTCTTTTTGATATTGGTTGTCCAGGAAATCGTTTCAGAAAGCCCGGTATTTTTCGAATACACATGCGCGTAGTTGTTGTCTGCCGCATCCAGGGAATCCGCGGCCAGCAGGGTCTGGCTCTGCGCATAGTTCACATTGGTAATAAAATTCAGGTTGGATTTGGGTGAGCGGATGGGAAATCCATAATTAAAATACCCGGCTATATTGTACGTTCCGTTCAGATTGACGAAGCTGGTTTGTTGTCCGCCTTTGGTATTATAATAGACGGCGGACTGGATATCGTTTACTATGGTACTCGCATTCAGTGTGGCAAAAACCACATGTTGACTTGCCGGATCAAAGGAAGAGTAGAGCATCCGGAGACTATGCGTGAACTGCGGTTTGAGCGCCGGGTTGCCTTCCTGGTAATTGATCTGATCGCTGGTGGTTACCAGCGGCTGAAGCTGCGTTACGGTAGGCGTTCCCGGCCTGCCCGAATAATTGAACCGCAGATGTTTTGTTTTGGAGATCGTGTATTGAAAGTTTACCGTAGGCGTGAGGTTGGTGTAGTCATGGACCACGCGGATATCCTTGGTTGTATTCAGGCTGTTAAAACCCGTGAACTGAATTCCGGTGCCCGCAGAGAAATTAAATTTTGCATTCTGCACCCGGTAGTTCAGCGTAAAGCGATTGGCATGGGAAACGAACTCGTAGGAATTGCTGAACAGGCTGTCGAAGGTTCTGTAATCGTGCAGGGAATCAGTATAGTCAAACGTATTATTCACTGAACGGTTGTGCTGGTAATTAAAATTGTAGTTCAGTTCGAGAATCTGATTTTTCCCTACGGGTTCGGTGTAGGAAAGGGTAGGACTGATCGTATAAGCATGCAGGGTATCCTGTATATATTGATTCAGCGTATCCACCGATTGCGGACGGTAAAAATGATTGACCGCATAATTATATCCATAGCCCTCCGTATTGTTCACCGTTCCGTTGAGGTCAAGCGAAATCGTTCTGAATTTTTTTGCGAATTTATGCCTGAGCTGAAGATTGGACCCATTGATATTAAATCCGTCGTTATGGCTCGAAGAATTTCCTGTGGAAGAATTCACCGGCGATCCAACATTATCCACGGTAGTGGAATAGGAGGAGTTCGAGGGACTGCTGTGCTGAAATGTGGCATTGGGACGGAATATCAGGGAATTGCTGCTGTCGAACCGTTGTTCAAGATTCAGATATACGCGATGATTGCTGAGTCTCTGAATACTGCTCTGATTGCCGGCCGTTGTATTGGAGCTGTCGGGCGCAGAGGCATTCTGAATCGTTTTGATGGCACTGTCCTGCTGATCCACGGCGATGTGCTGGCTGTTGAAAAAATAGCTTCCATAGAAATCTGTTTTTGGTCCGAAAGCATTCCGGTAATTCGCACCGCCCGCCCAGACCGTGGTCACGCCACTGTTGGCGACCGGTGCATTGCCGCCTCCCCGTCCACCGGGACCGGATTCCGCCGTGAAATTCTGTTTATTGATATCATTGGCCTGACCGAGTACAGAAATCTGTTCGTCTTTTTCAAAGCGATGCATGTTCACGCTTTCATCATAATTTTCATCAGTGCCAGCGCCTGCCACAACCTTTCCGAAATAACCCTGGCGTTTATCTTTTTTGGTAATGATATTGATGGTCTTCACGCGATTGCCATCATCGAAGCCGCTGAATTTACTCTGGTCACTCAGGTCGTCGAATACCTGGATCTTGTCAATGATATCCGGGGGCAGATTGCGCGTAGCGAGTTTGGGATCATCACTGAAAAAACGCTTGCCGTTCACGAGTACACGACTCACGGTTTCTCCCTGTGCCGTTATGTTTCCGTTTTTATCCACCTGTATGCCGGGCATTTTTTTCAGAAGGTCCTCCGCCACAGCATTGGGTTTGGTGGCGAAACTGCCAGCATTGTACTCCACGGTATCCTTATGAATCACCACCGGCGGCCGCTGTACAACCACCGCTTCCATCATATCCGTTGCTCTTTGCAGATAAAGTTTTCCGAGATCAATATCCGGATGCCCGGAGGAAATAGAAATGGTCTTTCGGATATGATGGTAACCTTCGAAGGTGATCAGCAGCGAATAGTCACCGGCGCGGATATTTTTCATCAGAAAATTTCCCCTGCGATCGGAGGTGACATACTGTATATCGGTCGAATCATTGAGAGGGGTAAGGGAAACCGTGGCATCACTCAGATCGCTGTTGCCACTGCTGTCGGCCAATACGGCTTTCAGCGAACCCATGGTTCTTGCGCCTCTGCTGCTCTGTGCATGGCCAACCCCTCTAAAGAGCATGAAAAAACTGAGGAAGAAGATGCCGGATATCTTCATGAACAACGAAGCTAATCGTAAATGAAATAGCCCATCCGGATGAGCTTGTTAACAGTTTGAAAAACGTTTGGATACTTACTTAGTGTAGTGAAGCCAGGCGATTCCGCAACGGGTTTTTTGATCGTCCCTGTAAACGATCGTCATTCCGGGTTTGGTGACAATATATTGCAGCGTCATCACCAGCATCAACAGTTCGCCGGGTTTTTGTTCAAGGGCGAAGCTAACGGGAGGTGGCTGCGCGAATGCCGGAGTTTTGGGTATAATGATTTTTTCTTTCGCATAGGTTTTTGCCTTACCCTGCGTCCAGTCCGCACCGATCAGTGTGAAATGGCAGATCATATGATCAGCGGCCTCAGGCGCCCGAAGGATCTCTGCGGGAGCCAACATCGCGGGAAGCCCAATTTCCAGATTCCCCTCTTCCGACAGACGGATTAAAGGGGAAAAGGCGTTTAGTACGGTAAATTTGGACAATTCATTGAATTGAAAATCCTGCAAAAAAGGTATCTTTGCAGGCGGCTCGTCCAAAGCCGGAAGTTCTTTCTCTTTCCATCTGAGAAATTTGTTTAGTGCACCGGTTAGCCGGTACATACAACTCTTCTCGGTCCGGGCAGGATTCAGAACGTGCATCTCCGCACGGATCAGACTGCCCATAGTGCTCGCCAGGCCAAAATTACGGCCACTATGCACGGAATTTTTGGTCCTCCGGTACTTTTTCGGCAGGGCGCGTACAACCGGTTGTCCATCCAGCAGGTAGTGCACCATCGGTCCCAGTTTCCCCCGCAGGTTATTATTATTTACTCTGGCCATAATTATCTTTTTACTTTTCGGTTCAAATATCAGTTGTTGTTTCGTTCGTATTTTATTTAGGTTAAGTCCATACTAAGTCCATAGTTTATCCATAGAGCCAATGGACTAATTATGGACTTAGTATGGACTAACCAAAGTAAAACTACTTATAAATCTACAATAAATCAAATCCTATATCCTTAACAAACGGGTGACAATATTCATTTTTGCCCCGCGTTTTTTTGACTGACACCCGACCCAATCAACGGAAAAAAGACCGGAAATGAAACACCCTGTGAACAACAACGAAGTGCAGGCCTACGAATCCCAGAGGAATTTTGGCCTTGCGGAGAAACAGTATGCACGGAGAGCCTTTTATATCATACTGATAGTGATTGCCTTACTGTTTGTTTTATGCTGGATACTCTGAACCGGAGGGGTATCGTAGATCTACGATAAAAAATCGAGTGTTAGCGCGCTAACGTAATCCGGGGAATGCCTCTATATTTGATATATCCAATCCGAACGAAAGAAACCAAGTCCAAATCTGAAAGCCATTATCCAATCCTACTGAGAAAGCCGTTAAAATTCAAAAAATGAAAAACCACTGAGTAAAACTGGTGGTTTTTTCTTTTTAACTCTGTCGGGTTAGTCGCCTTCCCTTTCCCAATCCGGGAATCTCCTGATATTTAATTTTCTTATCTTTCCATCAGAATTCTGACCAGTATGGCTCAGAAGCGGTCAGCAAGGTTAGCATTCTTTATGATCCAGACCAACGAACTGTTTTTTTCCCTTACTTTTTTTGCTTCTCTACTGGGTTTTGTGGTGGCAGCTATTCTTTTGTTTGTTAATAAGAACCTGACACTTGCCCCCAGACTGCTGGCCATATATATCCTGCTTTTTTCCGTCACCATTTTGCATACCGGTTTGAGTTTCACCGAATTCTATCTTCATTACCCGCATTTCTGGAGGTCAACCGCCTGGACCACGTTCACTGCACCTGTGGTAGCCTATCTGTATGTCAGGTCGGTTCTTTATCAGTCCTTTCGCCTCAAAAAAACGGACTGGCTACTGTTCATACCGGCGGTTCTTTATTCGATCAACCTCCTGCCTTACTATCTAAGCCCTGCTTCAGAAAAGCTGGTTGTGGTTTCCCATTTTATGGCAGATAAATCCCTGATAGCCAAAGAACCGGAAGGTATGTTACCCCTGGGTTGGGGCGTGATGTCGAGGTTTGTGCTGGGGCTTTCCCTGCTGATTGCCCAGTTCCTGATGCTGGCCAAAATGAGGCGGCGTATTTTTCAGACCGGCCATACCCTTAAACAAAACCAGATTACCTACCGCTGGCTTTTTCTCTTTACCTCCGTGCTTTTCGTATTTTATATCGTCATTACCTGCGAGCACGTGTTCCATCTCAGTCATAAGATTGACCTGTCCACCCTGATCTTTTTTACGATGACCTGCACCATCTTCTTTATCAGCGTATACCTGATGGTGCGGCCTAATATATTATATGGATTTCAGGGATGGCTGCATGGAAATCCTGAAAGCGTTCAAACTCCTGAATTGAGCAGGCCAATTGAAGCGCCGCCAGATGAAAAAAGACCCTATCTCACCGCGGAACAGGGCAGAACCTACAGGCTCATGATAGAAAAGCACCTGGTGACCAACAAGCCTTTTTTAAAATCAGGATATAAAGTGCAGGACTTAAGTGAGGAGTTGCAGATTCCTTTTTATCAGGTCTCTGCCTTTATCAATCAGGAATACGGAAAAAATTTCAACGAGCTGATCAACGGTTACCGTATATTATATATAGAGAGTCTGCTTAAATCTTCTCCCGAATATTCCCAGTTTACGCTCGAAGCCATTGCCAGAGAAGCCGGCTTCAATTCCCGCACGGGATTTTTTACAGCCGTGAAAAAACAGACCGGCAAAAGTCCTTCGGAGTATTTTGCCTCCGGCGAACAGGTCATTACAGGCTGATCTTGTTCCGGATCATCGAATTTGGCCAATTCTGAACCTCGATTTTCCTTCGTATCGGGTAATTAGTTCTACTTCTGCACAAGTATTATTCTGCCATTAAATAACCGAAAAATGAAACTGCGTCAGCAAATTGCATGGGTAGGCCTTGCCATTTTATCTCATTCCATTACATCCTGGCCTCGCATTTCGGAGGAACACGTAACGGGATGGTGATTAGTTATCCTAAAAAAATCAAAGACAAAGGAGGCATCCGCTCCCAGTTTCATCATGTGATTGATATTGTACCGACGATCCTTGACTTATGCGGTTTACCGCAACCCACACGTGTGAACGGCGTGGATCAGCGTCCGATGGATGGCGTGAGCATGGTATATACATTTGACAGCGCACTGGCAACAGGCAGGAGAAATACGCAGTATTTTGAAATGCTCGGCAATCGCAGTATTTATAACGATGGATGGGTGGCCTGTACCACTCCATTTCGTAAACCTTTTCAAACAATGGGAGGTGATACTAAATATCCCTCACGCGATTTCAAATGGGAACTTTACCATATTGCAGATGATTTCAGTGAAGCGGATAACCTGGCTGAAAAAAACCCGGAAAAACTCAGGGATCTTCAAACTCTTTTTTATGAAGAGGCCAAAAAGAATAACGTACTGCCACTCGACGCATCTTTTGCTGAAAGAGCTGACCCGGCCATACGTCCCAGCCTGACCAAGGGCAGAACGCATTTTGAATATTTTGAAGGCGCGTTCAGAATTCCCGAAGGCTCTGCACCTAACTTTAAAAATCAGTCCTGGACCCTGACCGCAGACGTGAATGCAGTGGCTAATACGCAGGGTGTACTCGCTACGATGGGAGGCTATTTCGGAGGATTTGCGTTGCTCGTAAAAGACGGCAAACCCATGTTCATGTATCGCGGAACCAATCAGCCGCAGTGGCTGGTTACCATTCAGTCGCCGCAGAAATTATCACCCGGTGCGCATCTCATTACACTCGATTTTGTATATGATGGCGGCGGAGCGGGGAAAGGAGCCAATATGATTTTATCGGTCGATGGAAAACAGCTGGCACAAAAACGTATTGAAAGAACCATACCGACCAGGTTTTCACTCGATGAAACATTTGATGTGGGTGAAGATACCGGAACACCCGTGGAATTTAATGTGTATGATGTGCCGTTTAAATTCACCGGACACCTGAATAAATTATCTGTTGATCTGAAAGGGAGTAAATAGTCAGCAATTTTTTTAAAAGTTCTCTGTAACCGGATGCCCCAAACCAACGAGGTTTTTTTTGCGCTTGTGTTTTTTTCTGCGCTGCTGGCCATTACAGTCGCCTTTGTGCTGATTTTCGTAAACCGGAATCAAAACCTCGCGCCGAAACTGCTTGCCCTCTGCCTGTTTAATGCATCCATCATCCTGTTGCATACGGGTCTGACTTTTACTGCATTCTATCTTCATTTCCCTCACATGTGGCGTTCAATGGCCTGGGCCACCATGAGTTTTCCGGTTATTTCCTATCTGTACGTCCGTTCTGTTTTATATCAGTCATACTATTTGAAAAAATCGGACTGGCTTCTGTTTCTTCCCGTCGTTCTGTTCACGATTTGCCAGATACCTTACTATCTTTTACCGGCTGCGGAAAAACTATCGGGTATCGCGCGATTCATGGCAGACAAAAGGCAGATGGGTAAGGAAGCCGAGGGGTGGATTCCTCCGGGCTGGGGGTTTATGATACGATTTGTTTTCGGTCTCACGCTGGTTATATCCCAGTATTATCTGATCATAAAAAGGAGGCGTTATATTTTGCAGGCTCAGGGTTCGGTGTATCAGAATGAGTCCACACTCCGCTGGCTTTTTCTGTTTACTTCAGTTTTATTCAGCGGCTATCTGGCGCTCACTGTAGAATATATTTTTCATTTTCTTCCCAGTCACGACCTGATCAGCCTGATGATTCTGACACTGACCGGCACGGTTTTATTCATCACGGGCTATCTGATCGTCAGGCCTTCTATTCTCTACGGCATACAGGGATGGGTGATGGACTCTCATGCACGCATCGAAGTGCCGTTGGTAAGCCAGCCCGGGGAAAAACGGCCCCCGATAACGGAGCAGCAGGGCAGGGTATACCGGGAGCAGATAGAAAATCATATGAACACAAACAAACCCTTTCTGACGCCAGGGTTTAAATTAAAAAATCTTTGCGGGCAGCTCGATATTCCGGCTTATCAGCTTTCAGCTTTTATTAACCAGACCTATGGGAAGAATTTCAATGAATGGGTGAACGGTTATCGGGTGACGCATATCCGCGGTCTGCTGCAGTCCTCGCCGGAGTTTTTGAACTATACGCTGGAAGCGCTCATGAAAGAGGGAGGATTTAAATCCCGAAACACATTCTTAAGTGCGGTAAAAAAAATAAGTGGCCAAACACCTTCTGAATATTTTCAACTGAAACAGCCTTTGTGATTTCAAACACAAAAATAGTCAACCAGGTAAACCAGTATATCAGTGTGATTTCCCATGTGGAAAACTGGGTAAGCTATTTTATATATAAAATATTCAGGGGAAGCGATTCTTTTACACTCCATCTGCGCCATTCTTTTCCCATGAAAATTGAAGGCCATAATATGGACCGTTTTCACTCGGTTTTTCAAAATGAAAAATACCTGCAGCCCCTGCTCGACAAAAATCGGTCTGTGTTGAACCGGTCATTGTGGATATCGGTGCCGGCAAGGGATATTTTGATCTTTGTGCCCTCTATCATTTTCCGCGGGCACAGGTGATTGCCTTTGAGCCGAATCCGGCTTCCTTTCAGATTCTGAAATATCATACATCCCTGATCGGCGACTGGTCCTTTTCAGCGTACAACTGTTCGGTTGGTAAAGCAGACGGACTCGTCAATTATCATGCGGTGGCTGAACTGCAACCTTCCCTGGGACCTTCCTATCATGGAGAGGTTCAGTCTGCCGGTGTGCTGGTGAGCGTGTATAAACTGGCGACCCTTCGGAAAAAATATAAAATCCATCGGATCCATCTCCTTAAAATCACTATTCAGGGCGGGGAATATGAGATATTATATCATCTCTCCCCCAAAGAGTTACAATATATAGACCATATCAGTATGGATGTTCATTATATGAACGGGGGGTCCAAAAATCTGGATAATATGATCGGGTTTTTAATGGAGAATAACTACGACGTGTTGCGGCATCCTGTTTCTTCCGAAAAATCGGATGGCATTATCTGGGCAAGGAGAAAGGATATTACGTATTGAGTGACCGTTTCCTTGTACCATATTCGCCAAATTCGAAGATTTGGAATGCGTCCCGACCAAATGAATCAGAAAATCGGTATACTATGCATCCGTTTTCAATATAAAAACAGTCATCATAATAAACGAATTCATCATTGTCAACCCAAACACCATGTTAGTTAAACGATTCATTACCCAAATTCTGATTGCTTTCGGTATTTTATTTGTCACCGGCTGTCATCCCAATCCGCAAACCGAAACCGCTGCGGGGAACGTCACCCCAACCGGCGACAGTTCTTCGTTTCGAGGAATAATAAAGCTCGATGTACGCGAGTCCACGCCGGACTGGAAACCTTACATCCGGAAAACGGCACCAAAAGGTTCTCCAAATATTCTGTTTATTCTATATGACGATACCGGACTCGCTACCTGGTCACCTTACGGCGGTCGCGTGAGTATGCCAACCCTGGATAAACTGGCGGCAGACGGCCTGACCTATACGCAATGGCATACGGTTGCGCTTTGCTCGCCCACCCGTTCCTGTATTTTAACCGGTCGCAATGCCAACCTGAATGGAATGGGTTCGATCACAGAAGGGGCTAACGGATTTCCGGGTTACAGTGCCCAGCTTCCGGATCAGGCCGCAACCATGGCGCATATTTTACAGGATAACGGATGGAGTACTTTCTGGCTGGGAAAAGATCATAATGTGCCGGAAACGGATCTGTCGGCGGGTGCCAACAAAAAGCAATGGCCGCTGCAGATGGGCTTCGATCGTTTTTACGGATTTATTGGTGGCGAAACCAATCAGTGGTATCCGGATCTGGTAGAAGACAATCATGCCGTTGAACAACCTTACCAGCCTGAACAGGGATATCATTTGTCAAAGGATCTGGCCGATCACGCCATCAGTATGATCACCGATCAAAAATCAGCCAATCCTTCCAAACCCTGGTTCATGTGGTTTTGTCCCGGTGCAAACCATGCCCCGCATCAGGCACCTAAGGATTATATCGCCAGATACAAGGGAAAATTTGATGATGGTTATGACGCTTACAGGAAATGGGTTCTTCCGCGTATGATTGCTAAAGGCATTTTGCCGAAGGATACCAAACTGACCGAGTTTAATCCGATGCCGGCCGACCAGGCCAATCCGGGTGACTATGTACGTCCCTGGGATTCGCTTAATGCCAACGAAAAGAAATTATTTTCCCGGCTTTGCGAAGTGTTTGCGGGATTCTCCGAATATACCGACGATCAGGTAGGAAGAATCATCGACTACCTGAAAGCAACGGGCCAGTACGATAATACGGTCATTTTTTATGCCGCCGATAACGGAGCATCAGGAGAAGGCAGTCCGAGCGGCTCCGTGAATGAAAATAAATTCTTCAACGGATTTCCCGATGAGCTGTCCGAAAATATGAAACTGATTGACGAACTGGGAGGTCCCAATACCTATGAGCATTATCCAACCGGATGGGCCGCTTCTTTTTCCACTCCTTTTAAAATGTTCAAGCGGTATTCCAATTACTCGGGAGGTACAGCAGATCCTTTAATTATTACCTGGCCAAAGGGTATCAAGGCAAAGGGTGAAATCAGGAATCAGTATCATCATGCGGTAGATATTGTACCTACCATTCTCGAGATATGCGGACTGCAAATGCCGGAAACCTATCGGGGTGTCGCCCAGTATCCGCTGTCCGGGGTTTCCATGAAATATTCTTTTGATGCCGCGCCCGATGCGCCCACACAAAAACATATTCAATATTATTCCATGCTGGGTACCCGCGCCATATGGAAGGATGGATGGAAGGCCGTTGCCGTACATGCACCGCTCACCGGCAAAGGTCATTTCGACAAGGATAAATGGGAACTCTATCATGTGGATGCGGACCGCTCCGAGTCAAAAGACCTGGCAAAGGAAAACCCGGAAAAATTAAAAGAGCTGATGCAGGACTGGGACGAACAGGCCGATAAAAATTTCGCCAAACCCATAGACGATCGTTCGGCTGTTGAACAGGCGGGTATCGAACGTCCGTCGGAAGAACCAGCCAGAGACAGTTATACTTATTATCCGCATGCCAGTGCCGTTCCGGAAGCGGTTGCAGTAAATATCAGGGGAAAATCCTACAAGATCGTTGCCAATATTGAAATAAAAGATGCGAACTGCTCCGGTGTTATTTTTGCCCACGGCTCCCGTTTTGGAGGACACAGTTTATTTATTAAAGATCACAAATTATACTATGTATATAATTTCCTGGGCATCAAACCCGAACAGGTACTGGTTTCCGGGGTACTCAAACCGGGTAAATACAGCGTGGGAATGGAATTCATAAAAGAAAAAATGGGCGAGCACAATGAGTCGATGGGTAAGATGAATCTATATGTGAATGACAAAATAGT
>CBDCCE010000007.1:0-247561 GCA_965214575.1 Puia sp.
CAACGAATATATAATCTTGTAAATTTATATTCTAATAAACTTATTAGTTATATTAATGATGATCGTCCTCCAATTAATGTTTGGTATGTCATAATTCCCGATGAAATTTATCTATTCGGCAGACCAAAATCCAGAATTTCACAATCAAACTCAAATATTAAAATAGGAATAAAAAATAAATATTTTCAATTTAACCCGCAGTTATTCCCAGAATTCGAAGAATTACAAGAGGCATATAAATACGAAGTAAACTTTCACAATCAGCTGAAAGCTAAATTACTAAAAGATCGTGTTATAACACAAATAGTAAGGGAAAGCACAATCGCCTTCCGAGAATTTAAAAATACATTCGGGAAATTACAAAGAGATCTAACGATATTCGAATCGGCTATTGCTTGGAATTTAAGTACAACTTTATACTACAAACTCGGTGGCACACCTTGGAAATTATCTTCGGTACGAGAAAAAGTTTGCTACATAGGCCTAGTTTATAAAAAACTAGACAATGCAAATGATATTAGATCAGCGTGTTGCGCCGCACAGATGTTTCTTGATTCTGGTGACGGCCTCGTTTTTAAAGGCAATACAGGAAAATGGTACAACCCAGAGTCAAGAGAATTCCACATAGACAAAGAAACAGCCTTTTCACTCTTAAAAGAAGCAATAGATACCTACAGGGTAGATAATAACAATGAATTCCCAAGGTCAATTTTTATTCATGCCAAAACTTATTTTGATGATATTGAATGGTCGGGATTTTTAGATGCTTGCGAAAACAAGACTAAGATTGTTGGCGTACGTATTCGTCCTGAAAGTTCTTTTAAAATATATAGAGATTATACATATCCCGTGCCGAGGGGAACAGCTTTTGTTATAAATGAAAACAAGGCTTTTTTATGGACGAAAGGCTATATCCCGAAAATGAGAACAGTTATTGGACTAGAAACACCCAACCCACTAAGTGTTGAGATTATAAGAGGTGAAGAAAATATTAAAACCGTGTGCGAAGACGTAATGTCATTAACAAAACTTAATTACAACGCTTGTATATATGGAGATGGGCTTCCAGTCACTCTTAGATTCGCAAACAATATCGGTGAAGTTATTACTGCTGGCCCAACGGAAGGTTTAACTCGCTTGTCGTTTAAACACTATATCTGAAAATCTCTTTAGATTTTAGACACTTTTTTATATTGTTTACTTCGGTTTCAACCTGAAGCTCTGAAATAAATTTATATTTATATGAGGTGTCATTTTGGTTTCTAATTTCAATTTTTAGAGAGGGTTTATCGCGACACTCAACATGCATTAATTTTAGGAAAAATTCGTATTCAAAATAATCGAACAATCCGATCACGAAATACAAAAATTAGAAGTGAAATTATAGAATAAAATGACACTTTGTCGGTCGATTTTTTTATGATTTCCGAATTAAGGATTTCTTCATGATTTCTTCGTTATTTAATCCATATTCCTTCAGGATTTCTTCGCAGGTTCTTCGGAAGTTCTTCGGGACTTTCAGGCTATTTCAGCTAGGATTCCCGAAGGACTTCCGAAGAAATACGGCAGAAATAAGGAAGCCATTCCGAATAATTCCCGAAAACGACTTTTCAAAATTCGGGAAATGTTCAATTTTCAGTTAGTTGATTGTTGGAAATAGCATTTAAAAGAATTCTCAGCCTGTTTATTTGTTTAAAATTATCGCAAGCCCTTTGTCAAGGATGAACAGGAGATATCCATTTTAAGGCCCTATAATGGCCTACTAGCACGCTTCTCGATTTTGAGTTACACCCCAAGTATTTTCAAAATATTTTTTGTCAATCGAGATTTTATCTGTTTTTTATTAAGATTTTCTAATCATCGCGACGAAATGGCATGAAGTTCGCGCTAACATTTTTAAGATAGTTTATGACAACTTTTAATTAAAATCTTCATGGAAAAAGGCAATTTATAGTAGGTCGTTGATTAAAGAAGAAATGTATAGCCTTTAAAAGAAAAATTGAAAATCCTGGGCGCCTTTTCTTAAAAACTGTTACTTGTGAATAAAATATGTACTAAATTTTGTACTCACTGAAAAGGGAATGAAATTCTTGTTTGTGTTAAAAAAATTGTCTGAAAATTTAATCTATCAGCTTATTTCTCATCCCATACATAATTAATCCTGCAATAGTTTTTGCGCCGACTTTGGTTTTCATATTTTGCCTGATGGTTTCTATTGTACGGGGACTCAAAAAAACTTCTTTTGAAATTTCTTCTGTGGTTTTATCCTGAGCAAGTAGTCGAAGTATTTTGACTTCTTTTTCAGAAAATTTGATGGGGTCCGGGTAGAATTGACGTACCTGGCGCTTGGTCTGCAGCTTGGAGAGTACTGCCTTATTTACCAGATCATTAAAATAAAAATCGTCATTCATACAGGCGAGTATAGCCTGGTAGATTTCTTCGGGATCTGTTGTTTTAGTCAGGTAGGCATTCGCCCCCATTTCCATCATTTTGGAAATCATTTCCTGATCATCATACATAGTCAGTACGATAATTTTAACATCCTCATATTCCTTTCGAAGTATGCCTATCGCATTAATCCCGTCTACTTCGGGCATACGGATGTCCATTAATAAAACATCCGGCTTTTTCAACAGCATCTTATGAACGAGATCGCGACCATCTTCAGCCTCCCATATAATTTTGAGATAATCCTTATCCTTTAAGGCCATCCTGATACCATCACGGAAAATCTTATGATCATCAGCAATAGCGACCTTAATTACTAGTTCAACACTCATAAGGCTGGTTGTAAAATTGTTACTATGCGTTTGCGGTTATATTGATTTTGAATAATATATATATTTTAAATACTTCAGTATCGCAATTTTACTAGTTTAAGGGTAAAAGCTGAATATTTGAAAAAGAGCAATACTGCTCTGTTCTAATTTTTTTCTTAGGTGTAAGTTTGTAGCAGAAAGTTGATTGGTAACGATTCTTACCAACCCATCGAATGTCCAGCTTACCGTCCAGTAAGATCTTCCAAATCCTTGAAAACCCATAAAGTCCGGTATCAATCAACTTCTTTCTTCTTTTTCCTCCGAATAAACGCGTGTTTTTACCATTAATTGTAAATTCCACCCGCTAAGCAAGCAAAATTCCGCCAAAAGTCCCCGTTTTTAAGATCCCTTGCCAGCATCTAAGGGTTTCTAATTATCCACATTTGTGTTCACAATGGGGATAATTTTAAAATATTTTCCAAAGTCAGCGTTACCAAGCTAAAAAACAGACCGTAAAAATACGATGCTGTTCCCGGAAAGTTACGCAAAATTAACAAGTAGATATTCTTCGTATATTTACCGAAACCCTCTACTAGTCTGAATCTCAGGCAATTTAAGGTTTTTTAACCTCTTAACTAAGCGTTGTTGAATCTTTTTTTTAGGGGTTAATTACGTTGTCTTTAAGTAAGGCAAAAAAATCTTTAAAACTCTGATTATGAACAAAGAATTACTCATAGAGGAAACGAAGAGCTCCGTCCAAATTAACGGAGAAATCACGTTGGAAATGGCAGCAAAAATGGTAAAAAACCATGTTGATCAAGCCGCTGAAGAAGAAGCTACAATCTTCACTATTGACAGGGCTGCGATAGAAAGCATCTTATCCCAACCTGGTTGCGCTGGTCTTAGTTTTTCAGAGGCAATCAATGAAGAAGGCGCAAAAGTCATGGTTTTTGGAGGTCTGACTGCAAAAGGTAAAGTGCTTAACGAAATAACAAGTATCGATCAAAGCGGCAAATTAGGTCAACAGAAAGGAAAATTTGGAACAATAGTGTCACTTGGTGGTAGTACCGCTCTCCCAACGTCAAGTTGGTTCGGCAAGTAAATTGATGAGCTAAATACAATTTTTTTTAGCTGATTTGGAAAATTTATAGATTCACAACTGCTTGTAAATCTGATGTTAAGTATTTATATTTGGAGAATATCCAAAATTAAGTGCTAGAAAAGATTCGAATACTTTCAACGACTTTACCCATAATTTTTTTCCTGATTTTCTGCAGAAGAAAGGCTGGAAAAGAATTGTGGGTTTTTTTTATATATTGTTGCGTTTCTTTTATTGTGGATGGATTAGCCACAACCCAATGGGGTGCTGCTCATTTCTTTATCATATTGCAGTGTTATGATTTCTTCGAGGTTTTTATGCTATCCTGGTTTTTTTATTTGACAGTTAAAATAAGAGGATTCAGGTTTTTTGTGAGCATTCTTGTCCTTTTATACGCCATTTTTGTCTGCCTGAATTTTAGAACGGATAATGTTCATTATAGTTCAGTAACGCCGGTTATTGGGTATATCATCATTTTATTTTTATGCTTGTATTATCTGACCTACATTTTGAAACCTTCTGCCAATAATTATAGTATATTAAACCCTACATTTTTAATCGCTATTGCATACATCATCAGCATTTCCTGTACTTTGTTCTTAAATATCATAACAAATCGGTTCACCTTGAATGAAATGAAGAAATACTGGAGCTTAAGTGATTATACTGGCATATTATTAAATTTAATACTGGCGTCAGCCTTTGTCCTTTTTTACTACCAAAACAAACCAAAACCCCCTGAATACCATTCTGTTGATTTTACCAGCCCGAATGACCGGTAAACAATCATCACCCAAAACCCTGACCCCACCCTAATGATTTTACTTCAAGCGTTTAGCACGGATAACAATATTTCAATGGTGCTGTTTTTTGGCACCATCGGAATGCTGGCCCTTACGATCGGCCTGATCGTATTCATCAGCTTTCACCAGCGCAAGGTAATCCGCTACCAGCAGCAGCTCCAGCGCCTGGAGCAGGATCAGCAGAAGACCCTGCTGAACGCGTCCATCCGCCTGCAGGAGGAAGAACGCCAACGCATCGCGGCCGACCTGCACGACGATGCGGGTCCCCTGCTGGCCACCGCACGCCTTTACCTCAACGAGAATTTTGTGAACCTTGACCGGCAAACCCAGCTCCAGAGTATCTACAACGCCAAACAGATTATCGACGATACCATTCAGCTGATCCGCAACATCTCGCACAGTCTCATGCCACCGACACTGAAAAATTTCGGTCTCGAATCCGCCGTCAACGACCTCTTTCAGAAAATCAGCGGCTCGGGCAGCATGAATGCCAGCTCGCGCTTTCACGATTACCGCGAACGCCTGAAAGCAGAAACCGAACTCATCATCTTCCGCATCATCCAGGAGCTCATCAATAATATTCTCAAGCACAGCAACGCCAGCTTTATCCACCTCACGCAGAATACCAGCGGTCACCGCTTTTTTATCCGTCTGCACCACGATGGCCGGGGCCTTACGCAAAACGATTTTGAAAAACTGGGTAAGAGCAATGTGGGCCTGGGACTGAAAAACATTCAGAGCCGACTCAAAGTATTACAGGGAAAAATCTTCTTCGAAAAAGATATGTCGCAGACCTACTACAAGGTGACGATTGAACTGAACCGGGAAGATGACCTGAAACCGGGCAACGGAATGGATTAATGCTTAAATTGAGCTGTAGAAGTCGATACCTATGGGGTTAATCAAAGTGGCCATTGCTGACGATCACAAAATATTCCGTAAGGGAGTTATCCTTTCCCTTCGCGCCTACAGCAATATCAAATTCGTTCAGGAAGCCGAGAACGGCCAGGAGCTGCTCGATGGCCTGGCGGTATCCCAACCCGACGTGATTCTGATGGACCTGCGCATGCCGCTCAAAGACGGTATCGAAACCACCAAGTCTATCGCCAAGCTCTACCCCAAGATCCACATCATTGCGCTCACCATGTATGAGGACGAACGCTTCGTGAGCCATATGATGGAAATCGGCGCCAACGGATACCTGCTTAAAAGCGCCGACCCTTCTGAGATCAAACGTGCCATCATGGAAGTGTCGAGCAAGGGCTACTACCTCAACAATTTCGTGAACCGGATCCTGCTCAAGAAATCACATGCCCGCACCAAGGTGATTCCCAACCTCAATACCGAAGTGACCCTCAGCGAGAGGGAACGCGACGTGATGAAGTATATCTGCATGGAATTTACCGCCCAGGAAATTGCCCAGAAACTCGAAGTGAGCCCCCGGACCGTGGAAGCCATCAAGGACCGCCTCATGGAACGCTTCGGCGCCAAAAACACCGCGGGGTTGGTTTTCTTCGCGGTGAAGAATAATTTGATTGATTAGAGGAACGTCATTTTAAGCCCCTTACTGAACGAGTTTAAGTGAGATTAGTTCATTTCTGTTTATTCCCAATAAATATTGGCACCTGATCCAATGCAAGTTATCCGGTCGTATCATTTAAAACTGCCGATCAGGTTCTTATCACAAAAAAGAATTAGTCTATAACCTCAAGTTTTCGTTGCCTGATTAAGAGGTAAATGTTTACCAAAGGAATCCTCTATAACTTCCAAAAATTAATATCACGACGAAAATACCACTTATAACGATATTTATCCTGAGAGTCTGCTTCATCACTTTGTTTGATTTATCTTTTTCAAAAAAGTAATCGCCCAATATTTTATTTATTAAATATATCAGGGCAATAAACACAGCTCCTTCTATTATCAATGCCGCCGTTTTAATAGCTGCCGAAATGCCCAATGATTTCGAATCATTCCTGGGACTGCCATTAAGCCACTGTACACCCCGAGGTATCAAGAGATCATTCACAAATGTATTAGCAAACAATAGGGAGAAAAGAACAGATACCTCAAAAAATAAGTTGTAAAGACAATAGACAATTGTTTTACTCATACAGAGGGGATATATGCGTTAATTATCGTTTGATCGGGAATCCAATTCGCATCAAATTTATCGCTAATCTGAATTACTTCGTACAAACTTATTGACTTCTACAAACCTGTCATACTTCACCTGATATAATGCCAATTTGGCCAATATGACGGTAATAAAATATTGATATTTTATTTGTTTTCGCAGGCAGTTTGTATCCACTTTAATAAGGAATTGATTCAATTCTCCAGAGATTGAAAGACCTAAGCCGATGTCCCTCGCTGAAAATGATTTAGCAAGCCTTGTAAGAGTCGAATCAAAGTCAACATTACATTTGGAAATAACTGTATCGATTTTTATTGTAGCAATTTCTGTTGAAGCTTTTTTTAATCCACTTTTATTAATCTCTACAGATGAATTACCACAGCCGATAAAAATCAAGAGCGGAATAATTTGTATCATTTTCATTTATTAAAGACTCCTCAATAATTCATGTAAATCTTGCTTCCCGTAATCATTTTCCGTAAGATTACACTGTCTGAATCCCTGATTCCTGGTTCGAAAATCTGACCATTGTGCTTTTATTTTTTAATCTATTGATAATTAATGATTTGCTCTTCTGCCGCTTAAAACTCGCCTAAAAACCGTCTAAAATTCGCCTAAGAGTCGGCTAAACCTCGTCGTGACCCACCCTTAGTTAAAAAATGATTGTCATGTTCTCACTTCTCTGTCTTCTTCCTGACTAAAACATTGAATAGGACTAGTTTATTTTATTGTCGGTTCATTTTGCTTCGCGTTGCTTCGGGTTGCTTCATTTTGCTTCATTTTGCGTTCCGTTGCTTTCACAAATCCGCTTATACTTGTCATTTGCATTGAATGACCACATCGTCGCCGAATCTGCCCGTTCACCACACAAAGGTACATCCGAGAAAAAAGGATTTTACGGAGTGTGAACGGAGTGAAACCTATTATTTTTTGAGGTCTCCTTATTGTTTGCTTATTGTCTGATCCGGGGCAGCTTCGGGACCGCTTCGGGAAATCAGCGAAGGCTACAGGGAGGCTCCCCGAAGAAATCCCGAAGCCGGCCTTTGTTTGACAATACTGAAACAGGAAGAAAAGTCTGAAATTCCTGCTTCCCGAAAACCCGCGGACCCCAAAAATGGGCAAATATTTTTGATTTCACTACGCCCTCACTCCGTAAAATCTCCTTTATGCGCATGTAACTTTGCCTTGTCAAGCCTAAAGCCTAAAGCTTAAGGCCTAAAACTCAATGAAAAATATGAAAATGTATCTTTTGCCTCACAGATTTTATACGATTGGAGACTTGGGAGAACGATGTCTTCTATTTAACCAGATCTTAATAAGATTAGGCCTAAACGGCTTAGTTCCTTTCAATTCTTTTGCCTTCTTTTTCTATTTTACCTAATGTTTGTTTCAATTCTATATTTTGCTTCAAAGTCGCATCATTCAAAATAAAACTGTCAACTGTTCCTGAGTTCAGCATTTCCAACTGCTGACCACCATAGCCTGCCATTTTTATATAGTCGTTTACTATGAACTTTGCCGCATCACCATCCATCTGCAGCAAATCGTAATTCTGATTGCAACATTTTAGTTCATACAGAGCCTGTTTGGATATAACGGTTGCAATAAATAATTTATAGTTTTTTGCTCTTCTCAAACAGTTTGTATCAGTGTTCAGTAAAAAGGACTTTAGCTTGTCCGAAATGGATTTATTTAAATCAAGCGTAACCGGATGATATGTTTTGATATAAACCGACAAGATGGAATCGTAATTCTGATCGCAGGAGACAGGATCAGTTTTAATTATAGCCTCTAACCGGCCGGAATCATTTTTGATGGCCGCTTTAGAGAATTCAGCCTTTTTAGCTGTAGCATTGCAGCTCATAAGAAAGAATATCGCTGGCAAAACTTTTTTCATTCCCTATTGCTAATATTTATTTCATCCATTTTTTTAAAATAACCCTCTCATTAGGCCATGTCCGGACTTCTGTGTGTTTCTAACCAATTAATGAAAATGCGATCAACGTAACTGCCAAAAAGCAGGCAGATTTCAGGCTATTTTTAATTGAAGACTTTTTACTAAATATATTCAGTTTTTATATTTTAACTATCTGAATCTACTCCTTATTCAGGAGGTACAAATATATTTTGATCCGCAATCGTGATTTTGAATTTAATTTTGACTCACCTTACCTCAGCTTGTAGTTGTTCTACCATGGATGCAGCACCGCCTTTCCCCCCGTCGGCGAAGAATAACGCAGCGCCTCGTCTATCTCTTCAAACCTGAATTTCTTCCCTGTTTTGGTTTTAAAATGGGGCATGTCGATCATTGCAGAAATATCGCGAAGGGCTTTTTGCAAAAGCTTAGGATCCTGAACCGTTCTGGTTCTGAAATTGCCAAATCCTTTGATCGTAATGCCTTTCATAAGCAGGCTGCTATGGAAGGCTAGCGGCGTTTTGCCTCCGAGATAACCGTAGCAATAAACAGTGGCGTTGAACGGCAGTACATCCATCATCTGATTCATTAGTTCGCCGCCCACGCCATCAAAAACGGCGGTCGTGGCCAGCTGCCGGGATAATGCTTTTAATTGCAGTTTAAAATCCGGGTCTGTCTGTACAAGAATATTTTTTGCACCGAGCTCTTCGAGTTCTTTTTTTGCGGCCTGTGTTCTTGCGATGGAAATAATGGGAACCTGGTTCACAATACAAACGCCCAGCATGGCTATGCCGGTGGCTGAATTCCCGGCCGTGCAAATAATGCCTTTATGTCCTTCTTCCGTAATCTGCTTTAAAAAAGCGTAGGGCGTGATGATATTGACCAGCGAAGCGGAATAATCCTCCATGTTCACCTGATCCGGCAGAATAACGCAATGTTCACAAGGCAGATGGGCGATTTCGCACCAGGTGCCCACAACGGCTTCCCCAAATTTTAAAGAGCGGTAGATGGTCACTTTCTTCCCCTGACAGGCTGAGGGAATCCCTTCTCCTGTTTCGATCACCGTTCCCACACCGGATACGCCGCAGATATCATACCGGCTGACGGGTATGGAACCCTTGGGGAATGCACCGCCAATAAACGCGTTGTCGCCGGCATTGATGCCGCTGGCTTCCATTTGAATCAGCAGGTGCCCCGGTTCCGCCTTTTGGGATTTGGGAACATTTTTTACTGTGCAGCTGTTATCCGTTGTCAGGCAGATGGCCCTCATCATTTCTTCCATTCTGTTTTTATTTAGAATGCAAAGCTATTGGTATACTTACTTTTTTACAAGTACATACTCCAAAGTAGGTACTCTGGCGGATACCGGAAGAACTTTAGCCGTTTAATTCCCGGCGATGTTTTCTGAAGTAAAGGAAAGAATACAGGATGGGTATCGCCGCCATCAGGGCCGTTATGGTCATTAAAAAATAGGACCCATTGCGTTCTGAGAGGAACAGGGAGAACGCCGTGATCAGCAGCCCGCCGATTACCCAGAGAATTCCGGTAAGATGATGGGTGGCCCGCCAGTTGTCCTCATTTTCGAGTGTCCACGGAACCCGCACACCCACAAAATAATTCGGCTTGATATTGTACATGAGATTGCCTGTAAAAATAAAGAATATGCCCAGCAGGGGATTGAGCAGGTAGTTAAAGGAAAAGATTCCGTGCACGGACGAATACAAAATGGAAATCATTACGGCCGAAAGCAGCGCTACCACGGCAATAGCGATATTACGGAGTTTGGCATTCGCCATTCCCGCCGTTTTTTTCGGATCTATGCCGGGCAAATGTTTAATCAGCAGGTAAGCCCCGCCGGAAACCAGATCGGTCAGGCCAATGATCCATATCATGGCGGGCTTATGACTAAATCCATTCGGTTTGCCGTCGATGCCAAAATGGGTAGGCACCAGGGCAGGCAATGCCGGATAAATATAGATCAGGTAAGCGATGGGAATGATCAGCAGGATGCCCACCAGGATATCGGCAAAGGGTTTTTTCATATCACTTTTTTTTATTTTGTTTGAATTTCATCATCCATTTTACCAGTTCATCGAATACGGTGGTATTGATCGAGTAATAGATAAACTGTCCTTTTTTCACCGACTCTACCAGGTCTGCCTGCTTCAGCAGATCCAGGTGATGGGATATACTGGGTTTGGACATATCGAAATGATCGGCAATATCCCCCGCACTCAGGTCTTTTTTACCCAGCAGTTCCAGGATCTCGCGCCTCGTGGGGTCGTTCAGAGCTTTAAATAACAGGTTCATTCGATTCCGACAGTTATATATTTAGACAAATTTCTAAATATATGCCGAACAGTCAAAATTTATTTTTCAGCATGTTAAGCAAATGAAAAGCTGCTGATCTGAGCGGCGCGGAGATCATTATTATTCTATATTGAGCCCGATTTTCCGCCACCACTCATATTCTAAATACGAACGTATGCATATCGCCAGACTGTATTTGACCCTGCTTTTGTTAACCTTATGGCTAACCGGTTCAGCGCAACAGCGGGTTTTAAAATATTGTGAAGTGACTACCCATGTGGGAACATTTTCCACGAGTAAGATAAAAGTGGAGCTGATTATGGGCAATGTCGATTCCCTGTTTTCATTTAAAGATTCTTCCGTTAAAGAATCTTTAATGAAAGTCGTGACGATGCCTACGGCACCCGATATACTGAATTATATGAGTTCGTTAGGATGGTCGCTCGCGGCCGTCAACACCATTCCCCTGAGCGAGTATACTTTTTATTATTTCTCCAGAGAATTTTCGGAGAACGAACTTCAAAAAAGGTAGTGGTACTGAAGTATTTTCTGAATTTTGAGCAGGATGATATCAAAAAATAAAGCAGGAAGAAATTTATTCCTTCCTGCTTTTTAATCAGGCTACAATCGAATAAGTCCCGTCTAGTTGTCGTGCATCATTTTGTCCTTCTTCATAGAACCTGCATTTTCAGCATACTTTTCAGATGCCTTGTTTGCATGATCTTTTGCCTTCTGGCCATGTCCCTGTGCTGCCTGTGCGGAATGCGCCGCTTTTTCATGATTTCCTTCTCCGGCATGCTTGGCTGCCGCCCGGTGATGTTTCGCTGCTTCTTCATGATGACTGGCAGCCTGTTCGTGATTTTTCTGTGGCATAAAATTGATTTTTGTGTATCTATAATACTTAAAAAACCGGGCCAGCCGGGAGGCTGTTTATGTCCTGGCGGTGCGTGCCTGTTTCTTATGTAAAAACCGGTTTTTTTGCGTCGGAACCTCAGTCCCGACCAGCAATCCCCAGGGTTTCATTTCAGGCATGCGATCAAAAATGATTTTCAATACGCCCAATATGGGGATGGAAAGGAACATCCCGGAAATTCCCCAGAGCGCACCACCCAGCAGTACAATGACAATGGAAATCAGGGCGTTGATTTTAACCTTGGACGCAACGATATAGGGGACGAGAAAATGATTGTCCACAAACTGGATGATCAGGTAGGCTACGATAACCCATAACTGGGTGGAAAAACCTTCTTTTGTTGCCGTGGCTATTAGTATGGGGAATAAAACGGCCAATATGCCGCCGATAAAGGGAAGGATATTCAATAGGGCTCCGATAACACCCAGCAAAACAGCATAAGGCACACCGATCAGCAGCAGGGCCACGGTATTTAGCGTGGCCACTATCAGCGCTTCCAGTAATAACCCAAACATATAATTTTGAATGGCTCCCTTGGTTTGCGACAAAACCTCCTGTACTTCTTTTTCATCGGCCTCTGCAAAAACCTCATACAAAAATTTTAAAATCAGCTTTTTATAAAAGAGAAAAAGAAAAGTGTACACAGGTAACAGGAACACCATGGCCATTCCCCCTAAAACGGTTCCCATGGCCGCGGCCAATACCGGTTTCATACTGGTTTCAGCTTCATTGATATATTCATTCTGTTTCTTTGAATTTATCCCAAAATCCGTTCTCGCAAAATGCTGGATTTTAGTAAACAGCATGCTGAACTTCTGTTTGAACAGCGGCCATTCGGCCGAAAAACTTTTTACCTCCATAAACAGAAACCAGGAAATGGCCGCCAGTATCGCCATCGCGATCAGTATGGACACAGCGATTGCCAACACAGGAGGAAAACGACGCTTCTCCAGAAATACCGTAAGCGGGTTTAACAGAACAGCCAGCAAAAGAGCAAAAGCCAGTGGCACCAGGATATCCCTCAGGTTGAATAATATATATACCAACAGCACCAGGCCGAACATGATTACGGTCGACTTCAGATAAAACGGATACTTTTTAGTCATGGTATTGCAACAAATAAATGAAGCCATTCGAGTTTTGCGGGAAGGGCAGAGGGTTCCGGATGATTAGTCCGTTCTGATTCTTTCATACCGGCGATCATTATCCGGACCAGCCAGGTAAATGGCGTGTTATGCAGGGAGTCAAATTCCTGAATATCTCTCACCGCGGTTTTAAATACCTGGTTCAGCATTTCTCCTGCCATCAGCTCATCCTGATCGCAAAATCGGATGAGCTGTCCGTATATCGCCGCGGAATAACAATCGTACATATCAGACAGCAAAGAGATTGTCAAAAAGCGTGGTTTAGAAAGTGGTGTGGAATTCATTGAACATGTAAAATATCATGCCAGGCACCGAAGCTGCCAGCGAAGCCGCGCCATCAATCAATTAACAAATTCTATCTGATAAGTAGTCTCTGGCATTGTATTATCTTACTCCCGCGGTAAAGAACCTGTCATCGTATGAATAGATTTAAAAAGTTTCTGCTTGTTTTTTCGATAGTCATTGCCCTGCTCGTTGTCCTCACGATTGTTTTCATTTCCCCCATCACCAGATACCTGATCCAGAAATATGATGTACAATATACCGGCAGGCAGATCACACTCGACCGGGCTTATGTGAATCCGTTCACGGGTTATGTTAATCTCCATAAACTGAAAATTTACGAGTACAAAAGCGACAGCATTTTTCTTTCGGCCGATAACCTGAACGTTCATTTTAGTGTACTGAAATTATTCAGTCATACCCTGCAGCTCAACAGCGCCACGCTGGATCATCTATTTGTAAAAGTGATCAGTGATCACAAAAGGATGAATTTTGCTGATGTGATTGAAAAACTCGGCGCAGGGGATTCCACTCAAATTCCTGAAAAAAAGAAAACGCCACTGCATGTGAACCTGGGCGAACTGAAAATTATTCAGGGCGAGATTCATTATACCGACAGGCAGATTCCTTTTGATTACTATATCAAAAACGCCAATTTTTCAACGCCCGGTAAACTATGGAATGTGGACACGATGGCGTTTACCTATTCCTTTGCTTCCGGTCCGTCGAAGGGAAGCATGCAGGGTCTGTTTGACGTGAATTTTAAAACCAGTGATTACCGGCTAACCGACAGCATCGTGGCCCTGGATCTGAAGCCCCTGGAACAATATGTAAAAGACCTGGCTAATTATGGAAATTTTCGGGCCACCCTCGACGCGGGTATTCATGCCAAAGGAAATTTTCATAATGCAGAGAATATTGTGGCCCACGGTCATGTTGCCCTCAGCCATTTTCATCTGGGTAAAAACGCGGATGACGATTATTTGGCTTTCGAAAGCCTGCGCATGGTGATCAACAACCTGAGTCCCAAAAACGATACCTACGACCTGGATTCCTTTACCCTCATTCATCCTTACGTTAAATATGAGCGGTACGACCATACCGATAACCTGAGCAATATGTTTGCTAAAAAGGGCTCAGGTGGCGGCGGCGAAAATGGCGGTACCGAAAAGCTGAATATCATTGTCGCCATCGGTCAGTATATCAAAAACCTTTCGCGCGATTTTTTTAACAGCAGTTACGTACTGAACAACCTGGCCATCAGCAAAGGCGAATTGAATTTTAATGATTTTTCACTGAGTGAAGAATTCTCGGCGGGACTGCATGGACTGAATATCGTTGCCGACTCGATCAACAAAAACCGGAGACGGGTAAACATTTATTTGCATTCATCCCTGAAACCCTATGGCAATATGGTTTTCAAGCTGAGTATCGATCCGAACGACAGCTCTTATTATAATCTCAACTACCATATTGAAAACATTCCTGTTTCCCTGTTTAACCCCTATACCGTAACCTATACTTCCTTTCCGCTTGACAGGGGCACGATTGAAGTCAACGGGGCCTGGAACGTTCTGGCGGGAAAGATTGACAGTAAAAATCATCTCATTATCGTTGATCCGCGGGCAACCAAGAGAGTGCGCGGCAAAGACAAAAAATGGCTGCCCCTGCCCCTTATTTTTGCCTTTATCAGGGAAAGGGGCGATGTGATTGATTATGAAATTCCGATAACGGGCAACCTGAAAAATCCCACATTCCATTTTCGCGATGCCATTATGCATTTGCTGCAAAATATTTTTGTGAAACCGGTTACCACGCCTTACCGGTTTGAAGTGAAAAATACAGAAAAGACAATTGAGAAATCGCTGATGATCAAATGGCCGATGCGAAGCAGTGCCTTACTGCCCAGTCAGGTTAAGTTTTTGTCACAGACGGCTGAGTTTCTCGCAAAAAATAAGGCAAGCGCCATTACGGTAACTCCTTATGAGTACACGAGCAAAGAAAAGGAACACATTATTTTTTTTGAAGCGAAGAAAAAATATCTGCTTTCCGCAAACCCGTTGCGCGGGGGGACTTTATCTGACAGGGATTCTCTGCTGGCAGACAACCTGGCCATCAGGGACAGCAGCTTTCTCCGTTATTTAAATTCCCGGGTTAAGGACAAACTGCTATTTACGCTTCAGGAAAAATGTACAAAGCTTGTCGGAAATGAAATCATCAGCGCCCGGTTGAAACAACAGAATGCCAACAGACAGAAAATATTTATGGATTATTTTATAAAACAGCAGGTGGCCGACCGGGTAAAAATACAAAGCAATAAAAATACGATTCCCTTTGATGGGTTTTCCTATTACGAAATTCACTATACGGGCGATATTCCGCCCGACTTACTGAAAGCCTATCAGAAGATGAATGACCTCAATGCGGAATCCCCAAGGATAAAATACCTGAAGGAACATAAAAAAGCGCTCCCCTAGTGGATGCCCGCTAATCAGCGGCAGTGGCCTGTTTCATCTTATTATCTATTGCCACAATACCGGCCAGGTGTTCCTGCAATACCGGCAGGGTTTTCTTTGCAAATGCATTCACTTCGGGGTCTTTGCCCGTCAGGGCATAACCCTCAAACAAATGAACGGCCTGCCGGTGATCCGGTACCATCATATGAACATACATGCGATCAAAATCTTTCGCCGGCAGATTTTTGAGCATCAGATCGTCTACCGGTGTATCCGTGGCTGCTCGCGGAATCTGAAAATTTTTCAATCTGATCAGTTCCATCAGTTGCGCCTGGGCGCGACTATGATCGGCGATCATCTGGTTAGCAAAGGCTTTGACCTCATTGCTCATTGATTTTGTAAGTGCCAGCCGGGCAATCTGAATCTCCTGTAAATTTCCGATGCTGGCCTGTATGATAAAATAGCGCGCCGTAGTATCATTGCTCTTGTCCTGCGCCCCGGCGGTTAATACTGAAAAAAAACTAAGTGTACATAAAAGACTGATCCATTTCATAAAATGCGTTTAACTGTTAAGGTTGCCCCACTCCTCCTGAAGAACCATAAATCTGACCCGTGGCAAAACTGGCGTCACTGGCGGCCAGCTGCACATAAATTGACGCCAGTTCTGCCGGCATACCTGCACGACCCAGCGGAGTCCAGCTTCCGAAAGTCTGCTGCTTTTCAGGCGTGGTACCCCCGCTCACCTGCAGGGCGGTCCATACCGGCCCTGGCGCCACACCATTTACGCGAATACCTTTCGGCCCCAGCTGTTTAGCCAGTGATTTCACATAATTCATTGTGGCGGCCTTGGTTTGTGCGTATGCATATAACCAGGGATCCGGATCATAAGCCTGTTCCGAGGTCGTGCCGATGATTGCTGATCCGGGAGGTAAGTGTGGCAGTGCTTCCCGAATGATCCAGAAAGGCGCATAAATATTTGTTTTCATGATGGAGTCAAAATCATCGGTACTGATATCCAGAATGGAAGACGAAGCCTGTTGCCGGCCCGCATTATTGACAATAATATCAAGTCCCCCCATCTGGGCGATTGCTTTATTCACCAGCTGTTTGCAAAAAGCTTCGTCGCGCAGATCGCCGGGAATAGCGAATCCTTTGCGACCAGCCGCCCTGATCAGCGCGATCACTTCCTGTGCGTCGGGTTCTTCAGTGGGGTAATAATTGATTACCACATCTGCTCCTTCCCGCGCGAAAGCAATCGCCGCGGCCCGTCCCATACCGGAATCTCCGCCGGTAATCAATGCCCTCCGGCCAGAGAGGCGGTCAGACCCCTTATACGATTTCTCTCCGCAATCCGGCACCGGGTCCATTTTACTTTGCAGTCCCGGCCATGGTTGTGGCTGGTATTTGAAAGGTGGCTTGGGATATTTTGTGGTTGGATCTTCCAGTTTCGCCGCCATCTTTCCTGTGGACTGCGTTCCGGCAATCGCCGAAACAGGTGTAAAGGCTACCGTCGCAATCGTTGCACCCAGGCCTGTCACCGCCTGTCTCCTCGTCATCTTTTCTTTTTCATTCATGGTCTGTGATTTAATTGATCAGAAATGATCCTTATTTTTTGGATCTGCTTACGCTAACCAAGAATCAATATTCATTCCCGGTCATGAGTTCCATTTATATTATCGCGAGAGAGCATTAACGGGAAAAAAGTTGGCGATAGCAACAAATCTGTGAACGAAAATTCCCATATCTTGTCCGGTATATGAAGCAAAGGGTTTACCGCAACGGATAAGGGATGGCATGATATTGTAATCTCTTATCCGACCTTAATCAACATTGTTCACAAAAAAACTTCAAAGACCATGGGAAATTTACTTTATGTAATTGCCGTTATTCTGATTATTGGCTGGGCGATCGGATTTTTCGGATATCATGCCGGAGGTATTATTCATGTATTGCTCGTGATAGCCATCATCGCCATTCTGCTCAGGGTGATCAGAAGCGCCTAGTGGCTGTTCATATAACCGGTGACCCGCGGACCCAGTAAAAATGAAGATGGAGTCAGGTTAATTTTTACCCGTTTCAGCATTATTTTTAATTTCAGTCAATTCTGTTTCCATCTCTTTTTTTATTTCATGATCCTGATGAGTCTCGTCAATTGAATGAGATTCCTGAAGGGTTTCTCTTTTATTCGCAAATTCGCTTAGCCGGGAATAGTATTTCCGGATGACAATGAGTTCATCTTCAGTCATGCCTTCGACATTGACGAGACGATTGCTGGCTGCCTCATTCGAGGCGACGAGCTCATTGAGTTTTAGCTGAATGGACAAGGAATCCTTGTTCTGGGCTTTCAGAATCAGGAAAACCATAAGAATGGTGACCACGCTGGATATGGTGCCCATGACCTGTTCCCAGGCCGTAGAAAATTTAAGATAAAACCCCGCAATGCCCCAGGTAATGACTAAAACAAAAACAAAGAATACGGTGGCGGTACGGCCGGCCAGATTCACAATCCGGGAAGCGACCCGGTCAATTCCCGCTAAAAGCTTTCTAATTAGCATCATAATAACACCTGCTGCAATAGATGAGCCAGTTAAAAATAGCTCCGGAAGTCCAGCGCCCGGTTGTCGGCTCCAAAACCTGCTAGTGGATTTTCATTAGCTTTAATTATGGAATTTAAGAAACTCGGCCTGCCTGCTTTCCGGATCGTCGGGATCTGCGTGGTCACCAGCAACGAAAATGGGGCATCTCAAAAAGACATTCTCGCTCTATGGAACCGGTTTTTTACGGAATCGGTTACCCTGCAGATCGCCAACCGGGAGTCGGACGATATTTATTGTGCCTACACTAACTATAATCCATCGGATAAGTCCGCTTATACCTGCGTAGTTGGTCACCGGGTAATCGGAACGGCGGAAATCCGGAGCCCGCTTACAGATATACTGGTACCTGAAAGTTCGTATTATGTATTCGATTCCTCCTCTGCCGATCCATCCCAGGTATTGGAAACCTGGAAGCATATATGGTCCACGAATTATCCAAGGACCTATCAGGTAGATTTTGATTTGTACGCGTCGGGGCCGGAGCATTCGGAGAAACACGAAATTCATTCTTATATCTCCGTATAAACGGGACAAAGAAAATATAAGCGCTGCCCACGCAAAAAGATACTTTCATAAATTTTTTACCGCTTCTTTCACTTTCACAACATCCGGACCTTCTCCGCCTCCTTCATAAAAGGACATGTCCTCATTGATTCCAACCAGGCGCATACATTGTCCTCCGGGAGCCTGAAAATAAAAATGCGGATCGGGAATATCCAGCTTCAATACACCAAAATCGACAATACGCTGCTTCATTTCTTCCACCTGGTCAGATTTAATTTCAAGCCATATCGATCGCGCGGTGCGAAGAAATTCACTTTCATCTGCCACATCTGCATAGAGGAATGCCAGGTAAAAACTATCACCAAGACAATAGAAGTCCCTGCCTTCCTCTGATTTTGTGATTTTGCCGCCGAGCACGTCAACATAAAATGCACGAATGCTGTCCCTATCCCGGAATGGAACAATAACGGAGGAATGATTTCCAAAAATTACTTTTGCCATGATCATTTCAGATTTAGAGTTATTTAAATAATCTATTTCAGGTTGTCAATTTTCATTTGCAATACCTGCCTGTCCGTATCGTTACGCGCCAGGGATAGCGCTTTCCGGAAACAGGTTTTGGCGTTTTCACTGTCCGCGTTTTTGTACAGCTCGCCCATTAAAATACAATAGTAATAATTACCATCCAGCTTCAGTTTTACGGCTTCCGTAAGTGCTGCCTGCGCACCATACACTTTATAAAGTGCAAAAGTTCTGTTCAGGGCAACAGCAGGTGAATAGTTCAGGAACAGCAGCTGGTTATAGAGCTGCAGAATTTTTTCCCATTTGTCCCGGCCATCTTCTTTTTGACAATGCAAAGACGCAATACGCGCTTCAACATGATAGGAGGTTAATTCACTACCTGTGGCTGACAGCTGGAGAAAATAGGTACCGCGGGCTATAAGCGACTCATCCCACAATTCCTGGTTTTGATTTTCATACAGGATATGCGTGTCGTTGCTGGCCAGTCTTGCCCTGAACCGCGAAGCATGAAAACTCATCAGCGCCAGCAACGCATTTGTTTTCGGCAGATTTGTCTCTTCGTACTCCGTAAGCAGAAGGCAAAGGCGCATGGCCTCGAGACAAAAATCTTTTCTCAGGATTTCATTTTGTGTTTTGGAATAATACCCTTCAGTAAACAACAGATAGATGATGTGTAATACACTATCTATTCTTTGTTCGATCTCATTTTTCGGAGGCAATTCCATTTTAACCTTTTCTGTCCGTAATTTTTCTTTTGCCCTGAACAATCTTTTTTTAATTGTTTCTTCATTTGACAAAAAAGCTTCCGCAATCTCCTCCACGCTGAATCCGCAGAGAATGCGCAGTGCCAGTCCGATCTGGGCCTCCCCGGCAATGGCAGGGTTACAGACAGCAAAAAGCATTTGCAGCTGGCTGTCTTTAATATTCTGCGGAGAAAAGTCAATCGCTGCCATTTCTTCGTTTTTCTCCTGATTTAATTTCAGGTTAGGAACTATTTTACGGTCAAATATTTTACCCCGCCTAAAATGATAAAGTGTTTTTCGCTGCGCCACGGTGTAGAGCCATGCCGTCGGGTTTGCAGGCGTTCCCTTTGTTTCCCAGGTTTCCAAAGCCTGAAGGAATGTTTCACTAACAATATCTTCAGCGATGTCCATATGCTGCAGGCCAAACTGTCTGCTGATAACAGCTACTATTTTTGAAAATTCCTTCTGAAATAATTCTCTGATATTTTCATTTTCCTGCTTCATAACAGTTAGTCGTTTTTCAGGAAGAAAGCAGAGAGCCTTTTTGTTGATCGGTTAGGGAAACGGGTCTGATTTCCACGGAGCCGTTGGATTCCAGCACCGGGCAGCCATGTGCGAGTGTCACGGCGTCCTCCAGACTGTCTGCCCTCACCATAATAAAGCCGTTTAATCGTTCCCTGATTTCTACAAAAGGTCCTTCGGTAATCACGCCGGCGGGCTTTAGCACTTTTCCCGGCGCAACCAGCCGGAGACCCATGTTTTTAATTTTTCCCTGGGCAGCGATTCCGCCAAACCAGTTATCCCATTTGCTGAAAACAGCCTGCATGTCGGATTCAGATAATTTGCTCCGGTCCATGTCGGGCTGACGAAATAATAATACAAAATCTTCCATTGTTTTCGGTTTATTGGTTAATAATCTATGAATGACTACTTATAAGGACCGGGAAAGACAAAAGAGGACATTTTTATAAAAATAAATTACTTCCGGGCTGTCCCCTTTTTGATTGTTCATGCATCATAGTGAAATAACGGGTGATTAAATTTACTATTAATTAAAAAGCAGTAAGATGAACGACGAAACAAGACAAACTACAGAAATAAAGCAGGATTTCAGGGCACCGTCCCAGGCCAGGCGCAGTCCCAAAGCCGTGGCGGACGGGTTAGGCGGAATGATACTGGCACTGGCCGAACTATCCGGAACGCCGGAACAGGCTTTCAGGGCTTTGACTACGACTGAGGTTGAAAAATGGTGGAAATTCCCGGGTCAGTATCATCAGAAGGACTGGAAATCTGACGTTCGCGTCTGTGGCACATGGAGTGTGACTGTTGAATTAACAGACGGCCATCTGGTACACGCTTTCGGGGAATTTTGTGAAATCAGCTTTCCGGACAAGATTGTTATGACCAGAAGATTTGATGCGCATCCTTTTCTTGGGGACCGCGAAACAACCATTACCTATCGCTTTGAACCCAGTCCCAACGGCACGCTGGTTACCGTCCGGGATGAAGGCTTTATCGGTCGCAGTGAGGCCGCATACGGCAATGCTGAAATTTGGGAAAAAGTGCTGGGCTGGCTGGACACTTATCTGGCGCAACAAAACAGTAATTAAAATTAAAAAACAAAATTATGAACAGTCAAAATTTCTCTACCACAATACTGGTAGATCAGTCAGCATCCGAAGTGTATACAGCAGTAAATAACCCCCGTGCCTGGTGGAGCGAGGAAATTAGCGGCATCACGGACAAACCCGGTGAAGAGTGGAATTATCATTTTGGCGACAATCACCGCAGTAAAATGAAGACAACCGAAATGATTCCGGATAAGAAAGTGGTATGGTTAGTGGAGGAAAACTATTTTAAGTTTACCAAAGATCCCGGTGAATGGACGGGCAATCAGATTACATTTGAAATTTCCAGACTGGGCGATAAAACAAAACTGGTTTTCACCCAGATCGGATTGGTGCCGGCTTATGAATGTTATGCGGTGTGCCGGGATGCGTGGACCGGATTTGTGCAGAAAAGTTTGTACAGTTTAATAACCACGGGTAAGGGACAACTCAAATGGTATCAGCCTTCTTAAAACTGTGCAGCAGTTGGTACCGGCATCACTTTCCGGGCTTTCTTGGCTCCTGACAACTATTAAAAAAAAGGTAAAATAAATAACTCAAAATGAACAATTATTAAAGTGATCATGTCGGATAAGGACCGCCCGGAACACCCCATCCCCATTTTGGCATAGCCTCCTCAGGATTTAATTTCAAATCAGAAGCATTCGAGTTTATGACGGCTAAACGGGTACCCCATTCTATATAGGCCATAAAAGCAGAGCGAAATTCGGGGTCAGCGGGCAAATCCAATTCGTCAGCGGACAAAATCAACAGTTCAACCCATTTTCGCCTCATTGCCTCTGTGATGTGTTTGCCTAAATGTTTTTGAATCATTTTAAAATGACTTCCGTCAGAACTACTATAATATGCGGGCCCTCCAAATACTTCAGCAATAAAATACGCAACATGCTTTTGGTGTTGGGGAGACATATGTCTGAATACTGGTTCCAGCAATGGATCCTCTAAAACTTTTTTATAGAAGACATCCATTAGTTTTTCAAATGTTGCCATACCACCTGCCCATTCATACAGCGTGGGGATTTTTTTTGTTTCTGACATGGTTGACATATTAAGGTAGACTATTATAAAGGGTTTTCTTTCTCACCTAGTAATGGATATCGGAAGTGGCAAGCAATTTTGATCGTATAGCCAGAATTATTCCAGCCGATAACCACCAGAAGGCCTGCACGCCGGCACAGGCGGTGACCCAAATCGGTAGAACGAGACGGAACAGAAATAAAACGCCGAGCAGCCCAAAAATCAATCCTAAAACGATGGCTGACCACCCGAGCAGTTTCGGCAATATTTTGGAAAAGAGTATAACAACCCCAAGAGGTAAAAAAATAGCCGGTGCTCCGATAATAAAATAAAGATGCTGAACGGAATAAATGATGTTCATGCTGATCAGGCTGGTGAACCTGGGCTCTTTAAATAAAGCGGAAATATAAAAGGTTATTTCAATCAGGCTGACCGTCATCAGGACAGTTGCACCAAATGCAGTCATCATACCCGACAGCGTGGTTGTTGCGTTGGCAAGAGTGACAAGGGCTAGGGCAAAAAGCACAATTAGAAACGGCCCGATAGCCTGCAACCAGGCACCCCATAAAATAGACCGGAAGTATTTGTCGCCAAAAGCCATTAATTGTTCCGTCGTTGGGTTGTCAGGCGGACCCGGATTTATATTGAATGAAATAATTATCATGGCCACGCCGATAACTGCACTGATACCACCTAAAAGGCAGAGCCACCGCCTGTTCATAAAGTCTTTCTTCATAAAAAAGTTTTGCAGTTAATCAACAGTTTATTTCCCCGGATAAGTAATTAGCGGGTTTTCAAACTAACCGTGTAAACCCGTCGTCGCTCCAATCCTCGCTGCCGATGCCGTGATGAACAAAAAACAATCCCTCAGGATCATGTTGCTTTTTTACCTCAGCGAGTTTTTTATGATGAGCGCCCCAGAACGACTGTTTCCAGTCCTTTTCAAAATAATTGCTTTCGGATAAATAGGATCCGGCACCCGGCGCGACTTTCAATATCTCGTCCATGGCTTTATTTATTCTGTCCGCTTCGCGGCGGCCTTCGGTAGTATCAGGCTCATAACCTTTCACGCCGGCATAGGCCGGTTCGCCTTCGCCGGCAATAATCATTAATGCAAAAGCATCCAGCACATCGGGGTTCATGGCGGTATCTTTTGCCGCAGCAATTTCTTCGGCGGGTGCTCCGGCGAGGCCCTTATTAAAATGGAGTGAAGCGCTCCAGTAGCGGCTTGCGGCAAATAAAGCCGCCGCCAGTTCCTTCTGTTTATTTTTTTCGATCAGGGAAGCCGGCATCCAGGCCGAGCGGTATCCATATAAAAACTGTCCCGCTTCTTCTTTGTTCGACGCCCAGTATACATTGCCGTCCGCCGCACCGGGCCGGTCGTCGGTTGCGATCAGCGTGGGCGCGTGTTCTTTAAGAAAAGCAGCATCCCATAAGCGCCGGGCGGGTATGGCCACAACAGTGATGGGCATTTCAAAAGAATAATCTTCCGGCGATTGTTTAATCCAGTCTTCGAATGGTTGCCAGATGACGCTGGCTTCCTCACGGGTAAGTCCGTGTGAGAGCATGGTGAGACTAATGACATTATCCGGCCGGAACCGGATCTGCTCGCCCCAATGCGGATTGAACAATTTTTCTTTATAAAAGGAAATGAATTTTTCTATCAGTGTGATATACGCCTTGTCAGAGCTGGCTTTCACGTTGCCGAAGACCACGCCAAAGTTTTCCGGCAGCTCCCTTGTTCTTACAGTTAATTTGGTCACCACGCCGAAACTGCCTCCGCCCCCACCTTTCAATGCCCAGAACAGATCGGGATGCTGACAGCCATTGGCGATTTTTACGGAGCCATCCGCGGTAACAATTTCTGCTTCCAGCAGTGCAGCAGCTGCCAGTCCGTAGTGTTTGGAAAAACTGCCAAAGCCGCCACCCTGTATCAGGCCCGCCACGCCCACCGTCGTGCATCCGCCGCCCTGTACATAGCGTCCGCCTTTTACCGTAACCGCATCGTAAGCCTGCAGCCACATGGCGCCCGCTTCGATGGTTACCGCGGGTTGTGCAGCCGCCTTGCCGCCGCAACCTTCAGCAACAAAACTTTCGTGCATCGTGATCGCGTGCATGTGCCGGGTCCATACCAGGAGTGAGTCCGCCGAATTGGACGTGCCCTGATAACTGTGACCGCCGCCTTTTACAACGATTCGCAGATGATGTAAACGCGCAAAATTGACCGCGGCCACGACATCGGCAGTCGTCCTGGCCGCAACGGCGTAGGCGCTGGGCTGCGATTGCCAGGCATCGAGCCAGCCGCTGCTTTGCGTGAGGGCAGGATCATCGCCGATATCGTATGGATTCTTTAAATTCCTGAAAACCTGTTTACAGGTATCGCTGTCAGGCGATGTTTTACAGGCAGTCCAGGGAGATTCGAGTTTGATGAGGTTGCCGTTTACCGCGCTGTTCAGCTGCTCCCAGTTTTCTGCAGACGGCCATGCCGGATCTCCGGGCCTTACTCTTTTAAATGGAGCGGGTTGCCAGACTTTGCTTTCAGTGACTGCCAGCAGGGAAGAGGCAGTTAGAGTAAAGCCCGGCAATAGTAAAGCGCTTTTTACGAAGTTTCTCCGGTTGACAGCCATAAGGTTTTTTTTAGGTAAGCGGCAAAAGCAAATTTATCCAGATTCTGTCAGATATTTGAAAAACATGGAAGTACATCACCATCCCGATCTGCATCATAAAAAGAAGCGCTTCAAAGAATATTTCCTGGAGTTCCTGATGATTTTTATCGCCGTAACCCTGGGTTTTCTGGCTGAAAATTTACGTGAACACATTTCCAACCGGTCGAAAGAAAAAGAATATATCAGGGCTTTCATCCGAAACGTAGAGGATGATACGGCCAACCTGCGGCGGGTTATCCGTTATGATGATGTACAGGTGAAAGGAATCGACAGTTTTCTGCAACTCAGGCATGCCGATCTGAAACTCGATAAAAATGTGAAGCGGTTTTATTCACTGGCCAACCGCCACCTGTACAGTTCTGCCTCCTTCAGCAGCAATAGTACAACCCTGCAGCAGCTAAAAAGCACGGGCGACTACCGACTCATGGTCAGGGATCATGTGGCGGATAGTTTGTCGAACTACGATAAGGAAATCCAGGGCATAGTCGATGAAACGAATTATTACAATGTCTATTTCCGGGAAGTATTGTCCCGGCTGGACGACATAACAGACATGAGCGTGTATACAGATACTACGTATTGGAAAAATGATGTTTTTACCAGCAATCCCCTGCCCCCTTTAGACGCCGACAACAGTCAGCTCCGCGTGTTGTTCAACAAAGCTTTCGATTTCAGAATGATCACGAGTTCGTATGGCGATCAGCAGTTGACGCAGGAGCTTGCCAATGCGACCCGGCTGATTGCCTTTCTGAAGAAAAAATATGATATTGAGAATGAATAGTAGTCGTGCCGATTTGTTTTTACTGCCAATAGACATTCTGATTACTAATTGAAAATATTTTAGTAATTAATTTTCCGTTTATTAAACGTTGATCAATCCAAATTCTTCCTTTTCCCAAGGCAATCCCCTGATAGTTCGAAAAGACTTTTTCGAGGTTTTCCGACAAAATATATTTTTTCATTCTCTCATTGAAAAGGATGCCATACATTTTTAAAAAACTTTTTTTATCGTAAATATCAATGGTTCCATGATACCCTTCAATCGATGCATGTAACGGATAGAATATCTGATTTTGAATCTGCAAGCTGTCATTAAGGCTCACCAGCTTTTTCAATTTTATAAAATAATCTGCAAGTTCTTTTCCGTAGCCGCCTTCTATTTCCGGAATATGTATACCATCGCTGGTAATGGGATTTTGGGCTTTTCCACCTAAAACAAAGAAAGAAAAAAATAAAATGATATTTATTCGCATAAATATAGATCAGGCTTTTAGATTAAATCCTTTTGTAACTAATTTGCTGCAAGTTCCCTTTCCATCACCTGGATGCTGTTGGTGAGTTTAGTATTGCTTTTTGTCCATTTTCTTGTTTCCTCCAGCCAGCTATTAAAATTCACAAGATCCTTATTGAGATAGTAGGTATGCAGCAGATTGTAACAGTTTTCGCCATTATAGGATGTGTCCGTACAGATCCCAATCGCCCTTCTGCAACTTTCAGATGCTTTTTCAAGCTGACCTGATTTAATCAGACTGTAGATCATTTCCTTATTAATATATGCGTCAGCCGGATGTTCCGCAATTGCTGGTTGTAGTACGGCTACTGATTCTTCATATCTACCGAGGCAGTTATAGGAAAATGCCAGTTCCACGGCCAATCCCCTGTAATTCGGATCTATCTTTTCTGCCCTTTGCAGGTAAGTCAAAGCCTTTTCACACTGGTCCCATCCGTTGTAGGTAAATCCCCATTTATAGAGCCTCTCCACGGATGAAGTATCTGTCTTGTAATACTTCAGCCAGTCCGGGACCGCTTTTATTTTCAGCTCATCATAGCGGGATTCGGGAATATAGGAAACGAGTATCGTACGAGGCTCCAGCCGGTATTTTAAACTCACGCTGTCCATTTTTTTGGGAACAAAATGACCATCTGGAGCTATTTTAAACCTGCCTTCATAATTTAACGTCAGTCCGGCCTGTGCATCAATATAGATAAACCCAAAAATATAGGTGCTGTCTTTGTCCATCGAATAAGCTACCCAATGATCCTCACATTCATTGAAATATTTGTCGAAGCTAAGAGGACTCTGTGCAGTCAGCATATTGACAGAAAGCAGCAGAAAGGCCAAAATGATTTTCATTGTATTAAATTGAATCTCCAAACAAAAGTTATCTCCGGGTATTTATCGGGTTTCAATTTCTTGTAGCACTTTTCCCGTTTCAGGATCTACGTTCAATTTTTTCGAGCACCAGTTGTAAAGCCATAATTTATTGTCGCTAAAACTAATACCGACAAAAGGGCATCGCATTTCAGCATTTCCGCCTTGAAGATACTTCCTTGTCTCAATCTGCCATCGGACTTTTCTATCCATCATGCTTACCCCAAAGACATTATTGTCCATGGGTATTACCCGATCGATGTAATTCAAGTAAACAATAATCATATTATCGATTTCTATGAAATCTCTAATTGGATGGTCAAAGACAATCTCAATTTCATCAATTTTCAGTCGGTCAGTGTTTATTTGATACATTGTCAAAAAGTAGAAATATTATATGCTGTCTAAATGACTTTGAAACGTATATGTCTATTCAAAGAAAATCCAATTTAACAGAAATAAAATTAGCTAATACATAATATGTGACCGTCTAAATGTACAAAGAATAGCGTTCGAATACCCTGGTCCTAAAAGGATCCCTTCGCATAAGTAGAAACACTTAGGACAAAACAATTCCGGCGTTTCCTAAGTGATCCCAGATGAACCGGCTGATCCAGGCAAGTACAATCCAGTTCCTGACGCCCACCCAATTTTATTATATTTAAAAAGCGCTGATACGGGCCCTCACATGAGAAGATAGAAGTAAACCACTTTTATCATTGCTCAACCCCCTACACATGCAGCATCTGTACAAATCAGGCAGGTAATTATTTGCCTGCTCCATTCACGGTTTCGGAGTTATCCAGATTATTTCGGGCCATTGGATGATCGGCCTTCAACCCATGCCCGCTTCCTTGCATATTTGGCTCCGGGATAACTGATAAATGAAGCCGTCTTATCTGAAGATTTCCTTAGAGAAGAACCACCTTATATCCTAAATTTGAGTGTTAGTGGAAATTGTGTGGGCGCTCGTATTATAAAATAGCTTACAAAAATGGTAAGAAATATTCTAAGCATCATCCTAGGTTACGCAATTTTTGTAATAACTGCCCTGGGGCTTTTTAAGTTTTCGGGAGAAAATCCGCACTCTGATCCAACAACAGTTTTTGTAATCGTGACAGCGATTTATGGCGTAGCATCTTCATTCACCGCTGGCCTTATAACACAAATTATATCCAAGTCAAAAAAATTGAAACTGAATTTTATTCTTGCCTTGATTATTGCAGGTTTTGCAACATTCTCACTTTCCAAATCAGACGGTAATCATTGGACACAACTTCTCGCCATTTTTATCTTTGCACCTGCATCCATCTTAGGAGGATTAATCTATAAAAAAAGAATAGCAAATAATTCGAAAGTTAATTAAATAGTTTCAATAGAAATCACGGCCATTTAGCAAACAACTTCCGCTAACAAAAGCATTGCTGCTATTTTGAATTAGGATCGGCGGGAGGAGTAGACTGATTATTTTATTTCGAACTTCGTAGCTTTGCAGCATTTAATAGTACAGATAAAATAATTTACCATGTCAGCGAAGGATGATAAGATGAACCAGTTTGTTTCCGCCATGTTGAATCTGTCCAGTGCAATAAAATGTGAATCGGAGCATTGTTGTCAGTTATGTGGAGATGTCAATGAAAAGGAACTCATGATCATCGTTTTTGTAGGACAGAATAAAAGTGTTAAAATGAGCGAGATAGCAGATAACCTAAAAGCGCCTCTAAGCACACTGACAAGTATCGCCGATAAACTCGTTGCAAATAAATTCCTGGTGCGACATAATTCTGATGAAGACAGGCGCGTGGTGAAGGTTGGTCTTGGTGTAAAAGGTCTGGAATCTTACGAGGCGTTTTTAACACGAAGGAAAGCAATGACAAAAAAAGTCCTTTCCCGCTTCAGCGAGAAAGAGCATAATACACTGATCAACCACATCAGTAAACTTGCTGACGCCATTGGAGCTTAAAAATACAAGGAAAATAATTCCATCTATTAATTACGAATATCGTATTATTGCACTTTCGAACTAATATTCCGTTAAGCACCCCTTCTACATTGAATGATTAACTCATCCAATTTTTAACGACATAACTTATGTGGCCACTTTAATTAAAGAAAGAAAAATGAACGAAAGCATATTAATAACCGGCGCAAATGTTGGGCTTGGGAAAGAGACTGCCCGACAGTTAGCATTAAAAAAAGAAACAAAAAAAGTCATTCTTTTCTGTAGAAACCAGACGAAAGCCGAGGCAGCAAAAAAAGACCTTGAGGAGGCAACAGGAAAA
Source organism: Puia sp. (assembly GCA_965214575.1). Lineage (GTDB taxonomy): Bacteria > Bacteroidota > Bacteroidia > Chitinophagales > Chitinophagaceae > Puia. The sequence goes on from CBDCCE010000007.1 coordinate 29,931, forward strand.
AAGATTTTTGAAATTATTATTGGGGATGTTTCCGATGCAAATTCTATACAAAGAGCGGTCGAAAAAATAAGGGAACCTATCGATGCAATCATTTTAAATGCAGGGGGAATGGTTGGGAAAACAGGTGGAAAAATAACGCCTTCCGGCATGAATGAATTGGCTGCTACGAATATTCTAGGTCATGTCATTTTAGTAGAAGAATTAATAAAACATGATAAGTTAAAAAAAGCAGTATTATCAGTTAGTGCGGAAGCAGTCCCGGGAGTAAAGATGCTCGGAATGAAACCGGTTTCGATGAAGACTTCTTCTGTAGATGAGTTTGCAGGCGTTCTGGATGGATCATATTTTGGTAATAAGTTCGATATAACGCAAGCATACGGATACGTTAAATATGTTGCAACCCTGTGGACATTATCCATGGCAAGAAAATATCCTGAAATCAAATTTGTTGTAATAAGTCCCGGGAACACGGGCGGAACTAACGCGCCGGATAATTTGCCCCCGGCAATGAGATTTATGTTGAAGTATCTGATGATGCCGGTTGTATTCCCATTGATGGGAGGAATGATACATAAGCTGGAAGTAGGTGCAAAACGCTTTGTAGATGGAATTTCGGATGAGCAATATAAAAGTGGCGTTTTTTATGCAAGTAAAGAGGGTAAATTATCAGGGGACATGGTTGACCAGAGGAGAGTGTAAACTAAACTGTGTCAAAAGTTAAATTCTTAACTTTAAACACAGTAAAATGGAAAACGAAAAGCAAGAGCCTTTCGACTATGAAAAGGCAAAACAAAAAGTAAAAGAACAGTTCCGTACCGGCAAATCCCTGTACGGCAAAGATGGCGCTTTTGGCCCCATGCTCAAAGACATGATCAATTCGATTCTGGAGGGCGAGATGGAAGGCCACCTGGATGAGGGGGAACGCTCGTCAGGCAACCGAAAAAACGGCAAAGGCAAAAAACTTCTCAAGACATCTTCAGGCAACATCGAAGTCAGCACCCCGCGCGACCGTTCGGGAACTTTTTGAACCGGAAATGGTAAAAAAGCGCGAGACCATCATGGCTCAAACACTGGAGGACAGGATTATCGGGCTTTACAGCCTGGGTACAAGTCTTCGCGATATCAGTGCCCACATCAAAGAGACATATGACACCGACATCTCCGCTACCACGCTCAGCGCCATTACGGACAAAGTAATCCCACTGGTAAAGGAATGGCAGCAGCGTCCATTGGAGGAGCTTTATTGCATCGTATGGCTGGATGCCATATTTTACAAAGTAAAGGAGGAAGGTCGCACGGTAACGCGCTGCGTGTATAACGTTTTAGGAATCAATAAAGATGGAAAAAAAGATGTGCTGGGGATGTATGTATCCCAAAGCGAAGGAGCGAACTTCTGGGCTCGGTGTGATTAATGATTTAAAGCAGCGCGGCGTCAATGATATATTAATTGCGTGTATCGATAACCTGAAAGGCTTTGATGAAGCGATCCGCACCATTTATCCAAACACTGAAGTGCAGACCTGTGTCGTACACCAGATCCGCAACAGTTTGAAGTATGTAGCCAGCAAGGATCAGAAGGTGTTCATGGGTGAACTGAAACCAGTTTACCAGGCTGACAATGAATCCATCGCTGTGGACGAACTGGCAAAACTAAAAGAGAAATGGAACAAAAAATATCCGATGGTGATCGGCTCCTGGGAAAAGAACTGGCCGAAGCTGTCCACGTATTTTAAGTATCCGGCCGACATCAGAAAGCTGATCTACACGACCAATACGATTGAAGGTTATCACCGACAGATCAGAAAGGTCACAAAAAACAAGGGCGTATTTACCAGCGACATGGCTTTATTTGTAGAAGTTAAGAGTTGATCTGACAATTGGGATTAAATTTAAGTAACCACACTTATTTAAAAACCCAAAATGTCAGATCATGAACTCAGAAACTAAGTTAATCAAATCCCGCGTTGGCCTCCTCAATTTAGCTGAACAATTAAACAATGTGACCCGTGCCTGCAAACTCATGGGCACCAGCCGGGATAGCTTTTACCGCATTAAAGAGCTCTATAACACCGGTGGAGAGGATGCGCTGAGGGAAATCAGCCGTCGTAAACCCATTCCCAAAAACAGGGTTGAATCCGATGTCGAAGAGGCAGTCGTAAAGATGGCCTTTGAGTTTCCGGCCTACGGACAATCCCGCGCCTGTAACGAGCTTCGTAAGAAAGGTATTTTCATTTCAGCAGCTGGTGTTCGTTGTGTTTGGCAGCGCCACAATTTGGAAGTCTTTGAGAAGCGTTTAAAGGCTTTGGAAGAGCGTGTTGCCCAAGACGGCCTGATCCTCACCGAAGCCCAGATTATTGCGATGGAACGCAAGAGAGAAAAGCAGGAAGCCTTTGGGGAAATTGAAACGGAACATCCCGGCTACCTGGTAGCCCAGGATACATATTATGTCGGAACGATCAAAGGCGTGGGACGCATTTATCAGCAAACAGTTATCGATACGTATAGCCGCGTAGCCTTTGCAAAACTCTACACCAGCAAGCATGCTATTACTTCCGCAGATGTCCTCAACGACCGCGTAATACCTTTCTTTGATCAGTATGAAATACCTGTTTTAAGAATGCTTACCGACCGGGGAACAGAGTTCAATGGCAGACCAGAAAACCATGAATATGAACTGTATCTGCAACTCGAAGAAATCGACCACAGCAGGACGAAGGTGCGTCATCCCCAAAGCAACGGGATCTGCGAGCGATTGCACCGGACGATGCAAGATGAGTTTTACGCTGTTACGTTCCGCAGAAAGCTTTATCAAGACTTGGAATCTCTGCAATTAGATCTTGATGAATGGATGGTGCATTACAATCAGGAGCGCACTCACAGTGGGCGATATTGTTTTGGCAAAACCCCTTTCGAGACTTTTCTCGAATCTCTTACCTTAGCCAAAGACAAGCAGCTGAACCAAACCTCAACCGCCGCTTAACTATTTAATCCAAACCCTTTTGAAAATTGAAATAAAAAATCCTCAACTGTCGGATCAACTACTAACTATTACACTTTATTGAAACTCATGTACCTGGCTACCGAACGCATCTGTAAAAAATGGACAGCTCCGTTACATAACTGGTCGATATCTGCATCGCAATTAAAAATTATATTTGGCGAGCGGATGAAAACAGATCTCTGACAGGTGGCCGTAAAAAAGAAGCGGTGCCTTGCTCTTTTGAATTGAGCCGACACCGCTTCTTTTAAACTTGAACAATATTATTCTTTGACACAGTTTAATTTACAGACCCGACCAGAGCAGTTTTTACCCTGATTTGAAGAATATTTCATTTCAAGAGAATGCCAACGAAGCTATTCATCGTTTTATTAAGTAGCCTTGAAAATTCATTATGGGATTCCAGTGCTAACCACCAGGTAAACAGGTGACCGCACGGCGACAATTTAATAATTGCGCATTAAATCCATTTAAATTCCAATTACATATTTTGTAGCTTTAATGTAATGCTTACGACGTCCTTAATACTTCCTCATCCTCTGTTAAAGGCGTTTATCTATAACTATACTCTTTGCAAATCTGGTTGACGCAGTTGTATTAATCCGGCAGATCGTTTTACTGCATTTGCTTATCTATGCAGTTCCAAACCAGGCCATTTTTTGTTGTCTCTGAGATAGTCGTCAAAGAATTTTTTTGTTTGTATGTCTACTTCATCTTCGTATTCATGGACACCATGACCGCCACCTTCAAAAAGCTCAAACCGGAATGGCTGTTTCAATGCATACAATTTCTCCACCAGTGCAAATACCTGCGGCGTAGTCACCGAAGCATCTCCCGAACCCTGAATAATAAATATGGGCGTTGTTTTGCATATTTCACCGGCGGCATTTAACGCTGACCTGTTTTTTAAAAATTCTTCTTTGTTCGTTCGGTATTCGGGCAGCCACTTGTAAAACATAGAATCTGCACCTGCCTGAGTTTCCACACCCTGCTTCAGGTCAGCAAGCCCGGAAATGGTTATTGCCGCTTTTATCCGGTTTGTTTTTGTCAGTGCCAGGTAGGTCATCAGCCCGCCCCGGCTCATCCCCCACATGCCTATTCTTGATGTGTCTGCTTTTTCAATATTGTTCAGCAAAGGCAGCAGGTTCATTACATCATTTATATCTTTTCCTGCGAATTCATCAGCGCCCTCACCGCCATCATTTCCACGATACTGTGACCCGATCACGCAGTATCCCCAATTGGCCATCTGCGCCATATCGCCTAAATAGTTGCCTTCTTTCAGTTTCCCCTGATTGCGGTTGCCACCCCGATTGTAAATGATACAGGGGTATTTCCCAGGGGCTTTGGGTATGTCCATGTATCCTTTTATTTTCAGGCCATCAGACAGATAAGTAATGCGATAGACCTCTATCCGGCTGAAAATATGCTGAACGGAATCGAAGAAAGGATTCGACCGGCTCATAAAGGAATCTGCAATGGCCGGTATTCTTACTTGCTCAATAATTTTTCCGTCCTGCGATTTTGCACACAAAACAGTAAACAGGATGGATAAAAGGAGAAAGTATTTCATGCCGGGAGTTCAGGTGTTGTAGTGAGTTAATTTGTGAATTTAATTTAATGCTTTTAAAAATAGTATTCACAAAAATCTCCTTCGTGCACTCTACTTTTCCATAAAAACAACTGGTTTGCCTGTTGCTTTGTACGGTGGGGGGTTACCAGTCCTTACCGTTTTACCTGTATCCCGTTGGGTTCGAGCCAGGCCTTTCTTAATGCAAGCTGGCTTACACTGGCATCGGGCATAAAGGCAAGGACATTCTTTTTGAATACCGGGTATTTTTCGAGACTGGCTTTTAAATCGACCAGTGAATCGGCACCGTTTATTTTTCTGTTTACCTGGACCACGAGGGGATCGCCGGGTTTCATTCCATTGGCGAAATCATGCAGCAGTTCCCTGCCGTTGCCCGCATTTAAGACTTTCCCGTTGATGCTGACGATCTCATCGTTTATCCTGTAGCCGAGTGCATATCCTGTTTTGTTCATACCCGTGGTATCCCGCACATAAAGGCGACCGGCGGTCATATTGAAATTAAGCGACACGCCACCCAGCGAAAAAGTACTGTCCCGGGTTTCCACCAATGGCTGATAACTAACGCCTACCTCATTAAAAATGCCGGCCAGCGGTAATGCATGATTGCCGCCCACATAGGTATTCAGATAAGATTCGATTTCGGGAGAGGTCAGTTTACCGATGGCGTCAAACAATTCGGCATCCCTGAACGCTTTGTTCTTTCCGAATTTTTCGGAGAGTCCCTGAATCAGATTCATCAGTCCGTATTTGCCATTGGACCATTTCAGCAGCGTAATGTCGAGACACATGGCATTAAGCGCTCCGCGGAAATAAAAATTGATGAACTCATCTTTGTATTTATCGAGTACATCATGACTGATGGCTGTCAGCGCCAGTGTATCGTTATAATGACTCTTCGCCGTAGTGATCATGTTTCCTAAAGTCTTCAACAGCTGATCTGCTGTGATCAGTCCGTATTTCTCCTGTACCATATTGGCATGATATTCCGTAGTGCCTTCGTATAGCCATAAGTGTTCAGACATTTTCGGATGCTGGAAATTAAAATCCTGTATCTCTTCCGAATGAATACTCAGCGGCGTGATGATATGAAAGAATTCATGCGCCGCGGCACCGACAAAATATCCGGACAGTGTATTGGAATCCGCTTCCTCAAAATAATACATCGAGCTGTAGGAATGTTCCAGCGCTCCCTGTCCCCCGGAAACACCGGGTTTATCATCCAGGTAAACAATAAAGGCATACTGGCTCACCGGTAATTGTCCGCCGAGATATTTAGTCTGTGCCATAAGCACCGTGTCGAGCTTGCGCGCGAGGAAGTTCGCCGTCACCTGTTTATGCGGGGAATAGACGGAGATCAGCACCTTTGTTTTTCCTACGCGAATAACCGCCGTATCGGGTTTACTGTACATAAAGGGATTATCCACGATCCGGTTATAGGATTCGGTAGTGAAATGATCGGTCGTTGCGCTGGCATCCTCATCCGTCAGCGCTGTACTTCCATACATACCCGCTTCATGTTGGATGGTAATATGGAAGGGGATATTTTTCATGTCGGCGAAATAGCCGAGAAAACAATGACTGTTGATCACGAAAACTTTCCCGGCCTCGATATCACTTCCTCCCGGTTCGAAAATCAACTGGTGCGTAGTCGTATCCGGGAAACTGGGACTTACCTGGTAGCTGATGCGATCCAGTTTGTCCGCCTGCTGAATCGTCCAGCTGTCCACCTCATTTTTAACCACCGGCAGCGTGTCGCCTTTACTGTTAAAGGCTTTCAGATTCAGAATGTATCTGCCAAAATCATCAATGGAATACATTCCGGGAACCATCTTCGGAAATTCAAACTCGATGGTTGGTTTCTGTATCCGCGGTGTTTTCAATTCGACCGACACGCGGTCATTCTGCACATGCACCAGGTCGATCATGTACCGGTAGCTGTCTTTTTGACCCTGCGAAATAAAAGCGGTTAAAAGCAGAACGAGGAGGATAGATGTTGAACGCATGAGCCAAAATCGCACAATCCATTGAACTGGTCAACTTAATTCTATGAAGTCCCGGTTTTCCACGACAGGCGGTAGCGGAATGATTTGGGTTCGTCGGGGAAATTCAAACAATCGGAAAGGGTAGTGCCATTCGGGTTACCCCTGGCCATTAAACATGTTATTCAGAATTCGTTATTTTTTCCATCATTTCGGAAGCATTTTCCCGGATACAAATAAGTTGTATCAAACCCATAATCAGTAAAAATATATTGAAATAAATAAATTGATAATCTACTAATATTATCAAATCTGGCCTGTCTAATGCATCAAAAATATTGTCAAATAACCTTCTTCGATCCAGATTTGTTACACGCGATATTCTTTTAAAGCGTATCCTCATTTTTTTGAAATATTTTTATTCCGATATTCTCAATTATAAACCCGGCAACGGAATGAATGTGAATAGACAGGCGGCCAAAACGCCCGTGTAATTACGAACAGCGTTCGGAAAATTACGGCGTTAGGATAGAAAATTAAGATCTCCTTCATGAATTATGGCTTGCGATTTGAACTGTATTCCCTGCAGGAATCTATCGTTCCGCAAAAGAATATGCCAGACCGCAAAATATTCCCCGACAGTATTACCCCATTGCCCGCGCAGGAAGGCATTACGCCGCAGGGATTCATGATGAACTTCGCGAGGCCCGCAGACATTGACAAAACCATGCGGCTCGTTTTTTCGCTGGCCATGCCGGCGGATCTGCAGGCTGCATTGGAAAATAAAGTGGCTCGCGGCGAAGTGCTGAGTCCGGAAGAAATTAAAAAGACCTATACCCCTTCAGCAGGAGAAATTCAGACGCTGGTGAGCTGGCTGAAGGCGCAGGGCTATGCGGATGTGGAGGCATCGCCCAATGGAACCGGCGTGTACGCCAGCGCAAAAGCTTCGCTGATTCAGCAAACCCTGGAGGTGAACATGGTTCGCGTTACACGCGACGGCATCACGTATACTGCTGCGCAGGACGCGCCGAGTCTGCCGGCAGAAGTATCCGGTTGTGTGCATGCGATTATCGGACTGCAGCCCTTCCGCCAGGCAAATAAACACCGCGCCTGTCCGGCTTCGGAACGCAGGCACAGGTCGCATTCCGCACCGGCCGTTCTTCCGGATTCTGCGCGACCGGCTATCACAGGTGCCCCGCCTTATACGATCTCCGAAATTCTAAAAGCATACAATGCCGATGACCTGGGAGTGAGCGGAAAAAATCAGACCATCGCTATTTTAATCGATACTGCACCGGCCAACACCGATCTCAGCCTGTTCTGGTCGCTAAATAATACGAACGACAATCTGCAACGCGTGCAGACGATCAATGTAAACAACCAGACGCTGCCACCCATTGAAGGGGAAGAATCCCTGGATGCGGAATGGACCAGTGGCATTGCTCCCGATGCGGAGATCCGGATTTATGCGAGTGGTTCTTTGAATTTCGTGAGTCTGGATCGCGCACTCGATCAGATTCTTACTGACCTCAGCGATTTTCCAGGAATGAGGCAGCTGTCAATCAGTCTCGGTCTCGGTGAACAGGACCTCGGCAGCCCTGCGGGAGAGGTGGCCACACAGCATCAGAAATATCTGCGCCTCGCTGCGGCGGGCGTAAATATATTCGTCTCCACCGGCGATGCGGGATCAAATCCCGATCCTACGGGACATGGTTCGAACGGACCGCTGCAGGTAGAATACGCGGCATCCGATCCCTGTGTGGTTGGCGTGGGTGGAACAACCCTCGTGCTCTCCGCAGATGGCAAAGTCTCCAGCGAAACCGGATGGGTGAGTGGAGGGGGTGGTGAGAGCATGTTTTTTCCACGACCCGACTGGCAGAAAGGAAAAGGAATAACTACTGGCACAAAACGACTGGTGCCCGATGTGAGTCTGACGGCCGATCCCAACGAAGGCGCACTGGTGGTGCTGAATGGACAGCAGCAGCAGATCGGCGGCACGAGCTGGAGTGCGCCGGTATGGGCGGGATTTTGTGCGTTGATCAATGAAGCCCGGGCCAAGGCGGGAAAGCCTTTGCTGGGTTTTCTGAATCCGCTTATTTATCCGCTGATTGGAACCAGCGCCTTCCGCGATATTACGCAGGGAAGTAACGGGCACTACAAAGCCGGTGCGGGTTATGATATGGTTACCGGCATCGGCGTACCGGATGTAAAGGAGTTGATGGGGAAATTGTAGGCTACTCTGCTATTATCTTATCACACCATTCCGTTAGTCCCACGAATATCTGGGGGTTGCCAAACTTGGCGTTTTTATTTTCCAGATCGGTGGCAACGATGCCGCGTGCGCGGCTGCAGGCACCGCAGGCATATACCTGAATTTTATTGGTGAGTATTTTTGGAAAAATGTCTTTCAGTGGTGGCCAGCCGACAGGTGTGATGGCATTGAGGGTGCTGTCCCGCATCAGGCTCACGGCTTCGCCCAGCAAAAATATCTGTACTTCATGGCCCGCTTCGGCCAGCGCGATGCTATGAAGAAAGGGAAAGGAGGCCCTGGTAGGATCATCGGATCCCCAGGCACTTTTCATAAAGATCTTTAATTTTTTTTCCTGCCGGATGGAGGCACTGCCGAGAAAGGGCAACGGGAGAAGATTTCTTAAGAAATTCTTACGAAACATATGTTTTTCTTTCTAAGCTACTAAATACTACGGAATTGTAATGGACTTTTGGGAATCATACTTATCCAATGTGAAATTAAGCGAGTTATAGATCAATCCTGAGGTGCCTGTCTGGCACCTCAGGATGAATAAATCGTCAACAAATACATCCCTAAATACCAATCAGGATCATTCTGCGTTGGCGATAAATGGCGATTGCCTGATCCAGTCCGCATTATTCAGCAGACCTACGATAAAATCTGCGAGACTGGCCGCGCTGATCTTTCCGCCAGGGCAATCGGTCAGACTCATGCGGACGGGCGGTTTTGACTCCGTCATTTCAATAAGCGGAAGTCGCAACAGCGTCCAGTCCGTCGCCGATGCGTTCAACATCTCCCACTCCACCTGCTTGTCGGCCGTCGTCCTGGGATAGTTTGCATACATCCATTCAGTGGCTGAAGCCGTGTAACCGGTTTTACTGTCACCCGGCGTGTCTACATTCAATCCTGTTAATCCGATGAAACGCCTGATCTTGTTTTTCTCCATGGCACTTAAAATATTCCGGCAGGCCGAACTGAAAATGGAAGGCTCACCGACGGGCTGTCCTACTGCGCTGACTATCGCATCACTTCCTTCTAGCATTTGTTCAACGGCCAGTGGATCGCGGGCATCACCGGGAACGATTTCTATACGTTCATGTTGAATGGTAAAAGCGGAAGGAGTTCTCAAAAGCAAACGAAGGGAATAACCATGATGTAACAATTCCTGAACGATATAACGACCGGCCTTACCGGTGCCACCGAGCACTGCCATTTTTTTGATTTGCATACAGAAGAAGTTTGATTTAAATAATACATTGAAAGCGAACGCTTCTTACCTGCGGAGAGCAGGCACTAAAAAGAACGGCTATTTTATTCAGGAGTGGTAATGACTAAAGATAGGGTAAATGCTTTAGTCATATTGTTTGAATCCTATACGATTTCTAATTGCAGGCTTGGATTGTTTTTCAATCAGTTCCTTAAGAGTCAACGTACAGTTTAATAAATCAAAACACCATTTCTTTCACCCCTTCCGATACCGTCATTTTCCCCAGTGTTTTAGTGCGCACCTCTTCCACGCTTACACCCGGCGCGGTTTCGAGCAATAAAAAGCCACCGGGTGTAATATCGAGTACCGCGAGTTCGGTTACAATGCGGCGGACGCAGTGAATACCCGTGAGGGGCAGCGTGCAGGCAGGCAGCAGTTTGGATTCACCTTTGGGATTGGTATGCTGCATGGCCACGATGATATTGCGTGCGCTGGCCACGAGGTCCATGGCGCCACCCATTCCTTTAACCATTTTGCCGGGAATTTTCCAGTTGGCGATATCGCCATTCTCCGATACTTCCATGGCGCCGAGTACGGTCATGTCTACTTTCCCCGCGCGGATCATACCGAAGCTTTCGGCACTGTCGAAGAATGCGCCGCCGGGTAAAATCGTTACGGTTTCTTTTCCCGCATTGATGAGATCGGGATCGAGTGCTGCTTCTTCGGGATAAGGTCCCATGCCGAGCATGCCGTTTTCTGACTGGATCATGATCATCATACCCGCCGGAATATAATTGGCCACCAGCGTGGGTATGCCGATGCCGAGGTTCACATACATACCGTCGCGCAGTTCCTGTGCTATTCTTTTTGCAATGCCGAATTTATCGAGTGCCATAATTATTTATTTACCGGAATAAATGGCCGGACGGTATCTTCATACAACAGCAGGTAGTTCGCCAGTACCGGATTGATTTCTCTCATGGTTTCTGCATTTTGCCGGATCATCTCAACGGCTTTTTCAAAAGCCCCGGCATCATCTCCCAGTTCGATGATCAGATTTTCTTCTCCCTCTTCTTTGTCGCTTGCATAGTCGCCTATATCATCCGATATCAGATAGGTCGGGTGAAGGGCATACCAATAGTGGAGCGCTTTCTCCCATTGCGCATCGGTGAGAGGCAGGTCGCAAAGTATATATAAAAAAAGATCCGCCCGGTTGAGAGACGGAAACGCTGTCCCGAAAGATCCTAAGGTTTTCAGCACCGGCTGATCCAGGTATTGAGACAATTGTTCATACTTATGTTTATTCTGAATTCTTCCCTGCAACATCCCGCGCACCGATTCTAGTTCTTCTTCCCTGCTGATTTCATTTCTTTCCTGCAGAATGGCAAAATGCATCAGCTGCTCCATAAAAAGAATATGCTTTTCATTCAGAAGCACTTCCATCGGAACACCGATCCGGTAGAGCAGGTCGTAGTACACGGGTATCGACACAAATCCATTCCCGAAAGCGATATAGAGTACGTGTTTCTTCCAGAAACTATTGTTCTGCGGAGGCTGGCGGTCCACAAAGAATCTTCCGATGGCCGGATGCACGCCCATATCGCGTTCGAGCATTTTTACTGAAGTAAACAAGGTTGATTATTGATTAGTAATTATTGATTATTGATCGGTTTTAGGCTTTGAGCTTTAGGCCTTAAGCCTGATTTTCCGTTTTTCTACCCTTTTCTCGTAATCGTCACCCTGAAAAATCCGGTGAACATAAATACCGGCCACGTGCACTTCATCGGGATCAATCAAACCGGGCTCGACGAGTTCTTCCACTTCGGCAATGGTAATATTTCCGGCCTTGGCCATGGAAGTGGAAAAATTCCGGGTTGTTTTTCTGAATACCAGATTACCGAGACGGTCGCCCTTCCAGGCTTTCACAATCGCATAGTCCGCATGCAGGGCCATTTCCATCAGGTGCATTTTACCGTCAAAGGCGCGGGTTTCTTTGCCTGTGGCGATCTCGGTTCCGTATCCCGCCGGCGTAAAAAAAGCAGGGATGCCCATGGCGGCCATTTGTATCCGCGTGGCCAGCGTGCCCTGCGGTACCAGATCCACTTCCAGTTCACCCTGTAACAATTGTCTTTCAAATTCCGCGTTCTCGCCCACATAGGAGCTGACCATTTTTTTGATCTGGCGGGTCTTGAGTAAGAACCCGAGACCGAAATCATCCACGCCCGCATTGTTGGAAATGCAGGTGAGATTCTTTACACCAGACTGCACCAGCGCGGCGATGCTGTTTTCGGGAATGCCACAGAGCCCGAAGCCACCCAGCATAATGGTGCAGCCATCGGGAATATCCTTCACGGCCTCCGATGCGTTGGGATACACTTTATTCATTCTATGAAGTTATGACATTGGACGGCTCATTTTTCGGGTGTCTTTCCCGAAACCATTGGCTTGAGTTTGGGCGCATATATTTCCGAGCGGTGCCGGTTGGCATAGGCATTGAGACTGTCGAAAAGATTTTTAGTCAGGTCCGGGCGGCTCTCATAAAAAGTCAGGCTCGTTTTAAAGGTTTCCCTCGAAATACGATGGATAGAAAAAATGGTATCGAGCAGTGACTGGTTGGCTTTCACTTTATCCTTTATCAGCGAATCCCTCGAAATATACTGGGCAGAATATTGTTCCGCTTCCACAACATCCCGCATTAGCTTCTGCATGTCGGCAGGCTGAAGCACCTCCTTGGGTATGCCTGAACGGTTGCTGCAGGCGCCAAAAAAAAGTAAAAAAAGAAAAACAGTCCGCCGCGTCATTGGAGTGACTGTTTATACTGGTTGATATTGGATACATCAATGCGGGTGAGAATATCCAGGGCGCGACTCTTTTCATCCGGTGTGCCCTGCTTGAATATATTTCCCATTTCCGAACCCTTGCCCTGGAAAAAGAATTGCATAAACATGATATTCGGAAATTCGTTGTTGATGCTGTTGAGCGAAATGAGTGCGTTCATCACCGCCAGCCGCGCATCGGCATCGTGATCGAGCATCTGATCCAGCCCCTGCCGGTAGTAATTATAAATCGCGTCGTGAATGGGATTGTATTTTGGGTTGGTCAGGTTTTCCACCAGCCAGTAGCGGTTCCTCAATCCGTCAAAGGGTTTCCATCCGTTGAGCGCATTGGCTTCGGGTGCATTGTTCACGATATTCTGTGCCTTTTGAAAATAGGGATCTCCGCCCCGAAGTCCGTAGGAATCAAAATTCAACCCGAGTATCATATAAGCATAGTAGGCAAATACCGCCGTGAGGTTTGCAGTAAGCGGATCGGTGCCGCCCACGCGGTTCTCGTTGAAGTCGAGGTCCTGAAACTGGATATATTTAAAAGTTACCGACTCATCCATAAAGTTCATGAGCGGACTCTGGTAGGAAGTATTATAAATCGGTCTGCCGGTCTGGACGGTCAGCGAGGCGGTATAGGTATTATTGTCCGAAGCACTGATCAGGTTCAGTAAAAAATTACACTGGATTTTTTCGTTGCTGTTAAACACCACATTGGTCCATTTGCGACCGTTGAGCCAGTTGTAGAGGGCGGTCTGCAGGTTGGTAAAGATCTGTTTGTCAACCGACGAAGGTATTCGGTTAGCGATGACTGTTATATTGGCCTGCAGTTCCTGCGAACGGGCGGATGTTTGCAGCAGCGTTAGAAAACTAAAAAGGATCAGGATCCGGGTGAGCATCAGAGAAATTTTATAATCCGGTCAACGATATCGCGGGCCACGGCCTGTTTGGGTTTCTGGGTGAAGGGAATTTCCACGCCTGTTTTTTCAAATATCGTAACCTGGTTGGTATCAAATCCAAATCCGGCGCCGGCATCATTGAGTGAGTTCAGTACGATCATATCGGCATTTTTCGACTGCAGTTTTTTCTTTGCATACGCCACTTCATCTTTGTTCTCCAGCGCAAATCCCACGAGCACCTGTCCCGGCTTTTTTATTTCGCCCAGCGCTTTCAGAATATCTTTCGTGCGGGAGAGTTCCAAAGTAAACGAATCGGATTTCTTTTTTATTTTCTCCGGCGAAAAATGAACGGGGGTATAATCCGCTACTGCGGCCGACATCACCGCGATCTGTACCGAAGGAAAGATAGCCAGACAGGCAGTATACATTTCTTCAGCAGATTGTACGCGGGTGACATTAATGCGCGGGTCTTTGATTTCCAGGGCCGAGGGACCCAGTACCAGTTCCACCTCTGCGCCTCTCTGCGATAGTTCCGAGGCGAGGGCGAGGCCCATTTTGCCGGTTGACTGATTACCGATATATCTCACGGGGTCGAGGGCCTCGTGTGTGGGACCCGCGGTGACCAGCGCTTTTTTCCCTTTTAATTCTTCGCTAAAAAAAAAATTCGCCTCCAGGTAAGAGAGGATCTGTTCCGGCTCGGCCATTCTTCCGTCGCCATACAAACCACTGGCGAGTTCTCCTTTTTCCACCGGTATCACGCGGTTACCAAAGGATTTGAGTTTTTCGACATTCGCTTTGGTGGAGGGGTGCAGCCACATGTCTTCGTCCATGGCGGGGGCGAGTACTACGGGACAGGTTGCCGACAGATAAGTAGCGAGCAGCAGATTATCGCAGAGGCCCTGCGCCATTTTAGCCATCGTGTTGCAGCTCGCAGGTGCGATCAGCATCACATCGGCCCAGCGGCCAAGCTGCACGTGATTGTTCCATGTATCCTGGAGGAACAGTTCGCTGTGCACATCGTTTTTGGATATCGTGGAAAGAGAAAGTGGCGTAACGAAATCCTTTGCGGATGGTGTCAACAGCACTTTAACTTCGGCGCCGGCCTTGACCAGCAACCGGGTGAGAAGGATGGATTTATAAGCGGCAATGCTGCCGCAGATACCCAATAGTATTTTCTTTCCTTCTACCATAGATTCATTTGGGCCTAGCTGAACAAATCGTCTTCGTTCTTACGGTAATAGATCTTGTCCTCCATGAATTCCTGCGTAGCCAGCAAAGCGGCGTTCGGCATTCTTTCGTAAGCTTTGGAGATTTCGATCTGCTCTTTATTTTCGTGAATTTCTTCCAGGCTGTCCGTATGGGTGGCAAACTCTTCCAGCTTGCTGTGGAGTTCTTCCTTCATGGTAATGCTGATCTGGTTGGCCCTTTTTGCGATGATCGCAATGGATTCATACAGATTACCTGTTTTGTTTTTCAGATCAGTCAGATTTTTAGTTTCTGCCACATTGGCGATATGTGTACTAACCTGTCTTCTTGGTTTGCTCATTATCTATTTGTTTAATTGAGTTATTGGCAAGGGTTTGGAATTCCAAAGCCTGTTTCTTCAGTTTGCTGTCCGGGAACCGGTCATTAAAATCATTCACATCGGTGAGTACCTGCTCCAGTCTCGTTTTCTTCTTTTCCTCCAGGCTCTGCATAGCGTAGTAATAATCCGCCTTGATAATGTACAACTTATATTCATCACTGAACTGGGAATCCGGATAGGTATTCATCAGGGTGTTGAATGTGAGGGAAGCGGCTTTCAGATAAGCGGCATTGGTTTCACGCAGATTAAAATAGAGCTTGGCGGCTTCGAAATCCTTCTGCTCGAGTTTGGCCCGGCACTTGTCGATGATCTCGTTGGCTTCTTTTACCTTTTCGCTCTGCGGATGCTGGGCGATGAAAGCCTGCATAAAACCCATGGCCTTGGTGGTATTGGTCTGGTCGAGCTGAAACTTGGGCGACTGCTTCCAGAAGCAGAAAGCGCGCATATAATCCATTTCATCGCTCTTAGCGCTGTTCGGGAAGGCTTCCACGAATCCCTTGAACAGGTTTTCGGCGTTGATATAGTCCTTCAGATAAAAAGCGCAATAGGCATATTTATACCAGATATCTTCAAAATGTTCGGAACCCTTCATTACCCGATAGAGATCATCGTAAAGGATCTGTGCATGGTTATAATCCTTGTTGAGATAGTACTTTTCAGCCATTTTAAGCTTGAAAGCATAGTCCGTACTCTTCAGGATCTTGTTGAAACTGGTCGGCTGGCTACCGGATTTCTTAAAAAGAGAACAGGAGCTGACGGCCGCGAAAAGGACAAAAGCTAGAAATATGGGTCTCATGAAGCCTGCGAAATTACAATTTTTACTGAAGAAAACGAAAATAGGCCGTTTTCCTGCTGTAACGCTGCGGGTTATGTTAAAATAAATGCATTAAATGAGGATGTCCCCCTTGGCTGTTTTAGCCGGAGGGGGACATCCTTTAAAATCGTTGACTATCTCTTACGAAGGTTCGGATGGGGAGCCGGTACCGTATTCGGGCCTTCCTCTCCTGTTCCGTCCTTGATATCAATGGTATTCTCGTCGCCGCCGGTCTGACCGTAGCGGAAGATAAAGCGGTCTGAATTCACGCCTTCTTTCTCAACCAGGTATTTGATCACTTCGTTTACACGATCCCAGCTGAGCTGCTGTGCGGTTTTGCTGGATTCGCCATAACCGATAACAGCTACTTTACAACCCGGGTTGTTTCTCATTTTTTCAGCGATGGTGGAAGCCAGGGCCTTGCCATCCTTGCTGAGGGTTACGGTTCTTCCTTTGAACACGATGCTCGGCAGATCGCCGATAAAGCAACGGCCTTTGCCACCGCCCATACTGCCTACGCCGCCGGAATCGAGTCTCGCATTGATTTCCTTGCAGCAGGCCGGATCAGGACATTTACCCACACCGTCCGCGTCAACAGGCTGACACTGGGTTGGGGTAATGAGTTCCTTATCCTTGCAATCCGGTACGCCGTCACCATCCGTATCGCGGCTGACGCCATGGGTATCCACGGGGCAACCGGCCGGTGTGTTGGGTTCGTGATCGAACTGATCCGTTACACCGTCGCCGTCTGCATCATCCAGTACGGGTTTAGGCAGTTTCATATGCTTGGGCGCATTGATTTCGCCGTAGGCATAATCCAAAGGATTGATCCACCAGAGCGGTTCAACAGCCTTTCTGCCTATATTATAGTTAAGACCCACGGAAAGGAAGTTATAAGAGTCAAAATCACGGGTCAGCGCGTGCACCGTAGTAGACCCTGTTTCCTGCCATTCCTGGCCGTCGATCAGATCCGTTTTGGTAATGGAAACCTTGTCTTCCAGGGCAATATTAAAGCGGTCAGATAATTTGAATTCGATGCCACCACCCAGTTCCAGTACCGGACGGAAAGGTGTTCCGCCGAAAATGGTGGGCTGGGAAGGATCGCGTTGGGCCAGGGTTTCAAAAGAGCCGTCCATCATGTTTTTGAGGGCAGTTTTGATCGCCTTGCGGTTCGAGTATGTGAACCCCGATCCGCCAAACTGGTTGGTGATCTGGGTAAAATCATAGGGATTGCCGTTCGCGTCCAGCAGGTTATAAGCCGTGCTGTAGGTCATGATACCGAACCCGGCCAGCGCGTAAATGGCCAGGTTGGACTTGGCCCTGTGAAAGTTAATATTATTCAAGGTCGCCAGTCCCTGAATGGAAAGACTTTGGATGGTACTCTTATAATTGTAAAAAACAGGCAGGTGTGAATTGGGATTATAATACTTGGAGATCTGCGGGTTAGACGCGTAGCCATAATAAGAAGGCTGCCAGTTCAGGCCCTTGGTAACCATGTAATCATACTCTGCACGCAGGGAGAAAGTGTATCCCAGCGCTTTGCGCGCATGAACGCCGAAACCGAAGGTTGGGAGCCAGGCGCGAACGTCACCGGAAACGGTGGACAGTCCCCCTTTTACCCCTACTTCCCACTGGTTACGCGGCTTTGCAGGAAAAGGATACGCATTATTTAAAAATTCATTGTGTTGTGGAATTCTCCGGGCGGGGATCAGTGATGAATCACGAATGTCATAACTGCTTGCACTTTCCGGGGTATTGTCTTTGTCCTGGGCAAAACTCGAAGACAGAAATGCCAATATACAAACGGCCAGTACCGCGTACTTTTTTCCTATCATAAACTGAAGTTTGGGTGTGAATAGCGTGATTAAAAACAATACTACACGTTACAAAAATATAAGTTAAGGTTTAAATGGCAAATTTTTTATACCTAAAGAAACTGGAAACCATCAATTTGTGGAGAATTTTGCGGTTTGCCGGACTATGAAACCGGTATTTATTCCCGCCGGTAGATAAAGTAGTAATTTGGCGGTCATTTTATGCAATTAGCCCAATCACTACTACGGGAAGAACTGGTTGTTTTTGAAAAGAAGTTCCGCGAGGCGGTCCGGTCACAGGCGCCCCTGCTCGACAGGATCATGCGGTTCATCGTGAACAGAAAGGGAAAACAGCTCCGTCCCATGTTTGTCTTCCTCTCGGCCAGGCTCTGCGGACCGGTCAATGAATCCACTTACCGCGCGGCCTCCCTGGTGGAAATACTGCATACGGCCACGCTCGTCCACGACGATGTAGTAGATGAATCCCTGGAAAGAAGAGGGTTTTTTTCCACCTATGCATTATGGAAAAACAAGATATCGGTACTGGTGGGTGACTACCTGCTGGCCAAGGGTTTATTACTTTCCCTGGACCACAGCGATTTCAGAATTTTGCAGCTTCTTTCGGGGGCGGTCCGTAAAATGAGTGAGGGCGAACTGCTGCAGATCGAAAAAGCCCGGACCCTGAATCTGGAAGAGGAGGTCTATTTTGAGATCATCCGTAACAAGACGGCTTCCCTGCTCGCCTCCTCCTGTGCCGCCGGCGCTTTCTCCACCAGCGGCGATGAAGCGCTGACCGAAAGGCTCAGCCGTTTTGGGGAAGCCGTGGGTGTGGCCTTTCAGATCAAGGACGACCTGTTTGACTACGGAGATGAAAAAACAGGTAAACCCTCGGGTAATGACCTGAAAGAGAAAAAACTCACCCTGCCCCTGATTTATACTTTAAATACGGTGGACAATAAACTTCGCCGGGAACTGATTTATATTATTAAGAACGAAAATCGCGATCCGGTAAAAATAAAATATGTGATCGCGCAGGTGGAAGCGGCCGGCGGCATCCGCTATGCGACGGAAAAAATGAATGTATACCGCGATGAGGCGCTCCGTATCCTGTATGATTTTGAAGACAGCGAAGTGCGGAGGGCGCTGGAGGAGCTGGTGCGGTTTACGACCGACAGGAAATATTAGTACAGGAGTACAGGAGTACAGGAGTACAGGAGTGGAAAGTCAGGCGATACACGATTAACGATATACGATTAACGATACACGATACACGATTACGATTTACTGGAATGGAAAAGAGGTGGAGGATAAAAAATACGGACGAGCCTGCGGTGACCGCTCTTGAGGCAGCACTCAAAGTGAGTCCGCTGATCAGTCGCGTGCTCGTGGCGCGCGGAATAGATCGTTTTGACACGGCGAAAAGTTATTTCCGTCCCGATATTTCACAGCTTCATGATCCCTGGCTGATGAAGGATATGGATGTCGCCGTCCGACGCATTCTCCTGGCTATTGATCAGGCTGAAAAAATCCTGGTCTTTGGCGATTATGATGTGGATGGCACGGGTTCGGTGGCGCTGATGGTTCAGTTTCTCGGCAAGGTGCACGATCCTTCACGCATTGATTTTTATATTCCGCACAGACAAAAAGAAGGCTATGGTATATCGAAGAGCGGTATACAATATGCTATTGACCATGGTTTCGGTTTGATCATTTCGGTTGACTGCGGAATCAAATCACCCGGCCTCGTGGGCCTTGCCAAAGACAACGGCATTGATTTCATCATCTGCGATCACCATCTTCCCGACGAAGAACTTCCGGCCGCCGTCGCCATTCTCAATCCAAAACAAAAAGACTGTCCCTATCCCTTTAAAGACCTCTGCGGATGCGGCGTGGCCTATAAACTGATTACGGCATTATGCCGGGCGCTTTCACTCCCGGAAGAAATGATTTTGGTTTATCTCGACCTGGTGGCCATCGCCATTGCTGCAGATATTGTTCCGATGACCGGCGAAAACCGTGCGCTCTGCTTTCTCGGACTTGCAAAAATTAATGCCTCTCCGAATCATGGGATTCATGCCCTGATGGAACTCAGCGGTCTCCGTACGCCGGTTTCCATTACCGCCCTCGTGTTTACCATTGCGCCACGCGTGAATGCCGCCGGCAGAATGGATGATGCCTGCAAAGCGGTGAAGATGTTTGTAGCGGCAGATTATGAGGAAGCGCTGGGTTATGCAAAAATGTTACACGCGGATAATTCGGACCGCCGAGAAGCCGATGCGGCCATTACGGAAGAGGCCCTCGCGCTCATCGAAGCGGATGATGTTTCACGCCACCGGAATTCAACCGTGCTTTTTCAGCCTCACTGGCATAAGGGCGTGGTGGGCATTGTGGCATCGCGACTGATTGAAAAATATTACCGTCCCACTGTAGTGCTTACGCAGAGTGGCGAATTTGCCTCCGGCAGTGCGCGCAGTGTGCCCGGTTTTAATCTGTATGAAGCCATCCATGCCTGCCGCGAATATTTATTGGGATATGGCGGACATTTTGCGGCTGCGGGCATGACGATTTCCATCGAACAGATTGAGGGCTTCCGGAATAAATTCGAATCGGTGGTAAGGGATACCATCGATCCGAGGTTCTTGATTCCCGAGCTGGAAGTGGATGCCATTGCCCGTTTTCACGAACTCGACTTTCAGACCTTTCGCATTATTGAACAGATGGAGCCCTTCGGTCCTGAGAATGGCAAACCGGTTTTTGTTTCCAGGGCAGTAAAAGAAAGCGGTTATTCGAGGCTGTTAAAAGAAAAACATCTGCGGCTATTTCTGCAGCAGGACGATATTATTTTCTCAGGCATCGCATTTAATATGGCCGACAAATGGCCGCTCGTGCAATCGGGCCAGTCATTCGACATAGCTTATACGCTTGATGTGAATGAATGGAACGGCGAGAAAAAACTTCAGTTGAAAATACTTGATATTAAAGAAGCCTAAAGCTCAAAGCGTAAAGCCCTTTTAAGCCTAAAGCTCAAAGCGTAAAGCCCTTTTAAGCCTAAAGCTCAAAGCGTAAAGCCTAAAACTGGGTTTCTCCTTGTTTATGTTCGTAAAAAAATGCGCTGCAGAAAAAGTTTTTTAAATTACTTTCTGCAACGCACTATTTTGATATTAGCTATACAGCCTCCGGTTTTGGGCTTTGAGATTTAGGCTTTAGGCTTTGAGCTTTAGGCTTTGAGCTTTAGGCTTCTAAAATAATTGCTGTTTTTTTATTTTCAATGAGATCAACACTGCGCTGGATAAAGTTGGTGAGCTCGGCGCCTTTCAATAAACCCTGACTGAGCAGCGCGAGGTCGGCGAGATTGTGAATCAGCTTCTGCTGTTTTTCCGCATCTTCTTCACCCAGTACTTTCGGATAAATCGGATGATTGCCGTTCACCGTCAGCGTCACTTCATCGGGCATGTTCGCATAAAATGCACCCATACCTCCATTCATTGCAGCCATGTCTTTCATGCGGCGCATGAACTCGGGACGTGTAGCCACTACGGGCATCGCATCTGCGCTGAGTCCCTTCACTTCCACGGTAACATGCAGCGTGGGAATATCCACCGCGAATAATGTTTTCAGTTTTTCAACATCCTCTTTGCTGAGTACGGATTCTGCGGAATCCTGTTTGTCGATCAGGCTGTCCACCACCTCGCTGTCTACGCGGGTGAAATGAACATTCTCCCATTTGAGTTCCATCTGGTTGATGAAACCGGCATCGACAATCGTCTCCAGTTTCACCACATGATATCCCTTACCCTGCGCGGCACGTATATAACTGTCCTGCTGAACGGGGTTGCTGGAATAAATGATCACCAGTTTGCCTTCTTTATTTTTCTGGAGGGTTTCGGAGGCTGCCCTGTATTCTTCCAAAGTATAAAAGCGGGAATTATCGGCGTCTTCCATGATATGGAATTTATTCGCCTTCTCCAGGAATTTGTCGTCGGTCATCATACCGTACTTCACAAACAATCCCAGGCTCTCCCATTTTTCTTCGTACTCTTTTCTTTCTTTGATAAATATTTCCTCCAGTTTATCCGCCACTTTTTTCGTGATGTGATTATTGATTTTCTTCACATTGGGATCACCCTGCAGGTAACTGCGGCTCACGTTGAGCGGAATATCCGGACTGTCAATCACACCCTGCAGCAGCATCAGAAATTCGGGTACGATGTCCTTTACTTCATCCGTTACAAAAACCTGATTGCTATAGAGTTGAATTTTGTCTTTCTGGATTTCATAGCTCTGCTTGATTTTGGGGAAGTAGAGTATGCCGGTGAGGTTGAAGGGGTAGTCCACATTCAGATGGATCCAGAACAAAGGCGCTTCATTAAAAGGATATAATTCCTTGTAAAAATCCTGGTAGTCCTGCGTCGTGAGCTCGCTGGGCTTGCGTGTCCAGGCCGGACGGGTATTGTTGATCTGTTTTTCTTCAAAAAATACCGGTATGGGCAGAAAACGACAGAATTTATTCAAAATGCCGCTGATCCTGCTCTCGTCGAGGAACTCGGCGCTATCGTCTGAAATGTGCAGAACGATATCTGTGCCGCGGTCTGTTTTAGGAAATTCTTCCAGGGTATACTCGGGGCTGCCGTCGCATTCCCATTTTACGCCGGGCTGGCCTTCTTTATATGACTTCGAAATCACTTCCACGCGGCTGCTGACCATAAAAGCCGAATAAAAGCCCAGACCGAATTTGCCGATGATGGCGTTTTCGTTCTGACCCTTATATTTATTAACGAACTCCTCGGCGCCGGAAAGGGCCACCTGATTAAGGTATTTGTCTACTTCTTCGGCCGTCATGCCGATCCCTTTATCGGAGATGGTGATGGTTCTAGCCTCTTTATCGAGCTTTACATGGATATCGAGCTCCCCGATTTCGCCCTTGGCTTCGCCGATGGAAGCCAGGGTTTTGAGCTTTTGAGAAGCATCTACTGCGTTGCTAATCAATTCTCTAAGAAATATTTCATGGTCGCTGTACAGGAACTTTTTAATGATGGGAAAGATATTTTCCGTCTGTACCCGTATACTTCCTTTTTGCATATGCTGGTTGTTTTAGCTCATGCAACTCAAACGGAATGCCATTGCTTATCATTATGACAAGCTGTCTGTTATAAGCCTAAAGCTTAAAGCCCAAAGCCTAAAACTTTTTTTGCGTAAAATGAAATTGCATGGACTAGCCCTTTCATACACAAAATATTAGCTATCAATCTCTTGTAATATTTGGATTGGTTTTAGGCTTTACGCTTTAAGCTTTCGGCTTAAAATGGCCTTTGGCTTTAAGCCGAAAAGCACTACTTTCGCAGCCCAATTAATTTTTTTAAACAAAAACAGGGAAATGAACAATTATGAATTGATGGTGATTTTTACCCCTGTGCTGTCTGAGGAGGAATTTAAAGCCGCCCAGAACAAATTCACTGCCTTCGTTAAAGATAACGGCGGTAAAGTGGTGCACGACAATCCCTGGGGTCTGAAATCACTGGCGTATCCCATCCAGAAAAAAACCACTGGTTTATACTGGGTCATGGAATACGATGCGCCATCCGACTTCAATGAGAAACTGAAAATACAGATTCTCCGCGACGAAACCGTGTTACGTTTCATGGCTACCAAACTCGATAAATACGCCGTCGAGTACAATGCCAGAAAGAAAAGTGGTGTACCTCATTATACAGGAATCGATAAAGCGGAAGCATAATGGCAAAAACCAACGAGATCAAGTATCTGACCGCAATCAAGACCCAGCAGAGGGCCAAGAAGTTCTGCCGTTTCAAAAAATACCACATCCGTTATGTGGATTATAAGGACGGTGAGTTTCTGAAAAAATTTCTGAACGAACAGGGTAAAATGCTTCCGCGTCGTATCACCGGCAATTCGCTGAAATATCAGCGTAAAGTGGCCGATGCGATCAAGAAAGCCAGACAGATGGCCATTCTGCCTTACGTAACAGATTTATTTAAGTAATACTTTCCTCTCTGTGAAAACGGATGGGGATGCAAATAAGTAAAAATGGAAATCATTTTGATTCAGGACGTGGATAACTTAGGCGCCGCCCATGAAAAGGTGAGCGTCAAAAATGGTTATGCACGCAACTTCCTGATTCCACAGAAAAAGGCTATCGAAGCCAGTCCGTCCAACCTGAAACAGCTGGATGAGAAAGTTAAACAGCAGAAAAAGAAAGAAGAAAAACTGCTGGCCGAAGTGAACAAGGTGATTGAAGTGCTGAAAGCTTCTCCGTTAAAAATCGGTGCCAAAACGGGTACCAGCGGAAAGATTTTCGGAAGCGTTACCTCCGTACAGCTGGCCCGCGCCATCCGCGACCAGAAGGGATACGAAATCGACCGCCGCCGCATCCACATTCTTTCAGAAGTGAAAGAACTGGGAAGCTATAAGGCTAAAGTGGATTTCGGTCACGGCAACGAAACCGAAGTGGAATTTGAAGTCAGCGCAGAGTAGTCTCTCTTTAACATATCAAACCCTTTCATCCCAACGATGAAGGGGTTTTTTTATGCCCGTTCCGGCACCCTGCGACTAAGGGTTTTTTTTAGCCCGCAGGGCTTCATACCGGGAGGCCGGACGGCCCTACAAAATTTTCCCGATTTATAAAAATTCCTATCTTTGACCTGCTCCGCCATTCTGGTTAAAAGCTGTGCTGCTGCAATTCTTGTGATCGTTTCAGCCCATCCCTCCGGTAAGAACCGAGCGTAGTTTATTCATACTTAATTTCAGCACAATGAACATCTATGTAGGCAACCTCTCCTGGCAGATGACCGATGAGGATCTCAGAAATCTTTTTGAACAACATGGAGTTGTAGGTTCCGCAAAAATCGTAAAGGACAAAGTATCGGGTCGCAGCAAGGGCTTCGGCTTTGTAGAAATGGAAAATGATGCAGAAGCGCAGGCGGCCATAACGGCACTCTATGATTCTGAAGTCATGGGCAGAAAAATAATCGTCAACGAATCCCAGCCCAAACAGCAGGGCAGCGGTGGCGGCGGATTCAAGAAAAGAGGTTTTGGCGGAGGAAGTGGTGGCAGTGGTGGTGGCGGCGGCTACAAGAAGGGTGGTTATAACCGTGGGAACAGCGGTGGTGGCGGTTTTGACAGGGACTATTAATTTTCAAATGAAACATATCAATACATCCTTCCGTCGTCCGGCGGAAGGATTTTTTTTGTCCTCAGAAATCAGACTATCATGAATCAATCCAGAAGCCGGTTTTTATTTCATGTCCTCTGTATTTCGGCTATGCTGTTTTTTTCTGCCTGCCAGCACAGAGAAAACCATGGCACCGTTACTAAAACAGATTCAACGCCGCGCGCCGATATTTCTGTTCACGGATTATTCAGCAACCAGCAGCAGATTCATCTCGACAGCATCCGGCTGGATTCTTTTTTTATACGGTTCCCGTTATTGAAATCCTATGCAGGCGAGGTGAACGCATTCTACGGGTATCGTCATTTTCTTTTTGCCTGGTACGATTCCGCCGGCCTTACGGAACAGGCCAGCAATCTCATTAACCATCTGCATCATGTGGATGAAGATGGCGTTCAGACGCCCGTGCCCTACCTGGAAAAAATCGACAGTTTAATCAATGATCCCGAAGCCGTGAAAAAGGGTAACCCTGACGATGAGCTCTTGCTCACGGCAGAATATTTCTTTTACGCCGACAAAGTATGGAAAGGAATTTCAGAAGAGAAAACCAATAAACTGTCCTGGCTCCTGCCGAGGAAAAAACTTGACCTGCCCTATCTGACCGATTCACTATTAAAGGATCCTGCCTCTTCTCTATTTAAGGACGATTATAATTTTAATCAGTATGAGCTCCTGAAAAAACAGCTTCGCCTGTACCGGAAACTGGACAGCAGCGAATCCTGGCAAACGATTAAGCCGCTCAACAGCAAATACAAACTCAACGACAGTTCGGAACAGTTTGCGGAAATACGTCACCGTCTGTTTCTGCTGGGTGATCTCGCATCGGATTCGGGCAATCCTTATTTTGACGATAGTCTGGAGACCGCAGTGAAATCCTTTCAGCAGCGAAACGGTATGGAAACAGATGCTGTAATGGGCGCAGGTTTTTTCAGGGAATTCAATATGCCCCTGAAAGAAAATATACGCCGGCTGATTGTGAATATGGAAAGAACACGGTGGATAGCCGCGCCGTTGAGTAAGCATTATCTGATCATTAATATTCCGGCCTTCACACTTTCGGCGTACGACCAGGACACCCTGAGTTTTTCAATGAACGTGGTGGTTGGCAAAGATCTTCATCAAACCGTCATTTTCAACGGCGACATTAAATACATTGTATTCAGTCCCTACTGGAATGTGCCGCCTTCTATTTTGAAAAAGGAAATCCTTCCGGCGATCAAAAGGGATCCGAATTATCTTTCGAGAAATCATATGGAATGGAACGGCAATGCGGTTCGGCAGAAACCCGGTCCCAAGAATTCCCTTGGCCTGGTCAAGTTTCTGTTTCCGAACTCACATAATATTTACCTGCACGATTCGCCCGCCAAGAGTTTGTTCGGCGCGGCATCGAGGGCATTCAGTCACGGCTGCATCCGGCTCGCCGAACCCAAAAAGCTGGCGGACTATCTGCTGAAAGACGATCCTTCCTGGACGCCGGAGAAAACGGCAGCTGCGATGAATTCGGGAAAGGAGAAATATGTTACCCTGAAAAATCCCGTGCCGGTATACATTGGTTATATGACAGCCTGGGTGGATAACAAATGGAAACTGAATTTCCGTAAAGACATCTATCGGAGAGATGAAGAGCTCGAGAAAACCTTACTCAATTATTGATCCTTTAGCCTCCTTCGCTACGCTTCGGAGGCTGAAGGGCTTAAAGCTTAAAGCCTAAAGCTTTTATTTTTAAAAAAAGTTACTCTAATCCAAAGAGTTTGAAGTTTAAAGATTGTAAAGTCTGGTTTCGGTAAGACGAAGGGATGAGCACCGACACATTGTGTTTGCTTCCTCCATAGCTCACCATGCGCACAGGCACATTGGCGAGGCCCTCAAATAATTTATTCAGCACATCCTTTGTTTCTACTATCTCGTTGCCAACAATCGAAACGATGGTTTGATCCTTTTCCACTTCGGTGATACCAAAGGGTTCGAGCTCGCGCAGAATATGCGCGAGATGGGCCCCATTGTCAATCGTAACGGATACGGCCACTTCGGAGGTAGTGACCATATCGATCGGTGTTTTGTATTTTTCGAAGACTTCAAATATTTTCCGGAGAAATCCGTAGGCCAGCAACATGCGACTGCTTTTGATATTGATGGCAATGATACCGTCTTTGGCAGCAATGGCTTTGACGCCCTTGGTGGAAGTCGTTTTCTGAATCACGGTGCCTGGCGCAGAAGGCGCCATAGTATTGAGCAGTTTCACGGGTACGTTGGTCAGCTGCGTGGGCCAGATGCAGGTCGGGTGCAGAATTTTAGCGCCGAAATAAGCCAGCTCGGCCGCTTCATCAAAACTCAGCTGTTCAACAGGCACGGTCTTTTTTACAATCCGCGGATCGTTATTATGCATGCCGTCGATATCGGTCCATATTTCGCATACGGTAGCGTGGATGGCAGCGGCTACAAGGGATGCGGTATAATCGCTTCCTCCCCTCTTCAGATTATCCACTTCACCCTTGGCATTGCGGCAGATATAACCCTGGGTGATAAAGAGGGTATCGTCGGGATATTTTGCGAGAAGTTCCTTGAGGCGCGGGCGGATCTGATCCAGCTGGGGCTCGTCTTCCTCATCGATACTCATAAATTCAAGTGCAGGTAGCAATACATGACGGATGCCCTTCTCTTCGAGGTACACGCTGAAGAGTTTCGTGGAAAGCAGTTCACCCTGGGCCAGGATATCCTTGTTCAGCGCTTCGCTGAAGGAGATACGCAGGATGATGCCTAGAAATTCGAAATGTTCCTTCGTGATGGCCAGGGCCTGTGCACG
Source organism: Puia sp. (assembly GCA_965214575.1). Lineage (GTDB taxonomy): Bacteria > Bacteroidota > Bacteroidia > Chitinophagales > Chitinophagaceae > Puia. The sequence continues at coordinate 57,880 of CBDCCE010000007.1, forward strand.
GGCCTTTTCCGTTTTCACCAGTTCCTGAATGAAAGCATCATAGTGGGCGCTGAGCTTTTTGATCTGTTCGCCGGCTTTTTCCCTTTCGAAACGCGCGGCGGACTGACCAATTTCAACAAGTGCATTGGTAGTACCACTCAGCGCGCTCAGCACGACGATCTTATTTTCCGGATCGGCTGTAATGAGTTTGGCCACCTCATGCATACGTTCCGGTTTACCGACCGAAGTACCTCCGAATTTCATGACTTTCATACGATCCATTTTTGCGAGCGCAAATATACAAACGAAAACGCCACCGTGGTTTTTAACCGCAGTGGCGTTTTATAAAAAGAAGAGGAATTATCTTTTAACGACCTTCTGGTTGTACAGGTTATTGTTGATCATCACCTGGATCACATAGATACCCTTAGGCAGGTTACCCAGCTGATCCACCATTACACTGTTATTTCCTGTAGACACGGTGAAAGACTTCGTGAGAATCTGTTTACCTGAGTTGTCGATCAGTCGCAGTATACCCGTGGCCGACTTGTCAGATACCATATTCAGGATCGTGTAACTGTCCACCGGATTCGGATAAACTGACAGGGAACTTTCGGGTGTATCCAGTTTAACCGGCACCACCTTACTGTAACTGTATTTGCCATCCTTGTCCACGATTCTCAGGCGATAGTAAACAATATTACCACTGATATTATAGAGCTGATCGTTTACTGCGTAAGTATGAACCGGGCTGAGTGATTCACTGGCGTTCACCTGTGCCACTCCGATAAAGTTTGTTGCATCCGTACTTCTTTCCACTTCGAAATAAGAAGCATTGATTTCGTCTGTTGTTGTCCAGGCCACTTTTACATTATTTGCTGAAACATAAGTAGCACTAAAGTCCAGGATAGTTGCCGGCAATATATTTGACTGACAGATCTGCATATTCGGCGGTAACTGAGAAAAAGGAAAGGTAGTCGTGAGAATACCTGCGGCTCCCGCAGATGCACCAAAATTATCAGTTGCATTTGTTCCAAAACTGGTTCCGGATACCGCTCCGTTTGCAGTGGAAGCAACGTTTAATGCAGCATTTGAGTAAATGACACCACCACCACCACCACCACCAGGTCCGTGCTGCGATGCGCCCCCGGTTACAGGATAGTTGTTTATTCCCGCACCACCGTCAGCGGTAGCCAGAATACCTGACTGACCACTATTTGCATAGATTAAAATGCTTCCTCCGCCACCTCCGCCACCTGAACCATCGTTAATCACTGTTTTATCAAAGGTACTTCCGCTGGCATTTATAATTCCTGTACCTATAATTGTATTCGAGTTGATAATGATCAGTCCACCGCCTGTTGCACCGCTACTGGAAGCAGCTCCGATTGACCCAGTGGCGTTGTTTGTATCACCGGCACCACCGCCTCCACCCATTATCAGTCTTGAAGGGCTTGCCCAGTTCGTCGTAGGTGCTGGTGAAGTCGTTCTGAATCGGCTACCACCGCGGCCACCTGTTGCTCCAAATGTAAACCAACCGTTACCACCTACACCGCCGGATCCACCATTTCCGCCTCCACCGCCACCTGCATTTTGGTCATTCGATGCCGGATCACTGTCGGTAGCTCCACCACCTGCGTTCCCGGGCGCACCTCTCGCGAAACTTCCGCCGGGATAGCCTTCCACCACATTATCGATCACAGTAAAGTTCTGCATCATATAACGAGGCGATCCCGCAATTCCTTCTCCTTTACTAGCATCGGCATTCGTCGAACTCGGCGTATAATAATCCGAACTTGAAGCTGTGGATGAACCTGTTTTATTTTTACCTCCGCCGCCCCGGAATCCGGCACCGAGTGCAGTGACCGTCTGACCATTCAGATCCAATTGATTGACTGCACTAATAACGGTAACTCCGCCAACAGAACCATTCCATTGTGCTGTTGTTACGGTTGACGTAAGCTTTATATTAAACCAGGAAGGAACACGGATGATCTGATAAGAATATTGACCATCTGTTCCATAAGGCGTATTCGCATATGCATTCGTTAATCCTGCCGCGATGGTAAGTGATCCACCGGCCAGTGGAACTGCACTGGTTGCGACAGCAAATTCCATATTTCCGGCCAGTAAATTGGTTGCCAGAAATCCGGCACCCAATCCTCCGGCATTACTTCCGTAATTACTACTTGTACTTGAGGCTGGGACATTTATTTTAGCTCCCTGCATCTGTATAATTAAAATGATATCACCGACTGCAATAGGTGTGTTACTGAAATTGGCACCTGATCCGGCAGCGCCCAGGGTGATCGTTTGAGATCCGGCAGCTACTGAAGCCGAGGTTCCGGGATAATAGGTATTTTCGTTTACACTCTGTGTGTGAGTACCTGAGGTCGCACAATTCTGTGCCTGTATATAAGAGAAACTAAATGAAAGGAAAATACCCAGTATCACTGCGATGCTTCCACGCAGATTCTTTTGGTTTTTAAACGGAACGGGCCACGCCTGTGCGACAGGTTCCTGATTTAATTTTCCGCAGGGTAGAACGGAAGCTGTGTAAACTTTTTTCATAGACTCGGTTTTTGACACCTAACGGGATTCAATTGGTATACCAAATCAAATCGCCCTGATTATTAGGGTTTTATCCACTCCCTTGAGTCTGGATCTTTCCCATTTTAGGACTGTCATTCCTATATTGGATTTTAAAACAAAACGGATATAAAACTCTTTCAAAATAACTAAGGGTAAAAACTTAGTCAGCTACCTGTAATAACTTAGATCGGGTAGTAATTATTGCCTTTCAGAGAAATTATAGCTATACTCCGGGAGCCGGAATATGGAACTTTTCGGCCAGTTTTTGGAGATCTTCCGTAACGGATGTCATGAGCGGTATGCCGTTTTTCCGGCGTCCGGTTTCCATTTCCCTTTCGGGATCCCCGGGCACCAGCACCTGATTAAATCCTTCGGCCGGTTTTGCTCCACGAAACCTTCGCAGCCACTGGTCCATATCTTTTTTAAATTCCTCTGCCTTACGGAATGCATCAATTCGCATGGCGCCAAAAAAATGACCGATACCCAGACCCGGCATATTTTCCGGCATGGGTACATAGGCCGGGAAAGGAGGAACCCAGGGTCCGTAATTCGCGCCGCTCAGCACACCGGAAAAGATATCCACGATGGCACCGAGGGCATATCCTTTATGACTGCCATGGTCCCGGTCGCCGCCCAGCGGCAGCAAAGCACCGCCTTCCTTTAATTCATGCGGGTTGGTGGAACTCCTTCCCTCCTTATCCTGAATCCAGCCAACCGGGGCTTCAAGGCTTTTTCTCTGAAGAATTTCAAGCTTTCCGTTGGCCGCGGTAGTGGTTGCGAGATCAGCCACAAAGGGAGCTTCTTTGCCCGCAGGCACCGCCACGCATATCGGATTGGTACCCAATAATCTTTCAATGGCAAAAGTCGGTGCCACCAGCGCACTGGCATTGGTCATCACAATGCCAATCATATCTCTTTCGAGCGCCATCAGTGCATGCTGTGCAGCGATGCCGAAATGATTTGAATTTCTTACCGCAATCCATCCGCTGCCCACATTGGCTGCCTTACCGATCGCGAGTTTCATGGCGAAAGGGGCAACCACCAGTCCAAGACCCTGGTCGCCATCCACCACTCCTGTGGAAGGTGTTTCATGAACGATTTGTATCCGCGGTTTTGTATTTGCTCTTCCCGCTTCCCAGAGACGCACGTATCCCGACAGCCGGGCGATGCCGTGAGAATCCACACCTCTCAGGTCGGCCCTCAGCAAGCTGGTTGCGGCCAGGGCCGCATTCTCTTCTTCCGATCCGATCTGTATAAAAATATCTCTGGTAAAACGCCAGAGCGTATCATAACTATAATTTCTTTCCATGCATTATAATAAAGGATGGATGATCTTCATATTGATGGGATCCCAATGAATGATTTTATTTTCAAAATAACTGTCGTTGGCCGCGAGGCAGGGAGCAGCGGCGCGGAATCCAAATTCCGGATCTTCCACCACGGGTGTTCCCTTACGCACGCCGTCAAAAAAATGACCGAAATGTTCCAGGTGTTCGTCGTAGTTCTCCGGGTTTTTAAATTGGGTTTCAGGGGCTGACTGATCCTGCTGGTCGGCAGCAGACCAGGTCTGGTTATAAGACTTCATCAGTCCCTCCTGCATTTTTTTCGGATAGGTAGCCAGTGCATCCCATCCACCAATGCCCGGAGCCTTGGACATTTTATGATGACGGATCGTGTAACCGTCACCTGATAAAGTGAGCACCCCTTCAGATCCGATAAACTGCGTTCCGCCCGATTCGCTGTTGCCGCTGATAAAATCCACGCGAAGCATTACCTGAAATTCCGGATGCTCCGCAGTTTTTGGATATTGCATTACACCGGCCATTACATCCGGCACATCTCTTCCATCCTTCCAGAAACAAAGTTGTCCGGATGCATAAATTTTCTCCGGTCCTTTGGACGCCATGATCACATTAATTCCTGACACGAGATGCACGAACAGATCGCCCGCCACACCGGTTCCGAAATCCTTATAATTTCTCCACCAGAAAAATTTCTTCGGGTCGTAAGGTTCGTCTTTCATTCCGGTGATATATCTTTTCCAATCCACTGTAGTTGCCGAAGCATCCGCAGGCATGGTATATTCCCAGGCTCCCGTGGCACTTTGCCGGTCGAAATTGGCGACCACCATGGACAGCTGTCCGATGGCTCCGCCGCGAATGGCTTCGCCTGCTTTCTGTACGGAAATGCTGCTCACACGCTGGCTGCCGATCTGCATGGTCTTTTTACTCTTCTTCCAGGCGTCGATGACGTCGAGTCCTTCCCTGATCTCATGTACCATCGGTTTTTCACAGTAGACGGCTTTGCCGGCCTGCAATGCTTCGATGGAAATCCGGGCATGCCATAAATCGGCGGTGGCTATGATCACGGCATCAATATCTTTTCGGTTGATGATCTCGCGATAATCTTTAGTCACCTGAATCTGGTTTCCGTACACTTCTTTGGAACGGTCGAGGCGGCCCGTATATAAATCCGCCACAGAAACGAGTTCTGTACCCGGAACCTTGAGTGCGGTGTTGGTATCATTGAACCCCATGATGCCCATACCGATGGTGGCGATACGGATTTTATCGTTGGGGGAAATTTTACGGCTGTACCCATCTACCCTGTCCGACCACTGGTTAGCGAATGCAGGAAGGGAACCGGCAGCGGTAAGGGCCAGCGCGGTACCGCTCATCTGCTGAATAAAATGACGACGGGAACGTGAATTATTCATAATGGCTTTTTTGAAATGAAAAAGGAAGATAAGGGATAAAAAAAAAGTCCCGCCAAATGCAGGACCTTTTTTTTAAACCGGAATGTTTTAGAAAGGAAGGTCGTCCACAGGGCCCGACAAATCTGAAGCGGCAACACCCGACAGACTGACTGACGAACCTGCAGAATAGCTGTCCGTCGCAACGCCTTCATTATTACTGCGGCTTCCCAGGAGCTGAACCGATAAAACCCTCAGCGTTAAGGATACACCCTGGGTGCCATCTGTTTTCTGGTATGTGCGCAGATCAGGTGTGCCTTCGGCATAGACCTGGGTTCCTTTTTTTAAATAGGGAGCGATGGCCGTTCTATCTGTCCAGTACGCACAATCCACCCACAATGTTTTCTCTTTCTGTTCACCCTTGGCATCGCGGAATTTTTCCGTATGGGCGACATTGAAATTGATCACATTTTTACCATTCACGAGATTGGTCACGCAATCTTTTCCAAGATTTCCGATGACTTGCATTTTGATCATAACTTAAAATTTAGCTGCGTACTTAAAATTGTTAATACAGGCAATTTACAGGTTTTGGGAAGCCCGGAAAATACTATTTTCCGGGAATAAGTATCTTTGCGGTTATGAGCAGAAAAGGTAAGGTTCTGGTGGCCATGAGCGGAGGTATTGACAGTACCATTACCGCCCTGATGCTCCAGGACGAAGGATACGAGGTGATCGGTATTACGATGAAGACCTGGGACTATGCCAGTGCGGGTTCTTCCAAGAAAGAGACGGGCTGCTGCAACCTCGACAGCTTCAACGACGCCCGTACGGCAGCCGTACAGCATGGTTTTCCGCATTTTGTGCTGGATATCCGGGATGAATTCGGTACGGCCGTGATCGACAATTTCGTGGAGGAATACCTCGCGGGCCGCACCCCCAATCCCTGTGTAATGTGCAATACCCATATCAAATGGCGGGCGCTGCTGAAAAGAGCCGATGCCCTCGATTGTGAGTTTATTGCCACAGGCCACTATGCTTTTATCCACCAGCACGATAATGGCCGCTTTTTTCTCAGCAAGGGCGTCGATGAGCTTAAGGATCAGAGTTATGTGCTCTGGGGACTGCCTCAGGATCTGCTGAGCCGCACCCTTCTGCCCCTGGGCAGCTACCGCAAACCCCAGATCCGCCAGATGGCCATTGATTATGGCTATCCCGAACTGGCCAACAAGAGCGAGAGTTATGAAATCTGCTTTGTGCCCGATAATGACTACCGCGGATTTCTGAAAAACAAGATACCCGGACTGGAAAGTTCCGTGGAAGGCGGATCCTTTGTGGATATGCAGGGAAATATCATCGGAAAACACCGGGGTTATCCATTTTATACGATTGGTCAGCGCAAAGGACTGGACATCACTTTCGGGAAGCCGGTTTATGTCGCAGCCATTCATCCGGAAAATAATACTGTGGTGCTGGGAGAAGAAAAGGATCTCGCCGGACAAACCATGATGGTTTCCGGACTCAATATGCAGAAATACGATATCGTGCCTGATGGCATGGAAGCGATTACCAAAATCAGGTATAAGGATAAAGGCAGTCTGAGTAATATTTATGCCGAAGGCAATCAGGTGCGGGTACATTTTTACGAACCGGTGAAAAGCATAACACCCGGACAAAGCGCCGTGTTTTATGAAGGTAATGATGTAATTGGCGGAGGGATTATTCAGATGAAATTGCCTCAGTAAGGGTGAGACGCCTTATCCATAATGTGGTAAATGTGGAATTGTGAAAATGTGGGAATGTGGGAATGTGGAAAAGGAATGATTAATAATGAAACAGCATCTCTACCATACCAGCCTGCGCTGGACCGGCAACACGGGCAAAGGCACCGAATCCTACCGCGCCTATGAGCGCGCACACGAAATAACGGTTGAAGGCAAGCCGGTCATTTACGCTTCTTCTGATCCTTCCTTTCGCGGCGATAAATCAAAATATAATCCCGAGGAAATGTTTCTCGCTTCACTTTCTTCCTGCCATATGCTCTGGTTTTTGCATGTCTGTTCCGAGGCTTCGGTTATTGTATTGGAATATTCCGATGCCGCGACTGCGACTATGACCGAATCAGATAATGGCAATGGCCGGTTTACCGAAGTGGTTCTGCATCCGCATGTAAAAGTAAAAGAAGCCTGGATGATTGAAAAACTCGATGCCATGCATCATAAGGCGCATGAGTTTTGTTTTATTGCGAACTCATGCAATTTCCCTGTGAGGCATGAGGGGATAAGTGAAGTGCAATAGTGCTTTTTGTTATCAAAATATATCTACTGATTAATTTTTTATATACCACGCATAACTCAATTGGCAGATCCAGTCCTATTCGATTACTTCATTTCCCGCTTCTTGTAACATAAATAAATGATCGGTCTAATATTCCTCCATACAAGTAGTCCTTACGAATTAGGTCATTGCCCTGAAACCAGGAAATTGTTCCAGCATCTTCTTCGAAATTTATATTAGTTTTTTTTATTAGATGCCCCAAAATATCGTATTTGTATTTGCATTCAGAAGTCTTTTTATTTTTGTCTATGCGGTAAAAAATCTCTGACCCGAGTTTATCCTGTTTGTTAAAAATTCTTAGCTCCCTATTTTTAAAGGCAGAGTCGTGAAAATAATCAATTTGAACTACCTGATTTTTTTTATTCAAATAGTTCACTTCGACAGTGTGAATTTCGAGATTTCATTTCGGTCAAAGCTCGTATCCCCCATAGATAAAAATAAAAAACGTTCTTTAAATATAGTATCGCCTTTTTCATTCATGCTATATTCAAATATTTTTCTTCCGAAACTATCATATTTTTCTATATCCTTAGAACTAAATTTCCCCGACAAAGTATCAGTTAAAGAATAAAAATATTTTGTGATTAAAGAGCCTTGGTAATAAGTTTTTTTTGAATAAATACCTGACGGTTTAATTGGAACATATAATATGGAGATTACATTCTCCTTCGAATCATATTTTGTAAAATATTCTTCGATTCCGACAATCTCTCCACCGTAACAGGTAGTAATTTGTTTTTTTATAGAATCGTTTTTATCATATCTAATATCTGACCAGCAACTGTCTTTTTTTCCAGGACCTAGTACTAATTTTTTTACGAGCAATTTTTTTGAATTAAAATAATTTATTCCGATCAAAGTCTTCTTATGCATCTCCCCATTCCTGCCGTTATATATTATTTTATATTCATAAATACGTTTCCCAACCTGAGAATAACCTTGTAGATTTAAAAATGCAAATATTCCCAGAACTAACAGCTTTCTGAATTTTATTTCAATGCACATGTTATAAATCATATCATATTGTGATGTGTTAAGCCTGGAGAAGTCTCATCGCTGTAGAATCGATCTGGCCATAGATGCTATGCATCAAAAAAATAATTTAGCTAAGTAAGCAAGCAAAGATTTTCATATTGTTGTTTGGGTTTGGGTGGTTTCATAAATCTGAATTAAAATTTCAAAGAGAAAAAATAAATACCGATGAAAATAAAAATAGCGTAGTATTACTATAAGTGAAAATCCTTACGCGTAAAGGAATTGGAAAAGCAGAAACTGGTAAGTTCCTAGAGCGACTAATTAAAAACCATTAGATATTCCTTATATGGACGGAGTTGCCATCTTTCTAAAAAAAACCGTCCCCTTTGTACAGCAGGGGACGGTTTTACAAAACCAGGTTCTTTATTGAAACTTATAAAGTAACCTCAAGAGAACCCGCATTTCCCGGAAGATCCAGAGCCTTTGCGGTAATCACGGAACCGGTCAGCGCTGCATTATTTTGCGTAGCTGTATAGTTCCACAGACTTCTTTTGATGGGATCCAGCACAGCCCTGCCTTCCTCCAACAAAACGCCTGCGGCTGTGTGAATACTCAGCTGAACTTCCGCTACACGGAAATCGTCTTTTGCATTCACTACAATGACAGAGCCCGGAACACCTTTATAGCCGGAGGTGTCGATAGCCCTGATAACCGGTGGTTTCAGGTAATCGCGCACGGCCAGATTAAATATGGTTTTCCCCGGAGTAAGTTTTTTTTCATACTCCTTTTTCAGATCAATGGAAGACATTACGCCATTGGCGTATTGGGCCGCCTCGGAAAACAGATCTCTAGTTTTGGCCTGTTTTTCCGTGGGTACCGCGTCTTTATTGATCGTTGGCATGCGGGTGATATGCGTATCATTGCCGCGTTTTTTGTAAACAAATTGTTTACCTAAATTTCCCCTGGCGCCGCGCACCAGCAGGTTTTCTGTAATCTTTGACATGAATTTTAATTTTAACTTTTATAAGATATTGTTACTTGTTCATCGGGGTTCGGGAGAAAGTTTTCCGGGTCACATCTCCGGTCCGCTTATGTGACGCTCCCTTACCTTGATGAACGATACAAACTTACATTCAGGAATAAAAAGTTTTCAAAAAAAGACACGGGCTTCGGAAAACATGGGGACGGGCTTTTCAAAACTTAGGGATGAATGGATTGGATATACGTGTTTTTAATGAGTTGAAAACCCCGTTGGCACTTCAGCCAACCTCCTTTCACTGTTCTTCCATCCTCCATCCTTGTTCGTCCAAACAGGCCATTTCCCCTATGATGGACGAAGGATGGATGGAGGATGGATGGAGGATTCAAACCATTTGAATCCTATATTTGAACTTTATTTTTAACCCGAAACAGCTATGGCAGCAGGAAAAAAAATGATTTTTTTCAGACGTAAGAATGTCCTCAAACAACTGGATACCGACTCCGTATACCTGCTGGAAGGGTTCAAAAACTATGTCCGCTTTCATATCTACGAACAGGTTGAAGTTTTTACTATTAGAACCACATTGGAGATTGCTATTGCCCAAATGCCAAAAAACAAATTTATCCAGGTTCACCGATCCTATGCGATTAACACGGACTTTATCGACGAATTTAACAGAGAGACCTTAAAATTGAAATATGTTAGGGGTGAAATTCCTGTGTCAAAAGTTTTTTACCCGGAGATGATAAAACGTATTGTGATATTGGACGCGGAATCACAGAAGACACTCAGCCTGTACACGACGATTCAAAAAAAGATAAAAGAAGAACTACCACTCAACCTGCGCAAAAAAAAGTAATGGCCAATGATTTTTCAACCACTGACCATTCAAAAGCCGCAGGCTTGCGCCCTTGGCTTTGGCTTAGGGGGTTAAGCGTTAAAAAGGGGATTCAACAACCAATTGTATACCTGCGTGCCCACATTCAATAAGGGATTCGAACTGGGCTTTGTATTTTTTCCTACGTATTCTGAATATTCAACCTTCACTTTCACGGCAACCACTTTATCTTTTTCAAAGGAAGAAGCGTACTGTTTGATAATCGATGTTTCCTGCATGTCGTCAACAGACCATACCATGCTGGCAGTACCTGAGATTTTCAGAAAGAAGTCTTTTCCTTTTTTAGAAAAATCCAGTTTGGCATTCATTTCTTTTGAAAAAGATTCTACGACCTGGGTAGGTCTTGGAATAATGAACCAGATATTTCCTTCGGCATCCACTTCGGTAACCCGTACAATATGCGTGGGTAAACTCACCAGCGTATTGGACTCCGACATGAATAAAGCATTTTCCAATTCCTTTACTTTTTCGCTGAGAAACTCGACTGACATATCCTGTATCATGTAGTTAGGTTTGACCTGAGAATCCAATCCCTGTACCAACCTCGGCAGCCCCTGTAAATGAAGGATTTGCGAATTGGCACGGGTCCATTTTCTTCCTGTTTTGGGATCGATTTTCCGGAAAAGGTTCGGAGATCGGATTTCGGACAGTCCGGCGTCAGGTAAGGAGGCATGCGGACTGTCAGATCAGGGATCCGATAAAAGGATCATTATAGTCGGAAATAAAAGCGAGCACATGATCTGTCAGCGGAAATTCATCTTTTGAATGCATGGTGGTGAGTACCACGCAGGACATGCCGGCCAGCAATGCCGCTTCCACTCCTTTCGGTGCGTCTTCGAACACGATGCAATCAGACGGGTTCACGTTGATTTGCGCAGCGGCTTTTAAAAAAGTTTCGGGATGGGGTTTGCTTACCGCCACATCCTCTGCACTTACGATGGCGCCAAAATATTTGCGCAGATTGAGTTGATCCAGTATAAAATCAATATTAAATGGAATAGCCGCAGAGCCAATGGCCATTGGGATTTTTTTCACGAATGCTTTTTCCAAAAACAGATCGAGGCCCGGAATCAGTTTCATATGCGGCAGGTAGGCTTTCTGGTAACGTTTTTCTTTTTCGATGGACCAGCGGTCCATTTCTTCTTCCGTAAACCGGCTATCTCCAAAAAGGCGGATCAGCAATTCGGAATTCTTTCCATACATCTGCGCCTTTACCTGTTCAGGGGTCAGCCCTGCATGAAGATCTTGATTCAGAATTTCGGTCCATGCCCGCTGATGAAAGTCCATGTCATTGATCATGGTTCCATTTAGATCGAAAATCAGGGCTTTGGGTGAAGCATTCTTGTCCATAATGAAATTTAAAAAGCAATGCCACTGTCAGCGTTTGACAACGCAACAGTGGCATGCATGATTCGTGATTATCAGATTATTTTACTGTTTGGCAAGTTTAACCGTCTGATCGTAGCTGTCACCATGAATGTGCAGGATATACATTCCCGTACTGCTTGTGTTTGGAGACAGGTTGATAAAGTTGTCACCCGACTGAGCGTGATAATTTTGATTGATAAAAGTTTTACCCAGCAAATCAGATACGGTCATTACAAGATTCTGTGACCTGGACACATTGACTTTCATACGAATCTGATCGTTGAATGGATTGCTGTAGATAACCAGAGCCTGTGCATTAGATGACGAATTCACTGAAACTGTTTTGCTGTATTTGAACTTGCCGTCGTTGTCCACCATTTTCAGTCGATAATAACCGCCGCCATCCAGGGGCAGTTTATCTGTAAAGCTATAGTTGCTTGTAGTGGAAGAATATCCTTTGGCTTTCAATGAACCCAGCTTGCTCCAGGCTGTCTGATCTCCGCTTCTTTCTACATCATAATATGCTGAATTCTGCTCCTGGGATGTGGCCCAGGTCAGGCCAACCGAACCGTCGTCTTCCTTATTAGCTACAAACAAAACAAGTTGAACAGGAAGTGTTACTGACTGCGCAAATCCAAAAAAGTTATTGGTAACATCGTATTGCGTGACGGCCGGACCATAAACGAGTCCGGGTGTGCACGTGTTTAAGGGATTGGCGCCATCGCAATTCAATGTATAGTTATTTCCAGGAACATTGTAAGCTCCATCATATCGACCTGTAAAATAGGCATTCAAAGTGTAATCGATTGTATTGGCTGGCGTGGTACGTATAGTATAAATACCGGCTATAGGCGGTTGTCCATTGATTTGATGAGGTCCGAGAATGGTTGTTTTTGTAGGACCATAATTTCCCGCATCAACTAAGCTGTACTGATTGGCCAGCTGAATGGATGAAGTCCCATTAAGGTCCAACTGATCGTTGAATGATATTGTTTCAGGCGAGGTAGGATCGTTACCGAGAGTAAATTTAGAATTGAAAAATTCTACATACGTATTAATCGTAAGTGTTGTTGCCCCGTAAATATTAATTGAACCCCCGTTCACTACAACGTCATTGAGAAACGGACCATCCGTAGCTGTTGTCTGGACCCCGCCGTTAGCAGCAAGCGCTCCATTTTCAGGAACCATGGTAACATCAGTGTAAATGTTGATTGTACAGAGATTGCATGGGTTCGGAGGCGGGACGCCACCTACCCAGAACCGAAAATCGTCCAGTGTATATCCCAGCGGATTCGAAGTAATCGAATTGTAGGTCACCTGCGCCTGAGACAGGAATGAGGAAAGAAGAAAAACCGCTGTGAAAACAGGAATGTAAAATTTTTTCATAATCAAGTATTAATCAGTTCGTCGGTTTTTAACACAGAAATTTTTCTGGGACGTTTTTTTATAGCCGGCTTGCAACAGATACAGGAACTGATTTCAGAGGGACGAAAGAAGGCCTTTAAATGGATGGGATTTTACGAAACGCGGATTTTAACAGGATATAGGGCAAAAATAAGATACTCCACTGAATTATAAGCGACAACATCTGAAATTTATCTACATTTTTCTGCCTAAATAAGACTATCAATTCATTTGCCGGACTGCCACTGAGATGTGTAAACGTAGGAGCGGGAAATGAAGTTGCTTTTCTAAGGGTTTTCCTGTATGCCGTTTTTGTGCTCAAATTGGGAGATTATCCGCCGCAATCTCCAGAAAGGCTTTTTTTATTGCGAGAGAAAAGGGGGAGCCACTGTCGGTCATTCTTTCGGGATGCCACTGAACCATCAGAAGCCAGGATTTATTTTCGGGTTCCTTCCATTCCAGGGCTTCCACAATATCGGGTTCGCTGTATGCAGAAATTTTCAGCGTGTCGGCCGGTTTGTCGGCCGACTGATGGTGGGCGGAATTCACCTGTCCGGTGGAGGTTCCGCAGATCGCTTCAAGCAGGGTATTTTTTTCCACTTCAATGGCATGTGACTGGTCCTGCCCATTGATTTTTCCGTGGCCAGCCGAACGAAAAAGAGCCGGAATATCCGGCACCAGGCTGCCGCCCAGAAAAACATTGATCAGCTGAAGTCCCCTGCAGATTCCTAATACCGGTTTGCCGGCCGCCAGGGATTTGGCCAGCACTTCATATTCAAAATGGTCGCGTTCGGGAATGATTTCTTTCAGTCCGTAGTCACTCACATATTCAGGCTTTCCGTACAGTCCGGGATGCAGATCCTCTCCGCCACTGAATAGTATACCATCGCATTTTTCCGCGTCGGCCGCATTTTTCAGGTGAAGGCTGAGTTTAATCACTTCCGCACCTTCGGCTTCGATCCATCGCCGGTAATTGTCGAATTTGCCGCAGTCGGTGATGCCTATTTTAAGGTAGTGATTCATGCGGTTGGCGGTTGACGGTTGACGGTTGACGGTTGGCGGTTGACGGTTGACGGTTGACGGAAAGCTTTAGGCTTTGAGCTTTAGGCTTTAGGCTTTAAGCTTTAAGCTTAATTACAAATGTAAAGTAAAAACAGATCCTTCATTTTCGACGGACTGCACCTGGATGCTGCCTTTGTGCAGGAGCAGGATCTGCTGGCACAGACTCAGTCCGATGCCGCTTCCGTTTTTGCGGGTGGTGAAGAAGGGAATAAAAATCCGGTCCATCAGCCCAGCCGGAATACCGCAACCATTGTCGGCGATTTTTATATGAATCTTGCTGCTGCCCGCTACAGAGAAGGCGGAAAGCTGAATTTTCGGGTTGGCCTTGTCGCGCACCGCTTCAATGGCATTGACCAGCAGATTGATCAGAACCTGCTCAATCAGCGTGGCGTCGAGCTCGTAGGACAAATCCGGGTTCTGTAATATGATGTCGAGCTCCACATTTTTCTGCTGAAGGGTCGGTTGCATCAGCTGATGCAGATTCTCAAACATATCCCTCAGGTATACCTTTTTTACAGTCGGGGAAACGATCTTGTTCAGGTTCCGGTAGGTTTCAGCAAATTTCAGCAGGCCTTCACTTCTCCGCCGGATGGTTTCGATACCGAGCTCCAGATCTTCCACCGCAGTGGGCTGCTCGCTCATGAATTCGCGTGCCTTCTGCAGGCGGTCGAGCATGGTATCGGCCAGTGAAGAGATCGGCGCCACGGAGTTCATGATTTCGTGGGTCATCACACTCAGTAATTTCTGCCAGGCCTTGGCTTCCGTTTCATCCAATGCCTCATTCACATTCTGAAAAGCGGCGAGTTTATAGGTTTTATTGTCGGTTTGAAAGGCAGTGGCGGAAGCCAGCACTTTCACGATCCCGTTATCTTTTGAAATCGAAATAATTTTACCTGTTCCGGGTTGCAGCTGATTGATTTCGCGGAACAAATAGGCGTCTCTTTTTTCGAGCGAGCTTAAAGTTTTGAGATAGGGAATGCCGAGAATTTTTTTCAAAGAATCATTCATCCAGACCACTTCTCCACTTTCCACTTCAAAAGAAAGGATACCGGTTTCCACCAGCTCCAGAATTTTCTGAAGGTAGAGGTACTGGGTTTCTTTTTCCCTGCTGATCACTTTGAACGTGCTGTTGATATCGTTAAAGCCCTTGCGCATGGTTTTCAGTTCCACGGGCGCGTGGCTCACATCAAAATGACGGGAGAAGTCACGGTAATGAATGGATTCCACAAACTGTTCCAGCTCATCCTGTGTTTTTCGGAAGAAGCGGTAAAAATCGGCCAGTTGCCAGGCCATGACCGGCACCAGAATGATCAGGTAGATGTACTGGGCCTGCACAACGGTAACAGCCGCGAGACAAAGCACCACGAAGAGAAAAATAACGCGGACGAGTATTCGAAGTTCGAAACGTTTGAACATGGAGTATGGTTGACGGTGGACGGTTGACGGTTGACGGTCAATCGTACTAAAGCTTTAGGCTTTAAGCTTTGAGCTTTAGGCTTTCTAAATATCATATTTACTCAGCCTGCGGTACAAAGCGGTGCGGGTAAGTCCCAGCTCCCGGGCAGCGCGTGATATATTGCCCTGATGTTTTTCAATCACTTTCAGAATAGTATTTTTCTCGATGGTGCTCAGGGTGAAATTATCATTGTCCGATTCATCCAGTTCCTTAACAGACTCCAGGGGAGAAAAAATAATATCGTCGGCATGGATCTCGTCGCCTTCACACATGATCACCGCTCTTTCGATGCTGTACTGCAGTTCGCGCACATTACCCGGGAAATGGTAACCCCGGAGTTTCTCTATGGCTTTTGCGTCGAGTTCGAGAGAACGTTTCAGGTATTTCCCAGCGTACATCTGGGCAAACTCTCTCGCCAGGGGCGGAATATCGTCGGGTCTCTTTCTCAGGGGTGGCATCGTGATTTCTACGGTATTGATCCGGTATATCAGATCCTTGCGAAACCGGGTTTCATTGCCGAGTTCGGAAAGGGGCAGATTGGTGGCACAGATCAGGCGGATATCGATGGGGATCAGCAGGTTGGAACCGAGTCGCGATACCTGCCGGTTCTGCAAAACAGAAAGCAGTTTGGCCTGCTGCTGAAGGGTAATATTTCCGATTTCATCCAGGAAAAGGGTTCCTCCGGTGGCCATTTCAAAACGACCGGTCCGGTCGTCGCGGGCATCTGTAAAAGCGCCTTTTTTATGGCCGAATAATTCACTTTCAAAAAGAGTTTCCGTCAGCGCGCCCACATCCACTTTAACGAACTGCTTACCTGCGCGGCCGGAGCGGTCGTGAATCATACGCGCCATCAGGTCCTTACCCGTACCATTTTCTCCCATGATGAGGATATTGGCATCGGTAGGCGCAATCTTCTCCACTTTACTCAAAATGTCCCTCATGGGGAGGGACTGTCCGATAAACGGGGTTTGACCCTGCCCGGCCGGAGCTTCGGCAGATTTTGCCGGTGCGGACCCGTCTTTTTTCTGGAGGGTTTCCCGGATGGTGGCGGTCAATTTTTCATTATGCCAGGGCTTGACCACAAAATCGACAGCTCCTTCCTTAAGGGAACGAACGGCCAGATCAATATCCCCGTAGGCGGTAATCATAATCACCGAAGCCGCTGCATCCCATTCCCTTATCTTGCGCAGCCAGTACAGGCCCTCGTTGCCCGTATTGATGGCGCTGTTGAAATTCATGTCGAGCAGGATCAGGTCGAAATGATTCTTATATAATATGGAACGGATATTTTCGGGGTTCTTTTCGGTGAGTACTTCGGAAGCCTCTGTTTTCAGCAGCAGCCTGACCGCCGTCAGAATATCGACATCATCGTCTATAACCAGGATACGCGCATTTTTTAAAACCATGGAAGTAAAAACTATATTTTCACGAAGGTGCAACAAAACAGTGCCACAAGTTTACTGTATTGTAAGATGGTGACAATTAATTTTTTAACCCTAAACCCTTGCTTAAGCCCTGTATCGAAAGCGTACAGTTCCTGTATCGGAAACGACCGGCAACCGGGCAAGCTTATTCATAAATTGTTGTAAATCACCGAAATCAGGTTCTGGCACGTGGTTGCATTTACCCTATACGTATTTTCTAAGTTTCAGCTATTATATCACCGGGTATTTTTATGCCGGGTGCTTTTAAAAAAAAATATTACTTCCCATGGTAGACAGGGTTATTAAGAAGAAAAGATGGTCAACCAAGCGACTGCTCACGATCGGCGGAATAACCGCCCTGGTTTTACTGGCTTTCGGCAGTTATTATTTCACTTCCGGCAAATCGCGCCTGAATGTGGATCTCGACCGGATTACCATTGCCACGGTAACCAAGGGCCCTTTCCAGGAAACCATACCGGTGAACGGGGTGGTTCTGCCTATCAGCAGTTTTTATCTGGATGCCACTGAAGGCGGCCGGGTGGAGGAGAAATATGTGGAAGACGGCACCATTATGAAGAAGGGCGAGCCAATTATGCGCTTGTCCAATACAGATATAGAATTGCAAATGGTTACCCAGCAAACAAACGTATATGCCCTGCTTACGCAAATGCAAATAGCCACTAATGCCGCTCAACAGAATACGGTTACCAAAATGAACCAGGTGACCGACGTGGAAAGTCTTCTTCGCGAAGCGAAAAGAATCTATGAACTGGATAAGACACTGTATGATAAAAAAGCCATTGGTTCGCAGGAATTTCAGCAGGCAAAAAATAACTATGATTATCTGGTGGTAAAGAAAAAGCTCACAGACCAGATCATGTCACAAGATTCGGTATCTAACGCCCAGCAACTGAACCAGGCAAAACAGTCTGTGGAAGGAGCTCAAATGGCGATGGGTGTTTTACGTAAAAAATCCGGTGATCTCATTGTACGGTCTCCGGTGGATGGCCAGCTCACTTCGCTGGATGCAGAAATCGGTCAGAACAAAAAACAGGGTGAAAGGCTCGGACAGATCGATGTGCTGAGCGGTTTCAAAGTACGGGTGGATGTGGATGAACATTATATTTCCCGCATTTATTCCGGACTCAAGGGCAAGTTCAGTTTTGCGGACAGCAACTACGATCTGAAAATATTCAAAGTGTATACCCAGGTTACGGCAGGTCATTTTCAGGTGGATATGCAATTTGTGGGTCCTGTTCCGAAAGGCATACGCCGCGGTCAGACACTCCAGATTCTCCTGGCTTTGAGTGAAGAAAAACAGGCGGTACTGGTACCGCGCGGCGGATTCTACCAGCAGACCGGCGGAAACTGGATTTTCAAAGTAAGTGCCGACGGCAAAACAGCCTTCCGCGCCGATATCCAGCTCGGCAATCAGAATCCTGAATACTATGAAGTGCTCTCCGGTTTGGTGGAAGGCGACAAAGTGGTTACGAGCAGCTACGAAAATTACGGAACCATGCAGGAACTCATTCTCAAAAAATAACTCTCTTTCACACTTATAAAGCAAAAACAATGATAAAGATTCACGATCTGGAAAAGGTCTACAGAACAGAAGAGGTTGAAACCATCGCCCTCAACAAACTTTCCTTCGCCGTAAAAGAAGGTGAATTTGTGGCCGTGATGGGACCCTCAGGCTGCGGCAAATCCACCTTATTAAATATTCTTGGTCTGCTCGACGATCCGGATAGCGGCAGTTTTCTGTTCAACGGAATCGAAGTTGCGGGCTTCAATGAACGTAAAAGGGCCGATCTACGCAAAAGGAATATCGGATTCGTGTTCCAGAGTTTTAACCTGATCGACGAGCTCACCGTTTTTGAAAACGTGGAACTTCCCCTGATCTACCTTGGTGTGAAGGGAGACGAAAGAAAAAAGAGAGTGGAGGAAATGCTCGACAAAATGCAGATCATGCATCGCCGCAACCATTATCCCCAGCAGCTATCGGGCGGACAGCAGCAGCGTGTGGCCGTGGCCCGTGCCGTGGTGAACAAACCCAAACTCATCCTGGCGGATGAACCAACCGGCAACCTCGATTCTTCCAACGGAAATGAAGTGATGGAACTGCTCACCGATCTCAATGAACAGGGCACGACCATCATCATGGTAACTCATAGCGAACACGATGCGAGGTACAGCCACCGGATCATCCGTATGCTGGATGGACAAACGGTTACGGAGAATATTCTTGTTTAAAAAGCTTAGAGCTTAAAGCCTAAAACTTAACATTAAAGCCGGAAGACCTTCGCCTTTACAGGCAATCATTCCTATTCAGTAATCAATAATTAAATAACCTTGTTCAAGAATTATTTCAAAATCGCATTCAGAAATCTCTGGCGGCACCGCGTGTTTTCAGGGATCAATATACTGGGACTGGCCGTGGGCATGACCGCCTGTTTCCTGATTTTTCTGTATGTGCGATTTGAAATGAGTTACGACAATATGCACAGCAAGGCAGATCGTACCTATCGTATTATCTGTGATATCAAAACCCCGACGGAAACCATGAAAGCCGGCGGCCCTTCCTGGGCCGTGGGTCCGCACCTGACCATGGGTGATTTTCCTCAGGTGGAAGCTTCTGTGCGCACCACTGGCGATGAGCTGCTGGTCAGGAAGGGTAACGTGAAATTTCAGGAGATGAATTCACTCTACGCCGATTCCTCTTTCTTCCAGATTTTCGACTTTAAATTGATCAAGGGAAATCCCAAAACCTGTTTAAACGAACCGCTGAATATCGTTTTTTCGGAATCTGCCGTAAAGAAATATTTCGGAAACACCGATCCGCTGGGACAGACCGTTTTGCTGACGGGTGATGGCTTTACGGCTAAAGTGACCGGGGTGATGAAGGATCTTCCCGAGAATTCAACCATTAAGGCGGATATGCTGGTATCCATGAATACCATAACCCGTAAACTCAATCCCACCCTCAACGACCAGTGGGGTAATTATGGAAACACTACTTACGTGTTGCTGAGGCCCGGTGCAAGTGCGGCCGCTTTTACCAAACAGCTTCCCGCTTTTCTGGAGAAGATGAATGGTACAGAAATGAAACAGATGAATATGTATCCGACCCTGATACTGGAAAAACTGCGGGATGTGTATTTGCGCTCCACCAGGGATGACAGTAAAACAGGCAATATCAAAAACGTATATATTTTTTCCATCGTTGCCATATTCATCTTATTAATTGCCTGTTTCAATTTTATCAACCTGACTACTGCGCGCTCTTCAGAAAGAGCCAAGGAAGTAGGCATTCGCAAAGTAGTAGGCGCAGGGAAGCAACAGCTAACGCGCCAGTTTATCGGCGAATCCATTATTGTCTGCCTGATCGCCTTCCTGATTACACTGGGTGCGGCCGCTATTTTACTTCCTTCATTTAATACCCTCGCGGGGAAAACAGTGAGTGATGGCATATTTGAAAACTGGGGCTTTATAGGCATTTTGTTTCTTGCGAGCATAGCCATAGGATTTCTTGCGGGAATTTATCCGGCCCTGGTACTCTCTTCATTCAAACCGGTAGCCGTACTCAAGGGCCGCTTTGCCACCGGCACCAAGGGAATTCGTCTCCGTAAAATTCTGGTTGTTTCACAGTTTACCATTTCCATTGCGCTGATCATTTCGGTGATCATCGTTTATCTGCAGCTCAATTTTATGCGGCAGCAGGATCTTGGATTTTCCAAGGATCAGATGATGGTGATCAACTCCAATGGGGATCCGGCCAGGGATGCCTTCATCAACAGCGTAAAAACGCTGCCCAATGTAAAAGCCGTTACCATGTCGTCCAGCGTGCCGGGTGGCGGAAATATGGGAGCCTATTCGCAGATTCAGAATGCCAAAGGAGAAATGCAGATTGCGAACCTGGATCTTTATTTCGTAGACTTCGAATACCTGACCCAGTACAATGTAAAAATGGCCGCAGGCAGAACCTTCTCCCGCTCATTCATGACCGATACCACACAGGCTATGGTGCTTAATGAAGCCGCAGTAAAAAATTTTGGCTATCATTCCGCGCAGGATGCCGTAGGCAGAAATTTTGACCAGTGGGGAAGAAAGGGCAAGATTATCGGTGTAATGAAAGATTTTCATTTTAAATCCCTGCAGGAAGAAATCAAACCCCTGTCCATGCGCATTGAGCCCAATGGATGCGGCCTGGTTTCCATCAAAGTCGGTACGAATAACCTGCCTGCAACGATCGCCTCCATAGAAAATAAATGGAACACACTTATCCCTGCGCGTCCATTCAGTTATTTTTTCCTGGATGATTTTTTTGACAAGCAGTACCGTTCGGAACAGCGGTTCGGGAAACTGTTTCTGAATTTTGCGTTTCTCGCGATTATCATTTCCTGTCTCGGTTTGCTGGGACTCGCTTCCTACAGCACCATGCAGCGCACCCGGGAGATTGGTATCCGCAAAGTGCTGGGCGCCACAGTACCGAATATTGTCAATCTATTGTCCAAAGACTTTTTAAAACTGGTCGCGGTAGCCATCGTAATCGCATCCCCCATTGCCTGGTTCGCCATGCATAAATGGTTGCAGGATTTTGCTTATCGCATTCCGATAGCCTGGTGGGTATTTGCGGTAGCCGCCGTTACTGCTGTTCTGATTGCTTTGCTTACCGTAAGCTTCCAGGCCATCAAAGCGGCTGTTTCGAATCCGGTTATTAGCTTAAGAGCGGAGTAAAGGTTTAAGCCTAAAGCTTAAAGCTCAAAGCCTAAAACTGAATAACAAACGAATAAACCAAGACCTGTCAACCGCCAACTGCCAACGGTCAACGGTCAACATAAAAACAAACCAAACAGTCAATGATCAAATTAGAACATATATCAAAATGGGTAAATCAGGGAAACGTCAGAAATTTCATTTTGAAAGACGTGAACCTGCATATTGCAGAAGGTGAATTTGTTTCCATCATGGGACCTTCGGGCTCGGGCAAGTCGAGTCTGCTGAATATTATCGGCATGCTCGATACGGCCTCGGAAGGTGACTACCGGTTTCTTGATACGGAGGTATTTAAATTGAAAGAAAAACAACGTTCCAATCTGTACAAGACACATATCGGTTTTGTTTTTCAGGCCTATCATCTGATTGACGAACTGACCGTGTATGAAAATCTTGAAACTCCGCTGATTTATCAGGACGTGAAAGGATCCGAAAGAAAGGCCATCGTGGCGGATATCCTCGACCGGTTTCAGATGGTTGGTAAAAAAGATTTATTCCCCACCCAGCTTTCCGGGGGTCAGCAGCAACTGGTGGGCATTGCGCGTGCGCTTGTTGCCAAACCCAAGCTCATCCTTGCGGATGAACCCACGGGTAACCTCAACTCGAAACAGGGTGAAGAGATCATGGAGCTTTTTACCAAACTCAATCAGCAGGATGGCGTCACCATTATACAGGTAACGCATTCTGAAAAAAATGCAGGTTACGGAAAGCGAATCATTCACCTGCTCGATGGCCGGATCGAAAAAACGGAAAATAATTAAAAGACCACATGATGAAGCGGTACAGACTCTGGATTTTTATTTTATCCCTGGTATTTTCATTCAGGGGCTACGGTCAGGACAGCACTAAATACCTGACCATTAAACAATGCGTGGATCTGGCCATAACCAATAATCTCCAGATTCAGCAGAGCCAGATACAGATGGAGCAGAATGGCGTGCTCTTTAAACAGGCAAAAGACAATTTACTTCCACAGATAAACGGAACACTGCAACAGCAAAATAACTATGGCAGAAGCATCAGTAACCTGAACAACGCCTATGTTGATGTGCAAAACGGATCGGGCAGCTATTCGGTGAATGGCAATCTGGTTTTATTTAATGGACTTTCGCTGCAGAATTCAATCAAATCCAATGCACTGTATTACAACGCGAGTAAAATGGATCTGCAACAGCAGAAAGACAATATTACGCTGAATGTCATTCTTGCCTATCTGACCGTATTAAGTAATAAAGAAGCGCTGGATATTGCGATTAAACAGGCTGCAGTGGATTCAAGTCAGGTGGGCAGACTCGAAATTCAAAACCAGGAAGGGGCTATTCCTCCGGCCACTTTATATGATCTTAAAGGACAATTTGCATCGGATCAGGTGAATGTGGTGAACGCCATCAATGCACTGGAAGTATCCAAAGTGAGTTTGTTTACAGTAATTAATGTGCCCTATCAGAAAGACGCAACCTATGAAATGGTCAGCATGAATGCAGATGTGAGTGATCTGCGCAGCAGCTCCGACAGCATTTACCAGAATGCCCTGCAGATCATTCCCAATATCAGGGCCACTGATTTGCGCGTTCAGTCTTATCAGAAAAGCATTGCCGCAGCAAAAGGGAAACTGTTTCCAACGCTGTTGATTTACGGAAACCTCAACTCCAATTTCTCCAGCATCGCCACCACCGGCATTGAAGGAACTGGATACAATAGTGCAACCGGCAGTTTTGTGGATATCAATGGTACACCCACCAGTGTGTACACGCCCAATACGCTGCTGACACAGAAAACTTCATTCGGGGATCAGGTAAAGAACAACCGTTATCAGACGGTGGGGCTTCAGCTCAATATACCCATTCTCAATTATTTGTCGGCCAGGAACAATATCAAAACCGCCAGACTGAATTACGAAAACGCGAAAGTATTATCGAATGCTTCAAAAAATCAGCTTCAGCAACTCGTAGAGCAGGCCTGGCAGAATCTTCGTTCCGCTTACGGACAATACAAAGGTTACCTGGATCAGGTGCACGCTTACGGAGAATCTTTTCGCACAGCCGAAATCCGGTTCAATGCCGGCGTGATTACCTCTGTAGACTATGTGATTGCAAAAAACAACTACGACCGCGCCAATACCAATCTCGCCGCTGCCCGTTACAATTATATTTTCAGAACGAAGATTCTGGAGTATTACCAGGGAAGGTTAAACCTGAATTAGTACAGGAATACAGGAGTACAGGAGTATGGGAGTGGGTATTTTAGAAATCATTCCTGTACTCTCACACTTTCCTATACCTCTCTTTTTTCCCTTTCAGATGAGAACCGTTTTTGCTTAAAGCAAATCCAACGTTTCTGATCAATCCGTCCTGATAATAATTTGAACAGACATTAAAAATAAACCGGTTTGACTTTGGATTGTGAATCGCGTATTCTTTCACGCCCTGCATTTCATAACAACCAATAAAAATACTCTTCAGAAGATCCTGCGGTCTTTTTATTGAAATGGTTCTTTCTCGGGTAATGATGGCTTTGGGCATATATCCTGCAAAACTGCAGGTATTTAAATGACTGGTTACTCGGGTTCTGTTTTTCTTCCTGAAATCGTTGAAGGCATAGTCCAGCTGCATAACCTGGGAAGTATCACTTTTAATTACCAGCCCGTCCTGATTAATATACCTTTTGATATGATTAAAGGTTAAAACAATGCCGCTGTCAGCAGGCGATTCCTGTTCCGTAAAATCCGACTCAATAAAATCCTTTTTCCGCAGATCCGGGTTAAGCAGGATACTGTCGCCGGACATTCCCCATCTTCCGGTTTCCGAAAATTCTCCCGGTTCGTAAAATATGGGATTGTCGTCGCTCGTAAATGTAAATGTGGAATCCCGGTTGATCGATATACGGGTTTTTTGCATCCCGATTGCCTGATAAGTTCCAATGGGATTATTTTTTTGACAGAAACCAAAGAACGGAAAAACAATCAGTGATATGAGTGTTGTTATGCGCATATAAAATCATTGCGGTTTTGGGCTTTGGGCTTTAAGCTTTGGGCTTTGAGCTTTGGGCTTTGAGCTTTGGGCTTTGAGCTTTGGGCTTTAAGCTTTAGGCTTTAGGCTCAAAAAACATCCACTCTTTAAGGCAATGCCCGATCTTTTCTGTTTCTACCATAAAGCCATCATGGCCGTAAAGCGAATCGATGGCAACGAACCGGCAATTCGGGATATGACCGGCGATGAATTCCTGTTCGGAAAGCGGGCAGAGTATATCACTTGTGATGCCAACAATCATCGCCCGCTGGGTGATGGATGACAGTGTCTTTTTCAGGTCTCCGCCCCGGTTTCGGGAGATATTGTGACTATCCATGGCTTTGGTCAGCAGCCAGTAACTGTATGCGTTGAAACGCCTGGATAACTTATTTCCCTGATAGGATATATAAGAGGAGGCCCGGTAATTGTCGAGCTTGTTCATATCCGGATCGCTCTGCTTTTCTTTCATGATGGCGTAGTTCCGGTATGTCAGAATGCCGATGCCGCGGGCGGCCCGCAAACCCTTTGTTCCTGCTTCTTCTTTACGGTCCATCCAGGTTGAATCTGCTTCAATGGACAATCTCTGGGAAGTATGCACCGCAATGCCCCAGGCACTTTCTGCTGCGGAAGTGGCAATCAGAAAAAGATCCTGAATAATAGTTGGCTCCATCAGGCACCATTCCAGGGCCTGGTAACCGCCCATACTCCCGCCCATCAGCAGATGAATCCGTTTTATGCCCAACTGTTTACGCAGGAGGATATGCGCCTTTACCATATCCCTGATAGTGATCACGGGAAAGCTGCTGTAATAGGGTTTGCCGGTTGCCGGATCTTCACTCAGGGGGCCTGAACTGCCATAACAGGATCCGATGATGTTGGCGCAGACGATAAAGTGTTTTTCAGGATCCACATATCTATGATCGCCCACCATACCCGGCCACCAGCGGATCACGTCGGAATTGGCGGTGAGGGCATGGCAGATCCAGACGACATTATCCCCCGCCGCATTCAGGTTACCATAAGTATGATATCCGATCCGTATATCCGGTAAAACCTGTCCGTTTTCGAGGGGAAAGGGCTGGTATCGATGAAATTCCTCCATGCTGCAGATTCAAAATTTATGCTGCAAAATAAGTACATGCATGAATTACCTTTGCAAAAATCTTTTTTATGGTCCATGTTGAAATCACCAGGGTCAGTCACGATTATGGATTTGAAGGCAAAGATGCCAGCGGCCATACCGTTAAAATGGATTCCAGTCCCGATGCCGGTGGTCAGGATTTCGGAATCCGGCCCATGCAGATGCTGCTGATGGGGCTGGGCGCATGCAGTGGTATAGATGTGGTGTCCATTCTGAAAAAACAGAAACAGACCGTGGAAGGGTTTCGCCTGCTCATTGACGGAGAAAGAGAAACCGGCAAGGAAGCGACCAAATGGAAAGAAATCAAAATCATTTTCGAACTGAAGGGTCCGATTGATCCTGAAAAAGCGAAACGCGCCTGTGCGCTGTCGGTAGAGAAGTACTGCTCTGTGGCGGCCACGCTGACCGGTTCGGGCACAACCATTCTCTGGGAATCCAAAGTCATATCCTAAACAAATCAAATATGTCATTACACCCCGTATCCCAAATGATTCGCACCCGAGTGGAACAGACCAATGAAATGGAACATTCCTCACCGATCTTTCTCACCAGCAGTTTCAGTTTTGATACCGCAGAAGAAATGCGTGCGGCTTTTGCGGACGAGACCAACGACAATATCTACACCCGGTTCTCTAATCCTACGGTTCAGGAGTTTACGGACCGTATGTGTGTACTTGAAGGAACGGAAGCCGGTTTCGCCACGGCATCCGGAATGAGCGCGGTGTTCGCCTCCATGCTCACTTTTTTGAAGAAAGGTGATCACCTCCTGTCCTGCAATGCCATTTTTGGCAGCACACATTCAGTGATTACCAAAATCCTCCCCAAATACGGCATTGAATATACCTATGTGGCCGCCGGCGATCCGGTTGCCTGGGAAGCTGCGATACAGCTGAATACGAAAATGATTTATCTCGAAACGCCCACCAATCCGGGTCTCGATCTGATCGACCTTGAAATGGTGGGCAATATTGCGAAAAAACACAAACTGATCTATTGCGTAGACAATTGTTTTGCCACACCAATCGGACAGTTGCCGGTGCTTTTTGGCGCCGATCTGGTGATTCATTCCGCAACCAAATGGCTCGACGGACAGGGTCGTGTACTCGGCGGCGTTGTGTTGGGCAAAAAGGAACTGATTCATGAAGTATATATGTTCTGCAGAAGTACAGGTCCGGCCCTTTCACCGTTCAATGCCTGGGTGCTTAGCCGGGCCCTCGAGACTCTGGAAGTGCGTATGGAGCGTCATGCTTCCAATGCTTTTTATCTGGCTGAAAAACTGCAGCATCATCCGGCGATCAGCTGGCTCAAATATCCTTTTCTGGAATCCCATCCGCAGTATGCGATCGCAAAAAAACAGATGAAAAACGGAGGCGGTCTTTTTTGTTTCGAACTGAAAGGGGGACTGGACAGTGGCAGAAAATTTCTTGACAAACTGAATATGCTGTCACGCACTGCCAATCTCGGCGATACGCGCAGTATTGCCTCACATCCCGCCAGTACCACCCATGCCAAACTCACCGAGGAGGAAAGAATGACCGTGAATATAACGCCCGGGCTTATACGCATTTCATGCGGACTGGAACACCGGGATGATATTTTAAATGATA
This sequence comes from Puia sp., assembly GCA_965214575.1. Lineage (GTDB taxonomy): Bacteria > Bacteroidota > Bacteroidia > Chitinophagales > Chitinophagaceae > Puia. Next base: position 85,578 of record CBDCCE010000007.1, read on the forward strand.
TTCTGCAGGCACTGTAGAATGTGGTGAATGTGGGGTTTTCAGGCACCGTACATAAACAGCCTGATTTTCATAATGTGGGAATATGGAATTGTGGAAAGGTGAGAATGAGGGAATGAAATGTATAATTTGTCAAAGGATAATACCTCTAGTCAGAGAACAATATTTCCCTTAAGAGTATAATACTACACTCTTAAGGGTTCAAACACCTTCCCTGTCATCCGGAATTTAAAGACCTTGATCTTGAAATAGATCAATCTCTTTTGACATGAAGGAAAATATAATACTGCTGAAATCAGTGGATTTTTCAGTGGCTATTAAAAAATATTGCGAGGTTTTATTTTCAAAAAAAGAAGCAGCGATAGGCAATCAGCTACTGCGTTGTGGCATGGCCATCGGTGCGAATGTTTCTGAAGCACAATATGCGGAAAGCAGGTCAGATTTTATACACAAGATGAAGATTGCTTCGAAAGAAGCCAGCGAAGCATTGTATTGGCTATCTATTTGCGAGAAGATGAATAATTTCGGGTTTCAGCATCAATTAGTAGATGAGTTAAAACAGATGATAGCTATTCTGTCTAAAATCATTATTTCCACTAAAAAAAACTTTGAAATCAAAGCTCGTTTGCTTAAAATGAAACCAAACGAATTACATGTATAAAAAAATGCGGCATTATCCTGATATGTAAAAAACGGAACGATACTCCTCATTTAATATTCCATTCTCTCATCCCCACATTTCCACAATTCCATATTCCCACATTGTGCAAAACCTTCTTTAACCTGTATTGAGGATATTACAATCCCATCAATCACCCCAAATTTCTTCTTTCCCTTCCAGCCATCCTTTCACATTATCTGTGGTAACGGATTTGGGTCTTTCAAGAGAGTAGCCAAGGGCCCGGTCCCAGCAAAGGCTGGCGAGCACGCCGAGGGAACGGCTGACCCCAAACAGCACCGTGTAGAATTCATATTCAACCAGGCCGAAGTGCACGAGCAGTGCGCCGCTGTGTGCATCCACATTGGGCCAGGGGTTTTTTATTTTTCCGAGTGACTGCAACACGGGGGGTACGGCTTCATAAATATTCCACACTGTTTTGACCAGTGAATCGTTGGGCAGGTGTTTTTTACCGAATTCCATCTGGGCGGTAAAACGCGGATCAGTTTTGCGAAGTACCGCGTGTCCGTAGCCCGGAACCACTTTGCCGTCGTTCAATGTTTTCTGAACATACGCTACGATCTGTTCCTGCGTAGGTAATTCGGTGCTGAGTTCTTCCCTCATTTCGAGTATCCACTTAATCACTTCCTGATTGGCCAGTCCGTGTAAGGGACCCGCCAGTCCGTTCATGCCGGCTGCGAAACTGAGATAGGGATCACTCAGCGCGGAACCCACCAGATGGGTAGTATGCGCACTCACATTTCCCCCTTCATGATCTGCATGAATCGTCATGTAGAGGCGCATCAGCTCCTGAAAGGTATCATCCTTATATCCCAGCATATGGGCGAAATTCCCGGCCCAGTCGAGCAGCCCGTTGGGCTGAATATGATCTCCGTTTTTATATTTTCTCCGGTATATATAAGCAGCCACACGCGGAAGACGTGCAATCAGATTCATGGAATCATCGAAAGTGGCTTCCCAGTAGTCTTTTTTGTTCATGCCCTCGGCATATCTCTTTGCGAACACACTTTCCGTTTGCAGGGCCATGATGGCAATAACGAACTGCGTCATCGGATGGGTATTCAGCGGCATGGCTTCGATGGCATCAAAAACATAATTGGGCACATGGCTCCGCCGCTGCCAGTTGGCCGTCAGATCCAGCACATCTTTTTCCTCCGGCAATTCACCCAGCAGCATCAGATGAAAAAGGCCCTCGGGAAGAGGTTCACCCCCACCAGTTGCATGCGGAAGTTTTTGCTGAATTTCAGGAATGGAATAACCACGGAAACGTATGCCTTCCTGGGGATCAAGCAGCGAGGTTTCAGTGACCAGTCCGGTCATGCCCCGCATGCCACTGTAGATCTGGGAAAGTGTTACCTCCCCTATTTTTTTAGAACCGTGTTCTTTGAGAATGTCTTTTATCTCCGCACTGAGCTTGTCTGCTTTAACCTTGAACCTTTCTTTAATAGGCATACCACTTATTTATAGGATGATCCGGTATAAGCTGCTAAAGTTAAACCATGAAGGTTGTTGGAACAAATCATTGGTTCCGAATATTGAAAATTAACCGCGGTTTAATCGTAACAGACAGTTTTCGTTAAGACGGAGTTAGGGAAGAGCAACCTGAGCCGGCAATTATTTGGGTGCCCTCCAATAAAGCCACAGGGCCACAAAACTGAAAATGATATTGGGTGTCCACGCTGCCAGCATCGGAGAAAAATTACCCTTGGTGGCAAAGGTGATCGAGAATTTGTCCATGATCACAAATACTGCGGCCATCACGAGGCCAACCGCCAGCAAAGCCCCGCTGCCACCCCTGACTTTCCGGGTGGCAATCACCGCCCCGATCATGGTCAGAATAACAACTGAAAAAGGAGTGGCGTCGCGGTGATATCGTTCTTCCTTATAGGTAGCGAGACCTTCCGATCCCCGGATTTCTTCTGCTTTGATAAAACGTTTCAGTTCGGGTGTGGTGTATTTGTCTTTCAGATATTCATCCCTTCTCAGTTCTTCCGGCCTTACATTGAGGTTAATCGCCATGCTGGGAATCAGCCGTGCTGTTTCTTTCAACCCCTCGTTGGTATGTTCCACGGCATTGGTGAGTATCCAGTTTTTTTTCGCCGTGTCCCACCGCATGGACTCAGCCCGCAGATTGTAATAAATTTTGTTGTTTTTAATTCTGGAAAGAAAAAAAGCGCCTGCCATTTTTCTGGATGTATCATAGTAACGCAGACCCACATAGGTTTCTGCATTCACCCGTAAATAAAAATTATTTGTACGGTAGGGGTCTCCGTTATACGAACTGTGCGGATCAATATAAGTCGACTGAAAATTTGTTCTGATTTCATTGGCTTTGGGAACCCAGAACTGACTGGCGAACCAGAATATAGTGGCCAGTATCAGTGCACCGATCAGAAAAGGACGCAGCATTCGGTTATATCGGACACCACCCGCGAGAATCGCCACAAACTCCGACTGGCCCGCCATTTTGGAAGCAAAATAGATTGTAGCGATAAAAACCATGAGCGGGAAGATCATGGACATGATAAAGGGGATAAACCCGATAAAATAATGAGTAACCAGCTGCCAGGTGCTCAACCCGGATTTCACAAAATCATCTGCTTTTTCGCTGGTATCAATCACCACCGCAATCACGGTGATGGTGAGCATGGTGAACACAAAGGTGGTCAGGAATTTCTTTAATATATACCAGTCCAGTTTCTTCATGCCTTGAAGGCTGCAAATTAGTCGATCCCGCCTGAACCACCTGTCACATTTAGGTCAATTTAGAAGGACTTTACCATTTATCTTCGCTGCCTTAAATCCATGCAGATGTTTCTTCAGAAATCTTTGTCTTTTCTTGCCTGTTGCCTATTGCTGACCCCGGCTTCTTTTTCCCAGTCTGCCGGCAACTACGACCAGCACGAAGCCTTTGCACCCATTTTTTATCCTGCTTTTGGAGATGAGGTGAGAACGGCAGCCGGCACTCCGGGGCCGAAGTACTGGCAGAACGAAGCCAGTTATTCCATTCAGGCCACACTGGACGATGTGAATCACCAGCTGGCTGGCAGCGTGCAGATCACATACAAAAACAACAGTCCTGAACCCCTTCCTTTTTTGTGGCTCCAGCTCGATCAGAATATTTACAAAACGGATTCCAGAGGGGAAAAAGCCACACCCTACGGCGGCGGCAGATATGCCAACCGCGGTTTTGAAGGTGGCTATACGATCCGTTCCGTCTCCGTTTCTTATCAGGGCAGGGAACAGAAGATCCGTTACATCATTGATGATACAAGGATGCAGATTTATCTGCCGGAGGCATTGAAAGGACATGGTGATTCACTGAAGATAAATATTGTTTACAGTTTTGGAATTCCCGAACATGGTACCGATCGCATGGGACGCGTCGAAACTTCCTATGGCTGGATCTATACGATCGGACAGTGGTATCCGCGTATGTGTGTGTTCGACAATGTGCTCGGCTGGAATGCGCTTCCCTATATCGGAGCGGGCGAATTCTACCTGGACTATGGAAATTATGATTACACGATAACAACAGCTGGTGATCAGCTGGTGGTGGGTTCCGGAGAATTGGTTAACCCTGCGGAAGTGCTGACGGCCGAACAGATAAAAAGACTGGATGCTGCGAGAAACAGCGATCAGACGGTCATGATCAGAACAGAAGATGAAGTAAAAAATAAAACAGGCAGACTGTCTAAAAATAAACTCGTCTGGCATTTCAGATGTAATCATACACGCGATGTGGCTTTCGGTTCTTCCGCCGCCTTTGTCTGGGATGCTGCCCGCATCAATCTTCCGGATGGAAAAAAATCCCTGGCCATGTCGGCTTATCCGGTAGAATCTGCTACAGAAACAGGATGGAAAAGATCCACCGAATTTGTAAAAGGATGTATTGAAGGATATTCCAGCCGCTGGTATCCTTATCCCTATCCGAATGCTGTAAATGTGGCAGGTAACGTGAGCGGAATGGAATATCCGGGTATCGTGTTCTGCCTTACGCTGAGCCAGGGAAAAGAATTGTGGGGCGTAACGAGTCACGAATTCGGACATACCTGGTTTCCGATGATCGTGGGTAGCAACGAGCGAAAATATCCCTGGATGGATGAAGGCTTCAATACATTCATCAATTCGGTGGCCGACAAGGATTTCAATAAAGGAGAATTTCAGGAACCTTCCAGGTACCGCGAAACGTCGAGACGTTTTTTTCAGTCTTATTCTGAATCCATCATGACCAGTCCTGAAGTAACCAATCCGCGCTACCTCGCGGTGAATGCTTATGTCAAGCCCGGCATGGGACTTGAATTACTGCGATATGATATTCTGGGAGAAGCGCGTTTTGATTCTGCTTTCTGCTATTATATCCGCAACTGGGCCTTTAAACATCCAACGCCCTGGGATTTCTTTCATGCCATGGATAATGGCAGTGGTGAGGATCTCAGCTGGTTCTGGAGGGGCTGGTTTCTGAATAACTGGAAAGTGGACCAGGCCGTGACCGCGGTCGACTATCTGCAGTCAAATCCTGCCAACGGAGCGGTGATCACGATACAAAACCGTGAAAAACTTCCGATGCCCGTTACGGTAGAAATTAAGGAAGTGGACGGGAAAACGGGAAGGGTTCATTTGCCGGTTGAAATCTGGCAGCATGGCGCGGAATGGAAATTCACTTATCCTTCCACAAGAAAAATTGAAAGTGTTACTATTGATCCGGACAAAATGATTCCCGATACGGACGACACAAATAATGTCTGGAAATCCAATTAAGCCAGCCGGAAAATATCGGGGAACTGTTTTTAGCAATATTTCCTTAAAATAAATATCGTAAGCATAAGGGTTTACCCTTAGCACAAGGGGAGGTTTTTTTTAAGATTGAATTATCTTGAACGCTAACCCCTATGTATGTTCCAGCCAAGAGTGATCCGGATTTTTTCAATAGTTGCCATGGCCGTTTCTGTTGCGGGAATTCTGGTAAGTCTGTTGTTCCTGAATAATACGCGTATCAGTCTGATATTCGGCATTATCTCCTGGAGCCTGCTGCTCTGGGCCAGTATTATCGGATATAAACTCAGTGCTTACAAACTTTATGAAAATGAATACCGGAAAGTGGGCAGTATCATCTACCTGATCCTGATTGCTTTTGTTTTGTTTTTGTTTGTGGGTATTATGATCGGTTTTATTATTTCGGTCCTGTTATTATCCAGTGTATGGGGAATCAAACGAAACTACGACGAATGGGAAAGTTCCACTCCTGCAACTCCGGATCATGGAGCGGGGGACCCTGCCGACCAATAAAGCCTGAACCGGTTTAGGTCTTTTTTACAAACGCTCCCTGAGCAGAACGGTCTGTTGTGATTTCCATGACGAAAAATCACCTGCGATAATATGCTTCCTCGCCTCAGTGACCAGATGTAAATAAAATGCCAGGTTGTGCACGCTGGCAATGGTGAGTGCGGTTAATTCTTTGCTTTTTACCAGGTGACGGAGATAAGCTTTACTGTAGAGGTTGCTGAAAGAACAGTCGATACCCTCATCAATGGGCGAGAAATCATGTTCCCATTTTTTATTGTCAATATTAATAACGCCTCTGGAAGTAAACAACATTCCGTTTCTGCCGTTGCGCGTGGGCATAACGCAATCGAACATGTCAATTCCAAGGCCGATGCATTCCAGCAGATTCCACGGAGTTCCCACACCCATCAGGTAACGTGGCCTGTCGGCGGGCAGATGTTCACAACAGAGTGCGGTCATGGCATACAGGACGTCATCGGGTTCACCTACGCTCAATCCTCCGATGGCATTGCCCGGAGCCTCTTTGGATGAAATATAAGCGCATGAAGTTTTTCGCAGATCCTCAAATGTTCCTCCCTGCACAATCGGAAAAAGATTCTGCTGAAATCCGTATTTGTCCGGTGTTTCATTAAAACGCCGAATGCACCGGTCGAGCCAGCGGTGGGTAAGATGCATGGATTTCTCCGCATACTCATAGCCTGCACCAAATGCCGGGCATTCGTCAAAAGCCATAATGATATCCCCACCGATGCTTCGTTGAATATCCATTACTTTTTCAGGACTGAACATATGCGGTGAGCCATCGATATGCGATTTAAACATCACCCCCTCTTCGGATATTTTGCGTGTTCCAGCCAGCGAAAAAACCTGGTAACCTCCGCTGTCAGTTAATATGGGGAGGCCCCAGTTCATAAAACGATGAAGGCCTCCCGCGTTTTCAAGCACTTCCGTACCGGGACGCAGATAAAGATGATAGGTATTCCCCAGTATAATTTTCGCCTGTACTTCCTGAATGAGCTGATCGCTGGTCACCCCTTTTACGCTGCCCGCCGTTCCGACGGGCATAAAAACAGGCGTCGGAATCTCCCCGTGATCCGTCCGGATCAGGCCTGCACGGGCAGATGACGCTGGATCTTTCGCTGTTCTTTCGAAGGTTAATGAAGCCATTTATGCTGTTAGAGGGCGCAAATTAAGCTGTTTCAGGTCTAAAGCCTAAAGCCTTTCAAGCCCAAAGCCTAAAGCTTAAAGCCTAAAACTTAAAGCCTAAAACCATTTCACTTCCACACTTCCACACTTCCACACTACCACACTAAATCCGTATTTTTACCATCCCTAACTAACCGTCGTATTGATGTTAAAACTGCCCTCTTATTTGTCCTGGAGTGAGATCTGGTTTACCCTTTTTTGCCTGACCTGTCTGGTTCAGCTTTTCTATTATGCCTGGTTTTTCCAGCGCCTGGCTTTTTATCGCAGGCCCGCCAAATCACAGTCGCAGCAGCATCCGGTAAGTGTAATTATCTGTGCCCGGGACGAAGCGGCCAATCTTGCAGAGAATCTGCCTGGTGCCCTTTCCCAAACCTACCCAAGCACCCATGAAGTGATTGTAGTGAATCATAACAGTCAGGACGATACCCGTTATCTGCTGGAAGAATTTAAGAAAACATTCAGGGGACTTCATATTGTTAATCTCGAATACGAAGCCAAGGGGATACCCGGAAAAAAATATCCGCTGAGCATGGGCATAAGAGAAGCCAAACACGAAGTGCTTGTACTGACCGACAGTGACTGTTTGCCGGCGAGTGAGTACTGGGTTGAAAAAATGCAGGACGGCTATCTTCCGGGTACACAGATTGTACTCGGCTATAGTCCGTACAAGAAAAAACCCGGCATTCTGAATAAGCTGATCCGCTTCGAAACCTTTCATTCTGCCGTTCAATATCTATCCTATGCCCTGGCAGGACAACCTTATATGGGTGTAGGCAGAAATCTTTCATACAAAAAAGAATTGTTCCTCAGGAACAAAGGTTTTTCATCCATCAACCATGTGCCCGGTGGGGATGACGACCTGTTCATTAACAAAGTGGCAACTGCAGAAAATACAAGGATCGTAATTGATCCGGAATCTTTTACAGTATCCGAACCCAAAAATTCTTTTGCAGAATGGATCAGGCAGAAAACGCGTCATTATACCACAGGCAAATATTATAAGTCCAGGGACAAACTATTGCTCGGTCTTTATTCCATCAGTCATCTATTGTTTTATCCCGCTTTTGTACTCAGTCTCATTTACTTTCACTGGCCCTGGCCGCTGCTTGTTTTCGCCGTTCGTTTTCTTGTACAGGGATTTGTTTATTTCCGTTGCATGAAAAAACTGGGCGAATCGGATCTGTTCCCTTTCTGGTGGCTTCTGGACATCTGGATGATCGGATATTATATCATCTTTGCACCTTCATTATGGAAGAAGCCACGCGCGGAATGGAGATAATCACCCGCTATTTTACGGAGTTTACTGCAGAACAGATTCGCCAGTTTACGGCATTGGAGGCCGTTTACCAGGAATGGAATGCCCGGATCAATGTCATATCCCGAAAAGATATCGGAAGTCTATATGAAAAGCACGTATTACATTCCCTGAGTATAGCTGCTGTGTTTCAGTTTAAGCCAGGAAGCCAGGTGATAGATATCGGCACCGGAGGCGGATTTCCCGGTCTTCCCCTGGCTATCTTTTTTCCGGAAACACAGTTTCAGCTCGTAGATAGTATTGCTAAGAAACTGAAAGTAGTAGATGCGGTAGCTGATGCTTTATCTCTCACCAATATCTGCACACAACATATTCGCGCAGAAGAAATCAAAGGAAAAAAATTTGACATCGCTATTTCGCGTGCCGTGGCTCCGCTGAAGGATCTCTGGTTATGGGCCCGCCCTCTGTTACGTCCCCAGCAAATTCCAAAAGAAGAAGCAGAAGGCCTGCCTCAGGCAAGCGGACTAATCTGTTTGAAAGGAGGTCATCTGGCATTGGAGATTTCCGAAAGCGGCACCCGGCCCCGGATACATGAAATATCCGACATTTTCCCAGAAGAATCATTCCGCGAAAAATACATCGTTCAGGTTCCTTATCAGAGAATTCTTTAAGCCTGAAGCTTATGGCCTAAAGCCTAAAACGGCCAACCGCCAACCGTTTACCGCCAACCGCCAACCATTAACGGTCTCCAGACCCGGATTTTAATGCACAAAAAAGGGTGATTTCACTTGTTTTTACGAATACCTGCGCCTCTATTTTTACTTCATGATTAAAGTTTGCATTGTGGAAGACCATGCGGCCATGAGGGCTGCATTAGAAAAAGTGATTTTTGATTCAGCAGAATTCGAGCTCTTCGGCAGCTATTCGGAACCGGAGGAAGCGAACATCCTCATTCCTTTGTTGAAACCCGATATTGTACTCATCGACATCCATCTGGGAAAGGGGGAGTCAGGTATTGATTGCATCCGCAAAATAAAACCGGTCAATCCGGAAATACTTTTTATGGTGTGCACCGTTTTTGATGACGATGAAAAAATATTTGAAGCCCTTTGCGCGGGTGCCAGCGGGTTTATGCTGAAACGGACGAGCGCCGCTGAGTTGCAGCGAGCTATGCGGGATATGCATGAAGGAGGAGCTCCGATGAGTGGCCTGATTGCCAGAAAAGTGGTAAATGTATTTCAGGTGAATGACGGCCGCGGCACGGGCTGGAACCCGTTGCACGCCAAAAAAGGAAAGTCATTGCCCGGTCTGTCCAACCGTGAAAATGAAATCCTTCAGCAGCTTTCACTTGGTCTTCTGTATAAAGAAATTGCGGCCAATCTGTTTATCAGTCCGGAGACCGTTCGAAAACACGTGTATCATATTTATGAGAAACTGCATGTCGGTAACCGGGTGGAAGCGATCAATAAATATTTCAGAAGGTCATGAAAAAATATCCCGGTTACCATTTCAGTTCAAGTCTGTTATTATTCCGGTTCACATCAGCCATTCGGTGGGAAGCATCAATTTCGATGAGTTTGAAATCGGTCAATTTATGGTTTACCTCAAATTCATACGAAGCGCTGGTCCACTTCCAGGGTTGGTAAACGAAACGCGGACTGGTTTTGTCCTCCTCCGGTTTGGCGCCAAACATGGAATAGAGGGGAATATAGGCTTGTTCTTTTGTTCCGTTTTGGAATTGCATCAGGATGTCGATGGGCATGGGAACCTGTCCGATCATGCGGAGGCGAATCCTGGTTTTCCCATTCACTTCCCATAAGCTGTCGATTCCATAGTCGATCTTCTTGATGCTCTTTATCCAGAAATCGTCGTACCAGTCGAGTTGCATATTGCTGACCCGTTCGGCTACGCGGAGAAAATTATCCGCATTGGGATGTTTGAAATGCCATTCGCGGTAATATTCCAGAAGTATCTTATCGAGTGCCTGCTGACCCACGATATAACCCAGCTGTTCCATAAAAACGGTTCCCTTATAGTAACTCGAAAAGCTATACGCCATATTCGTGCTGAAATAATCTGCATAGGTGGTCAGCGGTTCCTGTACAGTGCTCCTGGCCAGTTTGAAATAGGCTGCATACTCCCTTCCGAATGTCTGATCGGCCGAGGTATCCTTATTCATATAACCCCAGTTGCGTGCGGCAGCATATTGTGTGAAGCCTTCATCCATCCAGGGATATTTGAGTTCGTTAGTTCCGAGCATGCCCTGATACCAGCTATGCATCCATTCGTGCATCCATCCGCCCGCATCTTTTAAAAGAGTGGCCATGGGATATTCCATCCCTCCGTCGCCACCATGTATAAAAGAATACTGTTTGTACGGATATGGTCCATAGGTCTGCTCGATATAAGGAAGTGCTTTTTCGGCGGTGACTAAAATATTCAGCCATTTTTTCTCCTCCTCATTTGTTTTCTTATACAAGAGGTGCAGGGTAAGGTCACTGCGCAGCTTTTTTGTGACATGAATGAAATCCGGATCGGCAGCCCAGACAAAATCATGCACATTCGGTGCATAAAAATGCCAGTTTAATTTTTCTCCTGCGGGCCTGACTATTTTGGAGCCGGCCGTTTCATATCCGTAACCTATTTCCTGGGGATTCTGCAGATAGCCCGTGGCACCGAGAATATAGGCTTTGTTGATATGTATGCTGACATCGAAATCCCCCCACACACCATAGAATTCACGACCCACATAGGGTGTGGCATGCCAGCCTTCCACATCATATTCGCAGATTTTTGGATACCACTGGCTCATCGAGTACCGGACTTTGGTATCCGGATTATCGCGACCGCTGCGGCGGATCTGAAGAGGCACCTGCGCCTCAAATTCCATGTCAAAATGAACAGTGCTGTTCGGAAGAATAGGCCTCGTAAGAGTCACTTCAAGAATGGTTTCTTCCGTATGAAATATCTGGGCCACCCCATTCATCTTCAGGGAAATGATTTTCTGGTAACCGATTTCTTCCGGTGTGAGTTGCTGAATACGATCCTGAACCCGTTCATCCCAGTCCGGATTTCCGTTCACCATTACTCTTCCCTGGGCACGGCTGCGGTTATCCATCATACTGTTGGGCTGAAAGGCATTCCAGTATAAATGATAGAAAACTTTTCTCAGTGTATCGGGAGAATGGTTGGTATATTCCAGTTGCTGTTTACCTGTGAACCTGTTACTGGTCACATTCATGTCGATATCCATAGCATATTTCACATGCTGTTGCCAGTATCCGGGCTGAGCCTGAACTGAAAAGGCAAGTGTAAAGAATATCACAAAAAAAACAGAACCCTGAGTGATTCTTACCATACCCTGACTCCCTTTTTTATTAAAACGATTGAACATGCTTCTTTTTTTGAATACCGGCAGTATCCTTCCTGTAAGCCGGTTTTTGATCTGCAAAAATAAATGGAAGAACCATCAGCCGATACCTTCGACCACAATAACAATTTCACCTTTAACCGTTTTTTCCTTATAGTGAGCCGAAACCGATTCGAGGGTTCCGCGAATATTTTCTTCGTATACCTTACTCAGTTCCCTGCTCACCGAACATTTCCTGGCAGATCCGAAATAAACGGCCATTTCGTCCAGGGTTTTTATCAGCCGCAGCGGCGACTCGTAAAAAATCATGGTTCTTTCTTCAAGTGCCAGTTTTTTTAAAAGCGTCTGACGTCCTTTTTTTTGGGGCAGAAATCCTTCAAAACAAAATCGGTTCATGGGCAGGCCGCTGTTCACGAGTGCCGGAACGAATGCTGTAGCTCCCGGCAGGCATTCTACCCGTATGTTGACCAGAATACATTCCCGCACCAGTAAAAAAGCCGGATCCGAAATGCCCGGAGTTCCCGCGTCCGTAAGCATCGCCATCACTTTTCCCTGCAAGAGCTGGTCCACCAGGTGCCGAAGCACTTTATGTTCATTGTGCTGGTGGTAAGGTGTCAGGGGCTTAATGATCTGATAATGATTCAGCAGACGCGTGGAGTTCCTCGTGTCTTCCGCAAGTATCAGGTCGGCTTTTTTCAGCACGTCCAGTGCGCGAAAACTGATATCCTGCAGGTTGCCAATGGGAGAGGGAACGAGGTATAACATGTAGTGTGGATACTTTCTTACCCTAAATGACAGAGATCTCAAAGTACTCCATCACCGGATTGGCGAGCAGTTTCTTACTTGCGTCTTCGGCAATTTTTTCAGCTTCTTCAGAAGAAGCAGCTTCAACCTGGAGTTGTATCGTTTTACCAATGCGTACATCCTGCACTGATCTGATGCCCAGATTCTGCAATCCGCCCATCACCGCTTTTCCCTGCGGATCCAATAGTTCCCTGAGAGGCATCACTTTTACCTGAACCGAAAAATTCATACTATCCTGTTTTTGAAGGCCAAAGATAAGACAATGTAAAAAAGGAAGATGAATGGAACGGCCAGCCAGTGCAAAAAGAACGCAGCGATCAGCGATCCCGCAACAAGGATGATTCTCGGCAACATCTGCGGATCCTGCTTTCCCCCTGGTTTCATCGACATCATGGGTGCCCTGCTGATCATTCCGTAAGAAAGAAGCCCTACGATGGCATATAATACCCATTTATTTAACAAAAGAGCCTCCACCCAGTTGCTGTTTCGGGTCCAGTAAATAAGCGGAAAAGAGGCAACCATCAAACCCACCGCCGGCACGGGAGTTCCTTTAAAACTTTTTGACTGGGTGCTGTCCAGATTAAATACTGCCAGGCGCCAGGCAGCTGCACAGGGCAGAATTAAGGCAGGAAGCAGCCAGAACATCGAGACATCGGCCCCGTCTTCCTGGCGCATATAACTCATCCTTAAAAACTGGTAAATGATCAGTCCGGGTGCCACGCCAAAACTGACCACATCCGACAGGGAATCGAGCTCGCGTCCAAGGGGTGAGGACTGCTTCAGCAGCCGCGCCAGAAAACCATCCAGAAAATCAGCTACCGCTGCAAGCAGAATAAACAAAGGGGCCAGCCAGATCCTTTCCGGAATATCCGCAAACTGGGTTCCTTCAGCTGAATAAACAATCGTGATTCCATTTTGCAGAATGCAGATGATGGCGATGCAGCCGAAGAACAGGTTAAGCAGGGTAAACAGATTGGGAATGTTTTTCATTTTCGTAAAAAGGACTTTTTGAAAGTGAATAGTATGAAAGTATGGAAGTGTAAATTACCAGTTAAAAAGTTTTAGGCTTTGAGCTTTGAGCTTTAGGCTTTAGGCTTTAAGCTTTAAGCTTTTTTCATAAAGGCTTCTATGTCCTCCACCGTAATGGGAATATCCTTCATCAGATCCTTGTTTCCGGTTTTCGTGAGCCAGAGATTATTTTCAATTCGCACACCCATTTTTTCTTCCTGAATATAAATGCCCGGCTCCACAGTAAGTAACATACCCGCTTTCAGCGGCTCCGCACGGGGCCCCAGATCATGCACATCAATTCCCAGATGATGGGAAATACCATGATATAAATATTTCCAATAGGCGGGATTTTCCGCAGTAGAATTTTTCAGATCCGATTTCGACAAAAGCCCTATTTTATTCAGAACGATATCGGCTTCCTTACCTACCAGCACATGGTATTCATTGATGGTGATCCCCGGTTTCAGCAGGCTTTTGGCATAAAGATGCAGATGCAGACAGGCATTATATACCTCTTTCTGACGCTTGCTGAATTTACCGTTCACCGGAATCGTGCGGGTCAGGTCGGCATTGTAACCCCCGTACTCGGCCCCGAAATCCATCAGGATCAGATCGCCATCCCTGCATTCCTGATTATTTGACACATAGTGAAGAGTGCAGGCATTTTCGCCCGAGGCGAGAATGCTTCCATATGCCGGACCGGTGGCCCTCTGCGAAAGAAAGGAATGTTGAATTTCAGCCTCCACTTCAAATTCAAAAACACCCGGCCGGATAAATTTCATAACGCGCCCGAAGGCTTTTGCCGTAATGTCAATCGCCTGCTGGATGACCACGACTTCTTCCGGTGTTTTGATGGCGCGCAAAGCTTTCAATATCACTGATGCCCGCTCGTACTGGTGCAGGGGATACCGTTTTCTTGTTTCTTCAATGAAGCGGTATTCCCGGGTCTGCAACAGACTCGCCTTACGGTCATTCTCATTGGAATCCAGATAAATATTTCGGGCAAGATGAATCCAGACCTGAAGCAACGCATCACTCGCATCGAGCCAGATCACGGTGCCGATACCCGAAATCTTTTTAGCCTCTTCTGCCCTGAGTCGTTTGCCGTCCCATTTTTCTTTCAGTTCATTCGGCCGGGTGAGGATCAGCACTTCACGGAATTTCGGATCGGGATGATCCGGAAATAAAACAAACATGGTATCCTCCTGACCAATACCTGTGAGCCAGTAGAGATCGCTGTTTTGCCGGAAGGGATAAATGGCATCTCCGTTGGAAGGAATCTCGTCATTACTGACAAAAATGGCAATCGAAGAAGGCATCATTTCCTTTGCAAAACGCTGGCGGTTCTGTTTAAATATCCGCGGGTCTAATGGTAGATATTTCATCGTAAAAGCTAAGCCGGCAAGGCCAAACCGGCAGTTTTAGGCCTAAAAACGCGCTCCGGAGCCCCAAATCCAAAAAAACTTAATAAAAACTTGTTATTTTATAAATATTTTCGCCATCTTGGCAGCCAATTGTTTACCAACTAACGACCTCTAACGTTGTTTGCTATAAAAAGCTCCTTCACAAAAGGAGCTTTTTACATTTTTTACTCCCCTGTTTTTATCAGAAATAAATTTCATCTGCACATCCATGGAATGATTTCACGAACATCAGAACAAACCGTAGAGTTGTGCATCAATACGGGTAATGATTTCTCCCAGATGCTCTTCATTTTCCGGAAACTTATTTTTATCCACGTCAATGACCAGGAGCCCTCCTTCCTTATATCCGTCGATCCATTTGTTGTACAGATCATTGAGCCGTTTTAAATAGTCGAGGCGAATATTTTCTTCATACTCCCTTCCCCGCTTTTGAATTTGCCCCACCAGTGTGGGCACGGAAGCCTGGAGGTATATCATCAGGTCCGGCGGCTGCACCATCCTTTTCAGGGTCTGAAAAAACTGAAAATAATTATTATAATCTCTTTTGCTCATCAGTCCCATATCATGCAGATTGGGCGCGAAGATGTGTGCATCCTCATAAATAGTACGATCCTGAATAACCGTCTCCGTGCCACTGTAAATCTCCAGTAACTGGTTCAGACGGCTGTTCAGAAAAAATATCTGGAGGTTAAAACTCCACCGTGGCATATCGTCGTAAAAATCGTTCAGATAAGGATTGTGATCCACGTCCTCAAACTGCGGGATCCATTTATAATGCTTGCTCAATAATTCGGTGAGTGTGGTTTTTCCTGCACCGATATTACCCGCGACGGCGATATGTTTGGGTTTCTTCGTTTTTGCCATTCCTAAATGTAAAATCTTATGACCGAAATATAAAAAGAATCGAACGGTGCTCAGAGATATCTGAAGCCGAGCGCCCTGCGTACTTCCAAAAGAGTGGCTGCTGCCGATTTCCTGGCTTTTTCAGCGCCCTTCATGAGGATTTCATCTATCTGCACGGGATCATCCTGGAGTGCAGCCGCCTTATCGCGGATGGGCTTGATAAAATGAATCATATCCGCTGCCAGCTGTTTTTTCATGTCGCCATAGCGGATCTGGCAGTGACTAAAATCGTATTCATATTTTT
The DNA here is from genome assembly GCA_965214575.1 of Puia sp. Lineage (GTDB taxonomy): Bacteria > Bacteroidota > Bacteroidia > Chitinophagales > Chitinophagaceae > Puia. The sequence continues at coordinate 101,757 of CBDCCE010000007.1, forward strand.
CCAGGACCTCTGCTGTACTGACCAGTTCCACCAGAGTGAAAAGCCCCTGGATATAATCCGGTTTTTCACTATTGGCTATAGCGGGGCCCTGGTCCGTTTTTGCTTTCATTATTTTTTTTGTGATCAGTTCGTCCGAATCATTCAGGTAAATGGTATTCATCTGATGTTCGCTCTTGCTCATCTTGCCTCCGCCATCGAGACTGAGTATTTTAACCAGGTCTTTGCTGTAGCTGAATGCTTTGGGAACGGGGAAAACTTCACCATAACGATGATTAAACCGCTCGGCAAAATTGCGGGTCATTTCGATATGCTGTTCCTGATCCTTTCCAACGGGAACATAGTTAGCCCGGACGATCAGGATATCTGCCGCCTGTAAAACGGGATAGGTAAGCAGACCTGCATTGATATTTTCAGGCTGCTGCCTCACTTTGTCTTTGAAGGTAACCGTCTTCTCCAGTTCGCCCTTATAGGCGAGCATATTGAGATAAAGATAGAGTTCAGGAATTTCCGGAATATCGCTTTGTGCGTAGATCGTGCATTTTTCCGGATCCAGCCCTCCGGCAATCAGTTCTGCTACCAGACGACGTGTATTCAGTTTAAGTTCGCTCGTATCCGCGTGCGTGGTCAGGCTGTGCCAGTCCGCAATAAAAAAATAGCATTCGTATTCATGCTGCATCCTCGCCCAGTTCCTGAGCGCGCCATAATAGTTGCCCAGATGCAGAAAACCCGTGGGCCGGATACCGCTTAAAACAATTTCTTTATTTTTCTCCATAGAGGAAGGCGAAGATAATGAACAGGCACTCAAATTCTCCCCGAAACCATTATTTTTGTCCTAATCCCTTTTCATGCAAGTGAATGATGCGCTCGTAGAGAATTTATGTAAACTGGCCTGCCTCGAATTTGATGCGTCCGGCAGGCAGGAAATGAAATCAGATCTTCAAAAGATGATCTTTTTCGTAGAGAAACTCAACGAGCTGGATCTGCGGGGCGTGGAACCTCTTTTGTATATGGGAGCGGAAAACAATGTCCTGCGTGATGATATTCCCGAAGCCCCTCTTTCCAGGTCAGAGGCTTTAAAGAATGCGCCTGGAGCGGACCAAATGTATTTTAAAGTACCGCAGGTGGTTAAGAATCCTGCCAGCTCCCCGGGGAGTTAAAAGAATGCACCTATGACCTCATCTGCTATTATTCATCTGGACCGGATCGTGAAGAGTTATTTCATGGGCAAGCAGGCCGTACCGGTTTTGAAGGGGATCAGTCTGGACATCTTCAAGAATGAATATGTTGCCCTGATGGGACCCTCAGGTTCCGGAAAGAGTACTTTAATGAATATCCTCGGCTGCCTCGATTCACCCACGGAAGGAAAGTATATTCTGAACGGACAGGATGTAAGCGAAATGGCCGATGACGACCTGGCAGAGGTAAGAAACAAAGAGATTGGATTTGTATTTCAGCAGTTCAATCTGCTGCCGCGACTGACCGCTGCAGAAAATGTGGCGCTCCCTCTCGTATACGCAGGCATTACCAAAAAAACAAGAACTGAAATGGCCATGGCCGTTCTTGAAAAAGTGAGCCTGACCGACAGGAGTCACCATAAACCCAACGAACTTTCCGGCGGACAATGTCAGCGTGTGGCCATTGCCCGTGCGCTGGTCAATAACCCTTCCCTCATTCTTGCTGATGAACCCACGGGCAACCTCGATACGAAGACTTCCGTCGAAATCATGGAAATCTTCAATAAGATTCAGGCCGGTGGCAATACCGTGGTGCTGGTTACCCATGAAGAAGATATTTCCAACTATGCCCACCGCGTAGTTCGCCTGCGCGACGGTCTTATAGAAACGGACAAACGGAAGGAAGGAATGTATTCCGCTGTTCCCGCATAAAAAACATTTGAAATATTGATTATTCATTATTGATTATTAACTGGCTTTTTAAATCAATAGCAAATAGTTAATAATTAACAACCGATAATTAATCATCGTGAAGATTTATACGAAAACGGGGGATAAGGGTAATACCAGCCTGATTGGTGGAACCAAGGTTTCGAAAAGTAATACCCGGATCAATGCTTACGGGACGGTAGACGAACTCAACGCATTCATAGGCCTGCTGGGAGATCAGCTTACAGACAAACACAATGCCGGCATTCTGAGGGAAGTTCAGGACAGGCTGTTTACCATCGGTTCATCACTGGCCTGTGATCCGCATAAAGAGGTCGCAATGAAAATTCCGGATCTGAACACAGCGGATATTCTGCTGCTCGAAAATGAAATCGACGCGATGAATGAAAAGCTGCCCGAGATGAGATCTTTTATATTGCCAGGTGGCCATGTGGTCGTTTCCACGGCACATATTTGCCGTACGGTTTGCCGCCGCGCCGAAAGAATGATTGTTGAACTCGATGCGCAGGAACCCATTGGCCAGCCATTGATAATTCAATACATGAACCGCCTGAGTGATTATCTTTTTGTCCTTGCCCGGTATATCGGCCAAAGTTTGGGGGCAGTGGAAATAAAATGGAAAGCGCGATTGTAATATGGGAGTAAAGAAGCACAGGAGTATAAGAGTGCAGTTGTATCGTTCCACTCCTGTACTCCTGTACTCCCATACTCCTGTACTTTCATACTACTCTTCCGTCCCTCATCCGCACTACCCGGTCGCTCATCTCCGCCAGAGCCTCATTATGGGTAACGATGAGAAAAGTCTGATTGAATCTTTCGCGAAGCTCGAAAAATAACTGGTGAAGGTCTTTCGCATTGGCCGAATCGAGGTTGCCGGTGGGCTCATCGGCAAATATGATATCCGGATTGTTGATCAGGGCCCTGCATACCGCCACTCTCTGTTGTTCCCCGCCCGACAGGGCAGCCGGCTTATTCTCCATTCTGTGATCCACCCCCAGAGTTTGCATGAGTTCCTTAGCCCTTTTTTCAACAGCCGGCTTCCTGCCTCCGGAAATCCATCCCGGGATACAAACGTTCTCCAAAGCGGTGAATTCGGGCAGTAAATGATGAAACTGGAAAACAAATCCAATATGGTGATTCCTGAAAGCAGCCAGTGCTTTTCCCTTCAGACTGTGCAATTCTTTGTTTCTGAGCCGGATTTCACCCTCCCCCGGTTCATCCAAAGTGCCCAGAATATGCAATAAAGTGCTTTTACCGGACCCGGAAGGGCCAACCATGCTGACAATTTCACCGGCATATATATCCAGATCCACGCCCTGTAAGACGTGGAGAGACCCGTAATATTTGTGGATATTTCTCGCAGAAAGAATGGGTAAAATGGCCTCAGATGGGATCATGCACAAATATAACGGCTTGTTTGTAGTGGATAACTCCCTGCCGCCTATAAATGGTATTTGGTGGTTTCATTATAAAAATTACTTTTGCGAAAAATTAAAGGCAGGGTTCTCCCCCTTTTTGGCGGGTTTACCCATCGATCTGACCTTATTAAAAACAATAGAAACTAAATACAGGATACCGATGTTTTGGACACTAGAACTAGCCAGCTACCTTGAAGACGCTCCCTGGCCGGCGACCAAAGATGAGTTGATTGATTATGCTATCCGCTCCGGAGCACCCATTGAAGTGGTGGAAAACCTTCAGGAACTGGAGGACGAGGGCGAAATTTATGAAGGGATCGACGATATCTGGCCCGACTATCCCTCACAGGAAGATTTCTTCTTCAATGAAGATGAATACTGATAAGCTTAAAGCCTAAAGCTTAAAGCCTAAAACTTTTTATACTGTAAAAGTCCTCTGGTTTGGGAGGACTTTTTATTTTTACCAATTGAATAAATAAATTTCCAAATAAACAGCTTCAGGTTTTAGGCTTTGAGCTTTAGGCTTTGAGCTTTGAGCTTTTTACGCTTTTTCTAACGTTTTCTCAATATCATGAATAACCGCTTCTGTTACACCTGTGAAAGAAAATCCGCCATCGTGAAACAGATTCTGCATGGTTACCATTTTCGTCAGGTCACTGAATAAAACCGCGAGATAACCCGCACAGTCGTCCGCACTGGCATTCCCGAGGGGGCTCATCTTCTCTGCATATTCCTGAAATCCGTCAAATCCTTTCACGCCGCTGCCGGCCGTGGTTTTGGTTGGCGACTGGGAAACCGTATTGATTCTGACCTTTCTCCTGATGCCATAGTAATAACCAAAGCTCCGGGCAATGCTTTCCAGAAGGGCCTTGGCATCAGCCATTTCATTATAGTCCGGAAAAACCCGCTGGGCGGCAATATAACTGAGCGCCACCACACTACCCCAGTAATTGATGGCATCCATTTCGTAGGCCGTTTGCAATACACGATGAAAAGACATCGCAGATATTTCCAGGGTTTTTAAGTTAAACCCATAATCCAGTTCTGTATAGGATTTCCCCTTCCGCATATTCACGCTCATACCTACAGAGTGTAAAACAAAATCAATTTTGCCACCAAAATGTTTCATTGAATCCTCAAACAGTTTCTTCAGATCCTCCGACTTAGTGACGTCGGCGCCGATCACCGGTGCTTTCACCGCCTCAGCCAGCTTATTGATCTCACCCATACGCAGGGCAACCGGGGCATTCGTCAGTACCAGCTCGGCACCTTCCTCATAACAGCGAAGTGCCGTTCTCCAGGCGAGCGATTTTTCATCCAGCGCGCCAAATATGATTCCCTTTTTTCCCTTGAGTAATTGATAAGACATTGAGGCAATTTTTGTGGCCGTAAAAATAAGGAGATATTTTCAACGGGCAGCAGAAGACTCCGTTTGGGTTTTTGTATATTAACAGCAGCAAACCAACCAATCCTTTCAGATGCGTTTCAAAGCTGTATCCATCCTCCCGATCCTGCCTGTCATTTTTTTATTTTCATGTAACAAAAACCTTGTCAATCTCGATTTTACCAATGCCCGGGATGAAGTGGCCCCACTCAGCAACCTGGTGTTCCGCTTTGATAAAGCACTGATTGCCGATTCGCTGATCAATCAGTGGGATTCCACACAATACATTTCTTTTGAGCCGGCCATAGCCGGTAAATTTCGCTGGGAACATGGCGACGAACTAATATTCTCTCCTTCAGCACCTCTTTTACCGGCAACCAACTACCACGCTACCCTGCAAAAAGACATTCTCCAATACAGCAGATACGATCATTTCGGAAACGCAAAAGATATTCATTTTCATACCGCTGAACTAAAACTCGAAAATACAAATAGCATCTGGGTGCTGCAGGATGAAAAGAGTAAAACTTACCTGCCCCAACTGGATCTCTATTTCAACTATCCGGTAGAACCCGCAGTGCTGAAAGATAAACTGAAACTTTCTATGGATGGTCAGCCTGTCCGTTTTGTATTACAAACTCTTTCCGCTTCCACTAAAATTTCCGTACGTCTGTCCAATATTCCGGCGGCCGACAAGGATTATGAAATCAAATTAACGCTCGATAAAGGAACACTTCCTGTAGGTGGAACCAACGGCACAGCCGATATCCTGTCTGCCACAACCATGATTCCCTCACCTTTTGTATTACGTATTAATGAAGTAGAGGCTGTTCCGGATGGCGCCGGCGGTACGATTCAGGTAAGTACGAGTCAGCAGCTTACCGCAGGCGATCTGGCTTCGTATATTATTTTGGATCCCGCGGTTAAATTCACCGCAGAAAAAACAGAAACCGGCTTCAGCATTCACAGCGATCACTTCAATACGGAAGGGACATACCAGCTCAGGATAAAAAAGGGATTGAGAGGCGATATTGGTGGTACACTCAGCGAAGACTATATCAACAATCTGGCCTTCGGCGCACTGGAACCTTCCATCAGCTTTGCCAACAGCAAAGGCGTTTATCTCTCAGGAAAGGGAGAGAAAAATATCGAAGTCACCATTACCAATGTGGAGAAAGTAAAAATCGTCATCTCCCGGATATATGAAAATAATTTACTGTCGGCCCAGCGGAATAGTTACTATCCACAGGAGACGAACGGGCAGGATGCCGGTTATGATGATAATTCTTCATATACACCCGGCGACGTGATATATGAGAAAGAAGTGGATACCAAACTGCTTCCCAAATTGGGCAGAAGCCGTTTGCTGAATATGAATATAGAAGATAAACTGCCCGAGTTTAAGGGCATCTATCACGTGATGATCCGCTCCACCAAAGATTACTGGGTTCACGACAAGCGTTTTATTTCGCTGTCAGATATTGGCCTGATAGCCAAAGCAGGCAAGGATAATCTGGTGGTATTTGCCAATTCCATCCAGACGGCCAACCCGCTGAAGGGGGTAAATATCGTTGCTTATGGTGCCAACAATCAGGTGATCGGCATGGGCAGTTCCGATGAACAGGGTGTGGCTACCATAAAATATCAGCGGCACGGATTTGCGGGGTTTCAACCGGCCATGATCATTGCGAAAACAGCTGATGATTTTAACTATCTGCCTTTAGGTTCGACCAAAGTAAATACTTCACGCTTCGACGTAAGCGGCAAAACGATGAACCCGACCGGCCTCGATGCCTTCATCTATCCGGAAAGAGATATCTACAGACCGGGAGAGAAAATCAATTACTCGGTTATTGTCCGCGATTATTCATGGAATTCGCCCGGAGAAATTCCCGTGAATCTCAAATTCCTTCTTCCCAATGGAAAGGAATTTAAAACCTTCAGGAAAACACTGAATGAACAAGGCTCCACAGAAGGGACTATTGAACTTCCGGTTACGGCTATTACGGGAACTTATTCTTTGGAAGTCTATTCTTCAAATGATATTTTATTGTCCTCCCAGTCCTTTCATGTGGAGGAATTTGTTCCTGACAGAATTAAGGTCATGGCCTCGCTCAATGCGCCCTTTTATGAACCGGGTAATGAGGCACTGCTAAGCATTCATGCAGTCAATTTTTTCGGTCCCCCGGCGGCCGGCAGAAATTACGAATGCGAAATACAATTGAAACAAAAAACCTTTCTGGCAAAAAAGTTTAATAACTACAGTTTCAGTTTAACCAATCAAAAAACATTCTCCGATAAAATTACCCGTGAAGGAAAAACAAACGAAGCCGGAGATGCCAGTGAAAAATTTAAAATCGAAGACATGTTCCGGAATATCGGTCTGCTGCAGGCCGATTTCTACAGTACCGTATTTGACGAAACCGGCAGGCCGGTCAGCCGGCTCACAAGCGCCAATATTTATACCCAGCCGGTTTATTTCGGTATTGCTGAGGATGGATCCTGGTACTATCCATTGAACCAGGCGGTTGGTTTTCATCTGGTGGCGCTGGATAAAAACCAGTCTGTGATTACATCAAGCGCCGAAGTATCCGTCATTAAACACGAATACCGCACGGTGATCTCCAAAAGCGGAAGCTATTTCCGCTACGAATCACAGAAAGAAGACAAGCTAATCAGTAGTTCCCTGCTTAAAGTGAATGGAGAACAGACGGACTATTCTTTTATACCCCGTTCATCGGGAGAATATGAATTGAGGGTTGCGATCCCCGGCGCGAATACCTATGTGAGTAAGTCCTTTTACAGTTACGGATCCTGGGGATCCGACAATTCTTCATTTGAGGTAAATAACGAAGGGCAAATAGATATCCAGCTTGATAAATCTTCCTATCTGAATGGAGAATCCGTTCGTGCTCTTTTTAAAGCCCCCTTTGACGGACGCATGCTCGTAACGCTCGAAACGGATAAACTCATCAGTTATCAGTACGTGAATGTGGAAAAACGAACAGCGGCTCTCGAACTCAAACTAACCGCAGACGCCGTACCGAATGCGTATATCACGGCCACGCTGATTAAACCCCATGGAATTTCAGATATCCCCCTGACCGTTGCTCATGGCTTTGAAAACCTGATGGTGGAAGAAAAAAGCAGAAGGATCGGCGTGGAAATTGTTGCAAAAAAATCCGTTCGTTCACGTACAATGCAGGAAATTAAAATTAAGGCAGAGCCGAACAGCCTGGTTACACTGGCAGCTGTAGATAACGGCGTGTTGCAGGTATCGGATTTCGTAACACCGGATCCCTACGCTTATTTTTACGCGCGGCGTTCACTGGGCGTAAATGATTTTGATATGTATCCTCTGCTTCTTCCTGAACTCAAAGCCCGGCTGAGTAGTACGGGTGGCGATTCAGAGTCGGATATGGCCAAAAGATCGAACCCGATGCCTGCCAAAAGAATTAAAATACTTTCCTACTGGAGCGGAATAAAAAAGACCGATGGCAGCGGAGAAGCGACGTTTCAGGTAGAGATACCGCAATTTTCAGGTGAGATCCGCCTCATGGCCGTTTCCTATAAAAATAATCAGTTCGGCTCGGCAGAAATAAAAATGACGGTGGCGGACCCGCTCGTGCTCAGCACTGCTCTTCCCCGTTTCCTGAGTCCTTCAGACTCCATTCTCGTTCCTGTTATCATCACCAATACGACGGCAGCAACAGCTAACGGATCAGCTGCATTAACCACCGGCGGAGGCATCCTGATTTCCGGAAATAAGACTCTGCCCTTTGCCATACCCGCAAATAGCGAAAAGCGCTTATACTTCACCGTCATAGCCAGCCCGGTGATTGGAGCTGGCAAAGTATCGGTGGAAGTAAACGGTCCCGGCGGCCGTTTCAGTGACACAACGGAAATCAGCATCCGTCCGGCCGCTTCTCTTCAAAAAAATACCGGCAGCGGCAGTATAAGCGCTGGAACCACCCAGACGATTGCCTATGATAACGCCGATTATATTCCATCGAGCATTAGCAGGCAGTTATTCCTGACCCGTTTTCCGGGCGCAGGACTGAGTAAATACCTGGGCAGATTGCTGGAATATCCTTATGGATGCACAGAACAGACCGTCTCCGCCGCCTTTCCTCAGTTGTATTTCCCCGAACTCTCGGATGCCCTTCATGTTTCGCGAAGTGGTAACCGCGCTAATGCCAACTATAATATCCAGGAAGCCATCCGGAAAATAAAAATGCGCCAGTTGTACAATGGTTCCGTGACTTTATGGGACGATGAAAAATCGGCTGACTGGTGGACGAGCATCTATGCCGCCCATTTTTTAATCGAGGCTGAAAAGGCTGGTTACGACGTGGACAAGAGCCTGATAGAAACCATGCTTGGCTACATCAGCTCCACTCTCAAGGATCGCAAAACAATCAATTATTATTATAACCGCGACCAGGTAAAACGAATTGTTCCCAAGGAGGTGATTTATGGTTTGTACGTGCTGGCTCTTTCTTCCAGACCCAACACGGGTCTGATGAATTACTATAAAGCCAACCCGTCGCTGTTAAGCCTGGATTGCAAATATTTACTCGCAGCAGCTTACGCAGTCGCTGGCGACAAAACCAGTTTCAGGCAATTCCTGCCCTCGCATTTCGACGGCGAAGTGGCTAACACGGAAAGTGGCGGCAGTTTTTCATCCGATATCCGCGATGAAGCCATGGCCCTCGATGTATTACTTGACGCCGATCCTTCCAATGCACAGATTCCGGAAATGGCAAAACATGTTTCCGAAAAACTTCAACAGCGCGCCTGGTACAGTACGCAGGAACTCGTATTTGGTTTTTTATCGTTGGGGAAAATAGCAAAACAACAGGCAGTCTCTACTGCAACGGCAGTTATCCGGATTGACGGTAAAACCATTGCCGATTTTAAGGGCGTGGATTTGAAGCTCAGTGCGGCACAGCTCCGTGCAGGCAGGCCGGAAATCATCAGTTCCGGAAAAGGCAGTCTCTATTATTATTGGGAGGAGGAAGGTATCTCAGCCAGCGGCACAATGAAAGAATCAGATAACTATCTGAAAGTCCGCAAACGTTTCTTCGACCGGAACGGAAGCCCGATTTATGGAACTACGTTTAAACAAAATGAACTGGTGATTATTCAGATCAGCCTGGAAAAATCCTTCAGTGGCAGCATCGACAATGTGGTGATCACGGATCTGTTACCTGCGGGTTTTGAAATTGAAAACTCCCGGACTAAAGAGATCCCTGGCATGGATTGGATAAAAGACGACTATTCGCCAATGGCTATGGACATTCGCGACGACCGGATCAATCTCTTTGTCAATGCCGACAATCTGCGGCAGGTTTATTATTATGCCGTTCGCGCGGTTTCTCCGGGCGTGTATAAAATGGGACCTGTCAGCGCCGATGCCATGTATAATGGTGAGTATCATTCTTACAACGGCGGAGGCATGATCAAAGTCACAGAATAAAATTATTCTGCCTTCCGGATATCTATAGACAACTCCTGCAGCTGCTTATCGTCAATGGTAGAAGGCGCGTCGAGCATCACATCGCGGCCGCTATTATTTTTAGGGAAGGCGATGAAATCACGGATACTTTCACTGCCACCCAAAATGGCACAAAGTCTGTCGAATCCAAAAGCAATCCCTCCATGGGGAGGTGCGCCATATTCGAATGCACCAAGCAGAAATCCGAATTTATGATTAGCTTCCTCGCGTGTCATGCCCAGAGCGTCAAACATTTTTTCCTGAAGCTCCCTTTGGAAAATACGAATGGAGCCACCTCCTATTTCGTTCCCGTTCAATACCATATCATACGCGTTTGCCTTAATATTCGCATAAGGATGCTCCAGATACCGGGCCGCATCGGTAATTGCGGGATCATTATTGATCATCGTGGCAATCTGATCCGGTTTGGGTGCCGTAAACGGATGGTGGCGGGCAACCCAGCGGTTGTCGTCTTCGCTATATTCAAACAAAGGAAAATCGATGACCCAGAGTAGTTTGAATTCATTCTTCTTTCTCAGTCCGGTTCTTTCGCCCAATTCAAGCCGCAGATCACTGATGGCTTTCCGGGTTTTTTCTTCGCGGCCGGAAAGGATCAGGATCGCGTCTCCTTTTTCGGCTTTGGCGAAACCGGCTATGGACCTTAGTTTTTCTTCCGGATAGAATTTATCCACGCTGCTCTTCAGCGTACCGTCTTCATTAAAACGGATATACACCAGCCCCTGCATGCCAATCTGCGGGCGCTTAACCCAGTCCGTTAGTTCGTCAAACTGCTTCCTGGTCCACGCTGCTCCGCCGCTCACAGAAATGGCAAGTACGGTTTCTGCGTTGTCGAAAACAGGAAAGCCGGCGTTGGCAATCAGGAAACCATCGGCTTCCACGGCACCCTTTCTTTTTATCGGCGATTTCAGATTGGCGATTTTCATCCCAAAGCGGATATCGGGTTTGTCATTCCCATAGACCCACATCGCATCTTCCCAGCTCATCCTCTCTACTTCATCTGTATAATCTATGCCCTTGACTTCTTTAAAAATAAAACGGATCATGCCTTCGAACATCTGAAGAATATCATCCTGTTCAATAAAACTCATTTCGCAATCGATCTGGGTAAACTCCGGCTGGCGATCCGCGCGCAGATCCTCGTCGCGAAAACACTTGACCACCTGGTAGTAGCGGTCGTACCCGCTGACCATCAGCAGCTGTTTAAACGTCTGGGGACTCTGCGGAAGTGCGTAAAACTGTCCTGCATTCATACGGGAAGGCACCACGAAATCACGGGCTCCCTCGGGTGTGGATTTGATCAGGAAAGGGGTTTCGATGTCCATAAACTGGTGCTGGTGCAAATAGTTCCTGGCTGCGCGGTTCACGGCATAACGGAGCTCGATATTCTTTTTAACTGCATTTCTGCGCAGGTCGAGATAGCGGTATTTCATACGAAGATCGTCCCCGCCATCGGTTTCATCCTGAATGGTGAAGGGAGGGGTGACCGACTTATTCAAAATGGTAATCCGGCCCACTTTGATTTCAATTTCCCCCGTTGGGATTTGCAGGTTCTTGCTGGATCTTTCAGAAACGGTGCCCGTGGCCTGAATAACAAATTCACGGCCCAGTGGCGTCTCGTCCAGGGCTGTATTTTGTGCCTCATCCAGCAATAACTGGGTTACACCGTAACGGTCGCGGAGGTCAATAAACGTTATACTCCCAAACTTTCTGAGAGTCTGTACCCAGCCCGCCAGGGTAACTTCGCGGTTTACGTCGGCCAGTCCTAACTCGCCACAGGTATGCGTTCTGAACATTGCTTCCTAGATTAGCCGGCAAAGGTAGGGCTCGGCAGGTAGATCAAAAACGAATAAAATAATAAAAAACCGTTTGCCAGCTCTTTCATTTGTTAAAAATAGTTTTTACCTTGTATCCATCCGTACTATTCACCTCCTCTGATTAAACCAATCCCGGTTATTCTATTCTTACCTTAAACAGCCCTTTTATCCAACCCTAGTAAGGCCATTCTGTTTTTTGATCGGACCAACCTGAAGCAATCAAAACGAAAAACGGACCTTATGGAATTCATTATTATCGTTGTGCTGGTTACAGCCGTACTCATTCTGCACCGCCCCCTGTCCGCCCTGTTCAACAAGCTGTACATCCGCCGCCAGCAGCGTTTGTTTATCGAGGCCGAGACTTTCTACCACAGTGTGGTGTCTAAATACATCCGGTTTTACAACCGCCTGAATCTGGAAGACCAGCGTAAGTTTCTCTTCCGTACTTTTCTTTTCAGAAAGGCCCGGCGGTTTCATTATATAGAAGTAAAGGAAAGTGCCGAGATGCCCATCCTCATCAGCGCCGTGGCCATCCAGCTGACCTTCGGGCTGGACAAATTCATGTTGAATTATTTCAATGATATTTTTGTATTGAAAGATGATTACCACTACGGTTTTTACTCACGTCCTTTTATGGGACATGTAGATCAAAGCGGCATCTATCTTTCCTGGGATAATTTTATCAAAGGTATCAGCGGCCAGACCCCTAACTGTAATGTGGGCCTCCACGAAATGGGTCATGCATTGGCTTATGTCACTTTTATTACCGAGACCGAAGAAGATAAACATTTCAAAAAAGAATTTAAGAATTTCTCTAAAGTAGCCCGTCCCATTTTCGCCACTATGCAGGAAGGAAAGCGCAATCTGCTGGGTGAATATGCCGCGGTAAATTATCATGAGTTCTGGGCCGTTTCAGTTGAAACCTTCTTCGAGAACCCGGTTTGCCTCCGCCACGAATTACCTGAGCTTTATCAGGCCATGGTGAGCCTGTTACGTCAGGATCCCATGCAGACAAGAAATACCAATGGAACAGCTACTTTCGTTCTTAAGGGAATGGCTGAAAAGCTTAAAGCCTAAAGCTCAAAGCCTAAAGCCTAAAACCACTTAGCCGATCCAAAAATTGACTAAACCTTCCTGGTCAGTACTTTCTCAAAACGTGTGATGTCGACAAGGGAATTGATATTTCCCTTTCCTGATATTTTGTCGGCCAGTTGCAGGGCAAAATAAGGCGCGAGCGAACAACCTTTGGTACCCAAACCGTTTAAAATACCTATCCCGGGGTTCAGTGGATGAAAGCCGACAAAAGGCCGGCGTTCGAGTGTAGCGGGCCGGATCGTAGCGAAATGTTCTACAATGTTATAGGGTAGTTTCAGATTATACCGGAGCCATGCTTCTGCGTTTTTTCGGAACAACTCAGTAGGCTGATCATTGTCATACGACCATTCATAAGAGGATCCCATCCAGAAGACATTATCCTGATAGGGTACCAGACTCATTCCCTTTTTATAGACTTCCGAAGCGGGTAGTTCATTAATCTCGACCAGCAGGCCTTCGCCTTTATTGAGAGCAAAAGGCAGTTTATCAAAATAAGGATTTTGGGCGGAGGACAACCCGTCGCAAAAGATGATATACTGCGCATGAATATCATAATATACAACGCCCGACGAATGTATTTGAAGTGCACCCAACTCAAAAAAATCTTCAATGAGATGATTATTTTCGCCAAGCCAGCTTTTCCAGAGAGCCAGTAGTTTTTCCACGCCGACAAGCAAACAGGGATGAATAGCGCCCCAGCCCAGATCATAGCGAAACCAATCCGCATATTTCTCCCGATCCTGCCCGGGTATTAAATAAGCAGGATCCTCCTCATACCGCTTTTGAAATGCCTGCAGCATTTGTACACTGGGGAAAAAATCGATGACAGAAGTTTCGCGTATTATGGACTCATTCAGAAATTTGCCGATCTCCTGATAAGCATTCATCGAGAAGGGCATGAGTTCATCAATCATCCAGGTAGTCACCAGCCTTCTCCCGGTAACGGGGTTAATTAGACCTGCTGCGCGCCGGGAAGCGCCATCCTCGTTGGGCTGATCAATGAGCTTAAAGGAAATACCCGCCTTCTGAAGATACCAGCTTAGCCAGGTTCCCGCTAATCCTTGTCCGACAATCAATACTTCGGTTTTCTCCATTATTTAGATTCAACATGAATACGAATACCTTCACTGTGTGCTGCAAATTCAGGTGCATACATACATTCGAGACTACTAATCCCATTGCTATAGTTTCCCGCGGTAGTTACGAATACGGGATATTCAAAAACAAAAGTTCCCTTAGGCAAACGATCGAAAAAGAAACTGGTGCTGGCATCTTTTGTCGTTTGATAATATCCCAAACCATCCTGCCACTGGTATCCGCTCAATACATTCACCGGCTCGAGACAGGCAGCCCGCATATCTTTCAGGTGAACATATTCCAGATCGCGATCGGACCGTACAACGATGCGCATGATTAATTTGTCCCCGGGTTTTAAAGAAGTTGTGGCAGATAGTGTTTCGAGAATGGGACCTTTATCTTTGTTTTTCTGAATGAATACACTTTTGCTCAGAGAAAGCTGAGTTTGGGAGCCGGTTATTTTATCCAGGTCCTCAAAATATTGCCAGTAGACGGCTCCCCAGGATGGGATATCGGTTGGCGGCTGATGATTGGCTGAAGGAAGTTGACCGTTGACTGTTGAACGTTGAACGTCAGATGAGCTTTGATCAAGTGTTATGTTGATATTTCCCATATCCGCTTTAACCTGATCGCCGGGAATACGTTCCTTAAAATATCCTGTTCCGGCTTCCGCTTTTTCGTTACCCCGGATGGTATAATTACCCAGTTGTATGGTTGCCGTCTGTTTGCTGTCAAGCCAGTCTGTTCCTCTCAGCATCAGCGCATAGCAGGCCTCGGCGGTCGCTTTGGTCGTTGGCCACTGCCTCGTCCGCTTTTGCTGCAGCAGCCAGTATTTCATCTGGTCGATCGTTTTGTTACCGGCTTTTAATTCCTGAAATGTTTCAATCAGCAGGGCTTGGGTTTCGACGGGCGCTTCATGCCAGTAGTATCCAGGCCTGACCGACTTCCAATACATTCCCAGCTCGTCAGATACAACAGCGTTTTCTTTCAACGACGCCAGAATATCTTTCGATGTTTTAATATCGCCGCTGCGATTTAAATATAAGGCGATCATTCCCTGCATATATACAGACTGACCCATCCATTTTTGTATTGACAGGTTACGGTAATAGTGAATAGCCGGAAACAGGGAGCCGGAAATGGATATATCCGGAAAGAAGCTTCGCATATAGAGATATTGAATTTGAATTGAAGTCAGATTTTCTGCACCTGCTGATTTATCACTTCTTTCATAGTCCCTCATTAATTCCTTGTCGAGAAAAACCATTCCCGATTGAAGCATTTTATCAAGTTGCGGAAGGTTTCCAGTTACGGCATTTAATTTTTTCAAATGGCCAATGCCGGATAAAATATACTGGGTAATATAACGGTCGCTTCTTCCTCCCTGGAACCAGGCAAAACCGCCATCTTCTGATTGCATCTGTTGCAGTTTGTCCACCGAGGCTGCTATTGCCTGTTGAAGCCGGATGAGATCAAATAGCAGCGCAATATTTTTCTTCTGTTGTGTTTCGGACTGCGCCTGTAATACCCAGGGGGTTTCATTCAGCAGAACGGTCTTTAAGTCCTCGTTTTTCTGAAGATTGCCGAGCAGAGCCGCTGTATCCGTATTCTTCCATTTCTCAAAAACGGCCTGCAATGTGGGCGTCATTTTCACCATTTGGCCAGCCAGTGCGTTGGCATAGAACCGGTTGAAGGTTTGCTCTGCACATTCATAGGGAAATTCCATCAGATAAGGAAGCGCCTGCACCGCATACCACGCAGGGTTGTTTGTATATTCAACGGTCAGCCCCTGATTCTGCAAACTGTTGCTCGTATTGGACATTAACAATTTTTCAAAGGCAAAATGGCTTTCCGTTTTCCCGTTCATATTCAACGGAAGCGATTCTGTGACCAGCATTCGGTTACTTAGGACAGGAATAATATTCTCCTCGCCATCGCTGTAATCTGTTTCTTTACTATCAGATTTTGCAATGATCCGGTAAAGCAGTGGCTGGGTAAAATGCGCCGGTAAGATCGCCGGGAAAAATACGACTCCACTTTGCAAAGCAGGAACAATAAAGGGTTGACTTATTTTTGCATTGCCCATGGCCTCGTTCACCGGCTGATTCGTGTTCGCATCCAGCCACTCCAGTTCAATTGTTCCCTTCATCATTTCAGCGGACAGATTGGAAATTTTCACAGGCAGTAACATCGTATCTCCCTCTCTGAAAAACCGCGGTATATTCGTTTGCATCATCAGTTCCTTTTGGGTAACCAGCGTTTTCTCAGAATATCCGAAGGAAAGATCCTTCGTACTGGCGAACAGCATCCATTTCCAACGGGTCAGCGCATCCGGCATGGTGAAATTTATTTCCACATTTCCCTGTGAATCTGTTTTTAAATCCGGTAGAAAGAAAGCCGTTTCGTTGAAGTTTTTGCGGATCTGTGAGGGTTCTTCTTTTGCGGAAACTTTCGGCAACGGCTTTATTACTGCATACGGCAAAAACATTTCGCCGGTCAGCGAAAATGAAACGGAATCATATTCAGTTGATGAGGATCTTTTTTCTTTCTCCATCATGGGTCTGGCAACTGCGAAACTCGACGCCCCGGTAAAGTCACTTCTAATCGGGTATAAATTTCTTTTGGGAGAAATAAGTACATCGACCATGACCCCAACCATTGTATTTTTTAGAAAATATTCTTTTTGTTTTATAGTTGCACTTAAATCGCCAAAAATATCGCCTGCAGCCCAGGTTTTGTATTTTCTATATATCGGAAAAATATTCGGAATAGTCCAGAATTGTGGTTTGAACTGATCCAGCGAAGCATCATACATCGAAGTCAAAACCTCTGCCGCAACCCGGTCTTTACTGCTCCCGCTAATCTTTATTTTCCATTGTTCTTTACTTCCCGGCAGTGTTTTGTCTTTCCATGTCTGGTAAGAAATATCCAGTTCTTTGTTTGTCCATGGAACCTGAATAATATGTTCGCTGCTATACCAGCGATTGTTTTTCACAAATACATCATTCAGAGCAAAACCACCCCGGTCTGTTTCCTGTACTTTTATAACTGAATTCTTTATTCCTGAATTCACGTTAAGATATGAGTAGATGTCTGCGGTATCCGTAATTGTATTTTTAGTACGGACCAGATATATATCGCCGGCATCAGATCCGGCATGAATAGTAACGTCTTTTCCGGGCTCTGAAACTAAAGTCTCTTCCGGCACCAGATTGTACGACAGTACGCCCGACTTACCGCCAGGTCCTGTCAGTTGAATAAATTTCTTACTCGCAATCTCCTCTCCATCTTTGTCCTCGGCCCTGAATTCAATCAGGTACCAGCCGGGAACTAAAGATGCGGATAGTTTTTTTCCGAATGCAAATAAACCGTCTTTACGGGTGCTGTCTGTTTTTTCGAATACCTTCGCATTCAGTTTCCAGGACCTTAAATCGGCCTCATTTCTGTATTCATCATTTGGAAATGCTTTTATATAATCCGCCTCCGTCAAAACAAACTGATCCGGCTGCTGCCAGTACCTGTTTCTGATCAATCGCCCCGGCGAAAGGAGCGGATACAAAGAGACCGTCAGATTTTCCTTAATAAATATCCCCGAACTATTATTTGTTGTCACCGGAAGCTGATACAAACTGTCGGCCGGAATGCTTCCCTGATCGGCAAGCGGAGAAACGATTTCAAAGGACTGAAAGCTGGCGAATACAGTAGTAGTCGCGGAGCGGCTTTCACCGTTGCCATCTGTGACCGTCGTTTCTATACGGTATGTATAAACAGGTTTCGCTGATCGGCCAATTGCTTTATCAGGAAGAGTCATAAACCGGATATGAAACTTCCCGCTGTTGTCCGTCCTCATTTCGCCATGCGCAATCTCCTTAGTTGATTTGCCGGCGAAAGACCTAAAAAGCCATGGATAAGGAAAACGGGCTTCACGATATACGCGATAGGACATTTTTGCCGCGTCGATGGCATTGCCGGCATAAGCCATTGCGGCACCGCCAACGCTGACCGAGTCTCCGATTTGATAAGCAGTTTTTAAAGTGTCATATTCCACAAAAAAAGAAGGTCGTTTGTATTCCTCGACAGAAAAACCCATTCCGATACCTGTAATCGCTTCCTGTAATTGGAACTCCCCATTCAGCAGTTTTTGAGGCAGCTTAAAATTGCCGTTCAGTGATCCGAAATCATTTGAGTGCAGAATGACTGAATCCACTATTTGATCATTTGCATTTCTCAGGTAAATTATCGTTTCCCGGTTGCTGACTATTTTATATTTCCGGCTGCGAAAGTCTTTTGTCATCAGCAAAGCCTTGAAATAGACCGTCTGACCCGGACGGTAGATGGAGCGGTCTGTAAAAAAATTTACTCTTAATTCATTTTTCTCATACTCGTCTTTGGTTTTCTTCTGAACATCCTCATTTGCACGATAATAGCTATTGTAAATTTTTGAACTGAGATAATCATTGCCATGGTAAAATTCCAGTTTCTGGCTTCCGTAGCTGTCCTGTGAAATCAACTTAAAATATCCATGCTGATCTGTCTGATAGGCAGTCTCCGGCTTGAAATTGCTTTCCCCATTTATGTACCTCAGTTGGTATGTTTTTACCTGAACTCCCGACAAAGGTTGACCCGAGTTCCTGTCAACTACGAAATAATCGTTTCCATTCTTCACATAAGCAATTGAGGAGCAAAAAAAGGTAGCCAGTCCGATGATGGCCCGATCGCTAAATGCAGAATCGGAGCTCGTCAATAATGCATACTGACCGACAGGTAATGCATCTATTTTTATTTCCACCCGGTGTTGCTGATGATCTTTAGTTTGCGGCATCGGCTGCGTAAAAGACTTTTCGAAAGGCAAATGAATGAACTTCGACCAAAATGCCGGACTGTTGTCATTCTGATCCATCAGATTACGGATCCTCTGATCCATGCGAATAATTCTTGCATATAAACCGCCTGTATTCTTGCTTGTAACGAGCGCCCGAAACGGAACATCGGGCAAATTGACCTGTTCTATATTTATATCATAAGACTGCCGGAGAATATCATTGATCAAAACTTCAGCATTCGATTTCCCCTCACTCGAGTCAGGATGCCTAATGGCCTGCCTGCAAATCTCAAGAGACTTCAGATAGTCGAACCGGTGAGTGGTATCTCCCAACGGTTCGTACTTCTCCGCCTGATTTGACCACCACCTGGCCTGCAGATAGTAAGCCT
Source organism: Puia sp. (assembly GCA_965214575.1). Taxonomy (GTDB): domain Bacteria; phylum Bacteroidota; class Bacteroidia; order Chitinophagales; family Chitinophagaceae; genus Puia. The sequence continues at coordinate 121,178 of CBDCCE010000007.1, forward strand.
GCGATACGACGGATAGTGTGGGATACCGGTTCGTGATGCGGGAAAGTGCATTCAGATACAAAGAATCTTTGTCATCCATTTTTGCGAGCTGATAAACAAATTGAATGCGGCTCATATCAGCATCAATCCAGGCATCCGGATGAATGTCTTTCGCGTGAAAACGCAGGAGGCTCTGGTAGATACTCAATGCATAGAAAGCATTCGACGAGGTGTCCGAATTCGAAAAATGGGAATGCATAAAAAGTAGTGCTTCTGAAAACAAACCGGGATTAATCCATAAACTGTCGTCATCCTCACTATCCGGTGCCCAGCGGTCTTCGCGAAAATAATCCAAAGCCCTCCAGGCCAGAAAATCATATAGCGTAGGTCTGAGTTCGCGGGCATTCCCCTTTATCAGGATAGGATCAAAAACATCCAGTGGCGTCATTTTTATCTGAACAGGCAAATCGATCGATGCGAGATATAAAGAACAGATCTTCGCGTTTAGACGTCTAATTGTCCAGGTTGAAATATCTGAAGATGTATCGGCGATAATTTCGGTTCGGCTTCTTACGCGGTATATGTTCCCAAGAAGGTATTGACTCAACTGTTCGGCTTCCATACTTTTAAAAACAGCAACTACTCTGGAAGGCGCCACTCCCATTTCCCTTTCCAGTCCCTGTATTTCCTTATTAATATCCTGATTACCGCCTTCCCCTAAATCATTTTTATAAATGATTGCTTTGACCCACTGCCCTTCGTTATTGTCTTTTTTTGCTGCAGCATAAATTTTATTGACTTCAACTAACGCAGATTTGGGCTGGCTCTTTTTATTGATCAGTGAATCCACGACCTTCCACTCCGCCTCATAAGAGAAGCCGGTCTGGCAAAAGGAATGTATATAACCCAACAGCATAACCGAAGTTATCAAAAGAAGCTTTTTTGACATAGATGAAATCATTAGTAATAAAAGAGTTTTAGGCTTTTTGCTTTAAGCTTCACTCCTTGGGCTTTAGGCTCAGAAAGCAGATGCACCACAACAACAATTTACACAGCCTTTAACTTAGTTATAACGAACCCAAGTTAAACAATCACTCCGTTCAGCCCTCTTAGACACAAGCATTTATTCACTTTAAAAAATGTTTTATGAAGTACAAATTTCCTATCCTGATCGCAGCCGGACTTTTCCTGGCTACCGTATCGAAAGCGCAGTATGGTGGTGGTTACGGAGATAATCGCGTCATCATCCAGGGACAGATTCACATTCCCGGTCCGGCTTATGTCGGATACGGCTACAATAATCAGGCTCGTTTTGAAGATCGCAGATATGCCGACAACGGCCGCTTTGATGACCGCAGGTATGACGATCATGACCGTTACTACGAACGCAGGGATTGGAGAGCGGATGAATACGAACGCTATTGCAGGGATCACAGGGAATACAGAGGTGATCGCCGGGCTTACTACCGTGATCATTGCGACTATCGTCCGGCGCCATTTTGCCCGGCACCAAGAGTTTTTGTTCATTATTAAGCCTAAAGCACAAAGCTTAAAACCGGAACCTTTAGAAATGCAGAAGTCCTCCTTAACCGGGAGGACTTTTGTCTTATCAGAAGTTTTAGGCTTTGAGCTTTAGGCTTTAGGCTTGAGGCTTTTCAACACCCTCGCCATTGTCGCTCCAATATCCGCTGGGCTCTGCACCACCTCGATGCCACATTCTGCCATAATTTTCATTTTAGCTTCTGCGGTATCATCAGCACCTCCGATGATTGCACCGGCGTGACCCATACGTCGTCCGGGAGGCGCAGTTTGGCCCGCGATAAAACCAACCACCGGCTTACGGAAATTGTCCTTTATCCAACGGGCGGCTTCAGCTTCCATACTGCCACCGATTTCACCAATCATCACAATACCATCTGTATCGGGATCATTCATCAGAAGTTCCACTGCTTCCTTAGTGGGTGTTCCGATTATCGGATCGCCACCGATTCCAATGGCTGTGGATACACCCAGTCCCGCTTTAGCTACCTGATCGGCTGCTTCGTAAGTGAGTGTACCTGATTTGGATACAATACCAATTTTACCCTTTTTGAAAACAAAGCCCGGCATGATGCCCACTTTGCATTCGTCCGACGTAATAACACCCGGACAATTGGGTCCGATCAGGCGGGTTTTCGAATTAGCCAGGTAAAGTTTGGCTTTCACCATATCCTGCACCGGAATGCCTTCGGTGATACAAATCACCAGTGCGATACCTGCTTCGGCCGCTTCCATGATGGCATCTGCTGCAAAAGCCGGAGGCACAAAAATGATGGAAACGTTGGCGCCGGTGGTTTTCACTGCATCGGCGACGGTATTGAAAACCGGCCGGTCGAGATGCCGTGTTCCTCCTTTGCCGGGAGTGACTCCGCCTACAACCTGTGTTCCGTATTCGATCATCTGGGAAGCATGAAAACTGCCCTCCGTTCCGGTAAATCCCTGTACTATAATTTTTGAATTTTTGTTCACTAAAACTGCCATCGTTCTTATTTAGTAGGTTCTCTAGCTTGTCAAAATTAGTTATTTCAGCAATTCGTCCATGTTTCGGTTATTGTCAATCTTACCTTTCATTTCGAGCATCCGCATATCCTTGGCATCCTGCAGGAATTCGGAGGCAAAAATGAAATCATTGAGTTTTTTATTCTTGCTGAAAATGATTTCCTTATTGGAGCCTTCCCATTCTTTCTGCCCCTGGTACATATAAATGATATGATCGCCCGTTTCCATTACGCTGTTCATATCATGTGTATTCACAACGGTTGTTATATTATATTCAATTGTAATTTCCTTGATGAGTTTATCAATAAGGATGGAAGTCAGTGGGTCCAGTCCGGAATTTGGCTCGTCACAGAAAAGGTATTTCGGATTCAATACAATTGCGCGGGCTATGCCTACGCGCTTTTTCATACCCCCGGATATCTCGGCAGGGAACTTGCTGTTGATATCCTTCATATTTACTCTTTCGAGCACTTCATTTACCCGTTTGAGTTTGGTCGCAAAATCGTCCTTGGTAAACATGTCAAGCGGAAACATGATATTTTGCTCAACCGTCATGCTGTCAAACAAAGCGGAACCCTGAAAAAGCATACCGATCTGGCGGCGCAGCATTTTCCTTTCTTCTTCATTCATATGGGTAAAGCTCTGCCCCCCATAGGAGATTTCTCCGGAGTCGGGTTCAAACAATCCGACGAGGCATTTCATCAAAACCGTTTTACCACTGCCGCTGGAGCCGATGATCAGATTGCACTTGCCCGTCTGGAAAACGGCATCAACACCGTTGATGACAGACTTTCCGTTGAAGCCTTTTTTTAAATCTTTTATTTCAATCATATCCGGCGGTTATAATAGTATGGATGAAAGAACATAATCCGTCAGCAGGATCAGAATACAGCTTACCACGACTGATTTTGTACTGGCTCTTCCGATTTCGAGGGCACCTCCGTTCACATAATAACCATAGAAAGATGATATGCTGGCAATGATAAAAGAAAAACTGTAGGCTTTTACCAGTGCAAAGAACACGTTATAGGGCTTGAAATACTGAAACAGACCTTTATCAAATTGTGAAGTGGAAACAATGCCTGTTGCCACCGCAGCCAGTTTTCCTCCTAAAATACCAAGAACGGCAGAAATAATCACCAGCATCGGAATCGTAAGCATGGCAGCCAGTATCTTAGGCAAAATCAGATAAGTCTTTGTATTGATCCCCATAATTTCCAGGGCATCAATCTGTTCACTCACGCGCATATTACCCAGTTCACCAGCTATTTTGCTTCCCACGACACCGGCCAGCACGATACAGACCAGGGTGGGCGAAAACTCAAGGATAACGGTATCCCGCACGATCTGCGCGATGGTTGAAAGAGGAATCAGGGGACTCACCAGCTGATAGGCTGTCTGAAGGGCCGATACCGCTCCCATAAAAACCGAAATGATGATAACGATACCAAGGGAACGGATACCAATCTCCACACACTGATGCATAAACTCTTTCCAGTACATCTTCATGTTTTCGGGTTTCGAAAACATATCCTTCAGCATCAGTATAAATCGCCCCAGTTCAGTAAAAATATTCATGTTGATTCCTGCGATGAAAGTACTATTTATTTTTTGCTTCTTTTCCACCAGGGCGAACGGCGCATGGCTTCTTCTGAAGACTGGGGGCATTTGGTTTGCGCATCAATGACAGCTACGAGGGCCATATTATAAATATTCCTTACGGAACTGCCCAGCTGAAGCACGTGCACCGGCTTTTTCATGCCCAGCAAAATGGGCCCGATGGCATCGGCCGCACCCAGTTCCTTGAGAATATTATAGGCAATATTACCCGCTGCCAGATTAGGAAAGATCAGTGTATTCACTTCCTGATCCACCAGGCTGCTGAATGGGTAGTTCTCGCGAAGAATCTCGTTATTCAGGGCAATACTGGCCTGCATTTCCCCGTCAATAATGAGTTCCGGATCTTTTTGTTTTACGATTTCGGTGGCCCTGGCCACCAGCCTGGCTTCGGGTGAATTGCTGGTTCCGAAATTCGAATAACTCAGCATGGCAATCCTGGGCACCAGATTAAAATGTCGAACTTCCTTTGCCGCCAGTAGCGTGATATCGGCGAGCTCTTCTGCTGTCGGATTGAAATTTACGGTGGTATCCGCAAGGAAAAGAGGTCCTTTTTTCGTGAGCATGAGATACATGCCGGCAATTTTTTTAACGCCTTCTTCCGTGCCGATGATTTCAATTGCGGGACGTATCGTATCCGGATAATTTTTCGTAAGTCCGGATATCATCGCATCGGCTTCACCGGTCTCTACCATCATACAGCCGAAATAGTTCCGGTCGCGCATGATCTTGGTCGCCTCATATTTATTAAAACCTCTTCGCTGTCTCTTCTTAAAGAATATTTCCGTGTATTTTTTTCGGCGTTCATCCTGTTCTTCACTCCGGGGATCCACAATCGGAAATTCTTCAATGTCAATTCCGTTGGCTGCAGCCGTTGAACGAATTCTTTCTTTATTACCCAGCAAAATCGGATAAGCCACCCCCTCATCGAAAAGAATCTGCGCAACTTTCAGAATTTTGATATTGTCGGCTTCCGCAAATACGAGCCTTCGCGGATCATTTCTTGCTTTGGCACCCAGTACACGGATCAGCTGGTTATCGAGACCGAGCCGCTTGTTGAGTTCGATGGCATAGGTATCCCAGTTCTCTATTTTTATCTGTGCTACATTACTTTCTATCGCTGCCTTCGCTACGGCCGGTGCCACGGTGGCCAGCAAACGCGGATCGAGTGGTTTAGGAATAATATAACGCGGGCCGAAGCTGATGCTTTTTTCATTGTAAGCCATATTCACGATATCCGGCACAGCCGTCTTCGCCAGATCCGCCAGCGCTTTTACCGCAGCGAGTTTCATGGCTTCGTTGATCTGCGTGGCACGAACGTCAAGGGCTCCGCGGAATATAAATGGGAAACCGAGTACATTATTTACCTGGTTCGGATAATCACTTCGGCCCGTGGCCATAATCAGATCGTCCCGAACGGCAATGGCTGCTTCGTACGGAATTTCCGGATCCGGATTGGCCATCGCAAAAACAATGGGACGTTTGGCCATGCTTTTAATCATTTCCGGAGAAACGGTATTACCCACACTCAGTCCCACAAAAACATCCGCATCAATCATCGCTTTTTCCAGTGTGATGTCCGATTTGTCAATGGCGAAAAGTGAACGATCTTCTTCCAGATCCGTACGGCCCTTATGCAATACACCGTCCTTGTCGAACACAATAAAATTTTCCGGTTTGGCACCCAGCGCCACATAGAGTTTGCTGCAGGCCATGGCCGCTGCCCCGGCACCGTTAATAACAAAACGAACCTTGTCTATTTTTTTCTTCTGCAGTTCAAGTGCATTGATGAGCGCCGCGCTGCTGATGATGGCGGTGCCGTGCTGATCATCATGCATCACCGGAATTTTCAGAGAAGCACGCAGTTGTCTTTCAATATAGAAACACTCAGGTGCCTTGATGTCTTCCAGATTGATTCCTCCAAAAGTGGGCTCGAGCGCTTTTACGATCTGCACAAATTTCTCAGGATCGGTTTCATTGATTTCAATATCGAAAACATCAATATCAGCGAACACCTTGAACAGTACGCCCTTGCCTTCCATCACGGGCTTGGACGCTTCGGGTCCGATATTTCCGAGTCCCAGAACGGCCGTACCATTTGTAATAACCGCTACGAGATTGCCTTTTGCCGTATACTTGTAAACTTCTTCTTTGTTTAATGCAATTTCTTTACAGGGTTCGGCTACACCCGGTGAATAGGCCAGCGAGAGATCCCTCTGGGTTTTCGCTTCCTTAGTTGGTACCACTTCAATCTTGCCCGGCTTACCCTTGGAATGATATTCAAGCGCTTCCTCTCTTCTCAGTTGCTTTTTATGCATAATAACTATTTGGGCAGGGTTTGGTCGCTGTAGATAGTTGCTCCCAGCCAGGCCATCATACCCATACCTTTTTCAATGGCAGATTCGTCGATATTAAAAGTGGGTGTGTGCACACCCGATACAATCCCTTTTGCTTTATTCATAACGCCCAGCCGGTAAAAACATCCCGGTATCTCCTGCGTGTAGTATCCGAAATCCTCGGCACCCATGCGCAGTTCCGTTTCTTCCACATTTTCTTTTCCGATAAATTCTTCCGCTTTGGCCCGGGCTATCGGATACAAATTTTCGTCGTTATTGACCACCGGATAACCCACATCAACCAACACGTCAATTTCTGCTCCCATGGCCTGGGCGATGCCCCTGCAGATCTGGTGAATCAGCTTATGGGCCTGAAACCGCCAGGTCTCATCCATCGCCCGAAAAGTACCCATCAGCTTCACTTCAGAAGGAATCACATTGGTGGTATAACCGCCCTGAAAAGAACTGATCGTGAGCACGGAGGGTGTAAACGGATTTCTGTTCCGGCTGATCACCTGCTGCAGGGCAATAACAATATGGGAAGCCACAAGCACTGTATCCACTGTCAGATGCGGTGCGGCCGCATGGCCGCCTTTTCCCTTTACAGTAATATAAATTTCGTCTGCGCTGGCCATAGACGGGCCCGCACGAAAACTGAATTTGCCCGTGTCAAGACCGGGATGAACATGTAATCCAAAAATGGCCTGCGGATGCGGATTGTGCAACACGCCTTCCTGAATGAGCAAACTTGCACCTCCCGGGTTTTTTTCTTCGCCCGGCTGAAAAATCAGTTTGACGGTTCCCTCCCATTCGGCTTTGAGCTCGTTAAGGATTTTAGCGGCGCCCAATAAAATGCTGGTATGTGCATCGTGACCGCAGGCATGCATCACTCCTTCGTTCTGTGATTTATACGTAACGTCATTTTGTTCTTTGATGGGAAGTGCATCCAGATCTGCACGCAGTGCGATAATTCTTTTATCCGGATTCTTTCCTTTGATCAGGCCCACCACACCTGTTGTTGCTTTGATGTCAAAGGGAATTCCGAGTTCTTTTAATTTTTCCTGAACAAAAGCTGAAGTCTCAAATTCTTTATAACTTAATTCAGGGTGCGCGTGCAAATGCCTGCGGATCCCGACGGATTCCGGAGCATATTGTTTTGCCAGTTGACGGATTTTTTCTTTGAGCATATTCGATGATTAGTCTGGCTTCACTTCTATAATATCATGGATCAGGTAAACACCAGACGGAAAATCCTGCGTCAATTTTTGCAGGTAGGCCGTTGCTTCGTCGGCGGTCTTAAAATTACCCACTTTCAATTTATAGTTTGGTGGCTGGTAAATCAGATAGGGTTTTAACTCCGGATACATCTGATAGATTCTGGTTTTAATGGCGAATACCTGGTTGCGGTCATTGGAATTGGCAACCTGTATGCGAAATCCTGGAATATTGCGGCGGCTGTCGCGGGTGGTCACCTCATTAATCTGGATCTGCTTTTTCATCAATGAATCCACCCTTGGATCCACATGCACTTCCAGCGAGTCCTGAGAATAAACTGCGGCGGCGCAACAGGTAAAAAGAAGAATCAGAAAACATTTCATATTGTCATTCTTTATAACTTTTTTCCTCTTCAACGATTTGCATACCGGCACTGCATCCCAGCCTTTCTGCTCCGGCATCAATCAATTCCTTTGCAAAAGGATAATGGCGGATGCCTCCGGAGGCTTTTATTTTAATACCGGAAGGAAGCTCTTTTCTCATCAGCTCCACGTCTGAAACGGAAGCCCCCTTTTCAGCATATCCGGTTGAAGTCTTCATGTAATCTATGCCCAGGGGACCATATACTTCGCAGCAGCGGATCAGTTCATTGCGGGTCAACAGTCCGCTTTCCACGATGACTTTAATGATTTTGCCCTTTTCATGAATTAACCCGGCCATTGCCTTCATTTCTTTTTCAAGATAGATCCAGTCTCCGTTTTTCAGGGCCATCAGATTGATCACCACATCAAGCTCCTCTGCCCCTTCTGTTATGGCCTCACTGATTTCCGTCAATTTTGAATTCAGCGAGGAATAACCCATGGGGAACCCGATGACGGTGGCCGTTTTTACCTGGCTTCCTTTCAAGCCAGCGGATGCCTGACGCACCGCAAAAGGTGGAACACAAACTGCGGCAAATTCATAATCCAGGGCTTCACGGCATAGTCTGCTGATGTCGGCCGTGGTGCAAACGGGTTTTAAGAGGGTATGATCTATATAAGACGCGACCGGTTTGGTCATGGTAGTGAATCAGGGGCGAATTTAGCTCATTTAAGCCTAAAGCCGATTTAAGCCTAAAGCTCAAAGCCCAAAGCCTTTTTAGGCCTAAAGCCCAAAGAGAAAAGCCTAAAACAGATTAAATGGTTAATGAGGAGGTGGCGTAATGGTCAGGCTTTGAGTCTAAAACCTTTTCTTCGCAAAAAACGAAATAAAAGGATGGCACCAATTAAAAACAGGCCAAAGACCAGCAGATCCATACGCATCATGGACGATTTTCTTTCATTGTTCTGCCGGAGGCGTTTTTGCGAGTCTTTAATATAATAGGCCAGGCCGGGGAAATGCTTATTCAGTACGTTCACCTCGTTAAATTTATTCAATGCGTCCTTGTAAAATTCACGGTCGTAAAAAACAACCCCTTCGCCAAACAGAAGCGCGGTTTCGCTGGGATGGGCAATGACCCCCGCACTGTCGAGGTATTCTTCCAATATGGAAACCGGAATGGCGAAATTCAGACCCGCAGCGAGGCCACCGCTGTTTTCTATACTACCGAAGGTGGTGAGTCCGACCACTTCGCCTTTTTCATTACATACCGGTCCCCCGCTGCTGCCTTTGTTGATATTGGCATCCATCTGAATGAGGGGCCAGCCCGCCACGGATTTCTTGAGCGCACTGACAATACCCGTAGTCAGCGTGGGTTCGATAGCAGATTCGGTGGCCACATAATTGTTGTTCGTTACCGGTCCCGGAAAACCATATACGAAAAGCTGTTCACCCACTTTCGGCAGTTCATCCTGCGCAATTTTCAATGTGGGCAGGGTACTGTCTCCATCCATTTTAAGTATGGCGATATCTTTTCCCGGCATCGGCTGGCCGCGTATAATAACCTGGGCAGATTTTTTTATGGAGCTGGTGGTACCGCTATCGGTGTCGACGCTGTATTCAATATATATGTCCTTTTTCAGATCGAAAAGAGAAAGAGAAAACAGACGGGCATATACGGATGCATAGGTATTGTTCAGAATGGCCCGCTGCTGTTCAGAAAACCGGGTTGCCCAGGCATTTTCGAGAGCGGAAATATTGGCTTCGGTGATCTGTTGAAATGCAGACAGAAAAAATTGTCGTTTAATGAAAGCATTGTCGCGGTCAATCAGGTGACAATTGGTTGCCACATATCCGTCCGCGGTAACAAGAAACCCTGTACCGCTCGATGTAATTTCTTCCGGCTCCTTGATATAATCCAGGGAGGCTTTAAAAAAACGGTTAGGCCGGTTATAAATTTCCTTGAGAACGATATCCAGTTTCTGTTCCGGCGTATAAATGACCCCGCTGCTGTCGATCTTCCGGATGGAATCTATAAGGCGGTTGAAATGGCGGGCGTCGAGCTGAATCTTATTGACATACACGTCGGCGGAAAAAACCGTGCGCACCATCACCACCCCTGGCCTGTTTACCCCATAATTCTGTACGGCGGTCAGCTGCTGGCCCTGGGAAAACAGCGGCATGAAGGCCAGGATGAACAGGCTGCTGATTATAGCCCTTAATATCGTGTAGGGGTTTTTCATGATAAGGTCTTCTACTTATATAAAACCTTAAAAGGGCTAACTTGTTGTTGTTTAAAGGTAAACTTTTTCTATGTCATCTTCTCCCATGCCCCTGGCGGAACGTCTTCGTCCTGAATCACTTGACCAGCTCCTGGGTCAAAAGCACCTGACCGGGAGAGGAAGCATCCTGCGGACGGCCATTGAACAGGGTAAAATGCCCTCCATGATCCTCTGGGGACCTCCGGGAACCGGTAAAACCACCATCGCCAATATTATTGCTCACACCTTAAAATCACCGTTTTATACCCTCAGTGCCATATCCTCCGGGGTAAAAGAAGTGCGGGAAGTGATCGAAGAGGCCAGAAAACAGGAGAAAGTGATCTTATTTATCGACGAAATACACCGGTTCAACAAAGGCCAGCAGGACGCATTGCTCGGAGCAGTTGAAAAGGGCATCGTTACCCTGATCGGGGCAACTACCGAAAACCCTTCTTTTGAGGTCAACAGCGCCCTGCTCAGCCGCTGTCAGGTATACGTACTGAAACCGCTGGGTAAGGAAGAACTGGTGGATCTGATGAAAAACGCCCTGAAAAAGGATGACCGCCTTCGGAAAAGAAATGTCGAATTAAAGGAAACAGAAGCTCTCATTAATATATCCGGCGGGGATGCCAGAAAGCTCCTGAATCTGCTGGAGCTTGTTACGGACGCGGGTGCAAAATCAGATCCGCTGATCATTACCGATGAGCTGGTGATGGAAACGGCCCAGCAGCGCATTGCTCTGTACGACAAAAAAGGGGAACAACATTACGATATTATCTCTGCTTTTATTAAGTCCATGCGCGGCAGTGATCCGAATGCCGCAGTTTATTACCTGGCCAGAATGATCGAAGGAGGCGAAGACGTGAAATTCATTGCCCGCCGAATGCTGATTCTGGCGAGCGAGGATATCGGGAACGCGAACCCCAATGCCCTGTTGCTGGCCAATGCCACTTTTGAAGCCGTTAGCAAAATCGGATATCCGGAATCCAGGATTATTCTTTCCCAGTGCGCCATTTATCTCGCAAGCTCGGCAAAAAGCAATGCCTCCTATATGGCGATCAGCGAGGCCCAGGCGATGGTAAAACAAACAGGCGACCTGCCCGTACCGTTGCACATCCGTAATGCACCCACAAAGCTGATGAAGAGTATGGATTATTCAAAAGGATACCAGTATAGTCATTCCTACGAAAAAAACTTTTCACCCCAGGAATATCTGCCGGATGAAATTTCCGGCAAATCATTTTTTGAACCCGGAAAAAATCCCAGAGAAGAAGAGATGAGAAAACATTTGAAGGGGTTGTGGGAGGGGAAGTACAACTATTAGAGTGGGAGTGTGGGAGTCAAAACTCGTTTTTGTAGAGTTAAATCAACTTTTCACATTAAATAAAATTGATAAGATTAGCTGTTTTAAACACTAATCAAATACCGATGTTTGAGGGACCGATAGTCAAAAAGTCATTTGCTTTTTCTCTAGAAATAATAAAATATTATAAAGAGCTTGTTGCAAAAAAGGAATTCGATATCGGAAGACAACTTTTGAAATCGGGCACTTCCATTGGTGCCAACATTTATGAATCCCAATATGCAGAGAGCAAACTTGATTTCATTCACAAGATGAAAATAGCTTCGAAAGAAGCCAATGAAACAATTTATTGGCTTTCTTTATGCGAAAAATTTCCGAATTGGAAGACCGGGCTAATCTCATAAAAGATGTAAATGAACTATTGGCAATTCTTTCGGGTATTATAATTACATGTAAAAAGAATCTCAAATAAAAACACTACCACACTACCAAACTACCACACTAAAAATGATCTGGATCCTCAAACCTTTCAACGAGCTAACCCCCAAAGAACTCTATAATATATTGCAGCTGCGCAACGAAGTCTTTATCGTAGAACAAAATTGCCCTTATCAGGATTGTGACAATAAGGACTTATACGCGTTTCACCTCATGGCTATGGAACAGGACAAGCTTCTGGCGTACACCCGCCTGCTTGCACCCGGAATTTCCTATAGTGAATCTTCTATAGGCCGCGTAGTAAGTTCCCCTTCAACACGTAAAACAGGCATGGGAAAAAGACTTATGGAAGAAAGTATACGTCAGATAGAGCAACTCTTTCAAACCGATATCATACGCATTGGTGCTCAACTCTATCTGAAAAAATTCTACGAATCATTTGGTTTTATTCAGGAAGGAGAATCCTACCTGGAAGATAATATTCCTCATATTATTATGCTGAGAAAACCAAAATGAAACTGCATTCCATGAATTGGAATCTGTCTCAATAATATAGTTTATCCTGTTTACACCATACAAAGAATAATTCCCGTTCTTGTATGGTAACTGGTTTTTATTTATGTAAGAACCAAAAATCCAAACCGTCGAAAAATTAAATCGATATTCAATGAAAACAGGTTTACACTCCGTAGGGAAGTGTTTGTGTACGATGGCCATTGCGCTGGCTTTTTATACTCCTTCCTATAGTCAGCTGTCTGCTGGTAATTATTTCGAAGCAGGTCTTACCGTGGGTCCCATGGTTTTTCTGGGCGATCTCGGAGGACACTCCGGAGTCGGAACAACTTTCCTTAAGGACTATAATATGAATGCTACTAAACTCACTTATGGAGTTTATATCGCGGCTCATCCTTCCGAACTGATCGGCTTCAGACTTTCTGCCAATTTTGGCAGTGTTGAAGGTGACGACAATTATATTACTTCAAAAGGCGGAGAAGAAGTTGCCCGTCTGAACAGAAACCTGAATTTCAAATCCAGCATTACTGAAGCCAATCTGATGATGGAACTATATCCAACTGTGTTGTTTGAAGATCAGCCAACAGAAACACAGGGAAGACTGAGGCCTTATGGCGTTATCGGAGTGGGTCTCTTTCATTTTAATCCCATGGGACAATATGTCGATCCGAATACGTCACAAACAACCTGGGTGTATTTGCAACCCCTGCATACAGAAGGAGAAGGCTTTGTAGCCAATCGTCCGAACTATGCTCTTACGCAACTAAATATCCCGATGGGATTTGGTCTAAAATATTATGCCAGTGAAAAAGTAAATCTGGGACTGGAGTTTCTTTACAGAAAAACTTTCACCGATTATATTGACGACGTCAGCACAACATTTGTTGATCCGGCAGTTCTTGCAGCCAACCTGCCCCCAGGCACAGCAGTTATCGCAACAGCCATGGCCAATAAAAGCCCGTTGCAGGGTGTGCCGGGAAGCGGATATAATCCAGGTGATAAAAGAGGAGATCCAAGCCAGGGTGACGCATACTTCACGATAGCCATTAAAGTGGGTGTTCGCCTGGGAAATAATGACAAGTATTCCAATTCAACCCGTTGCCCATTATTGAGATTCTAAAATATTCTGTTGATCCGTACCCTTTTTTTTACCCTTATTTGAAAACTATGATGCTTAACATTTCCGGAAAATCAAGAAAGGCGCTACTGCCACTTGCATTGATGACCACTACGCTGGTATCTTATGCCGGATCCACATTACCATCCTCACCCAATGCGGTGATGATTACCAGAAATCTGAATAGTAAAAAGCATAAAGTGAGGCTCTTTACCGCATCAGATTACAAAACCCTGTTGTTCACTGTAGACGGCCTCGATGAAAAGCCCTATACCCTTTTTGTTTTCGATCTGGAAGGCAAACTCATGATTCAGTCTGTTATCCTCAACCACGAAACGAGTATACTCTCTGAAATTCCTGCAGGCACCTATCTGTATGAGGTTTTGGTTGGAGACACGAAAGTGGAAGCCGGACAACTCAAAGTAAAATAATTACCCTTAAAGCAACCCAATAAGCAGCGGGAGAATTGATTGGTAAAATCATTTTATCCGAAGGTTAAGTAAAACCTGATCCGTTCCCTATAATTTTTGTACCCAAACGGTTTTATTAATTAATCCCCGCTTACCTTATTGGAATTCGAATTTTAATTCTCCCCACAGCCCGCATCATTCCCTGGCGGCTGTTTGTTTTTCTACCAGTCTTGAATTATATTTCCCGGTATCCGTTTGAAAGTGAAAGTGAACGAATTCTGACACACTCCCACTCTCCCAAACTTCCTTACTTCCACACTCTACTTCATTTCCTCTTTCAGAAACTTAGCCGTAAAACTCCTCTTTACGCCCAGCATCTTCTCCGGTGTGCCTTCAAATAAAATTTCCCCACCGCCATCGCCGCCTTCGGGGCCAAGATCAATAATATGATCAGCTACTTTAATCACGTCCATATTGTGCTCGATCACGAGAACAGAATTTCCTCTATCCACCAGTTTGTTCAGGACATCCAGCAAATGACTGATATCTTCAAAATGTAAACCCGTCGTGGGTTCATCCAGAATATAAAACGTTTTACCGGTTTCCCGCTTGGATAACTCGGTACCCAGTTTCACCCGCTGTGCTTCTCCCCCACTGAGCGTAACTGCCGACTGTCCCAGTGTGATATAACCCAGCCCCACCTCCTGCAGTACTTTGATTTTTCGATACAAGTAATGCACATTGATAAAAAACTCGCAGGCTTCATCTACCGTCATGTCAAGCACATCACTGATTGATTTCCCCTTATACCGGATCTCAAGGGTTTCCCGGTTATATCTTTTACCATTACATTTCTCGCAATGCACATAAACATCGGGCAGAAAATTCATTTCGATAACCCGCATACCACCACCTTCACATATTTCGCAACGGCCGCTTTTCACGTTAAAGGAAAAACGCCCCGCAGTATAACCCCTGATCTTGGCTTCCGGAATCGAAGCAAACAAAGTGCGGATGTCAGTAAAAAAACCACAATAGGTAGCCGGATTGCTTCTTGGTGTACGTCCAATCGGCGACTGATCAATCTCGATGACCTTATCAATATGTTCGAGCCCCTTAATACTTTTATAAGCCAGCGGCACGCCTTTGGATCCATAAGCATGGTGACTTAGAATCGGATACAGGGTTTCGTTAATGAGCGTGGATTTTCCGCTGCCACTCACGCCGGTAACGACTATAAATTTCCCTAATGGAAACTGTACGTCTACATTTTTCAGATTGTTTCCTTTAGCCCCTTTTATCTCCAGTATTTTTCCGTTTCCCTTTCTACGTTCTGCCGGAAGAGGAATTTTCCGGTGCCCGTTCAGATAGTCTGCTGTAATCGTATTCAGCTTCAGCATGCTGGATGGTTTGCCCTGCGCCACTACACGACCACCATGAAAACCGGCTTTGGGTCCAATGTCTACCAGATAATCGGCCGCCATCATAATATCTTTATCATGCTCCACAACCAGTATGCTGTTTCCGATATCCCTCAGATTCTGAAGTGCCAGAATCAGGCGCTGATTGTCGCGCTGGTGTAAACCGATACTGGGTTCATCCAATATATAAGTAATACCCTGCAACTGCGAACCGATTTGTGTAGCCAGTCGAATCCGCTGCGATTCCCCCCCGCTTAATGTTCTGGTACCCCGGTTCAGGGTTAAATAATTGAGACCGACATCCAGCAGAAACTGCAACCGTTCACGAATTTCTTTCAATACGTCTTTCGCAATGGTGTTTTGTTTGGCGTCAAGTCTTTTTTCAATGTCGCTGAACCAGACCGACAGTTTATCCAGATTGAAATTACTCAGCTCGGAAATGTTTTTCGAATCAATACGAAACCAGAGACTCTCCTTCCGGAGTCGGGCCCCGCCGCAAACATCACAGGTCTTAAGCTCCATATATTTTTCAACCCATAATCTCAGAGAATCCGTGCTGGATGCCCCAAACCATCTTTTCAGCATCGGGATCAGTCCTTCGTATTCTGCATTTGCAGCGGCCCCATCGTTCTCCTCAATATCCAACATACGGTCTGAAACATCCTCCGTTGTACCATACAGGATCATGTTGAGCGCTTTCGCCGGCATGTGCTCAATGGCGGTATCAAGACTGAATTTATTTTTCTTTGCCAGTTTCTGTACCTGGGTGAACACATAAGCTTCCCGTTCTCCTCCCAGCGGCTCTATCCCGCCTTCATTAACCGATATTTTCCTATTGGGAATAATCGCGTCAAGACTAATACGATAAACGGCTCCCAGGCCTTTGCAGGTTGGGCATGCGCCATAGGGAGAATTAAATGAAAAACTATTCGGCGAAGGCTCTTCATAACTGATTCCTGTTTCGTCGCACATCAGCTGCTTGCTGTATTGAACCACCTGGTTACTGTCATTGACGAGTAAAAACATCAGGCCCTTGCCCATATTCAGCGCGGCCTGCACACTCTGGCTGACCCTTGTTTTCATGTCAGCCGATACAGCCAGCCGGTCAATAACCACTTCGATATCGTGTATTTTATAGCGGTCCACCTGCATTTTTGCAACCAGATCCTTCACCTCGCCGTCCACACGAACTTTTACAAATCCTTTTTTGCGGACGTCTTCAAACAATTCACGATAGTGACCCTTTCTTCCGCGAACAAGGGGGGCCAGAACAGATATTTTTTTCCCGGCAAACTTCTGAAATATATTGGTTACGATTTCCTCTTCACTGAACTTAACCATGCGCCGGCCGGTATGATAAGAAAACGCCTGCCCGATGCGCGCATATAAGAGACGGAGAAAATCATAGACTTCGGTGACGGTACCCACCGTACTGCGCGGATTGCGGTTCGTGGTTTTTTGTTCGATGGAAATCACCGGACTCAGTCCCGTGATCTTGTCCACATCGGGCCTTTCCATATCACCGATAAACTGGCGCGCATACGCGCCAAAACTTTCCATATAACGTCGCTGCCCCTCCGCATAAATGGTATCGAATGCCAGCGAGGACTTACCGCTTCCGCTGATTCCGGTGATCACAACCAGCTGGTTTTTCGGTATGGATATGTCTATATTTTTCAGATTATGTACCCGGGCGCCGAAAACCTCAATCATCTCTTCTCCGGCCACTGGAGACGGACTATTCTTTTCAACCATAAATTCAATTGGAATTGCTAAAGATAATAACAAAACAGGAGGCGGCTTGTTCCCTGACCCCTCAGATTGCGCCGGAAAAAAAATTTTTGAAATAAGGTCGGCCGTTCTATCTTTGGGTCAGTTCTTTATTCGCTTATCAAGAAAGGCTGAGGGTAATGGCCCGGTGAAGCCTTGACAACCTGCCCCGCGAAAGCGGTGCAAGGTGCCAATTCCATCCCGCAACTGCGGGAACGATAAGTCAGATCCAAGCTTACAAATACTCATCATATTGAAGCTCTTCTGACCTCCGGAAGAGCTTTTTGTTTTCTGGCCCCTGGCCAGTGAAGGAAAACGATTCCGGCGAATTCTTGAAAGCATATTTATTCACCCAAAAAACCCGGAAGGGATGGAGGATTATTTTATGCAGGAAACGACCGCTTTTATTCACAGCATCCCCGTCGATCCGCTCACGGGAGCCATTTCAGTTCCCATTTACCAGACCTCCACATTTGTGCAGGAGGCACCGGGTGTTAACAAAGGCTATGACTATGCCCGAAGCAACAATCCCACCAGGGCCATTTTGGAAAACCTGATTGCGGGACTTGAAAAAGGATCCCGCGGTCTCGCTTTCGCCAGCGGGCTCGCCGCCATCGATGCCATATTAAAACTGCTGCAGTCGGGCGACGAAATCATTGCCGTAGACGACATTTACGGAGGTGCTTTTCGCCTTTTTGAACAGGTTTACAGGAAATTCGGCATCTCCGTACACTATGTAGACGCCGCAAATCCGGAAAATGTATTTAATGCCCTGAATGAACGAACAAGGCTGATCTGGATCGAAACACCCAGTAATCCAACCCTGAAAATTGCTGATATTAAAGCCATTGCGGCGGTTGCCAAAGCGGGTGGCTGCCTGCTTTGTGTAGACAATACCTTTGCCTCACCGGCCTTGCAGAAGCCCATTCTGCTGGGCGCAGATATCGTGGTTCATTCAGCTACCAAATACCTGGGCGGGCACAGTGATCTGATTGCCGGCCTGGTCGTAACTGCAACCGAAGAACTGGGTGAAAAAATCAGGTTTTACCAGAATGCGGCAGGAGCCATACTGGGCCCATTTGACTCCTGGCTGGTCATCCGGGGTATGGAAACCCTTTCCCTTCGCATGAAACAGCATTGTAACAGCGCGTTGCAGATTGCGGAATTCCTTCAGGATCAGCCGGAAGTGGATCAGGTTTTCTATCCTGGCCTTCCGGGGCATCCGAACCACGAAATAGCCAAAAGGCAGTCCCGGGGATTTGGTGGCATCGTTTCTTTCACGCTGAAAGAAGATTCCCTGGCCGCAGCGACGCAATTTGTAAGCAGCATAGGGCTTTTTAAGCTGGCCGAAAGCCTGGGAGGAATAAAAAGCCTGATCAGCCATTCGGCCCGGATGACCCATAAAACCATTCCCGATGAGATCCGGCGGGCTGCCGGAGTAAACGACAGCCTGATCAGGCTTTCCGTAGGTTTGGAAGAAGCTGAAGATTTAATCGCGGATCTTCGCAACACATTTGACATCATCGCTGTTAAGACAAACAGCCATTCGAAACATTTAGAAAATTGTTGATTTACATTATATGGATGCTCATAAACAACTTAGAATTGGACTTTTCGGATTTGGAGTCGTAGGAGAAGGCCTCTATCGCATTCTTCAGCAAACTCCCTCACTCAGGGCAAATATTGTTAAAGTTTGTATCAAACATCCGGGCAAAAAAAGAAATGCACCCGAAGAACTGTTTACCACAGACAAAAATGAAATACTCAATGATCCCCGCATCAACGTGATCGTTGAAGTGATCAATGAAACCGAACCGGCTTTTGACATTGTATCCCGTGCATTGAGAAATGGAAAGGATGTGGTCAGCGCAAGTAAAAAGATGCTGGCGGAACACCTGTCAGAACTGCTCGACCTGCAAAAAGAGACCGGCCGTTCTGTTTTATATGAAGCTGCGGCCTGCGCTTCCATTCCGGTAATCCGGAATCTGGAAGAATATTACGACAACGATTTACTGCACTCCATGCGCGCGATCGTGAATGGTTCAACGAATTTTATTCTGACAAAAATGTTCGAAGAAAAACTCGATTTTAAACAGGCCCTCCTGCTGGCCCAGCAACTGGGTTTCGCAGAATCCGACCCCTCGCTGGATGTGGAAGGAATAGATGCTGTAAATAAATGGTCCCTGCTTCTTACCCACGCCTATGGTATTGTTGCCAATCCGAATACTATTGTCTTCAATGGCATCCAGCATATTCAGGCCGGCGATGCAACAGTGGCTGCAGAAAAACATTACGAGATTAAACTGGTCGGGCAGGCAAAAAAATTGCTGAACGGAAAAGTAGCTGCCTTTGTTCTGCCTCAGTTTGTAAAATCGGACGATCACCTGAGTTTTGTAAAAAACGAATACAATGGCGTGGTGATCGAAAGCGGATTCGCAGACAAGCAATTTTTCTATGGAAAAGGCGCTGGCAGTTTTCCAACAGCTTCTGCCGTACTGTCCGACCTCTCCGCACTCCGTTACCAGTATCGTTACGAATACAAAAAATTATATCATCACGCGCCACTGGAGCTAACCAATGAATTTTATGTAAAAGCCTATCTGAGTTTTGATGACTGGCGTTTCGTCCCGAAGGATAAATTTGAATGGATCGAAGAATGGCATGCAGAGAGTGACCGCAAGTACCTTATCGGCGTCATTTCCTTTAGCGAACTGCAAAACAATTCCTGGTGGAGAGAAAATAAAACTTCCCTGATCCTAACCCCGGATCCCATTATCGAAGATGTGGAGATACGCAAATTGAAGAAAAAAAGTCTCGAGCTGGCTGGCGTGAATTAGTCTGCAATACGGAAAAACATACCTATCCTGAAAATCAGGGCACCGGTATGATTAATACCGTTCTGACTGTTTTTTTGCAGGTCAATAAATCCATAGTTACCGCCCGCCTCCACAAAAAAGGCGGACGATTTCATCTGGTATAGCAATCCAATATTGCCTTCGATTCCGGCATTTACTTTATGCAGCTGGTTTTTTATATTTCCTGAACTGTCGAAGTCGACCGGCAGGGAAGACACGGGTTGTGTTTCTTCTTTATCATAATACACTTTGCTCGAGCCCGAGGCAGTGGCTTTGGCACTAATCAGCCACCCGGCGAAAAAACCACCGTCAATATATAATTTCCATCGATCAGATGTTCCCAGATTCATCGAATATTTCAGCAAAACCGGCAACATCAGGTACTGCAGTCGTACGGTGCTTGAAAAATTGGCATACAAATACGGAATATCAGAACCCGGCGGAAAAAATTGAGCCAGATCGGGAGATGCGGGAATAGTCTGCAGTCCCGATTTTTGCCCTCCCTGGGTTGACCATTCCAGGCCCGCCTCCAAAGAAAAATGTCCGCGTAGTTTGTAGTCAGCCACCAGCGCGAAATCCGGGCCGGCTATGGATCTGTATCCCCTGCTCACATCCGAACCGCCGGCAGAACTCAGGTTCGGCAAACTCAGTCCGCCTTTCGCCCCAATCTGCAGGTCCTGTGCGGTACCGCAATAAAAAGTGAATAAAAAAGAAAGAACGAACAGGGAGCATGTTATTTTTTTTCTCAAGCAGCTGGTTTTGATTTTCGGACGAACAATATCATTTAATTGCGGGTTTATCGCTTCAGGAGATTCGTACGAATCCTTCCGCGTCCACGGTTAGTTTATTTTCTGCCTGCATAAAGTCAATCACTTTTTTTAAATGATCGGAGTGAATTTCGGAAAAACGGCTCATGAAATCCGGAGCGGTCAGGGACCGGGTACGAACTTCTTCCCTTAATTTCAGGTAAATGTTTTCAAACTCTGCGGAACTCAGTTTGCCTTTTTCCTTCTTCACGCAGTGATCGCAAATGCCGCAGGTTGCGGATCCCGTCTCTCCGAAATATTCGGCGATAGCCACAGAACGGCAACCGCTGGTTTGTACAAATCCGAGAATGCCCCGGACGCGTTTAATGAACTCTTCTTTTCGAACGCTATATGCTTTCTCATCAATATGGATATCCCCCGATTTTCTGCGCGGCAGAGGATAATAAATCTGCGGTGTTTCTTTTTGCGGATGATAGTCGGCGATATGAAAACTGTGCAGATCAAATAAACCTTTTTTTACCTGCTCCGGAGTCCAGTTCAGTAGTCCGGCCAGCATTTTTTCATATATCGCCACCGGCTGGTCATAGATTCCAGCATAGGTTCGCAACATCGTTTTGATCAGGATCTCAAGCTTCGGGTTTTCATTTTCAAATTGTTCAAGCTGTTCCTTATCACAAATAAAATAAAGCGTAGCCGGTGTAAACACCGGGTCGTTCAGGGTAATAAATCCTTCCTGCTGTAATACCTGCAGGGCGGCATTCGCGGGTTTAGATTTGAATGAAAACTTTTTAATGAAGTCACTCAGATCAAAAGAATAGGCTATCTGTTCGGTTCCCAGGGGAACCTGGAGATAATTCGCGAGTCCCTGATATACTTTCCGAATATATTCCAGCGACGGGTACTGACTCTTATGCAGGGATTCCAGGTCTTCAATCATTTCGTCATTGTACAACAATACGGCATAGGATTTTTTTCCGTCACGACCCGCCCTGCCCGCTTCCTGATAATAATTTTCGAGATTATCCGGCACTTCAGCATGGATCACCACACGTACATCCGGTTTGTCAATACCCATTCCAAATGCATTCGTACATACAATCACGCGAGTTCCGTTTTTCATCCAGCGTTCCTGTTTGTCATTTCTTTCCTCCTGTTCAAGACCCGCATGATAATAGTCTGCAGGTATACCGTGCATGTTCAGGAGATCGCTGATCTCTTTGGTTCGTCGCCGGTTGCGGCAGTAAATGATGGAGGAGCCCTCCAGCCGGCGAAGGATGTCGAGCATTTTATTGGAAACAGAACTTGTTTTATGCGCGCTGAAAGAAAGGTTTGGTCGCAGAAAGGATTGGATGAAAATCTTTGGCGAATCCATTTTTAACTTCAGGCAGATATCTTCGCGTATACCCGGCGTGGCAGATGCGGTTAATGCCAGAACCGGCACACCCGGCAGCTGTTCGCGGATATCCGCAATTCGCAAATAGGGAGGTCTGAAATCATAACCCCACTGGGATATGCAATGGGCTTCATCCACGGCAATCAGTCTCACATGCAGGGCAGGTAAAAACTCTTTGAACAAATCGGTCGCCAGTCTCTCCGGGGAAACATACAAAAACCGGCAGTTGCCCGTTGCTGCCAGTTTAAAAGTGGAAATAACATCTTTCCGGCTCATGCCCGAATAAATGGCAAATGCCGTAATGCCTTTCTTCCTAAGATTCTGTACCTGGTCCTTCATCAGTGCAATCAGGGGACTGATCACCAGACAGAGGCCCTCCCTTACCAGGGTTGGTACCTGGAAACAGATGGATTTTCCACCGCCCGTCGGCATCAGTGCCAGCGTATCCTGACCGGCAAGAACGGACTCCACGATCTCCTCCTGCAGGGGTCGAAAGGAATCGTAGTTCCAATATTGTTTTAATACTTCTGCTGGTAACCTCTTCATGGGCGTTGATCTATCCTCAATTTACAGCAGCTTTTTTACAAACAGCCGGGAAGAATTGAAAAGCAGCACCACATCACTGAAAGCCATCGCGGCAGCTGCAACACCCGGTGTTAATAATCCAAATGCCGCAATCGGTATAGCGAATACATTGTAGAAAAAAGCCCAGAATAAATTCTGACGGATAGTGAGAAAGGTATGCGCCCCCAGCTGCATGGCCAGTGGCAGTTTCTTCAGGCCGCTGTTCATCAATACGACGTCGGCAGTCTGCATGGCAATCTGCGAAGCATCGCTCATGGAAATGCCAATGCTCGCCTTCGCCAGTGCCGGAGCATCATTGATGCCGTCACCCACCATGGCTGTCGGCGCCAGTTCATTCAGCCTTTCGATCTGTTGTAATTTCTGTTGCGGTGTCTGTTCAGCAATTACTTCATCCATCCCCAGCGCCTGAGCCGTATCCGTACATTTCTGTTTCCGGTCACCACTCAGTAAAATAGTCCGGATATTTCTTTTTTTGAAATAAGCAATCACTTCAAATGCTTCCGCCCGGATCTCATCCTGCATATCCACCCAGCCCAGCAGCTGATTATTTTTTGTGAGCCAGATGGTATGTTCAGCGGATTCGTTTCCGATGAATACGCCTGAACCGGCTTTATACTCGTCTCCCTGCATGCTGCTGGCCTGCAGTCCTTGACCTTTCACCTCTTCTATCTTTTTCCAGCGGATTTCAGGCTGCCCTTTCCATTCGCGTACGAGTGAGCGGGCGATCGGATGATTGGAATATTTTTCCATGGAGAAAAGAATCCTCCTGAATTCAGATTCATCAATCGAAGCATCAAGCAGCTTAAATTCCTTTATACTGAAAGCACCCGTGGTCAGCGTACCCGTTTTATCGAATACAATCTGGGATATTTTTTTGAAGAGTTCGAGACTGTCGGCTTTGCGGAAAAGAACACCGTTCCTCGCTGCCCTTCCCAATCCTACGGCTATGGCAGCCGGAGTAGCCAGCCCCATGGCACAGGGGCAGGCAATAACCAAAACCGCAATGCTCCGCATAACAGAGGAACCGAAATTCTGCAGAATAATATAATTGACAAAAAATGTAACCCCGGCAATGCCAATCACGACAGGTACAAAAACGGCACTGATGCGATCCGCCAGCAACTGGATTTTCGGCTTGTCCGTTTGTGCCCTCTTCACCAGGTCGATCATATTGGATAATACCGAATCCTTGGCGGAAGCCGTGACCTGCGCCTTCAGACTGCCTTCTATTAATACAGATCCGCCGATAATCAGGCCCTTTGTGTTCTTTATAACCGGAAGACTTTCACCCGTTATGATGGCTTCATCCACCTGACCCTCTCCCCATAAAATTTTGGCATCAGCAGGCACCTGATCGCCGCTGCGTATCAGCACTAAATCGCCGCTGCGTAAAGTGAGACTGTCTACCGGAAATACAATTTCCTGATGCTGGTCATCAAAGGCAATCATATTGGCCATTACTTTCTGTGTTTTCACCAGACTGGTTAACGCACGCTGCGTGGTTTGCAGGGAACGCTCTTCCAGATAATTGCCGAAAAAAACAAGGGTGATGATAGCCGCTGCGGTTTCGTAAAAAAGATAGGATTCGCCGAGATTGAGCAGGGTGCCGGTCAGACTGTACAAAAAAGCAGCTGTGGCGCCCAGGGCCACCAGTACATTCATATTATAGGCTCTCATCCGTACACTGTTCACCGCACTTCTGCCGAAATAATACATGCCCGCAACGTAAACAGGGAGACAAAGAATCAGCTGGATCCAGGGATTATGCAGCCAGTGTAACACACCGGCATGACCCAGCATATGCAGCTGCAGGATCAGGGTAAATGGCACACAGACTGCGAGATAACGAAGAAATTTATTCGGGCGTTTTGCGGAAGAAGCATTTTCGTCTGCCACATGATATCCCAGTCCTTCGATTCCCTTCTTCAGTTCTTTTTCCGGAATACCGGGTTCATTCAGAAAATGAGCTTCCCCGGCAGTCAGACTCACCCGAATCTCCTTCATGCCTTTTTTCTCCAGAAAACCATTGATGGTTTGGGCGCACCCGCTGCAACTCATCCCCTCTACCTTCCAATTGACTGCTTCCATGCTGTTTACTTCCATTGCCAGAGCAAATTTACCGAATTCCGGACCACCGGTTTCAATATACAAAACAGCGCAGGGGTTATCTTTGTTGAATGGAGCGCATATTCACCCTTCCCGGCATCGACGAAATGGCCAGGGATTTCTGGAAATCCTTTCCGGAAAAAAAAACAATCGCCTTCCGGGGAGTTATGGGTGCGGGTAAAACCAGTTTTATCAGTGCGCTTTGCAGGGAGAAAAAAGTTAACGAAACCGTCGGCAGTCCCACTTTTTCCATCATCAATGAATACAGTTATCCAGGAGGTTCCATCTTTCATCTGGATCTCTATCGCCTGAAGGATGAGCAGGAGGCTCTTCGTGCCGGTGTGGAAGACTGCCTGTATTCGGGAGAGATATGCCTGGTGGAATGGCCGGAACGGGCCATAGGAATTTTTCCTGAAGAAACACTGGGAGTTTCCCTCGAAACCATTGGTGAATTCACCAGGAAAATACGGGTCTTCAGTTCTTGGGAAGAATTCAGGATAAAATTGTAATTTTCAACCCCTTTCTGCCTGAGTCAAAGTCCTTATAACATGTCGACACACAGTAAACCTTATATCAGCACTTCTTTTAGTTATGAAACCCTTGAAGAGACCCTGGATGTAAAGCCAAAATCCAGCATGCTTCTGATTGGTGTTCCCAAAGAAACGGCATTTCAGGAAAACCGTATCGGACTGACTCCGGAAGCGGTGAGTGTACTGATCAGTAACGGTCATGAAGTGCTCATTGAACACAATGCGGGGAAGCCGCGCATTACGGGGACAAGGACTATAGTGAAGCCGGTGCGCGGATCATTTATGACAAGGCAGAAGTATACAAATGTCCTACTCTGGTCAAGTCGGCTCCCGTAGTGGAAGAAGATCTGCCCCTGCTGCAGATGAACCAGACGATCATTTCCCCATTCATCTGTCGGCCCTCAAATCGGAGCTTCTGCAGAGGATGATGGAAAAACGGATCACCGGCATTTCATTTGAAAATCTGAAGGACGAAAGTGGCAGTTATCCGATTGTACGCAGCATGAGTGAAATTGCGGGCGGTGCCGTGATGCTGGTGGCGGCTCAGTACCTGAGTTCAGCGAACCATGGAAAAGGGGTATTGCTGGGAGGTATCTCCGGAATCCCGCCTACCAAAGTGATCATACTGGGAGCAGGTATTGTGGGTGAATATGCGGCCCGGGCAGCCCTGGCGCTCGGTGCTTCGGTGAAAGTCTTTGACAACAGTGTTTCGCGCTTAAAGAGATTGCAGAACAATATTGGTTTTCGGATATACACATCCGTTATTGAACCGCGCATTCTATCCAAGCAGCTGAAAAGTTGTGAAGTGGCCGTTGGTGCCCTCTCTTCGGCCTCCGGCTAGAACACCCGTGGTGGTTACGGAAGAAATGGTCAGTAATATGCGCACAGGCTCCGTGATCATCGATGTGAGTATCGATCGCGGGGGATGTTTCGAAACTTCGGAAATTACTTCCCACGAACATCCGACGTTTATTAAATACGGCGTGATTCATTACTGCGTTCCCAATATTCCTTCCGGTTTTGCCAGAACCGCCTCGCAGGCCATCAGCAATGTAATTACTCCTCTTTTACTGGAAGCGTCTGAAGAAGGTGGATTCGACAACCTCGTATGGCATAAAATTCATCTACGCAGTGGCATTTATATGTTCAAGGGTGCACTTACCAACTTTCACCTGAGCCAGCGATTTCGATCTGAAATACACGGATCTGAATTTGCTGATTGCCAGTCCCAGCGGTAATTTGTTACCGTACTCCTATACTTTACTCCCAGATATCTTCATATCCAGAACGGTCCTCACAAAACGAATACTCCATCGGATCATTCGAACTGACAATAACCATCCTGTCCCCGCAAAGGGAGCTTACAAGCTCCTGATACAGGGCAATACCCGAAACGTCCAGATTGGTTGTAGGTTCATCCAAAAGCACAACGGGTGTATCTGAAAAAAAAGCCTGGGCAAGTTTCACCCGCTGTTTCATACCTGAAGAATAATACCGGATCTGTTTGTCTGCGGCCTGAGAAAGCCCGACCTTTTCAAGAATCAGCGGAATGGAATAGCCAGTAAGGAGCGGCTTAAAAGTCTGATGAAATGCAAAGAATTCAGTGGCGGTCATTTCCTCGATGGTATCCAGGTAGGGTGCAGCAATGGAAATCAGAGGATATGAATCTTCTGTGGGCTGGTTATCCTCATTGTAATAACTCAGCTTGCCCTCTGTCGGCATTAGGGCGCCTGCAACAAACTGAAGTAAAGTGGATTTACCGGATCCGTTGGCACCGGTTATCGCGTATTTAAAAGGAGAGAGAAACTGATAGTCGAAGTGCCGGAATATCCAGTCCCGGTTGAATCGCTTGCCTGCATCAGACAGGATAATCTTCATCGAGGTTTCCTTTACTGAAGCGTTTGATGATTCCGCGACCGCTTTCACGGATAAAAGTGACAATCTCATCACGTTCATCGGTAGCCGAAAATTCTTCCTCGAGATACTCCAGCGCCTGAGATGTATTCAGTCCCTTATTATAGATTATACGGTAGATATCGAGTATATGATTGATTTTGTCGATGCTGAACCCTCTTCTCTTCAAACCCACAGAATTTACACCGCAATAGCTCAGAGGAAGTCTTCCGGCCTTTATATAAGGTGGAATATCTTTCCCAACCAGTGAACCACCCTGCAGGAAACTGTGTTTGCCGATTCGCACAAACTGGTGGATCGCACACATGCCACCAAGGATGGCATAGTCTTCAATGATCACATGCCCTGCTACCTGGGTATTATTGCTCATCACGCACCAGTCACCCACACTGCAGTCATGCGCTATATGGCAATAAGCCTGAATCAGGCAATTGCTGCCAATGGAAGTTTTCTCCCTGTCCTTTGTACCCCGGTTAACAGTAACAAATTCGCGGATGGTGGTATTATCACCTATAAAAACGTTTGAATATTCCCCCTGGAATTTCAGATCCTGTGGAATAGCCGCAATAACGGCGCCCGGGAAAATGCGGCAATTCTTTCCAATCCGCGCACCTTCCATAATCGTCACATTTGAACCAATCCAGGTACCCTCTCCAATTTCCACATCCTGATGAATGACGGAAAACGGATCAATTTTTACGTTGGTGGCAACCCGCGCATTCGGATGTATATACGTATGGGGATGGATCATTCTTTCATCGGTTGATGGTGAGGCCTGCTGCCCGCTCGGTACTATTTCTTTGATGATTGCAGGTTGCTTCATAAAAAATGCTGAGCACAACCCAGCTCTACAAAAATAAACTTATTTGACACAAATCTGCTAATTTAACTTCGCTTTACCAGCTGCGCCATCAGGTCGGCTTCAGTGACCACTTTATTGCCAACGAAAACCGTTCCGCGCATTTCCACGATACCTCTCCGGATAGGATTTAGCAGTTCCATCTTCATCACCATCGTATCTCCGGGTACTACTTTGGCTTTAAACTTACAGTTGTCGATCTTCAGAAAATAAGTATCATAAGATCCTCCGCCCGCCATCGCATTGATCGCCAGAATACCGCCGGTCTGGGCCAGTGCCTCCACTTGTAAAACGCCCGGCATAATCGGATTTCCGGGAAAATGACCAACAAAAAACGGTTCGTTAAACGTAACGTTCTTAATGCCGACAATATGTTTATCCGTCAGTTCGATAATCTTATCCACCAGCAGAAAAGGATAACGGTGCGGCAGGGTTTTTTCAATCTGCTGACTGCTGAATATCGGCTGCTGGTTCGGATCATAGACTGGCGTATTCTTCAAATGTTTATTCTTGCGGATATATTGTTTGATTTTCCGCGCAAAATCCACGTTTGTTGAATGGCCCGGACGGCTGGCAATGATATGTCCCTTGATTGGATAACCAATCAGGGCCAGATCGCCGATCACGTCGAGCAGTTTATGACGGGCAGGCTCGTTGGGAAACCGGAGCTCCAGATTGTTCAGATAACCACCGCTCTTGATTTCCATATTTTCCCTGCCAAATGCTTTGGCCAGCCTGTGCATCTCTTCATCGGTCACTTTCTTGTCAACAATCACAATCGCATTATTGATGTCGCCGCCTTTAATGAGATTATGTTCCAGCAACATTTCGAGTTCGTGCAGGAAACAGAACGTGCGGCAGGGCGCAATCTCTGCTTTAAAATCCTTCATGGTTTTTAGACCCGCATGCTGCGTTCCCAGCACCGGGCTGTTGAAATCGATCAGCGTGGTCACCTTATATTCCAGCGAGGGCATCGCCATCATTTCCACACGCTTTTTTTCGTCGTAATGCGTGATATTGTTGTCAATGCTGTACCATGCTTTTGCCGCATCCTGTTCTTCCAGTCCCACTTCTTCAATAATATCTACAAAAGGCTCGGAACTGCCATCAATAATGGGTATTTCCGGGCCGTTTACCTCGATCAGACAATTATCCACCCCCATACCGACGAGCGCAGCCAGTATATGCTCAATAGTGCTTATCCGGGCCCCATTGTCTTCCAGCGTGGTACCCCTGGAAGTGTCCGTAACCAGGTCACAATCTGCCTTGATCAGGGGTCTTCCGGCCAGATCGATACGCTGAAACTGAAATCCATATCCGGGATTGGCAGGACGAAGAGTCATATCCACCATAATGCCCGTATGCAGACCTGTGCCTGAAATACTGACTTCCTGCTTGAGTGTATGTTGTTTATCCGGGTTGAATTGTGCGTCCATCTATAGAATTATAACCCGCAAAGATACAGTTTGGACATGACTTCCTTTCTGCCCTCCGGCTTCAGTATTAACAAAAAATTACCCGCCAAATCCCCTTTCACGGAAATGAATTAATTTTATTTGTATACAAACTCAACCATGGAAGGAAAAAAGCCTAAGATTTTATTATGTGAAGACGACACCAATCTGGGAATGGTACTGAAAAACTACCTCGAGCTGAATGACTTTGACGTCACTTTAGAGCGGGATGGCCGTTTAGGATTAGCGGCATTCCAGCGCGAACACGTGGACCTCTGCCTGCTCGATGTGATGATGCCCCATATGGACGGATTTACACTGGCAGAAGAAATCCGGGACGTGAATCCTGATGTTCCTTTATTTTTCCTCAGCGCAAAGACAATGAAGGAAGATATTATCCAGGGATATAAACTGGGTGCGGACGACTATATCACGAAACCTTTCGACAGCGAAGTACTGCTGCTGAAGATCCGCGCCATCCTCAAAAGAAATGATGACCTCAACAAGGAAGCCGACAATAAAGAGTTCGACCTGGGCTCCTATCATTTTCATCCGAAACTCAGACAGCTCGTTCATAACGGACAAACCCAGACACTTTCCCCAAAGGAAAATGAACTGTTGAAAATGCTGGCCGAACACCTGAATGATTTATTGCCCAGGGAAGCCGCTCTGAAAAAGATCTGGGGCAGCGATACCTATTTCAATGGCCGCAGCATGGACGTATATATTGCCAAGCTCAGGAAATACCTGCGCGATGACAGCAATATTGAAATCGTGAATATCCACGGAAATGGTTTCAGACTCGTGGCACCTGTTAAAGTTTAAGGTGCAGCAACATGATCATTCAGATGGCTGAAGTTCAAAGAGAGGGACTAAAGGAACTGCAACAGATTTCGAAAACGACTTTTTACCAGTCTTTCGCAGAAAAGAATACCGCAGAAAACATGTTGTACTTCCTCAATCATTATTATTCTGAAGAAAAACTTCTTTCAGAATGGATGAACCCGAATTCCATGTTCTTTTTTGCACGGGCTGATTCCCAGACCATCGGCTACTTAAAAATCAATACGGGTGATGCTCAAACCGTTTTACCCAATGTCGGGTCGCTCGAAATTGAAAGGATCTATATCGACGAATCCATGAAGGGGCTGGGTATCGGACAATTGTTTCTGGAAAAAGCCTTCTCTGTTGCCCGGGAAAACAAACTTAACAACATCTGGCTGGGTGTGTGGGAGCATAACACAGCAGCTATCCGTTTTTACGAAAAAAACGGATTTCAGACATACGACAAACATGTGTTCCAGCTCGGAGATGATGCGCAGACAGACCTCCTCATGAAAAAACAAATCGGCTGATTCAGCAAGAATCGGGTTTGATTCGGATATGGGTCATTTTAATTTTGTGCCCATAAGCGATTATCATGCACAAAAAAAGCGAACCCGAGATTTTATATTTTGGCACCCCTGTCGTATTGATCAGCACCCGGAATGAAGATGGCAGTTTCAATGTTGCTCCGATTTCTTCGATATTCTGGCTGGGCTGGCGTTGTATGATCGGCATCTCCGCTTTCTCAAAAACAACAGAAAATATCCGCAGGGAAAAAAGCTGCACATTCAACCTGCCCTCCATGAAAGAGGTGGATGCCGTGAATCGTCTGGCACTGACCACAGGCTCCGATCCCGTTCCCGCTGGAAAAAAACAAAAGGGCTATCATTTTTTAAAGGATAAATTTTCAAGAGCGGGATTAACTCCTGTTTTTTCAGAAACCGTTTCCGCACCCCGCATTATGGAATGTCCGGTGCAAATGGAAGCCAGCCTCCAGGCCATCCATGGTATGGGCATTCAAAATGAAGATCAGAAATTCTCCCTGATCACGATGGAATTTCTGATTCAACGAGTTTACCTGGAAGAATCCATTTTAATGAACGGTTCAACTAAAAAAGTGGATCCGGACAAATGGAAACCACTGATCATGAGTTTTCAGAAATTCTATACAACAGGTAAGCAGCTCCGCGATTCCACACTATCCTCGATCCCTGAAGACTTATACCATAGTCCGGATATGGACAGGGTGAGGATGATGTGTGGGCAATTACAATAATTGATTTTCCTTTACTTAGCCGGCGTAACTTTCATGAATGGATAATATAGACGTCTTCTGCCCGAAATGCCATTGGGAACCGGATGGGCAGCCTTACTGGCAATGTACCTGTATGACCATGTGGGATACTTTTCAGACCGGTGGCCGCTGCCCAAGTTGCAGTAAAGTTTGGGAAGACACCCAGTGCATATCCTGCCGGAAGTGGAGCCCTCACCTCGACTGGTATCACGGCCTGGAGGAAATAGTGAGAAAATTAAAGGAAGAACTTAAGGAAAGCTGGGTTTCGGTACCGCAATAAACGAATTCCCCCTCTGTTTTATTTTTCCCGGTTATTGTAAAAATAGTCTGATTTTGTATATTTACGTAATTGATTACGTAATTATTTAAACAATGGACTTTTTCAATCAGGTAGGAAAATTTGCCATCGGCAGCCGGTTGCGTATGATGTCTGAACGAATTACAGAGGACGCAGCCGGATTATATACGGCCTATGGCATCGACATGCAGCCAAAATGGTTTCCCGTATTCTATGTTCTTTCCCAGCAGGGATCCAAAACCATTACTTCCATCGCAGAAGGAATTGGTCATTCCCATCCTTCGGTAAGCCATATCGTTCGGGAGATGGCCAAAGCCGGATACGTGAAAGAGAAAAAAGATAAAAAGGATGGAAGAAAGAATATGGTGGAGCTTTCTGAAAAAGGTAAAAAAATAATTGGACGGATTCAGGATCAGTATACCGATGTTCGCAACGCGGTAAACGATTTATCCGCGCAAACCCGAAACGATCTTTGGGAGTCACTCGGGGAATGGGAGTTTTTGTTGGGTGAGAAATCACTCTGGCAAAGAGTGATGGAGCAAAAAAAACGCAGGGAAGGTTTTGATGTGGAGATTACGGACTATAAACCCGTTTACAGGGAAGCCTTTAAATTGTTAAATGAACGCTGGATCAAACAGTATTTTAAAATGGAGGAGGCAGATTATAAAGCACTCGAAGATCCCGAGGGATATATTCTGAAAAAAGGTGGTCATATTTCCGTAGCGTTGTATAAAAATGAACCGGTTGGGGTTTGCGCACTGATAAAAATGAACGACGGGGAATTTGATTATGAGCTGGCTAAAATGGCGGTGTCTCCGGATGTGCAGGGTAAAGGCATTGGGTGGCTGCTCGGAAGGGCCGTCATCGAAAAAGCACGTTCCAAAGGCGCGTCTAAAATATATATTGAAAGCAACACCCTTTTAAAACCGGCCATACAATTATATCAGAAACTCGGGTTTAAGAAAATTGCCGGGCATGCCACCCCCTACGAACGCTGTAATATTCAGCTGGCACTTGTTTTGTAATAACTGAATAAAAAAATTTATGCCAAACTGGTTAAGAGCATTGATTGCAGGATACGGCGCCAAGAAGCTGGGCGGCGGATGTTTTAGCACTATCCTGATTTTTGTTGTCATTTATTTCGTGCTGGGTCAATGCAATCATCCGGCGGTGCGACATGCGTCCCTGTATCATGCTTTGCCAGCCCAGACGATCACCCTGGCAAAAAAATAACCGGAACACAGACAACAACAATATGAATCATGGAATCGAAAGGCTGAAAGCATCTCGTAATTTTTTTCTTCGCCTGACGGCCGGTTTTACTAATGACCAGTGGAATGAAAAGCCCGCAGGGTTTAACAATAACCCCATCCGGAAATCAACCTTGGATGCCTCATTTTGCAGGGAAGGAGTGAACATGGCCATGTTGGGTGCACTGCAATTGAGTGAGGCCCTTGCCAACGCTTTGCCACAGTCGGACAAGAGACTTTATTTAACACCCGATGAATGCACCAGCCTGATGCATTAAACGAAATGCTCAGCATGTTCAGCAAAAACAAAATCAGGCAATTGTTTTTTGTTGCTAAAATGATATTCAGCGTTTATGTTTTTCCGGCAATCAGAAAAGCATTTGAACTTGCCCTAAAACAAAAAGCGCCGGCATAAACATAAAAATGCCCCTTTCGGGGCTTTATTTTATTTGGCGGAGAGGGCGGGATTCAAACTTAAGTACCCCCTATTTAGTCAGCTTTTGTTTAGTTTGATACAAATAACTAAAAATCAGTTAAAAAAACAAACAAGTCTAAACAGAACCAAACTGCACTTAACACTTATTTACTACCTTTTTTACTACCTATTTATAGATTTGCCATACATTTCATTCACACTAAATCATTCTAGTTAGCCCTATATAACGGTTTATTTGGACATAACATAAGAAATCGCAGAGTCTAAAACAAGATCGTGATTATTTAAATAAGCCTGTATAGTTTCTAGCGAATAAATATCCGGACTAACTCCCACACCTTCATAAATTTGGTTCTTTGTGCCCTTAAACATCGCAGCAGCGGAATAAACCGAGATATATCCATTTGCACCCCAGAAAGATGTGCCAATAGAAAAACTTCCTCCATTGTAATACAAACTGGGACTTACGGGGCCGGTTGCTCCCCAGGTATTCGTTCCAATGAACTTACCATTAGGTAAATTTTGAACGGCGACACCCATCAGTTCTGCTAAACTAGTAGTACCATGGTCGCCTAAAACAATTATTGAAGCGTGGATGTCAGTGCCCGCATTCCAAGGATTCACCACCGCAGGTGCCCACGGACTATAATCCAGTCTTCCGATTCCATTTTTTGTTCTTGTGTAGCCATAAGTAAATGGATGGGTAATCATTCGACCAAGAACATAATCCATGTCTGCAACTTCTCCGCCAGGATTACCACGCAAGTCCAAAATGATGGCTTTAATATTTGGCGGGAGATTTTGAACAGTATTAAAAAAATAGTCAAGAACCATACTTGTGTTTTGCCCTGCTTGCGAAAGGCTAAATGAACTAATATACAAATATAAAATGTCGCCATGAATAACTCCGGAGATAGCAGTCAATCCACCGCCAATACCTCCTGATGTATTGTCCGTGCCCATAACTAGTGTTGAGCTATCTATATAGTATTTTGTAATTACTTGGTTTAATAGACCTCTTGAGAAGATACTATCCGAAAAATACCCGGGATCTATTGCGAGTTTTCTGTTTTGCGAAGGACTTACAACACGGCCTGTTGCTCCATAAGAAATGGTCAAGTGCGAATCAACCAATCCTCTGGTCATCTGATTAAAATATTGTTCAGCTTTGTTTTCACTCACTGAATCAAAAGTTGTTAATTGATCAAAAAGCGGCTTATAGGTTACATACATTTTATCCCATTGTGTTGTATCAATGCTCCAATAAACATAATTAGCATTCATCCCGTTCCAAAATGCATCAAAAAGGTCTGTATAATTATCGCCAGGAGAGTCCTGTGGGTTAGCATAGATTGGTAGATCTTTGTGACAAGAAGGCAATAAAAGAACAAGAAATAAAAATAAAA
The DNA here is from genome assembly GCA_965214575.1 of Puia sp. Classification (GTDB taxonomy): domain Bacteria; phylum Bacteroidota; class Bacteroidia; order Chitinophagales; family Chitinophagaceae; genus Puia. The sequence goes on from CBDCCE010000007.1 coordinate 156,425, forward strand.
GGATGTGCACTAACTTTTTTAACGCGAATGCTATTTTCATGCAAGAGATATAATAAATTAATTTCACAGTTTTTAACGAGCCAGATTATACAAAATTCCTATTGACAACCAATAAGTGGTGTTGTACCGCGGAACTTGGTTTATTTGATAGTTCTTTTCCTGATCAGTTAAAGAACTCGAATATTTCACTTCCACGAAAAAACTATATCTCAAATTGGATGCATAATTCACGCCTATTCCGGTCATCCAGCCAAATTCAAATCTGTTGTCATGACTTCCAATAGTATAATTTTGACTGTATGAATACGAATTATTTTCACTAAAAATTGATGTTGCATTTTGCGTTACAGTATCTGATGTATTCAGAATGCTGGCCAACCTCCCTTTAATATGACTGGAAGACCAGTAGGCTCCATAAACACCTAAATTGATAAAGTATCTGAATTTTTTTTCATCAATACCAATATTTACACAAAAAGGTATTTCGATATATTGGTTTCTATTATTTTGATACTCTCCTTGAAAAAAACCGTTCCTTTCGATGCGATAATTTTTTTGGCTGAAGGATGGATTAACCTCCACAGCGAAAATTTTGATCACTTGAAAAATTACAGGTATTCCAATAGTAAAACCTGGAAGTCCGCGATAGACAGTAGAAGAAAGGCCGCTGGTTGTGACTAAATGGTTCATATTGGCACCTATGTTTGCGCCAATTTTAAACTGCCCTGCGCCGTTGAATGAAAAAAACAATAGAAAAAAGATAATAAATAGAATTTTCATACTTATTTAAACTTCCAAATTTAAAAGATAAAAGATGGATTTGCATATCGCTCCCGATTTAAATAAAGGAGGGTGCAATAGTACTGCACCCTCCCGCCGACAATTTTAATAATCCTGTGTAATAGTATTATTAAACACCCAAAAAGCGCCTTTACCTGGGCGGTAAGATATCAGGTGATCATATTTTCCAATGTTGTCACAATCCCACGCAATAACTTTATCAGCTGTGCTGGAAAGATCAAAAATATTCGGAGATACACCAATTCCATTTCCCTGGTGAATTAAATTGTTGGTACCTACTACCATATTGACATATGACCAAGCTGTACCAGAGCCCGGACGGACCACCCAGCATCCATTATTTCCTACTATGCCCTGACCCGCTGGTTGATAAAATACGATACGGTCATTCACACTATTTAGATTGTAATTTTGAGTTCCGCTATTATAACTTGTTATCCCGGATCTTGAAAAACTTAAATTTGAAAAAGTGCCGCTGTGGTAAGTTGCTAAGACTCCGGCACCTGGTCTGTAGGCAAGAATACAATCAAAATGGCTATTTCCGAGAGCATCCCAACCCAACACAACGTCGTTGTTACTCATTAAATCGTAATTATTTGGAGAGGAGCCAAAACCGGTTGTTGTAGAAAATTCCGGAGTATAGCCCGGTGTTCCTCCAGAATTAACATTATGAATAATAACACACTTTCCTGTCCCAGGTCTGTATATCAAAAGATCTGGCACTTTCCCCGTGCTGAAGTAATCAAAAGGTGTTACAACATCACGACTATCGGTGAAAGTCCATGTTCCAATACTTGTACCTGAGGTTACAGGTATAAATGATGACCCATTCCAAGTTACAATAGACCACGCATTACCTCCTGGACGATAACAGAACAATGCACTATAATATCCGGAATTATACAAATCAAAAGGCACTATCCGATCCCTGTTGTCCAGCATGTTATAACCTCCAAGGCCTGCCGTTGAGTTATATACATTAGAAAAGACTGGTGCTGATCCTGCGCCGCCGGTACTGCTGTTTATAAATGCCGACACCAAACCAGTCCCTGGTCTATAACAGATAATGGCAGAATATTTAACTCCAAAATTTGTCAGATAAAAAGGAATTGCCAAATCTCTAGCATCACCAAAACTAAAATTAATATTACCGCTACTTCCCCCTCCAGTAATGCCGGTTGAAGACGCTACAACGGGTGTGTTTTTTAAAACTGATTTTTCACGAGTTGGTTGGACGTCTTTTTTACAACCACCGACGCTCATTAAAATTACAACAGCAAACACCGAAAGAATTCGACTTTCAAATTTCATAAAAAGATATTTATAGTTACACAATATTGTGAACCAAAAGTTAATTTGAAAAATGTGATAAAAAATTAGCTTGATTTTCCATGTAAGTGTTTTCACTTACTCATCTAAATGTTTTTAATTAGTAGAATTGGGATTTAAAAAAAATATCGAAAAAATATGAGTTGATCATTAAATAAAAATAGAAAAATTTATTTTCTAAAATACTGGTAGACTGGGTATTACTCCATGTCAGGTTTCAAAAAATAAATTTTAATGACTTTAATCAAGGTGGATAATATGTATATATCTTTTTTTCCAAAAATCCACGTGAATAGATGCCTTGCCGGCTATTTCATGCCGGTAACCGAAATTCTTGATCCAGGAACATCTATATTACTTTCGATATGCGCCATTGCAGAACTGCGCGTTTGAAGTTTACGGCAATTAAAAATATTAAAATTCTATTGCCGCCTTTTTGTAAATTGTGTTAAATATTAATCTTGGCAAACTTCGAACGTATATTGGAAATTCTCGGCGGCTATTTTTCCTATAAGGAGTTAAGCGAAGATGAAAGAGAAATTATTAATAATTGGTTGGCAAATTCAAAGATAAACAAAACCCTTTTTGAGGATTTCCGAAAACAGGCAGGCTGGAGTAACAATTTAGATTCACGGGAAATTAAAGAGAGATTACGTGTTCGTCTAATTCAGACAGAATTAAATTAAAATAAATTTGAGGGCAGATTTCTTACTACAACTCGTCGTATTAATTTGCTACTTTCAAGACTTACTATGAATAATTTAAAGTCCTAGCTTTACCTGAGAATTTTCAATTTCTTACACATGGTTGATCCGCAGGTTAACAATCCTAAAAGCCCCAAATTTGCTATTCGAAAATATCTTCATAGTATACGGGATCAACTAAAAGGAAAAGTCGTTCTTGATGTTCCCGCTGGTAATGGTGTTACAACAGAAATACTTCAGGAGCTAGGATGTTATGTGGAAGCCTACGACCTCTTCCCGGAATATTTTTTAGTCGACGGTATTGAATGTAAAAAAGCGGATATCAATCAGGGGTTGCCTGTACCCGATAATCACGCCGATTATGTGATTTGCCAGGAAGGCATAGAGCACTTCAGCGATCAGCTGAAAATGTTTTCTGAATTCAGCAGAGTGCTAAAAAAAGGAGGCAAACTGATCATCACTACACCCAGCATATCCAATCTAAGTGCGAAGCTTAGTTATTCACTGTTTGAATCTGAATACTATCATAAATTAATGCCTCCTAATGAAATTGATTCGGTTTGGTTTGGTGACAAAAAGAATAAAAAAATTTACTACGGCCATATCTTCCTGATTGGTATGCAGAAGATCAGGGTGCTAGGGCGGGTAACCGGTTTTAAGATCAGTCAGATCAATTTTATGCGGGTTAATAAAATGGCTCTGTTTCTTTTGCCGTTTCAGTACCCGTTCATTTTTCTGTCTTCTTATTACACCTACTACAAGGCCTTGAAGAGAAATAAATCAATCGACTATTCGGCGAAAAAAAAGGTCTATAAGGAACAGCTTGATATTAATCTTAGCACGAAAGTTCTTCTGGACCGCCACACGTTCGTCGTACTGGAAAAGGAATTCGAACTGGAGAATGTATATGATCACCTGCTGTCGATGCAAAAACCCTTAAATGAAATACTATAATTATTTAATTTCCTGCATGTCAACAAGTCTTTTGTAAAATCCGTTTTGACTCACGAGATTTTCATGGGTGCCCCGTTCAACAATTTCTCCTTTTTGCAAAACAATGATTTCATCCGCGTGCCGGATCGTGCTTAAACGATGAGCGATCACCACGCAGGTCCTGTTCTGCATCATATTATTAATGGCGTCCTGAACCAGTCTTTCGCTTTCCGTATCCAGTGAAGAAGTGGCTTCATCCAGAATCAGAATCGGTGGATTCTTTAGTACGGCACGCGCAATGGTGATTCTTTGCCTTTCTCCACCACTCAGCTTGGATCCGCGATCGCCAATAATGGTCTGGTAACCATGTTCCTTCTGCTCAATAAAGCTTTGCGCATTCGCAACACGGGCTGCTTCTTCTATTTGAACAGCGCTGGCATTGGGTGTTCCCAATGCAATATTTGCCGCAATGGTATCATTAAAAAGAACAGGTTCCTGGGTAACAATACTCATTTGATTTCGGAGGGCAAACAGGGAATACTCTTTAATATTCACACCGTCTATCAATAATTCCCCTGAACTAACATCATGAAATCTCGGGATTAAGTCAGCGAGTGTGGATTTGCCTGCACCTGAAGATCCAACGAGGGCAATCGTTTTCCCTTTTTGAATTTTCAGACTGATATGATGTAGTACTTCAGTCCCTTCATAAGAAAATCCAACGTTTCTAAATTCAATGCAATCCCTAAAGTCAGCAACCGGTTTTGGATTTTCCGGTTCCCTGATTACCAAGTCTGCCTGGAGAATCTCTTCTATCCTTTTGATAGCCGCTGAACCTCTTTGTGCGTTATAGAATGAAGTAGATAAAGACTTTGCCGGATTAATGATTTGGGAGAATATCGCGATGTAGGCAATAAACCCTTCCGGCTGGAGCGCATATTGGTGACTCAAAATCATCTGTCCGCCGAAATATAATATACAACAAAGCACAATGACGCCAAGCATCTCCGACATGGGCGAAGCCATATCCCTTCTGAACATGATTTTATTTCTGAGGTGATTTAAAAAATTATTGGTTTTAAAAAACTTCTCTCTTAAAACACTTTCGGCATTAAACGCCTTTATCACCCGCAGGCCACCCAGCGTTTCGTCCAGTATCGAAAGCAGCACACCCGATTGCTCCTGCGAATCGTTCGAGGTTTTTCTTAAAGATCGGCTAACCCGTCCTATGATAAAACCGGTTAATGGAAGAAGTACTAAAAGAAAGAGGGACAAGGTGGGACTGAGAAAAACCAAGGTGGCCAAAATGAGTAAGATAGTCAATGGCTCTCGGAAAATTCCTTCCAGTGTGCTCATAACGCTCCATTCGATTTCGTTCACGTCATTACTCATACGGCTCATCAGATCCCCTTTTCTCTGTTCGGTAAAAAAGCCCAGCGGCAGTACAAGTATTTTCGAATACAAATCGGCCCGTAGCCTTGTCAAAACGCCATTCCGCATAGGCGCCAGTACTCGGTATCCAAGATAATAAAACAGGTTTTTCAAAAAAATAGAAACAATAATGATTGCACAAATAGCCGCAAGCGCATATGAGGGACCGTGTTTGTCAATCAGCATGCCGAGCACATATTTGATGGAATCGAGGAGACTGGATGAAGAAAAGCTCAGATGAGGCATGGCCTGCACTCTTTTTTCCTTGCCGAATAAAAGTTGAAGGAAAGGTACCAGCATCGTCAGCGATACCAATGAGAAAAGAACAGACAAAAGGTTAAATAAAAAATATAGCGCAATCCGGCCTTTTTGGTCGCTCAGATACCGTAATATGATTGAAAATCTCTTCATTTTAATGACTTATGGAATTAACCGGCAAAATTAGACCAAATGTCGGTCATTAACCCAATAGATGTAAGTACAAAACAAGAGGGAAAATTGAATGAAATCAGGGGTAATTAAATTAGCGTGAAAACCGCTCATGAAAACAGGTATCCATCCTCATGGAAATAAAAATGCCCCTTTCGGGGCTTTATTTTATTTGGCGGAGAGGGCGGGACGAGAACTACCCTCCTAATACGCTATTAATCAACTATTTGAAAGTAGCAAATTTTTCAACTCCACGAATCAAGAATTCAAGTCAATCTTTTAATAAGAACTCACAAAGATTAATAAAGATAAATAAATATAATAGGTCATAAAATTTCTTTCTTATAATAAAATTTTAATGGTTAATGTCTCACTTGGAATAGGTTACATCCCGATAATTCACTTTCTGGCATCAATCTAAGTTCGTTTCCTTCCCGTTTTAAATTAGCGCTCTCAACGTCTGATTGAGAACTTACAGAAACATATTCTCCCGCTGTCATCGACAAGGCACTGCAACGAAGGCTGCTAATGCCGCAAGGACGATTGGATTTCTTGTATACCTTGCCGTAGCAACACCTATTGCCAGACTCGTAGTCGAAAGAATGCCATCATTTGCAACTAAGCCAGCTGCTCTAAGCCATCCGCTCCTATTCTCATAATGCTTTTCAATTATCATTTAAGCAAATTTGAGTGTATTTGAAGTTAGCATCCCCCGTTAGGAAATGTGTTTATCCATTATAAGCTCGGTGATTTTGCAAAGTTAACAGGCCAAGGTCTGAAAAAGTGAAGTTTTATCCAAGAACTTCCGGTGAGGCAGCTATAAAAGTGCTGGTCAGTTTTCTTTTGCTGCCAACAAAAGCCTGAGAAGACGGCTTATTTGCTCGTAAGATTCGGTAGGTAAAGCTTTCAGGGAATTTACCGAAAGGTTATGGGTGTCATCCGGAAATTCAGTATGATTTAAATAAACAATCACAAGTTGTTTTTCCGGTATTATGATCAGGTATTTGCCCAGGGCTCCCTGAGCACTAAAACTTTTCAGGGGAAGGTCAAATCCGTTTACCCACCAGAGATAACCATAACCGCCTTCTTCACCACTTTGAGAATAAGCAGTCGTGCTTTCCCTTACCCATTTCTCCGGCACCAACTGTCTACCATTCCAGTTCCCATTATTTAAAAACAGGTAACCGAAGCGGGCAAGGTCCCTGGCACTCATACGAAAATGATATGCCGGATGTATGGATTTCTCAAAATCGAATGCATCGGCTGGGGCGTACAGGTAATACATATCTTTTTTTCGAAAATCCTGCATTCCGGTGGGAGTGGCAAGTTTGTCATAGAAGGCGTTGACAATTTTTAGTTGGGTCTGTTTCTCAAAAATAGTTCCCAGGGCATTGAAGTCCCAGTTATTATAGTACCAAAATGTTCCTGGTGTATGTGATCCGCGGTCAGGTTGTTTCACTCTCATGGAAGGTGTGCCTGCAACATAAGAATGATATATGCCTGACCTTGCTTCAAGCAACATTCGGACAGTTGCCGTTTTTTCACTATCGGTTAAGGGCGGCTCATCATCAATACCAATATCAGAAAGGCTTTTGTCTAGTGAAATATTTCCTTTATATTGATAGATTCCAAAAAGCGCACTGAGCAGACTTTTTCGCATCGAGCTTATTTTGATTCGCAAAACAGGGTTTCCCCACTTAACGACCACTTGCCCTTTATCGATTACAAGGAAACTAGCCGGTGGCAAGCTGTCGAAAAATTTCTTTACCAGCTGCAGTTTTTTGTGTGACCATCCTGTACGAGCAGGATTGGCAGATGCCCATTCCTTTATGGGAAATAATGACGCCACTTTTTGAGAGAATCCTGACTGAAAAATGATGACCAAAACAAAAAGAAAGATGATCTTTTTCAACGGAGCTTTAGATGTTACTTCATCATCATATACCGAAGCCTGTTCGACTATAAATTCCTTAAGATTCTGGAAATTCGAATCATCCATTTAATAAAGATATTTACTTATTTGATATGCTAAGTGTTGAATCATAGGGCATCACTTAGTATCATCTCGTATTATTGTGACCCATAATCTGGCCATGAAAAACAAGGAAATAGTAACCGTTAATGTTAGTTAACTTTCACCCCATGCCCCTTTCATCACTAAATCTAATTCCGTCAATGCTTTAGAGCAATCTGCGAAAAAGGAGGAACCATGCATAGTAGCCAGTGTTTTAGGCCGTAGAGCTTACAGCAATTAGGCAGGTGAATATTCCTTTTGAGAAATTGCATCGGACATCCCTGGCCTTTTTTGATCGCGTAGCGGATAATATTCTCCGCTTTCAAGCGCTGCTTATCTAATTTTTCTTGCATCACGACTGCAAGTCCATATGTGGCCGGCAGGCCTGAAAGAATGCTGGAGGTGTTTTTGGCCCAATAAGTTTGAGGCAAGGCTATCTTTGTACTGACCAATACTCGTTTAGTGCTGGTATAACAGTATTGCAGGAATATCCTATGAACGTTCGCCCGGGCACCCTTTACTTTTCTGATGATTAATTTAATGGAAGTATGCATTTTTGTTTGTTTGGTGCTGTTAAATAGTAATGACCTTCACACCCGCCGAATTTTTACGCGTCAACGCTGATCGTGAAAAACCTTTGCTATCTTAACCGGTCGGTCCACAGGAACTTATGCAATATGCCGAGCTTTGAAAATATATGTTGAGAACATTATCAGAATTAATAAAACTCAAGAAAGAATGATGCTACGATCACAGGAACTGATCTGTAAATGGATCATGAAATAAAATCCTTTATTTTCATTTGTCTGTACGATCATCGTGTGTTTTCATCTTTACAATAATCAAACTGAAGGTTCTCCAAATTATTACGTTATAACTAAACGAATTAATGGGATTGATACGGCAAGTGATAATTGTTATATCGTGTACCATTTTTTTCAAGTTCGAAAACAAACATCGATCTTCGATGTTGCAATTTGAAGTGGGTGTGATAAATCTATTCCGAACTGCCATTCATCTTTTTAAACTGGGCCATATTGCGCCTTTCATAGGTTTACACGTATTTGACAATCAAACTATTAGATACTTTAATAATGGTTTTTAAATTGAAAGGTCTACTATTGGTATACTTCTTCATCGTTTGATATATCTTATACTTTTTTTTAATAACTTGTCATATTCTTTTCATAAAACTAAGCGGAATATGAGGAAATGTAACTTCACCATTATAACACTCATGTTGGCTGGGATACAGTCGTTCGCACAAAATCCTAAAATTCATTCCAATGACAGTTCGTTGATTATAAAAAATATGGTTGGGACCATTCCAAACTATAATAAAAATGAAACGCCTGAATTTGAGGGCTGGACATTTTCTGCAAACGAAGCGCTTCGTGTTCATAATAATTACACCTTAAAAGATTTCAGGTTGGTAAACACGAATACAAAATATGTATGGTCGCACTTGGATGAATTCATGCCTGTTGCCACAGTGTCAAGAAAAGGTCCTGTTTCACCGCTTATATATTCTCCCATTCCTGAGATTGGGAAACTGACTGTAACCAAAAAACCGGATTCATTGAATTTGGAAGAATTTATCCGACGCTCAAATCTCCAGGGCATTATTGTCGTATACAGAGGGAAAATAGTTTATGAGCGTTATCCGCGAATGCGCCCCGAGGATAAACACCTGTGGTTTTCTGTCTCTAAAACTTTACCCGGCATTGCCATCGCGTTGCTCGAAAACGATGGTAAAATCAATTTAGAAGATACAGTAGGAAAATACATTCCTGAATTAAATTCCAGTAGCTGGAGCGGAATTAAACTGCGGGATGTTTTGGATATGGCATCCGGAATGACGCCACAGTTCGATGACCCCGGAGCCAGATCAGATTCCAATAATCTGTATTTTCAGTTCGAAAGCGCCATGGGCATTCAGATCAAAACATCGGCTACTGACAAAGGTGCCTGGCAAGCCCTGACCAATATGAGATCGATGAAGCAACCAGGCATCTCTTTCGAATATGGAGGTCACAATACGATTATTCTTGCGATTATTGTTGAGCGAATTACCGGTCAGCCGTTTTCAGAATTTATCAGTAACCGTATTTGGAATCATCTCGGAGCAGAGTCAGATGGCTACTTCGGACTATCGCCGGAAGGTTTTGTTGTAGCCTCTGCTACCATGAACAGTAGTTTGCGTGATCTGGCTAGATTTGGTTTATTATTTACACCCAGCTGGGGCACTGTCAGTCGCTCAAAAATTATTTCTGACGCTATGATTGCTAAAATACAAAAAGAAGGAATCGACAGTCAGCGGTATGATAAAGGGGCATTTGGAAAAAGAATGATCAATGAATTAGGTGAAAGACCCAGCCATAATGCCTATCAATGGGATTTTGTTATGGGGGATGGCGATTTTTTTAAAGCAGGAATCAATGGACAGGGATTATATGTATCACCAAAAAAAGATCTGGTGATTGCATGTTATTCTCATGGCGATTATAAGCCCGGCGTCAGTGTTGCTTTTCTTTCGAGGGCCATTGCCAAATCATTTGATAAATAGCCTAACAAAACCTAACCTACCATGAACTTTTTCAAATTTGTAAAATCACTTTGTTATAAATTTTCGACGGCTTCTTTCACTTTCGCTACATCCGGACCCCCTCCTCCTCCTTCGTAAAAGGACATATCCTCGTCAATTCCAACCAGGCGCATACACTACCCTCCCGGAGCCTGAAAATAAAAATGGGGATCGGGAATATCAAGCTTTAAAACACCAAAATCGAAAATACGCTTCTTCATTTCTTCCACTTGGTCCGATTTAATCTCCAGCCATATCGATCGCGCGGTCCGCAGAAATTCACTTTCATCCGCTACGTCGGCATACAGGAATGCTATGTAAAAACTGTCGCTCAGACAGTAAAAATCCCTGCCTTCGTCGGCTTTTGTGATTTTACTGGAAAAACCGGCTTCACTGACCCCCATCCGCCATTAAGATTTAGCTTTAAAAGATGCGGATTTAGTGGGGTCAGGCTTCGTGGATTTTCCACCCCAACATCGGACACTGCTAAAGTGGATTTTTCGGGCTGTTTTTATACATTTCAATCACCTGGTTTGGCGTCAGATCATTCAGCGAACTGTGTGGTCTAAAGCTGTTATATTCTTCTCTCCAGGCTTCTATTTTTTCAGCTGCATCATCCATTGATAAAAACCAGTTTACGTTTAAACACTCATCGCGGAAGCTGCCATTGAAAGATTCGATGAATGGATTATCTGTTGGTTTTCCGGGTCTTGAATAATCTAAAATTACTTTATTTTCATAAGCCCACCGATCAAAATCTTTACTGATAAATTCGCTGCCATTATCTACTTGTATTCTTTCCGGAATGATTTTGTGTTCTGTTTTTAATTCATCCATGATCCGAACCACACCAATTCCGCGGATCGATTGTCCGACTCGAATAGCCATACACTGGCGACTAAAATTATCCAATAAAGTTAAAGCCCTGAATTTTCTGCCATCAAAGAGCTGATCGGCTACAAAGTCCATCGAGCAACATTGATACATGCGGTCAAGTCCTGGTCGTTCCAAACGGTGTGCAGCAGCTTTGTTTCTCCTTGGTCGTTTACTTCTTAAATTAAGCCCTTCCTCCTTGTAAATGCGGTGTATGCGCTTCTTATTGTCCTTCCAGCCTTCACGTCTCAGTAATGTGTGAATACGCTTATATCCGTATCGTACACGAGTGGCTGCAATCTCTTTAATACGTTCTCTGACCGCACGGTCTTCTCTTCGTAAACTTTATAATACCAGGCAGATCTGTAGAGCCTGATTACAGAACAGGCTCTACAGATCGGAACCTTGTAATCTTTTTGCAGATCCTCCGCCAGTCCCTTTAATTGACGAACCCTCAAAGCTTTTTTTTAAAACATTCTGAAGCATCTGCTTGTCCAGACTCAGATCCGCAACGATTTGTTTGAGCTTGCTGTTTTCTTCCTGTAGTTGTCGCAGCTGCCTGAGTTCTGAAATACCCAGACCTCCATACTTTTTCTTCCAGTTGTAAAACGTTGCTTCACTGACACCCATCTTTCGGCAGATCTCTGAGACGGCTACACCGGTCTCTGACTGTATAATTGCAAAGACAATTTGTGCTTCGGTAAATTTTGACTTTTTCATGAGCGAAAATTCTACTTTTTAAGTTATGAATAATCACCCGATTTTCTACTATTGGCTGTCCGGTTTATTGGGAGAAGGTCAAAAGAACTAAGTCGGACCAAAGCACCATCTTTACCGTACAGAGATTTGCCGGTGCTGAACTGTTCTTTTACTTTTTGTTTTGCCTTTTCATAGTCGAGAGGCTCTTGTCTTTCGTTTTCCATTTTCAATGTGTTTAAAGTTAAGATTTAACTTTTGACACAGTTTAGTTTACACTCTCCCTTGGAATAATTACTACAAACTCACAGTATTTTCCGTCCTTTGAATTTACAATTATTTCCCCACCGTAAGATTTGATAATATCATAACTCAAAGATAATCCTAAACCAGTACCTTGTCCAGTTGGTTTTGTGGTAAAAAAGGGCTGGAATATTTTATCTTTGATATTTTGAGGGATGCCATTTCCATTGTCCCTTACTTTTATTTCAATCTTACTATTATTCATTCTAGTAGTAACTGTTACGGTTGGCTCATATCCTTCTATGTTTTCTTTTTTCCTATCTTCCACAGCGTAAAAAGCATTATTATATAGATTCAGAAATACTCTACCAATATCCTGAGGGCTTATATTAACTCTACTTATGGCTTGGTCAAAGTCTGTTTCCAATTTTACTCGGGAAAAATTGTTCTTCGTTCGCATAGCCTTATATGAAAGACGGAAATATTCAGCAACGAGACTATTTATATCAATAAGTTCTTTGTTTTCACTATTGGTCCTTGAATGTTGAAGCATCCCTTTAACTATTGCATCTGCCCTTTTACCGTGATGGCTTATTTTTATTTCATTTTCTTTAATATTATTAAATATTGCTTTTACCTCAGACATATTCCCATCGTTTATTTCCTTTTCCGCTTCTTTAATAAGTTCGACATTTACCTCTGAAAAATTATTGACAAAGTTTAAGGGGTTCTGAATTTCATGAGCTATACCTGCTGTGACTTCTCCGAGGGATGCTAATTTTTCAGATTGAATGAGTTTATTCTGAACTGTTTTAAGATTTATTAGAGTAGCTTCAAGCAAAATATTGATTTTCTGTTTTGCCACGTTGTTTCGCCATTGGATCCATGCTACACTTAAGATTGCGGCGACAACTAGCGACAGAGATATGATGGCAATATTTTGCTTGTTTCGACTCTTGAGTGCCTCAGAATCTTTAATATCTTGTAAAGCTTTCATCTTTGCTTCTTTCTTTTCATTTTCATGCTGCAACATGATCCTTTCTAAATTTTTGTTATTCCGTATTTGCGATATGCTATCCCGATAGTTTAGGGACACTTTATATTCAATTAATGCTTTCTTATCATTACCCAGAACGCTGTCCAAAACCGAAAGGTTTTCATATGCATCCGCTATATCCGACTTATTCTTATTGTTTAAAGAAACTCGAAGGAAATCAGTCAATAAAGGTCTTACTTTTGAAAACTGTTTAGTTTGTATATAAATTTTTGCAATATGCGCTCCTACGATAGCTAAACCCTCTGCCTGATGAATGTTTTTATATTTTACTTTCGCAGAGTCATACATATTCATGGCCTCAAAGTATTTGCCTTGCTTCTGGGAAACATCTCCTAGCAACATATAACAATATCCTATTCCTGCCTGAGATGATCCATATTCTTCATTTAGTCTTAACGATTCATGATAAAGTTTCTGAGCACTTAAATAATTATGGTGACCGTATTCAATGGCGCCCATTTGCAATTTAGTTTCTGCCACAGCCAGCGTATCTCCAATTTTAGTAAAAGCGTTAATGGCCAGACTGTCATTATTTAGAGCACTTGAATCATCTCCCTGGTCGATACTGATCTGACCAAGCCTGTCTAGGCAAATCGCGACGCCTTTTATATTTTTAATTTCCTCAAAAAGCGTCATGGAATTATACAAGAATTCAAGTGCCTGAATAAGGCTATCATTGTTATAGAAAAACACTCCAATAGAATAGTAGGATTGGGCGATCCCCCTTTTGTCGCCAATTTCTTTGCGCACTTTCAGCGCAGTTAAAAAATCATTTTTTGCGCTATCGGGATATCCAAGCATCAAATATGCATAACCACGGTTTTCCCGGGCACTCGCTTCTGTTTTCTTAAAATGTATTTTTTTTGAGAGCGCAATTGCTGAATCAACATAGATAAAAACAGTTTTTGCTTCTCCCATGTAATCATATTGCTCACTAATTCTGGTATATGTGAGCGCTTTATTGCTATCCTCTTTTTGAAAACGCAGAGTCTTTTTCATCGAATCTATAAATTCGCGTTGCCCCATACAAGGCAATAAAAAGCCAAACAAAAGAAGCAAGAATAATGCAATGTAAAATACTGGTCTCATAAAAAGGAGTGGCGGTACTACGTGACGTTTCCATCAACTTCTGAATGACGGACATTAATCTCTCAGCAAAAGCTTATGCTGGTAAATATTTACCCAAATTTGTAGCTGGTCAAGTCATTTGTTCACAGACAATTTTTTAAAATTGGTACTATACTGCCTTCCGATCGGAATTTCTATTTTGTCTATTTCGATATCATGCGTAGTAAAAGCAGTTACTTTATTAATCGAAACGATAAAAGACCGATGAACTCTTAAAAAAAGCTCCCTGGGTAACATGGCTTCAATGGTAGCGAGTGAATATTTGACAGTTAACGGTTTATTATTCAGGCGGTGAATTTTAATATAATCCTTTAGACTTTCAATATAAATCATGTCTTCCAGAAAGACCTTTACCATTTTTCTCTCCGCTCGGAAATATAAAAAGCCTTGTCGGACCGATGACTGCTCTTTTCCTTCTTCAGAATGTATATTAGTCACCTTATTGATCGCTTTTAGGAAACGCTCCAGAGAAACTGGTTTTAGCAAATAGTCTACCGCATCCAAATCAAAGGCGTCCAGTGCGTATTCTTTGTAAGCCGTAGTAAAAATTACCTTAGGTGGATGACCTAAAGTCTTCAAAAATGCAATTCCGTTTAGCTTCGGCATCTGAATATCCAAAAAAAGCAGATCCACTTTTTCTTTTTTTAAAACTTCCATCGCCTGTAAAACGTTGCTACAGACGCCTACCACATCGAGGTCTGCTACCAGTTCCACGTAACTTTTTATAATTTTTATTGCGGGCGGTTCGTCATCAACGATCAAGCATTTCCAAATCATATTTTTGGATTTTCTTTTTATAGGTTCCTATGTCTTCAGCCAATATTTCGAGGTTAACGATAAATACATCCTGCATTTCCTGTATCGTCAGAATATATCTTTCCGGATACAATAATTCCAGTCGCTTTTTTACATTATGCAAGCCAATTCCACTGCACTCCGGCAGATTTTGTGTTTCATCCCAGTCCTTACTGTTTATTAATTTTACAAAGATAGACGATTCGGAAAGGCGCAGGTCAAAACTGATCCAGCAATGCTCGGTCTGGTTGTTAATGCCATGTTTGAAAATATTTTCAACAAAAGGAAGTAATAACAGGGGGGCTATCTGTTTTTTTTCAAGGTCGTCCGGAACGGTAAAAGAAACATCCAGGCGATCCCCATAACGCAGCTGTTCCAAGTCGATATATTGCTGTAAAATAGAAATCTCTTTTTTCAGGGGAATAAAAGTGACGTCACTTTCATAGATCATGAAACGAAGCAGGTTCGAAAGTTTTAGGATAATTTCCGGTGTTTTTTCTGATTTCTCCAGGGAAAAAGCGTATAAATTATTAAGGGTATTAAATAAAAAATGAGGATGTATTTGTGATTTTAATAGCTCTAGTTCGGCAGCGATTTTCTCGTTTTGGGCCTCTGTTGTTTTTTGTTTCTGCCTATACCAATAATTCAATAAATTAATAGAGATGGCTATCCCCGCCACGTGGATAAAAGGCAAAATGGCGCGACCGGTCGACATGGTTACGCCCTCGAATTTTGCATTTGGTGTTAAGGTAAGTTCTATGCCCCAGGAATAGGCGGAACAAACGGCCACTGCCAAGATTAATCCGATAAAAAACTGAATATATTTTCGCCTGATTAAATAGCGGGGTATCAAAAAATAAATCAGGATATAAACAATGAATATAAATCCGGGTAAATAAAGAACTGCGTTAAAAAAAGCGGCTTTATAGTTAACTCCGAAACCAAATCCCCAGGCAAAATAGGTTACAATAATCATCCAGAATAAAATATGCAGCGATATCTGCACAGCTTTCCTTTTTGAGAAAATTGTATCTGGTTGCATAAAATGGATGCGTCTCCGAATGTAAGCAATTTAATTCCTTGTATCATCGGTTTGCCTAAATGCAGATAAACAACATGGATTCGTAGATAAACAACATAAAATAGCCCGTTCATGTGGTCATGCGCTGGAATTTGGATGTTTAGCGTCTTCAAATTCGGATTAAGCGAAAATATAAACGATGCGCAGACGACTGATTTAATTTACTTGACTTTATGTCAACAAATACAACTTCTCGAAAAATTCATTATGTACTACGCGTGGCAACAGCCTGTTGTTTCATCGGCCATGGCATTTTTGGAGTCATTACAAAAGCTATCTGGTGTAATTATTTTGCACTTTTTGGAATAGCTCCTGTACTTGCATATAAGGTGATGCCGCTGTTAGGATCCTTCGATATTCTTCTGGGATTAACCATGCTTATGATACCTCTTAGAGTTATTCCGGCATGGCTGGTAATCTGGGGTTTTATAACTGCTCTTTGCCGGCCTCTGGCTGGAGAGCCCTTTGCGGAACTAATAGAAAGAGCGGGGAATATTGGTGCGCCCCTGGCCTTCATCATTTTATCGGGTGGCATCAATAGAGCGAATTTATTAGTTATTCTAAATCCCGATATGCAGGTTGACGAAAGAACAATGCAGAAGGTGTTTTATTGTCTGAAAATAACAGCATTTTTATTATTTGCAGGTCACAGTTGGCTGAATCTACTGGAGAAAAAGAGTTTACTTAACCAATATTTGTCGCTTGGATTTGGTAACCCAATATGGATAGCAAAGTCAATAGGTGTATTTGAATTGACGGCAGCCATTGCTGTTTTGATAAAGCCATTCCGGTCGCTGATTCTTTTTTTATTTATTTGGAAAATGGCAACTGAGTTACTTTATCCAAACCTGGAATTTTTTGAATGGCTGGAACGCGCAGGCAGTTACGGAGTCTTACTTGCTTTGTGGTTTACCAAACCTATAGCGTTATTTGAGGTAAAAAGACCTGCATTCATCGACAAATCGAAAAAGGAGAAAGCCGTTGACATATTTTTATCAAAATAAACCTATATGAAAAAGATTTTTTTAATTCTGCTTACCATGATCGCAGCCTGTCATAAAAATAACTCGAGTCAAGAAACAACTCCAAATACTTATTCTGCCGATATGGTCCTGCAGTGGAATTTAGCTACCACAACCGTTATCGACAAAAACGGATTTCCTCCACCGCAGGAGTCAAGGATTTATGCGATGATCAATACCGCCGTGCATGACGCACTCAACAATATTGTTGCTCGCTACAGCACCTACGCGTTGAACGCTACGCCGCTTCCCGACGCAAATCCTGACGCCGCAGTAGCCCAAGCAGCGCATGATATTACCGTAGCGCTTTTACCCTCAGCTAGTACATATCTCGACAGCCTGCTAAAAGTGAGTCTAAATACAATCGTTGATGGGCAATCAAAAGAAGATGGCATTTCGGTTGGTGAAGCTGCAGCAAAGGCCATGTTAGAAAAGAGATCATCAGACGGTGCGTCTTCAGCACAAGTGCCATATGTTCAGGGAAGTTTACCCGATCAATATCGCTTCACACCTCCTTTTGATGCAGCACCCGGTTTTGCTATCGTACCTGATTGGGGCAGGGTGAAAACATTCGGTCTCACTAGTTCTTCCCAGTTCAGACCAGATTCACCTTACGCAGTCACCAGCGCGCCATATACCGCCGACTATAATGAAGTGAAAACCGTGGGATGTATGAAATGCGCCGCCCGTTCCGCAGATCAGACACAATTCGGTTTGTTCTGGCTTGAAAATGTGCCCTTTAGCTGGAACCGGATAACGAGAACACTATGTACACAACAAAAACTCGACGGATGGAAAACTGCGCAGTTGCTTTCTTTAATTCATATCGCGATGGCAGACGCCAATATCGCGAGCTTCGAAGGAAAATATTATTATAATTTCTGGAGACCTTTGACCGCTATCAGGCTTGGCGATAGTGATGGAAACGAGTCCACCGCCGGAGATCCGAACTGGAATCTGCTCGCTCCTCCCACTCCGCCGGCTCCCGACTATCCATCCAACCATGCAACAAATGCAGGAGCGGTATCAGAGCTTTTAAAACAATATTTTAATACTGATCAGTTGTCATTTTCAACGACGAGCAGTTCCCTACCCGGAATAACACGAAACTACACAAGTCTTTCACAGGCAGCTATGGAAGTGGCTGAATCCAGAATTTACGTCGGCTATCATTTCAGACATTCTGTTGAAAAAGGCCTGGAAGAAGGAATGCAAATCGGCGATTTCATTTTTGCTCATTCCCTGCAGGCGAAATAATTAATAAATTTATTTTAGTAATCTCGGGCAATCATTCAAGGAAAGCGATTTGAACCACTAAAACGTTAAGCCTTCAAAATGGACTGTTTCCGCTCAGTAGGTGAAGGGCAAATCGAAATCGGCTCTTGAAACAAATATGTCTCTTGACCTAGTCAAGAACAGAGATTCAATAGAATATCAAAAGAAAAAGCAAAGGTTAGGAAATTTACTTAACAACATCCTGTATTGTTTTATTTTCAAGCTCTGTCAGTTCTTTGTCACCAAACGGAATAGTTCCAGAAATATACCCTGATATATGTTCTTTTGTGAATGGTTTTTTGGAGTATATGATTATATCACATTGATTGGAATCAGAAAACGGACGTTGGTTTTCAGCAGCGATAGATTACTCGTGATTAGTTGATGCTGCCCGTTAGTAAAGCTGTCAATATCTCCGACCCACCAGTTTTCCGGGGCAAAATAAAGTACATGTTCATAGCCATTAGCATCAATAGAAAAAACACGCACACAACCCTTAATTACAAATCATTCAAACAAACACACTTAACCTTCCCGCAATAAATACTCTCTGGATTTATAAAATTACCGCTTAAAGAAACTGCAGAAGATATCTGCTTCGGCATTAGTAAAATGAACATACTTAAATATCGCAGCCTTTAATTTTTCATTGTGCATATATAACTGGTAATGGAATCAAATTTATGAAAGATTAAAACTGATTTGAAAGTTAATAGATTTTTATTAGCTTGTCATACAAAAGCAGCTGTTATTAATCTGTACTTTTCTTTTTAACCACCAATAAG
The DNA here is from genome assembly GCA_965214575.1 of Puia sp. Lineage (GTDB taxonomy): Bacteria > Bacteroidota > Bacteroidia > Chitinophagales > Chitinophagaceae > Puia. Next base: position 175,605 of record CBDCCE010000007.1, read on the forward strand.
TTTTTATGCTCTTACCATTGTAAAATTCAAATTGAAAGGCATTAGTTTCCTTTCGATTAGATGTTCCGACAAAACAAATTAACAGCGTTAAAAACGCTATAGCGATTCGTTGTTCTTCAAATCAGCTTGTATTTATACAAGTTGATTTGTGGTAATAGAACAGTTCAACGAGTTTAACACAAAACACAATTCTTTTGCTTTCTTGTGAAGTTCATAATGTGACCCAAATTGTTTATTTATGCCATCCATAAAGACCTCATCAGTCGGCGATGCCCGTATACCTATTATTGCTTCTGCATCTTTTCCCGCGATATAGCGCAGTCGATCACTATTATCTGTTGTTGCCTGGTAAATGACGTCAGCCACTATATGTTTACTTTACGTTGCAACTCCAAGGCATTCGTTATAATTGCTCGATGGATGTACTTGTTGTCAAGATGGGCGGGCAAATAAAAATACAGGAAGATATTGATTGGAGATAAAAAAGCCCTGGATAGAAATCCAAGGCGTTCGTTATAATTGCTTGATGGCTCTGTGTGAGAGACTATCGTAGGACAAATCTAAATATTTTAACTGGAAAATTATTTAGTTTTCTCTGAGTGTTCATCTTTTAAATAAACCGTCTCACCGCAGGTCGAAATGCACTGATAAAACTTTTCGTCTTCTTTTAAAATATTTTCATTTCTCGGATTTGCAATTAATTTCAGAATTCCATATCGTCGCTTATCAGAAATTCTTATAACATACTCGGTGGGGTAAAAATTAAGAGTCATTGTCATTAAAAGAATATTCGCGCAAGCCGTTCCCCACAGCTAGCAATAATTCATATTTCATTGCCCTTTCCCCAACTTTAATCTTTTGCTTATAATGCTGATCTTTGTCAAAGGAAATTAAAATACTGCGATCATTTTTCAATATAACCCTATAGCAATCAGTTTCTTCTATAATACTCCCTGAATTTCGGACCACCGGGCTAGTTAATAATTTTCGTAATTTAACTATCTCAAATGAAAAAGAACACACGCCGAAAATTCGCTCCGGCCTTCAAAGCCAAAGTTGCTCTTGAAGCCGTAAAGAACCAGCAAACGCTTGCTGAACTCGCAAAGAAGTTTGAAGTCAATCCAATTATGATCTCCCGGTGGAAAGCAGAGCTGGTGGAGAACATGGCTGCTGCTTTTGAAAAAGGCAGCAAGTCAGAAGAACCAGACGTTGATGCCCAGGAGTTGTACGCCCAGATCGGACAGCTTAAAGTGGAGAACGAATTTTTAAAAAAAAGCTTCAAGAAACTTGGGGGATAGCTGAGCGGGCTGGTTTGATAACTCCCAGAATAAAGAAGTTGTCGGTACGCCGTCAATGCGAACTTTTGAGCGTCAATAGAAGCCGGTTGTATTACAAACCCGTTGGAGAAAAGCCAGAGAATATTAAAATCATGGAGATCATGGATAAACATCTGACGGATCATCCCACGGAAGGGGTCGTATCACTGGTGTTGTTTTTAATTGCCAGGCATCATCCGGTAGGGCCAAAGCGTATCCGACGACTGTTGAAGATCATGGGCCGTCAAACGATTTATCGAAGGAAAAATCTAACTAAACAGGGAATGAGAGAATTTATAAAGCCTTATCTATTAAATGGCCTGGATATTACGCACGCCAATCAGGTGTGGTGCACCGATATTACTTACATCCCCATGCGTCATGGATTTATGTACCTGACAGCAATCATTGATGTGTATAGTCGGAAAATCGTTGGCTGGGGAATCAGCAACTCGTTGAGTGCACATTGGTGTAAGAACGTGTTGCAGGATGCCATATCAAAATATGGCAAGCCCGAAATCGTAAACTCTGATCAGGGAACTCAATACACAAGCGCGCTATGGACGCAGTACCTGGAATCGCTGAAAATAAAAATATCCATGGACGGAAAAGGAAGAGCACTGGACAATATCTGGATCGAACGGTTCTGGAAATCTATTAAATACAATTACATCTACCTGAACCCGGCCGATGATGGTCTTGAACTCTATGACGGAGTTCAAGACCACATCGCCTATTACAATAACAAAACGCATCAGACAACAAAACAGTCACCCAATGATCGCTACCTCGAATCAAATAAAAATGCAGCCTGATGAATGGAAATCTGACACCAAATATTAACTTAACAGTCTAGCCTTTTGGTCTTGAATATGGGGAGTATTATATTCGGATTTAAAATGATAAAAAAAAGCGGTATGCATCACCCCTTCAAATTTGAATCTGAACCTTTTCATACACGTCCCATTTAATAACATTTCGGTAATTATCGTGCCTGACTGATAACGCAAAATACGCATGGTCACACATGAGCGAATTCATGCCCGCTGCAACTGTGGGAAGATCAGGCGCAGTTTCGCCCATTTTATATACCCCCATTCCTGAAATTGGGAAACTGACTGTATCCAAAAAACCAGATTCATTGAATTTGGAAGAATTTATCCGACGCTCAAAGTGAGGGCAAGGGCTTTCTGGAAACATGTTTTAGCGGTTACATATCACTTAAGAATCATGGGGAAATTTTATTATGTTGTTATTTAATGTGAACTTTATTTTCCAGATCTTTTGCTTCTTGCTTTAATTGTTCTTCTTTTTTTAGACGCTCCATATTTTTTTTGTATTGGTCTTCCAAGTTAGTAACCATACTACTCATATTTGGGTCAGACTTATACCTGGCATCCAATGAATCCAGATATGCTTGCAAGTTTTTGGCCGATGTATCTAGTCTCATAAACCTGTATTTCGTATCATTTTCATTGTATTGATCCAGTTTATTTGCGGTTTTTAACCATCCGACTGATTCCAGAGAAATAAGAATGAAAAGAATTATTGCCACCCAAATTCCTTTTGAAATATGGTGATGGTGGATGACTTTTGATTCTTGAGGTGTTATTTGATTTTGTATACTTCTTTCCGATGCTTCTGACAGCTTTTGAAGTTTATCAAGTGAAAATGAAGATTTGGATATCAAGTCTGAAATTTTGTTAAAGCCGGCATTTATTTCTTTTAAAATATTGTCCTGGTCCACATGAGTTTCGTTTTTAGTAGAAACCATGACATCAATTTTTTGATTCAGATTTTCAATTGAATCAAAGAGTTTAACTGTCGCTTCGCCGGTTGCCTGAATATCTTCGGAAATAGACTCCAAAACCATTTCCGGGTTTGCTTTTTGATTTTCTGATTTTCCTTTTGCTTCCATGGCATATTTTTAATGTGATATTAAATATCGCCTAGCGACTTATTCGGTATTTATTTTTTTTCTTTTTGGGGTGATGCAGCAATTCAGTGTTCATACTTTGATGACGTTCTTCTGATTTTAGCAAATGATATAAAAGATCATTAAGTTCTTTTTCCATTTTTTGTACAATAAAATTGTCAGCATTAGTTCTTTGACTTTTCTGATTTTCATACCGGTTCAGAGAGGAATGATGTTGAGTTTGTCTCCTTTTTTCTTCCATATTTTGGTCTTGTTTTTCAGCCTCTGTAGTAGAAATCAACTGTTGTGTCAATTTCAAAATCCGCTCTATCTTAGCCAAAGAGAAACCCACTTCGCTGCCTTTGATTTTTACCTTTTTGTCATCAATAAAGGAAATGCCGCGGGCCTTTAAAACTTTGTATCCCAGATTTTGCATGTTCTCCTGGAAGCTCGGGTAGTCTCTTACTTTTTCCAAAGTCTGCCTGATATCACTCTTCAGTTTTTCTTTCCTTGAATCATGACGGGGAATAAGTCTTTGCTCTTTAGACAGAAACCGCCGGGCACTCAAGACTTCTTTTAACTGGTATTCTTTTTCCAGGCGCCGGCAAAGCCTGTCCATTTTAAGGTAATTATGACTCGTACTAAGTGCTTTTCCGCTGGTTCCAACCCGGTTTGCAACCAGGTGGATATGGGGTTCTTTGGTATCCCTGTGAAGGATAGTGATATATTGCCGGTCTTTTAAATCAAAGGCATTTGCCAGTTGCTGACCCAGTTCCGTCAATTGCTCTTTTGAAAGAGATTCGCCGGGAGACAGTCTTAGGGATAAATGCAGAACCGGTTTTTCAACCCTTTTACTTAAGCGCTGAACATCCCGGAACTGATCTGATAATTCATATTTATTTCCAAAACACAAATTGTATTCCAGCACTTCAGCCCGGTTCAGATGAGTCACTCCTTCGGCTTTTGAAAGGGCCATCTTTTGTTCCTCTGAAAGTTTCTGCTTGTCTTCCAGGCAATAACTCAGGCAATGAAAAAAAGATTTACCAGTAGATATCGTTCCGATCATGAGATAAACGTTTTAATTTTTACTGCCAGTTCTTTTAGTTCATCCGATTGCCATTTAAGAGCCAGACGGTCCATAGCGGTCAATTCATCGGTTCCTGTATTCCTTTTTTTTGCAATCTGGTTCAGACTGGCTGCCATGTGATTGAGTGTACCGGTGAGATCCAAAACTTCCCTGGGAAGCGATTTTTCGCGTGTATCTACTTTTCCGGTCAGCGCTATTTCCCGCAGGTATTCGGAGGTCGTTCTTTTAGCTTTCTTTGCCTTTGCCTGGATAATCAAACGCTCATACGCCGAACATTTGAAGGTCAGCGTCCGGCTTTTTTTCACCGCCTTTACGGGTCGTCCACCCTTGTTCCCTGAAATTTTTTCCGGAGGTTCCATCTTCAATTATTTCCTGATCTACAACTTCAGTTATCATCTATTTTTCCGAATCCCGCTGAAGGCGGGATGAGACAAATCCCCACGAATCCCGCTATGGCGGGATGAGGGGGCCAGTGTTTTGGTAACACCAAAACATAGCTGGCTACTAATCGAGAAAAGGCTATTCCTTATTCCGATTCCTTCTGAAACCCTTTTCTAAGCCTTTTGTTGAGCTGGTTGACCCTGCTGCTTGTAATAGGCTCATCGTATCAATTTGCCCTTATAATAAGCCTATATTATTTTAGTGTCTCACTATTAAAGATCCTCGGATCGCTCACCCCGTATGCCCGGATATTATCTTTCAACTCCATCCAAAGGCGAATATTAAAGTCGGCGATCTCAAGAATTTCATCCTTGGTTAACCGGTTTGGATTGGCTACAGAAACTTTGATTTTACTGACCCGTTTGGTTTTTGCCTTTTTTAAATCCTCAGATATAGTAGAAATTTCAACTGACTCATTTTCTTCAGTTGATTCAGAAAAACAGGAAAAAATATTCGGAGCTGACCCTTCCCCTATTTCCAGGCTTTTTCCTATTGCCAAGCTGTTTCCAAAGAGTTTGATTTGCTTACCTGTGCTTAAAAACAAGGTTCTTCGTTTAAAGTTTGTCATGATTAATTGGTTTTAAATGTATCGTGTTGAAATGGCGGGTGAAAAGAAAGAATTATTCCGGGTGCATGAGTTTTTCTATATCCTGCCAGAGGAAGTAAACTCTGGAGCGGATTTTAAAAGGTTTAAGCTTTCCGTGCTTCACCCAGTCATAAATCGTAGGCTTGGTAATATGGAATATCGTGCAGACTTCTGCAATCTTGTACAGTGGTTTGTACGTCATCCCCGGAGTTTCGTATGTGGGAATTTCAGGCCTTTCTTTTTCGGCAGATTGTATTTCTTCCCTTACAATTTTCCGGATGGATTCCCAGAACAATTGTGGTTCATATGGGAATAACATCGGAGTAGCTATCCGTTCTGTTGTTATATTTTCTTTCATCACTATTTGTTTTTTATAAACTTATAGCTATTGAAAGAAGTAAATTCAATAGTTGTTCCCGACTATGGAAAAATAAATATTTACCAGACTATTTATATTTTTCCCGGACTTGTTTCATGTCATGACTAACCTTCAAATCCAAAATTTTCGCATAGTGCTGTGTGGTTTTTAAATTCCGGTGACCAAGCATTTTAGAGACCGTTTCAATCGGAACACCATTACTTAAAGTAACTGTTGTGGCGAAAGTATGCCGGGCAATATGATAGGTTAGGCTTTTGGTGATTCCGCATGTATCAGCGATTTCTTTTAAATACGCATTCATTTTCTGATTGCTCAATACTGGAAGCAGCCGGTCCTGCAACAAACACTGGGGATGGTTTTTGTATTTCTCCATAAGATTCGCTGCAGCCGGCAATAGCGGAATCCTGGATGATGTATCTGTTTTTTGTCTTTTAATCGTCAGCCATTTTTCATTATCGATCCCCACAATTACTTCCGATTTCTTCAGTTTCTTTACGTCCGCATAGGCCAAACCAGAAAGACAACTGAATAAAAATATATCCCGAACAATGGCCAGCCGATCAATTGAGAAATGTTTATTAGAGAGGGTCTGCATTTCAATTTCGGTTAAAGCCGTTCGTTCAACCTCTCTTTTGGCCATTTTAAATCCAAAAAAAGGATCTTTTTCAAGCCAGCCATTTCTCAAGCAACGGTTCACAATCTTCCTAAAATTGCTTAAATATTTCATCGCCGAATTGTGGTCGCACTTACGAAAACTTTTGAGCCAAAACTCGTATTCAGATAAAAACTCAAAATTCAGCCGGCTGATGTCCAGGTCTGAAACTTTATATCTGCTTTCAATAAACGACTGAGTATGGCGGTAGGATGTCTCATATCTCTGAAGGGTACCGGGAGCATATTCTTTGCCGACGAGCGATTTCATCTGGTCATTGTGATGCTGGAAAATTTCCATAAGCATTCTTTTCTCCCGGTTAATGGACTTTCCAAGCATCACATCCTTGATATGGGCTGGGGTAATCTCTTTGTCCAGTTCAAGAAGTTTCCTTTTCGCTTCAAAAACCTTTTGTTGCAGAGTGTCCAGATAGGAATTAAAATCATTTGATCCCTCCTCTTTGACATTCATCCTGCCTGAAATCTTATTCCACTTTTTTGATTCGCATTTTCTCTTGGTGCTGATATCGCAACTCTCACTATCTACCGTAATGCGCATATAGATCACTGATTTTTTTTCACGATCATGCTTATTTTTTTTGTGGTAAAAAATCAACCCGAAACTCTTTTCCATTTTAACGCCTTTTAAGATGATAAAATTACTTCCGACTAAAGCCAGAAATTTTTACTTAGTTCTTATAAGTTGTTAATAGAAAGTGACTTGCGTTAAATTCAGGAGAGTTTTATAAAAACAAGACAGGTACACGAAACTCGCCTGAAAATTATCTGTTTCGTGGAGTAATTTGGGGTAATCTTAAAAACAAGAAAGCCCGCAAACACTGTATTTGCGGGCTTTCTTGTTTTAGGCGAACCTAATTTTATTGATTTCAGCGGAGAGGGCGGGATTCGAACCCGCGATAGCGTTTCCACTATACACACTTTCCAGGCGTGCTCCTTCAACCACTCGGACACCTCTCCTTCCGCTTTTAAGGACCGCAAAAATAAGACTTCAGCCCTTAGCTTTCGAATCTTTTTGAAAGACTACAACCCGCTGACCGCCAGCGTATCTGTACTGATCACTTTTCCGAATCAACGCCATCTGAAGTTTTAGGCTTTGAGCTTTAGGCTTTAAAGAGTCTCCCCGCATTCGAAGTCGTTGTAAGAGCTACTTCTTCCATAGTCAGCCCTTTAATTTCGGCGAGCTTAGCGGCTACATATACCAGATAACTGCTCTCGTTTCTTTTTCCCCTGAACGGAACGGGAGGTAAATAGGGAGAATCGGTTTCAAGCACCATGTGTTCCAGTCCAATGTTTTTGATCACCTCGGGAAGTTTGCTGTTTTTATAGGTAATGGTTCCACCAATACCCATGTAAAACCCAAGGTCTATTATTTTCTCAGCAGACAACAGATCTTCATTGAAACAATGAAAAACACCGCGAAGCTTTCCATTCTGATGCTCGGATACCACCCGGATAGTTTGCTCTATCGAATCTCTCGAATGAATCACAATGGGAAGATCATATTGAAGGGCCCATTCAATCTGACGATGAAATGCGTCGAACTGATGCTTTTCAAAACTGCGGTCCCAGTAAAAATCGAGACCGATCTCACCTACGGCAGCAAATGGCCTGTCGGCCAGACTCTGTTCCACACGCAACAGAGCAGCCTCCACATCCTCTTTCACCGAACAGGGATGCAGACCCTGCATGGCAAAACAAATGTCAGGATTGCGTTTTTCGAGTTCGAAGAGGGCCGTTTCGGATGCCTGATCAATCGCCGGCAGATAAAACCGGCTGACTCCCGCTGTCCGCGCCCTTTCCAACACCGCATCGATATCCTCCAAAAATGCAGATGCGTATAAATGACAATGTGTATCAACCAGTTCCATTTTCTGCTTTAAATCATGTTTTCTTACAAAACAAATGCTTTCAGATCTCAAATAACCAGCTAGTGGAAAACCCTTAGGTGAATTTTCAACCCTTACGTTCTATCCTTTTTGCTTCGTCTTCCCATGTCGCTAAACTGCTGTATTCCTATGGTTATCTGCGAAATATGTTTGGTGAATAAAAAAAAGTCCTACCTTTAAATCAGTTTTCATAGGGTACGGATTAAAAACGGGCCAGGGTGTCTACCCCGGCCCAATTTTTTTTAAGCCCTCTCTCCACAAAAACAGTCATCCCTTTCTCCATTATTTTATCGTTTCAAATGAATATCCCTGACCGGAAAAATACGAAAGCACCAGCGGCAGGGCTTCCTGTAAAACCTTAAACGCTTTCGCGCTGTCGTGAAATACGATGATACTTCCGGGCTTCGATTTTCTGATCACCCGCTTCGCTGCCTCCTGCCCGTTTACCTTTGGATCGAAGTCGCCACTCAATACATCCCACATAATGACCTGGTACTGCAGTTTCTCACGCAGATTGCGAATCTGAAATGCGGTGGCTCTTCCATAGGGGGGCCTGAATAAGTCCGAATCAATCAGCTCCCTGGCCTGTTCGATATTTTGTATGTAGGTTTTATTTTCTGTTTTCCATCCGTTCAGATGATTGTAACTATGGTTGCCCACCCGATGTCCTTCCATCAGTAGACGTTTGTATAGTTCCGGTTCGGCAAGTACATTTTTTCCAATACAAAAAAAACTGGCCCTGGCTTTGTATTTCTTTAGTTCGTCCAGCACAAAGGGAGTAGCGGCTGCATGGGGACCGTCGTCAAAACTGAGATAGATTTTTTTACCCTCCTCTTTCGGAAAGTTCCAGCGGCAGGTGGGATACAGCATTTTCAGCCAGAAGGGCGTTTTTGTAAAATACAACATCCTGCAATTTACTCAGAAGCTGTTGATATGTATAACCTGGCCATGCTGACGGAAAATTTTACCATTGTCCTTAATGAAGACTTCCTGTGAAACCGGGTCTGTCAGAAGTTTATCCATGTATTTCTGTTCCTCCTCCTTCGTAATAGTCAGCGGCTTTCCCATATAAACCACCTGATCACAATAGCCCTTCAGTAAGGGATCCAGCTGATTATAAAACAGACCGGAGGAGGCATAAATATCAGATCCGAGCACTTTATCGCCTGTCATACAAACAAAACCCACAATGGTCGAATCGGTGTTTTTAAACCGGGCTTTGAAGAAATTATAGTACTCATCGTTGAGCTGCATCATTTTTTTATCGGCAACCCTGGCCAGATAAGCCGAGCTTTTGCTGGAAATTTTATTCGAATCGAGCTGCCTGGCAATCTCCCTCCAGATCAACACCTGGTTCTTACTTGCATCGAGCACTTTTCTCAAAGCAGGGTTGGCAAAATTCTGGTAAGAAAATTTTCTTTCTTTGTCGCTCCAGCGTAATTCCTCCACACACATGGCTCCGATATACTGATCCCGGCCGTTGGGTTCCAGCAGGGTATCCTGGGCAATCATCCGGTCCTGCCTGCCGCCGGAAACCAGTTCTCCCGCAGATATAAAAATGGTCTGGTCTGAGTGATTATTGATTCGGAGATAGTGTACATTCTCTGTGGAAGCCACGCCCCTTTCAGACACCGTGACGATGCCCTGCTGCATGGCCTGACTCAATGACATCACGTGCGGGGCTTTATTTCCAAAGCCGTTTTTCGGCCGGATGGGAATGATACGCAGATTCTTGAATTCAACGGCAGAATCATAATCCACATATACATTGTCGTATGTGATATTCTGCGCCTTTAGCAGTGCGCAAACCAGTAAGCAGATGCCGGTAAAGAAAATTTTCACGGGTGAATATACTATTTCAGCCTGCATTGAACAACCTGCCCCCTGCCTTTAACAAAAAACGGCCACGCCTGCCGGCCCCTGATTCCTGACCCTTTGATTATCTTTGCCCTCCATGGAAAAAAAAGTCAGGGTACGGTTTGCTCCCAGTCCCACAGGCGGTTTACACCTCGGAGGTGTACGCACCGTATTGTACAATTATCTGTTTGCCCGTCAGCATCAGGGAGATTTTATTTTGCGTATCGAAGACACCGACCAGAGCCGTTTTGTGGCGGGTGCCGAAGAGTATATTTATGAAACCCTGAAGTGGTGCGGACTGGAACCTGACGAAAGTCCGCTGAAGGGCGGTCCCTTTGCGCCTTACCGCCAGAGCGAAAGAAAAATGATCTACCGCGAATATGCAGAAAAACTGGTGAACAGCGGCAAAGCCTATTACGCTTTTGATACTCCCGCCGAACTGGAAACTATGCGAACTGCCCACCGCAGCAGTTCCAATCCTTCCCCGCAGTACGACCACCAGACGCGCATGCATATGCGAAATTCGATCACGATGGGCGCAGCAGAAACAGACAATCTGCTCGCTGCCTGTACACCGCACGTCATACGTATCCTCATGCCGGAAAATGAAACCCTGCACCTGAACGATCTGATTCGGGGAGCCGTTGAATTCAATACTTCGCTGGTGGATGATAAAGTATTACTCAAAGCAGATGGCATGCCCACCTATCACTTAGCCGTTGTGGTAGATGATTACCTGATGCAGATTACCCATGCGTTCCGGGGAGAAGAATGGCTGCCCAGCGCACCCGTGCATGTATTGTTATGGCGATATTTATTTGGAGAAGAAAATATGCCGGCATGGGCCCATTTCCCGCTGATATTAAAACCAGACGGAAACGGCAAGCTCAGTAAAAGAGACTCCGACCGGCTGGGCATTCCCATTTTTGCGATGGACTGGAAGGATCCTGTATCAGGTGAAATCATTTCCGGTTTCAGGGAAAAAGGATTTCTTCCCGAAGCATTCGTCAACATGCTGGCGGTACTGGGATGGAACGACGGAACGGAACAGGAACTCTATTCATTGCCGGAACTGGTCGTTAAATTTTCCATAGATCGCGTTCATAAAGCCGGCGCCAAATTCAATTTCGAAAAAGCAAAATGGTTTAATCAGGAATGGATCAGGAAAATACCGGTCGAGGAACTCAGTATGGCCGTAAGAATTATTTATACAGAACAGAATCTGCAGATACCCGACGAAATCTTTTTACGTTCGGTGATGTCACTGATCCGCGACCGCTGTCACCTGTTACCTGAATTTTACACACAGGGCAAATTCTTTTTCGAGGCACCGAAACAATGGGACCTGAATGCCGTTCAACCGAAATGGTCGGCTGCAAAAACTGTTTTCTTCAAAGCCTATACCGATCAGATCAACGAACTCGCGGAATGGAATGCATATCATCTTGAAACGGCATTTAAGGACCTGGCCACCCAACAACAAATCAAACCCGGGGAATTGCAACTTCCCCTGCGCATTATGCTGGTAGGCGAAAAATCCGGACCACCTGTATTTGATATCGCCGCCCTGCTGGGTAAAACGGAAACTAAGAATCGCATAGAAAGCTTTATCTCCCAAACGGAAAACTGGTAAATAGAATGAAAAAGTTAAACAGGTTCCTATACTTGCTGGCTTTTCTCAAATTCATCCTTCCCTTCTTTTTACAGAATGCTATCTACGAGCCGCACCGGGATGAATTTCTTTATCTAGCAGAAGGAGCGCATCCGGCATTTGGGTTTATGGAAGTGCCACCCCTGCTTTCCGTTTTTGCCTGGATAACCACCCATCTCGGATCCGGTATGTTCTGGATTAAATTCTGGCCCTCGCTGTTTGGTGCGTTGAATTTTATATTGGTTGGAAAACTCATCATGGACGAGGGCGCCAAAAGGTTTGCCCTCTTTCTTTTGTTCTGCTGCTTTTTCTTTACCGGCTTTCTCCGGGTTCATTTTTTATTTCAGCCGAATTTCCTCGAAATCTTTTTTTATACCGTCATCGCTTACGGACTGATCCGCTATGTGAAAACAGGAGAAAACAAATGGCTCTATATCACGGCAGTTGGTGCCGGTCTGGGTCTGTTAAGTAAATATTCTGTCGTTTTTTACCTGATCAGCCTGGCCCCTGCCCTGCTGCTCACCAAACAGCGAACTATTTTTCTCAACCGCCACCTCTACTATGCGCTGGCGCTGGCCATTCTCCTATTTCTCCCCAATGCCATCTGGCAGTACACCCATCATTTTCCTGTGGTTTACCATATGCGTGAGCTCGCGAGCACGCAACTGCAATACGTACCTCCCTCTTCTTTTTTGCTTGACCAGCTGCTGATGTTTCTGCCCTGCTTTTTTATATGGCTAACCGGCTTTTTTTATCTGCTGCTGAATATAAAAGGAAGACCTTATCTGTTTCTCTGCTGGGCCTACATCGGCGTGATCGCCATTCTGCTCTGGTTCCATGGAAAAAGTTACTATGCCCTCGGGCTCTACCCGGTACTTTTCGGTTTCGGATCGCTGGCCATTGAAGAATGGACTGCAACCAGACGCGTATCCCTCCGTTACATTTTTTCCGCTTTCATATTGATCGTCGGTATCTATTTTACCTTTATCGGATTGCCCCTGCTGCCTCCTCAAAAACTCGCTGTCTTCTACGAAAAAACAAATGCGCGGGGTAAGGGCATTTTGCGATGGGAGGATCTCAAAGATCATCCGCTGCCCCAGGATTTTGCCGATATGCTGGGCTGGGATGAAATGGCGGCGAAAACAGCTGCTGCTTTTCACTCCCTCCCTGCCGCTCAGCAATCCAAAACAATTATTTTTTGCGATAACTATGGAATGGCCGGCGCCATCAACTACTATCGGAAAAAATATAAATTGCCGGAGGCCTTTAGCGACAACGCCAGTTTTCTTTACTGGATACCCGACTCCCTGCATTTTGACAATTTCGTGCTGCTGGAAAATGACCCCGATGAAATGCATTACGATTTTATCAAAGAATTTTTAACTGCCGCTTTAACGGACAGCGTGACGAATCCTTATGCAAGGGAAAATGGTACCGCTATTGTATTGCTCACCGGTGCCAGCGATAAATTCAGAAAATTCTTCAACGATAAACTGGAAGCCGACCGGCGAAAAACCCGAAGCGAATAAATGCCCTGTTGAAGAAAAGGGTTGCGTAAATTTGAATCATGAATAAATCCCTGACGCCTCCGATTCGTGTGCTCGTTGCCAAAGTGGGTTTGGACGGTCATGATCGTGGCGCCAAAATAATTGCCAGCTCCCTTCGCGATGCCGGGATGGAAGTGATATACACGGGGCTCCGGCAAACGCCGGAAATGGTTGTGAACGCAGCCATCCAGGAAGATGTGGACGCCATCGGCATCAGCATACTGAGTGGTGCCCACATGACCGTTTTCCCTAAAATCATACGGCTCATGAAAGAAAATAATCTTACGGATGTGCTCTTAACCGGCGGAGGTATTATTCCCGAAGAAGATCGTGAACAGCTCAGGGAAATGGGCGTCGGACAATTATTTGCACCCGGCGCAGCCACAACAGATATTGCCGCTTATATCCGGAACTGGGTTACTGAAAACCGCGTGTAAAAAAATTATTTATGTACGAAACGCTTTCCACCGAATGTTCAGGCAGCATTTATATTATTACCATTAACAGGCCGGATAAACTGAATGCCCTAAACAAAACAGTTATCCGCGAACTCGGCGAAGCAGTGGATGAAGTCTATGAAAATACCCTCATCCGTGCGGCCATCATCACAGGTGCCGGCAACCGGGCATTCGCTGCCGGCGCAGATATCCGGGGTTTCAGCGGACTGACCAAAGAAGAAGGCATGGCCCTTGCCCGTCAGGGGCTCGACGTGTTTTTTAAAATCGAAAATGCACCCAAGCCCATAGTGGCCGCCGTAAACGGATTTGCACTCGGCGGCGGATGCGAACTGGCCATGGCCTGCCACTTCAGGCTATGCAGCGATACCGCACAATTCGGTCAGCCCGAAATCAGTCTCGGACTGATACCCGGCTACGGCGGCACACAAAGACTCACAAAATATATGGGTAAGGGGCCTGCCATGGAGGCGATGCTCAGTGGGAATCTGATTCCGGCACCGCTGGCATTACAGTACGGGCTCGTCAATCACGTGACCGCTCCGGAGGAACTACTCAATAAAACAAAATCCATTCTGCTCCATATCATAACCAAAGCACCTCTCGCCATCGCCAAATGCATTCAGGCTGTCAATGCGGCACTCAGCAACGAAGACGGTTTTGCCCTCGAGACTGAATTATTCGGTGAATGCTTCGCCACCGAAGACATGAAGGAAGGCACGGCGGCATTTCTTGAGAAAAGAACAGCGGTTTTCAAGGGCAAATAAGTCGATGATGGATTATTGATTATTGATTTTTCCACTAACAGGTAATTGACTTCCCTTTTCCTGCAGGTTATCTTACAGATAAAGATTCATGCTCGTTAAAACTTATGGAAGCGCCGTATTCGGTGTGGATGCCATTACCATCACGGTCGAGGTGAATGTCATGAAAGGCAAAAACTACTTCATTGTGGGATTGCCGGATAATGCCATCAAAGAAAGTCTGCAGCGGATAGAAAGTGCCCTCAAAACAAATGGATTTCTGATGCCGCGCATCAAGCTGCTCGTTAACCTGGCGCCGGCCAATATACGCAAGTCAGGTTCGGCTTTCGATCTGCCTATCGCCATTGGAATTCTGGCGGGAAGCGGGCAAATTAAAAATGTTGCCGCTCTGCAGCAATTCCTGATCATGGGAGAGCTCAACCTGGATGGAAGTATTCTTCCCGTGAAAGGAGCATTGCCAATGGCCATTCAGGCAGGGAAAGAAAAATTCGGCGGTTTTATCGTGCCTTCGGCAAATGGTTCAGAGGCGGCCATTGTCAGTCAATTATCCGTTTATCCGGTACGTCATATACGTGAAGTGGTTGAATTTCTGGACCAGCGTCAGCGCATAGATCCCGTGGACACCGCTACGCGCAGGGATTTCTATTCCACACAGTTTAAGTTTGATATTGATTTTAAAGACGTAAGGGGTCAGCAGAATATTAAAAGGGCTTTGGAAATTGCAGCAGCCGGAGCGCATAATGCCATCCTGATCGGGCCGCCAGGGTCCGGGAAAACCATGCTGGCGAAAAGGCTGCCCACCATTCTGCCTCCGTTAAATTTGCAGGAAGCCCTGGAAACGACCAAGATCCATAGTGTGGCGGGCAAACTGCAAACCGATTCCACGCTGATCGCCAGACGCCCTTTTCGGGCGCCGCACCATACCATTTCGGATATGGCACTCGTCGGCGGCGGTGGAATGCCGCAGCCGGGAGAAATATCCCTGGCACACAACGGCGTATTGTTTCTGGATGAATTACCGGAGTTCAGAAGATCGGTACTGGAAGTGATGCGGCAACCCATGGAAGAAAGAAGGGTGAATATCAGCCGGGCAAGAATGAGCATCGATTTCCCCGCCAGTTTTATGCTGCTCGCCAGCATGAATCCCTGCCCCTGCGGCTTTTATAATCATCCCGAACGGGCCTGCAGTTGCCCTCCCGGTGCCGTGCAAAAATACCTGAACCGGATCTCCGGCCCCCTGCTCGACCGTATCGACCTGCATGTGGAAGTAACGCCGGTTGGCTTTCATGAGCTCTCCTCCGCAGATACAGGGGAAGCTTCAGCCGGGATCAGGAACCGCGTTATCCGGGCAAGAGAAAAGCAGAACAAAAGATTTGAAAGCTGTCCGGGTATTTACGCCAATGCGCAAATGGATAGCAACCTGTTGAAAAAAATATGTCTGATAGAAAAATCAGGCACCCAGCTGCTGAAAACGGCAATGGAAAAATTAAGCCTGTCCGCCCGTGCCTATGACCGGATATTAAAAGTATCCCGAACCATCGCCGACCTGGAGGAAAATGAACAAATTAAAACGGAACATCTGGCGGAAGCCATTCAGTACAGGAGTCTTGACCGGGAATCGTGGGCAGGATAATCAGCGCAGATTATCCAGTAGAAAATGGGTGTCTCCCAGGTTTAGCCGGTTCATCTTTTTGGCCCGGAAAGAAAAAATGCTTTTTAAGGTCTGACGGGCTGTTAAGCGTATGATTTTGAAATCCAGCGAAGGACAGGCATTCCGTATATAAAATGCATCCCACTGATAACGATGAAATATGCTGTGGAAACTAACAGCCGGTCCGCGATAGCCCTTCACCTGGGCCATACCCGTTATCCCCGGCCGCGCAAAATACCTGATTTCATAATTGGAAACTGCCTGGTTGAAAGCCTCATCATCCGTTTTCATAAAAGGACGGGGGCCCACGATGCTCATATCACCAACCAGTACATTGAAAAACTGAGGCAGTTCGTCAAGACTTGTCATTCGCATAAAATGACCCAGCCGGGTAATACGGGGATCATTGTCACGGGCCTGCAATACATCTGACTCCTCATTGACCACCATGGTGCGAAGCTTGAGGCAACGGAATGTTCTTCCCAGAAAACCGACACGTTTTTGTATAAAAAAGATAGGGCCCGAAGAATCCAGCTTGATCAATACCGCGAGAACCGGAATGAGCCAGCTGAGAACAAAAGTGATAACCATCAGGGAAATGAAGATGTCGAAAATTCGCTTGCCGATCAGATACAGATTCTTGTAGGAATTAGCGTTTAATCTGCTGTTGAGACCCGCAAAATATTGATACCGTATTGAATTTTTTCTGCTGACGACACCCGCCATAAGATAGTTGGTTTAATTCTTCTTTAAAATCTTGGATTTGCAATTATCCGGCCATTTTATGTTAACGAAATCGCCGCATTAGCTTTTTCTTAACTTTCTACGGGAAGCAACTGTACACATGACAAAGTTAAACTATGAAAGGATGCTTCCGTTCCTAAATATTTTATAAATACCTCAGCTAACGGGCCACATTATTTTTTATTGCGCCGTAACGCATCAATTCATGATTTCGTATGTAAAATTCAGCATTTCATAAAATGAAATAAGTAATTACCCCTAGTTTTTAACCTGACGCGCTCATAGGTAATTATATTTATTGCGCTGTGGTCAGTTATCTTTGAAATATTTCCAACAGGTTCGAATGCTAAAAAGAATTTTTCCCATCGCTTTGCTCACCGGAACCGGGCAGCTCTTCTCTCTTTTTGCACTTAAATATATTTCCCGTTCGGGATCTGTACTGAATATAAAGATGATCGGCCAGTTCGATTCGATGACCCTGTTTTTAATGAGTGCCATAGCCCTGGGTTTACAAACCACCGCCATGCGCGATCTGGCCTTGTCAGAGGACTGGAAATCGGACTATTCCCGGGCTCAATCAGCCCGGCTCACACTGGGCCTGTTATTTTGCGGCGGCAGTCTGCTCTATTTCTTTAACAGTTTCTACCTTGTTTTTTTGATCGCCCCGTTGATCGCCTTAAATGGCGACTACGCTTTGTACGCCAGGAGTCATCCGGTGACAGGTGCCTGGGTTGGTTTCAGCCGCCTTTTCATACCCGGACTGGCCATCATTCTGGCCGCCCGGTTTTTTCCTGACCTGCTTTTGCCGGTATATATTCTGGCCACCCTCCTCACTTATTTTATAAGTAATTTCTTTATTAACCGGTTTTTAAAAACCAGCACACTCGTCAAACCCTCTTTTCAGAATCTGCACCTTTATATAAAGAGTCTGCCTCTGGGAGCCGTTGTACTGGCCCTGTATTTCATCGGGCAGGGGCTCATACTCGTCATTCCCTATTTTTATCCTAACCGTATTACCGCTGCGGCCTATGTAGGGCTTAAGTTTTATGTGCTGTTCAAAGGTGTTCTCCGTATCATACATCAGGCATTTATCCGGGAAATGAATCATTACGCCGTCTGCCTGGAAGTGGATCAGCTGGCTTCACTTGCGGGCATCGCTTTTGCCGCTTTTGCTATTTGTTTTCCGGAAAGCTTTATCCGGTTGATTTTCGGTGAAAAATATATTCCCGATAAAATATATTTCATCATTTTATCTGTAGCAGGTATGATCTATTCCATGTTCTCCAGCTTTATTATTAAAGCCATGCTGGAGAAAAAAGATATTCCTTACGCCATTGGAGCTACGGCCTCCGCTATTTTTACCGTGTTGCTCTGCGTGGGTTTCTCTTACTATAAACAGGAGATCCCTTCGATCGGCTGGAGTCTGGTGATCGGAGAACTGGCTTTTGCCATTTTCATGATGAATCTTGTAAAAGGCAGCGGACTGCTCAGGGAACGTTTACTGTTCTTCCTGAAAAACATTCCCTTTTTCGGCATCCCGCTCTTGCTGGCCTATTTAATGGGTGACGGAATAAAAGGGTTTGTTATTGCTGCCGTTTTATACTCTCTGACCCTCACGCTGGTCTATTTCAGAAAATTTTCAGTGAGCAGACCCCTCGTATAAAGGGAGTGATTTTATCACACTACGTTATATTTGCCCAATACTTCAAATAAGCAATGATTCAGTTCCTTAACAAAATAGCCAATCGTCTGGGTTATCAGGTGAATATTCAGAAGATCAGTTTCCCATACGATATCAAAACGGATCAGGCTTTTATGGAACTGTATGTTCAATGCAAGCCCTATAGCATGACCTCGCTGGAAAGGATGTTTGGTCTCTACCAGGCCCTTTGTTATGTGCTGGAAAATAAAATCCCGGGCGATTTTGTAGAATGCGGTGTCTGGAAAGGCGGCAGCGCCATGATGATCGCCCTGGTGCTTAAAAAATACGGCATCACCGACAAAAAAATATACCTCTACGATACTTTCGAAGGAATGACAGAACCCACGGAAGAAGATAAAACAGTAAAGGGCAGGGACGCAGAAGGAATGATGAAGAAGGAAGTTTCAGACAAGGAAAGCGCCACTTCGGTTTGGTGTTATTCCCCTATTGATGAGGTTAAAAAAAATATTCACTCCACCGGCTACCCGGTGTCGCAGATCCTGTTTATCAAAGGCAAAGTGGAAGATACATTGTCCGCCAATCTGCCGGGAAGGCTGGCTCTGCTCAGGCTCGACACGGACTGGTATGTGAGCACAAAAACAGAACTTGAACTTTTATATCCTCTCCTGGAAAAGAAAGGCATCCTGATAATTGATGATTTCGGTCACTGGGAAGGTGCCAAAAAAGCCGTTGTGGAATATTTCAGAAATAATGGGCAATCGCCTCTCTTACAACGAATGGACTATACCGGCAGATTGTTGATTAAGGAATAGATAATGAGTAAAAAACACATTTCATACCTGCTGTTTTTCCTCGCACTGCTTTATATTATCACCCCCTGGTTTTTTGAACGCTATCTTTTTTTCAACGAGATCCTCGCAGCCTCCGGCTTTTTCATCCTGGCCTATAAGAAATTCCGAATAGGCCGCGATACCATCAGTCTTTGCATGCTCGGTCTCTTTTTATGGGGCTCCGTTCATATGATCAGCTCGCTGTTTCGCATGGACAGTCTGTATTTCTATCTGCGAAACACGGTGATCATCTATTCCATGATGACTTTTTTCATTGGCTATTACTGCCTGCCTTACCTGCAAAACTTTCTGGATAAAACGATCCTCGCCCTGCGTTCCTATATTGGCATTTTCCTTTTTATCCCTTTGCCCAGGGTGTTTTTCGAAAGGTTCGGCATGGCCATGCTGTTCCCTTCTCTCGTTTACCGTTCCCCTTTGCGCTGGGTTCCCGCATTCCTGATCACGATCAATCTGATTTATGGAATCACCTACAGTTCACTCACTGCCTGGATCATCGCGGCGTTTTATTTTTTACTTTTTATCTCTCCCGGTTACCGTTTTTTTAAGCAGGTCATGATTTTATGCGGGTTAGCCTTTGTTGTGCTCTTCATTTACTTCGTTCCTTATCTCAGCCTGATCGCTAACCGTTTCAATACAGAAAATGCAAATGGCATTCTCGATGTCATGCATTCCAATCATTTGCTCGCCCTGGACGGCAACAGCACCTGGCGCCTGGTTCTCTGGAAACAGGTACTGGTGGATCATTTCCCCGCCAATCTTTTTGGGATCGGATTCGGAACTAAAATGTTCAGGTACTTTCCCATTGAGGACCTGTCGAAACTAAAAAACCTGCCTTATGTACTGGGCGCACACAATTCCTTTATTTATTTATTCGGAAGAATGGGTATACCCTTCCTGTTATTCATCACGGTGATCTATACCCGGATATTCAAAGAGTATTTCTATTTTAAATCTTTTTATTATCACAATCATCAGATCCTGATTTTCTGGAGTTTTATTGCTGCCAGCATCATCGCTTTGTTTAATCCGGCACTGGAGTCCCCGATATATGCCGGAGCCTACTGGCTGCTCCTGGGATTCACTGCCCGCGCCATTCATAACAGAAAATTTGTCCATTATTAATTCGATATTTGCCTGTATTTAAAAAACAAATCATGAGCGACCTGGAGAAAGTAAATAACCATAAGGAAGAAATTGATTTACTTTCCGTATTCAGACCATTAGCTCAGGGTGCCACACGGATAGCCAATCATTATTTCGGGAAACTATGGCTGAATAAATGGAAACTCATTGGCATGGTGATTTTATCGGGACTCCTGGGTTTTTCCCTGCGATACGTTATACCTAAACGATACCGGTCCGACGCCATACTGGCGACTTCTCCTCACGGACTGAATGCTGTTTTTTGTAGTCTGCTCATCAATAATCTCAATGCAACAACCGATAAAGGCGACAATGTGCATCTGCTGGAGACACAGTTGAATTTGAAGCCCGGTACCGGAAACGAAATCAAATCGATGTCGGCTGTGGCCCTGACAGACAGCCTGTATACCGAAAGCAGGGACAGCAGTATGACTCCGGTTTCCCTGTTTAAAATAACGCTGACCGTTAACAGCAAAGAAGTGGTGGAAGAGATTCAGTCGGGCATTGTCAATTTTCTGGAAAACAATAAATACGCCCTGAAAAGAAAGGAGGCCCGGCGCAAATCGCTTCTCTCGCTGAACGAAGATTATATAACCAAAATAGCCAGTCTCGACAGTCTCAAAAAACTGGTCAACAGCAGCGTGGTTCCGCGCAGTATGGGCCAGGGAATTATTTTGGGTCAGCCGATTAATCCGATAGAAGTTTATCAGGCGGAGATGATTTATTACCGGGATCTGCTGAAAAATAACGAAGAACTCGGTAACGTAAATAACATAGAAATACTGCAGCCCTTTTTAATTCCCGACAATTACAATTATCCGGATTTCAAAAAAATATTCCTGATCATGCTGGGTGCCGGTTTTCTCTGCGCATTGATCACGGCACCTTTGCTGGGAAGGAAATAGGGTTAACCGTATATTTGCAACAATGGAAAATCCCGGAACCGAATCCAAATTCCTTTCCTTCCTGAAAAAACAGAGTTTTCAACCCGCTCCCTGGAGTATTTTTTTTCATCCCTTTTATTTTATCCGCCGCGACCTTTACAAAAATATACGAAGGGAAGCCGCTGCCCTGACAGGTAACCTGCTGGATTTCGGATGCGGACGAAAACCTTACGAAAATCTGTTCTCGGTAAAATCCTATACAGGCGTGGATCTTAAAAATACGGGGCACGACCACCAGCTGTCTAAAGTGGATGTATTCTACGATGGCAAAACCCTTCCCTTCAATGACGGGCATTTCGACTCCCTTTTTTGTAGTGAAGTGCTCGAACATGTGTTCAACCCGGATGAAATTATTACGGAAATTGCCCGCGTGCTCAAAACAGGTTCGCTGGCACTGATAACCACTCCTTTTTGCTGGAACGAACATGAAGTGCCGTTTGATTACGCCAGATATAGCAGCTTTGGAATGAAATACCTGCTGGAGAAAAATGGATTTCGCGTTAAATCCATTGTAAAAAGCGGTCATTTTTCAAGGGTTTATTTTCAAATGGGTAATTTGTATGTCTATGAGATGTTAAAGAAATTCGGACTGCCCGGAAAATGTATTGCCCAGTTTTTTATAACACCCGCTAATCTGGTCGGATCCCTGATCTCTTCCATATTGCCTAAAAATGAAACTTTGTATTTTAACAATATAGTAATTGCTGAAAAGTGCTGAGGGGAGATCGTAACCAAAACTGAATCTGAATGAGGGTCCTTTTTGTTCATAACCGCTACCAGTTGCCTGGAGGAGAGGACCGCGCCGTGGAACTGGAATCCTCGCTGCTCATCAAAAAGGGTCATGACGTAAAACTGCTCTTTTTTGATAATCAGGGAATTACCAGTTCAACAGGGAAAAAATGGCTCAGTTTTAAAAATGCACTCTACAATCCGGGTTCGGCCTCCATTTTGAGGCATAACATACTGGAATTCAAGCCGGATATCATCCATTTCCACAATATCTTCTTTGTTGCTTCGCCTGCTGTTCTGAAAGAGGCCTACCGGCAGGGAATTCCTGCAGTGGCCACACTCCATAATTACCGCAGCATTTGCTCCAACGCCCTGCTGCTCCGCGAAAACAAACCCTGCGAGATCTGCGTACAGAAGAAACTTCCACTGGCTGGCATCCGTTATGCCTGTTATCGTAGTTCGTCACTGGCCAGTGCCATGGTAACCCTGAGCACCGGATTACCGAAAATAATCGGAGGTTGGGCGAGATGGGTGAATAATTACATTGTATTAACAGATTTCGCCAAAAATAAATTTATATATAGTTCTCTGGGAGCCAAGGCACAACAATTCATAATTAAACCGAACTTTGTGCCTGACCCCGGAACGGGAAATGCGGAAAGAGAGAATTATTTTCTTTTTGTGGGTAGAATTTCGAAGGAAAAGGGGGTAGGTGTTTTGCTCGAGGCATTCAGGGATTTACCCGACAAAAAACTTAGAATTGCAGGTGACGGACCAGAGAAAGAGTCGTTAATGTCAGCCTATGAAAACTGTAGTAACATTGAATTTCTCGGTAACTGCAACCAAACTGAAGTGATTGCGCTCATGAAGAAGTCAAAAGCATTGCTTTTCCCTTCTATCTGGTATGAGGGTCTTCCTTTTGTGATGCTCGAAGCTTTCAGCACCGGAACACCGATTATTGCTTCCGACCTGGGCGCCATGGCATCGCTGATTGACGATGGTTATAACGGACTGGTTTTCAAGCCAGGGAGTGCAAAAGAACTAAAATCTGCAATTTTGCGTTTTAGTGCAAATGCTTCAGATATGTACCTGCATGCCAGGGAAACCTATCTGGCCCGTTACCACCCCGAAATCCATTATCAGACTGTAATGAAAATTTATGATCAAAGTATCCAAGCAACTAAAGAAAGAAGAGCTTCTTAAGGAAGAAACCGTTCTAAAAAAGGTTTCCGTGATCAGTCTGATGATCAATACGATTTCCCTTAAGGGCAGTCTCCAGAAAATAATGAACTGGGGCATGTCGCATACGCCTTCTTATGTTTGCTTCGCGAATGTACATATGCTCGCAGAGGCCCATCAGGATGAAGTTTTTCGGGCACAGGTAAATAAGGCTTCCCTCGTATTGCCGGATGGCAAACCGATCGTACTGACGATTCGCGGATTTCACAGAAAAAAGCTCGAACGTAAGGCGGGCATGGACTACTTACCCCTGCTGCTCAGCGAACTGAATGCCAAGGGAGGAAGAATATTTTTATACGGTTCATCCGTCGACATTCAGGATGCGATGATCCGGCGCATTCAGCGCGAATATCCCTACGTACAGATTGCCGGCAGCATTTCTCCTGCATTCGATAAAGCCTGCCCCCTGGAAACAGAAAATCATATTCAGCAGATAAAAGCATCCGGCGCCCACATCGTTCTCGTATCGCTCGGATGCCCCAAACAGGAAAAATGGATGGCAGAAAATTCTAAAAAAATTCCTGCGGTATTACTCGGTCTCGGCGGCGCTTTTCCCGTTTTTGCAGGCATGCGCAAAAGAGCACCGGAGTGGATGCAGAAATATAGCCTCGAATGGTTATTCAGACTGATGCAGGAACCCCGTCGCATGTTTGTACGTTATCTGTATACAAACACCCTTTTCCTTTTTCTGCTGGCGAAAAAAATGATCCGTCGGTGAGTATGCCAAATCGGTTTCTCTCTTTTTTCAGGGATGAAAAACTGATCTGCTCCATTTTCTGTATCGGCATTATCTATTCGCTTTATTTGTGGCCCCTGCTGAACTCGATCTTCTGTATCAGTCTCGGCGCTTACTGGCTCCTGTTCTGCAAAAAAAACATCAGTACTTCAACAACGTCTTTCCGCGTTGCCCTCATTTTCGCCGCTTTGTACCTGCCCTATCTGGCCGGCATTTTATATACCAGTAATCTTCACGAAGGATATTTCCGCCTCACGGAACATATTGCTTTTCTTCTTTTCCCATTTGTATTCGGCTGCTCACAATGGCTCGACCGCAAGCGGGTACAGCTGTTCCTGACCCACTTTATCCTCGCGTGCCTCGTCGCTTCCCTCTCGGGCTGGCTGTTCGGAATCCTGCTGCCGAATGTGGTTCTGCCGCTGGTACTCCGGTATCAGAACCTGTATATTTTCGGCGACTCCTACCCGTATATTATCGGTCTGGGCTGTTTGCTCAGCATCCTGATCATCGGCGAAGGCCTATATGACCGGCGTATACTTCGCAAAGGGTTTATACTTTTTATTTTTGTTTTTCTCTCATTCTATTTACTCTTCCTCAACGTGCGCCTCGTATCGATCTGCTGGCTGGCAGCTATGGTCTATTTTATTTTCCGAAGCATCCGTTCCAACAGTCTTCGGATAACCCTGAGCTTTGCAGTGATCCTGCTTTTACTTGTTGGTATGTTCCGCATTCCGGCGATGAATTCAAAATGGAAGGAGCTGAGAAATTATAAAGCACAGGAAATTCCACTCGACCGCGACGCTTCCCTCGGAAAAAGCTGGGGAGGCATGTCCATCCGCGTGGCCTTGTGGAAATGCGGCACTGACCTCATTGGCAGGCATCCTCTCTTCGGTGTGGGTACGGGGGACGTGCAGGACAGTCTCCAGCAGTCCTACGAAAACCGGAAATTCTATTTCGCTTCCCGGTATAATCTATACAATCTGCACAATCAATACCTGCAAATGCTGGCTGCGTTTGGCCTGTTTGGCCTCCTGATTCTGCTGGCCTGTATGCTGGCTCCGGTGATATGGCTCCGCCATTCGCCCTTTTACAGGATAAGAATTCTTTTTTTATTCATTTTTTTTCTGATATGTTTCACTGAAGTCATTCTGGATACCAATAAAGGGATTATCTGGTATTCTTTTTTTAATTCGATATTTGCATTTGGCGGAATAAACAATCAACAGCCACCGGCAGATACGATCAACTGATATTTTTCATGCAAATCCTATTTTTCTTCCGCCATCCGGTATTAATCTATTTATGAAATTACTCTTCCGTTATCTCAAACCCTATAAATGGCTGGTCATTCTTACGCTCGTACTGGCCGGACTCAATATCGGTTTCTCGCTGTTCGACCCCATCATCCTGGGAAAAATTGTGAACCTGTCGAACGAATACATTCAGGCCCGTAAACTGCACAATGATTTTTCGGCCGACCGCTTTTTCACGCAGTTCTCCTGGTCGCATCCCGGCGTCATCAATCTGCTGCTGCTTTCCGTTTTCGTGGCCATGATGAGCCGCATCGCGAAAAATTTCCAGGATTATTTTATGAATGTGGTGGTTCAGAAATTCGGCGCCAAAGTATTTACCGACGGGCTCCAGCACGCCATGAAACTGCCCTACGAGGACTTCGAGGACCAGCGCAGCGGGGAAACCCTGGGTGTACTGCAGAAGGTCCGTACCGATACGGAAAAGTTTATCAACTATTTTATCAATGTGCTCTTCGGGGTAATCATCGGTGTCATTTTTGTTTTTACCTATGCCGCCATTTTTATTCACTGGAGCATTCCGGTCGTGTATGTGGTGGGCATCGCCTTACTCACCTGGATCAGCAGTCTCCTGAGCAGGAAAATAAAGACCATTCAGAAAAATATTGTTTCCCAAACCACTTCGCTGGCGGGATCCACCACCGAGTCGCTGCGCAACATCGAACTGGTGAAAAGCCTCGGGCTCACACAGGAAGAAGTGAACCGCCTGAATAAAAATACCTACAAGATTCTCGGTCTCGAACTCACGAAAGTAAAACGGATACGCAGCATCAGTTTCGTTCAGGGAACATTTGTGAATACCCTGCGCCAGGTGATTCTTTTTATTCTGATGTGGCTCATTTTCAAAGACAAAATGAATGCGGGTCAGCTGGTGACCATGCAGATTTTCTCTTTCTTTGTTTTTGGACCGCTGCAGGATATCGGCAATATCGTTCTCTCCTATCGCGAGGCCCAGGCCTCCCTGAATAATTTTGAATTACTGATGAAAAAAGTTCCCGAAGCAGAAGCTGCACACCCGCAACACCTCGGCAATATCGAAGAACTCAGTTTTCAGCAGGTCGTTTTCAAACACAAAACGGCCAGTCATTTCGCCATTGACCAGATCAGCTTTGATGTGCAGGTAGGACAAACCATCGCTTTTGTTGGTCCCTCCGGTTCCGGTAAATCCACGCTGATGAAACTACTGGTTGGCTTGTACCGGCCACTGCAGGGAAAAATATTATATAATAACCTCGACGAAAATTCCATCAGCTTCGACGACCTGCGCAACCAGATCGGATTCGTTACACAGGATACCCAGTTATTCTCCGGCACCATCCGCGAGAACCTGATTTTCGTAAGTCCTTCGTCCACCGAAGCCGATCTGCTGGATGTGCTGAAAAAAGCCTCCTGTCTCAATCTGCTCGAAAGGGCGGAAAAAGGACTCGAAACCATGATCGGCGAAGGAGGATTGAAATTATCGGGTGGCGAAAAACAACGGCTTTCCATTGCCCGTGCCCTGTTGAGAAAACCCCGGGTGCTGATTTTTGATGAAGCCACTTCCGCGCTCGATTCCTTAACCGAAGAAGAAATCACTAAAACCATCAGGGAAGTGTCATCCCAGAGAAACCAGATTACCATACTCATTGCGCATCGCCTGTCGACGATTATGCACGCCGACCGGATCTATGTACTCGAAAAGGGAAAAGTGGTTGAAACAGGCACGCACAGTGATCTGAGAGACGAGAAAGGACTTTATTATGCCATGTGGCGCCAGCAGATCGGAGAAAGAAAAAGCAGCCAGGATATTCCGGAAACCGCCATGAGCACAGCAGGTTAAATCCAAATCTTGATGGAAAAAATATCCGTTGTTATCATAACGAGTAATGAAGAAAAAAATATAGGCCGTTGCATCGATTCTGTAAAATCAGTGGCCGATGAAATCCTGGTGCTGGATTCTTTTTCGAGCGACCAAACCCTGACTATCGCAGAAAGTAAGGGCGCTGTTGTTCAGCAACTCCCTTTCGCGGGTTATATTCAGCAAAAGAACAAAGTGGTCGGCATGGCCCGCTACGATTATATTCTGAGCCTGGATGCTGACGAAGCCCTGGATCCCGTACTGTCCGATTCCATCATCAAAGTGAAAACGAATTTCACCCATCCTGCCTACCGCATGAACCGCTGCACCAATTATTGCGGTAAATTTATTCGTCACGGCAGCTGGTATCCCGATACCAAGATCCGTCTCTTCGACCGGCGCCTGGCACAATGGGGCGGCACCAATCCCCACGACAAAATTGAACTGGCCGACCATCTCCAGGTGGAGCATCTGAAAGGAGATATCCTGCACTACTCCTATCATTCCATTGCGGAACACGTGGCCCAGAATAATAAACTAAGTACGATTGCAGCGGAATCTTTGTTCGCAAAAGGCAGATCAACCAATCTCTTCAATGTATTCGCACATCCCGGATGGGCTTTTTTTCAAAGCTATATCATCCGCCTGGGTTTTCTGGATGGACTGTTCGGGCTGGTCATTGCCATACAGATTTCGCACATGACTTTTCTTAAACACCTCAAATTATACCTTCTTCGCAAATCAGCTAAATAGCCGGTACCTTTGCTGAAATTTTGATATGGCAGGGAAACCGGGATATCTGTGGAGTCTGATGACGCAAAAATGTCCTCATTGCCGTAAGGGCAGCATGTTTTCTGATCCCAATCCATGGCATCTGAAAACCATGCTGAAAATGCCCCCGCGATGCACCGAATGCGGACAGCTTTTCGAACTCGAAGTGGGTTTCTGGTACGGCACGGCCTATGTGAGTTATGGACTGACCGTTCTTTTTTCGGCGCTGAGTTTTGTTTTCTGGCTGCTCACGATCGGATTTTCGCTGGCAGAAAGTGATCACCGAGTGGTCTGGTGGCTGGGCATCAACGGGGTGGTTCTGCTTTTTCTGCAGCCCTGGTTTATGCGCCTGAGCCGCGCGCTTTACCTGTATTTTTTTGTTTCTTACAATCCCGACTATAAAAATACCAGCTCAAAAAGTTTCGATTATAAATCGGAAGACTATTACCTCAGGGAAGAAACCGACAAACCGGAACTGCGCTAGAAACAAAAAAGCCATCACGTTTTGAAGGTGACGGCTTTTAAGATCTATGTGATTGGGTTAGTAAGGATGATTAACGTAAAATTATAAATATTATTATTCCAAAGTTCAATCAGAGATCTTTTAGGGTAAAAAATTCTTTCACCCGGATACCTTTTTCCGTTTTTTGCAGTGTGCAGCATTCATGCAGCGGATCATGCTCGAAGAATAAAACGTAGTCGCCCGCCAGCGCTTCCTCCAGGAATGCTTTTTTTTCCCTTAACGAAACAAGCGGAAACATATCATAGGCCATCACGTAGGGAATGGGCAAATGCCCCGCAGAGGGTAACAGGTCAGCCATAAATACAACGGTTCTCCCTTTATATTCCAGCTGGGGAAGCATCATGGCACTCGTATGGCCATTGGCAAAACGGACCGACATGCCCCGGGTAAAAGAAGAACGCCCGATTTGCCCACGGGTCTCTGTTCCCACCGGTACCATTTTCAAACGTCCGCTTTCTTTGATGGGAAGAATATTTTCTTTTAAAAAACTGGCTTTCTCCCTTTCATTGGGTTCGGTGGCCCAAAGCCAGTGTTGTTCATTACTCCAGAAATCTGCATTCGGAAAAGCAGGAAACAAAAACCCGTCTTTTTGCATGATGGCTCCCCCGCAATGATCAAAATGCAGATGGGTCAGAAATACGTCGGTGATATCTTCTCTTTGAAATCCAAGTGCGTGCAGTGAGGATTCCAGGCTGTCTTCTCCGTGGAGATCATAATGGCTGAAAAACTTCGCATCCTGTTTGTTTCCGATTCCCGTATCCACCAGAATCCTTCTGCCTTCTTCTTCGATCAGCAGGCAGCGCAGCGCCCAGCTGCAGAGATTATTCCCGTCCGCCGGGTTCGTTTTGTTCCAGATCGACCTGGGCACTACACCAAACATGGCGCCGCCGTCGAGTTTGAAAAAACCGGTGTTGATTGTGTGGAGGATCATGGGTTTATCGTGGATGGTTTATCGTTTATGGTTTATCGTGACATCCAAAAACGATATACCGTAAACTATAATCGACTCAAGGTTAATTTGCCAATCGGTAACTCAATTTCTGCGCTCTCACGAGCCAGATCAGTCCAAGCACAAAAAATACGATCAGCGCCAGCAGGGAATTCTTCATACTTCCTGTCAGTTCTTCTATGAATCCAAAACTGAACATGCCGATTACAATAGCGAGCTTTTCGGTAAAATCATAATAGCTGAAATAGGAAGCCGTCTCTTTGGTCTCGGGCATCAGTTTGGAATAGGTAGAACGGCTGAGTGACTGTATACCGCCCATAACCAGTCCCACAGCCACAGCCAGACCATAAAACCCGAATTCCGGATTACCTCCATGCTCTTTATAACTGGCCGTGTAGTAGGCTGAAACGCAGATCAGGATCCAGAAAACGATAATACCGCTCAATACCTTCAGGTTCCCGAATTTCTCCGACATGCGGCTCATCCAGATCGCTCCGGGTATGGCCACGAGCTGAATCACCACAACCGTTATAATCAGTTTGGTATCGGGGAGCTGTAATACTTTGCTTCCAAATAAAGTGGCTGCCAGCATTACCGTCTGTACACCCATGCTGTAAAAAAAATAGCCCCGAAGGAAGTTTTTCAGCACGGGCAATTTTTTTATAGACGCATATACGGCCTTCATCGCCGAAAAACTTTCAGAAAAAATATTCAGACTGATGGTTCCGGAAGATTTTGTTTCGGGCAGCACAGAAAAAGTGATCTGTGCAAAAGAGGCCCACCAGATGCCCACCAGCAGGAAAGTGATACGGGGTGCCAGAAAGGGATCGCCCGGCATGAGTATAACCAGCGCAAATCCGATCAGCTGAAGGATAACGCTTCCGATATATCCGAATGAAAATCCTTTTGCACTCACCCGGTCACGGTCCTCCGGCGCCGCAATTTCCGGCAGGAAGGCATTGTAAAAAACGAGGCTTCCTACAAATCCCATCGAAGCGAGCATAAAACAGAGTATGCCGAGCCAGAGATTCGTTCCGTCAAAAAAATAAAGCAGGGCACAACCGATTGAACCCATATAACAGAAAAATTTCATGAAGGCCTTTTTGTTCCCCCTCGTATCGGCGATGGACGTGAGCACCGGATAAAGCAGTGCGATAAACAAATAGGCAACGGCCAGCGAATAATCGTACAGTGAGGAGTTCACAAATTTCCTTCCCAGAAAGGGCACGATATCGCTGCCAAACTGTTTCTTGGTTACCGCGGTAAAATAGATTGGGAAAAAAGTAGTGGTAATAACGAGATTGTAAACAGAATTTGCCCAGTCGTACATCGCCCATCCGCGAATGACTTTTTTGGAGGCCGTTTGCATACCCGTTTAATTTATTGATGAATAACTCCCTTCCACAAGAGCAGAAGAATCAGGGAACCGGCAATGATCCTGTAATATCCGAATAATTTGAAACCGTGGCGTTGTAGATAAGTAATAAAAAAACGGATCGCCAGCAGAGCAACCACAAAGGCCACCACACTGCCGATCAGCAGCAGGGTCATATTGTCTTTTACAAAGACCTCCGGATTGGCCTTGTGTACATCCCAGAAACTTTTCACAGAAGCGGCCAGCATGGTGGGTACGGCCAGGAAAAACGAAAACTCGGCAGCCGTGCGGCGGTCGAGCTTTTGCTGCAATCCGCCAATGATGGTGGCTGCACTGCGGCTGAGTCCCGGAAATAAAACCGAGAGCACCTGGTAACAGCCGATCCAGAAAGCGTTTTTGTTGGTCACGCCATCCTGGGAATGGATCTGCGGTTTGGTAAACAGCCGGTCGATGAAAAGCAGAATAACACCGCCCGCGATCATGACCACCGCGATAAAAACGAGGTTGCCCAGCATGGCATCAATATGTTTTTTCAGCAGCACACCGGCAATAATCGCAGGGATCAGCGCGATAACCAGCTTGAAGTAAAACCGGATTTTTTTGAAATCGAAAAACTGCTTGTAATAAAGAACCACTACGGCCAGAATCGCAGCGAGCTGAATGACGATCTCATAGAGATCGGTAAAAGCGCTGGTCTGCACCCCGATGAGCGGGTTGGCAAACTTCATATGCGCCGTCGACGAAATGGGAAGAAATTCGGTGATGCCCTCAACGATAGCAATGATAATGGCTTGGATCAGGCTCATTGTGGATTCTGCACTTTGGATTTCTTAAAGATCCCCACGATCTCCAGCACCAGTCCGCCCAGAATTAAAATAGGAGCCACCGTAATGCGCCGGAAGCTGTACACTTCAGTTGGATCGAATACATTGGGATCCTTGCTTTTTCCGCCGATCATCAGCAAAAGGCCGAGTAAAATCAGCACCATGCCGATAAGCATCCAGCGATAGTTTTCCTTGCCGAATAAGGGCTTATAATTTCTGGAACCGGTCAGTTTGGAGCCGGATGTTTTTATTTGTTTTGCCATAAGTGAAAATAGGTTCGCAATGTACTAAAATCAATATAATTCGTCCAGTTTCATCTTCAGGTATTTCAATACACTCCGGTGGGTGCTGAAAAAGGAAATACAGATGCCCAGCAGGATAATCGCGATAAATAACATAATCAGCAGGGGATAGTCGCGCAGGGCCTTCAGGTAGGGCAGCTGGTTCTCTGCAAAGATGATGATGGCAATCAGTCCGCCCACCGCCAGTAATCCGCTGATGAGCCCGTTAATGAACGCGCGGAGGTCCATGGGACGGGAAATGAACCATCGTGTGGCGCCCACCATCTGCATGGTCTTAATCAGGAAACGGTTGCTGAACATGGCCAGCCGGATGGTATTGTCGATCAGAAAAATAACCAGGATCGAAATGATCACGATCACGGAAAGTAATATGATGCTGATTTTATTGATGATATTATTCAGGTTCGTCACCAGGGATTGCGGGTATTGCACATCGCTGACCGCGATATTCTGCATCAGGTCGTTTTTAATTTTCGACAGGGAATCAATGGATGCATATTCTTTGGTGATGCGGAAGTCGAGACTGGCCGGCAGTGGATTTCTGTCGAGCAGCGCCCCCCAGTCCTTGTTCCCGTCCTGCAGGTATTTTTTCTTTGCACCTTCCTTGGTCACATACTCATAATCCTTCACATAGGGCTTGGATATGATATAGTTCACGAGGGCGGCACTGTCTTTCGCCGATACGTTTTCACGTATGTATACGTTCATCGCGATATTTTCCTTGAAATACTGCCCGAGTTTATTGGCGTTGATGATGATCCATCCGAGGATTCCCAGAAGAAAAAGTACAAGGGAAACGCCCACAATGGCCATGAGATAAGAAGGAGCTGAACGTTTGGCGGATCCTTTGCGGGTTTGTGCCATAGTTGATCAATTGGCTTTTAGTCAGAAAGCTGGAATGGGCAAAAATAAAAGATTTACCCGCATGATGCGTATTTTTGTTGGTTCATATGGAGTATTCATTCAACGCCATCGAAAAAAAATGGCAGAGCAAATGGCAGGCAGATCAGGTGTATAAGGTAAGTAATAACAGCCCCAAACCCAAGTGTTATGTGCTGGATATGTTTCCTTATCCAAGTGGCGCAGGGCTCCATGTGGGTCATCCCCTGGGTTATATCGCCAGCGATATATTTGCCCGCTATAAACGGCTGAAAGGCTTTAACGTACTGCATCCGATGGGATATGATGTCTTCGGACTGCCCGCTGAACAATACGCCATCGACCATGGCATTCACCCTGCCGTGAGTACCCGCGATAACATCAAAAATTTCAGGGAACAGCTGGACCGGATCGGGTTCTCTTTCGACTGGAGCCGGCAGGTAAATACCGCGGAACCCTCCTACTACAAATGGACCCAGTGGATATTTTTGCAGTTGTTTAACAGTTATTACGACCATTCCGCAAATAAGGCAAAGCCATTGAACGAACTGATTGGCGTTTTTGAAAAACAGGGAAGCGCCGTGTTGCCCGCCAATCGGGCTTTTGCTCCGTTCACCGCCCCGGAATGGAAGTCTTTTTCAGAAAAACAGCAGCAGGATATCCTCATGGAATATCGTCTGGCTTATTGTGGTTTCGGGGAAGTGAACTGGTGCGAAGCACTCGGCACCGTACTTGCCAACGACGAAGTAATCAATGGCTTTAGTGAACGCGGCGGACATCCCGTGGTGAAAAAGAAACTGCGTCAGTGGTATCTGCGCATTACGGATTATGCTGATCGCCTGCTCGAGGGGCTCGATACGGTTCAGTTCAGCGATGCCATGAAAGAAATGCAGTCGAACTGGATCGGGAAAAGTTATGGTGCAGAAATAGACTTTGCGTTTCAGCATGATCCTTCTAAAAAACTGCGCGTTTATACCACGCGGCCCGATACCATTTTCGGTGTTGACTTTATGGTGGTTGCCCCGGAGCACGAGTTGATTGCGGAAATGACTTCGGCCACCGAAAAAGAATCAGTGGATGCCTATATCGCTTATGTGAAAAGCCGCAGCGAACGGGAACGCATGGCCGAAAAGAAAATCACCGGATGTTTTACCGGCTCCTATGTGCTGAATCCTTTCAATGCCCATCCCATCCCGGTCTGGATCTCTGAATATGTGCTCGCCGGTTATGGTACCGGCGCCATTATGGCCGTGCCCTGCGGCGACGAACGCGATTTCAAATTCGCAGAACACTTCCATATACCCGTTACCAATATTATCGGGAGCCATTTCAATGGCAGCGAAGCCAACCCGACCAAGGACGCCCTGCTCGAAAACAGCGGGTTTCTCAATGGCATCGCCATGCGCGAGGCCATCGGCATCGTCAATGAAAAGCTGGAAGCGATGGACATTGGCAACAAACGCGTGAATTACAAAATAAGAGATGCAGCGTTTAGCCGTCAGCGTTATTGGGGTGAACCCTTTCCGATTACCTGGAAAAACGGCATCGCCTATGCCATGGATGAAAAAGACCTGCCCCTAGAACTGCCCAGGGTAGATTCTTATAAACCCGGTCCCAATGGCGAAGGCCCCCTGGCCAATCTGCCGGAATGGACTTCCCGACACTTAGAAACGAATACCATGCCCGGATATGCCGGCAGCAGCTGGTATTTTCTTCGTTATATGGATCCGCAGAATACCGAAACCTTCTGCAGCCGCGCCGCCTCCGACTACTGGAACCAGGTGGATCTCTATATCGGCGGCACCGAACACGCCGTCGGCCATTTGCTCTATAGTCGTATGTGGACGAAGTTTCTCTTCGATCTCGGGCATATTGGTTTTGACGAACCCTATCGCCGGCTCGTGAACCAGGGTATGATTCAGGGTGTTTCTCAATTGGCTTGGAGAGAAATAGTTCTTTCTAATAATTTAGCATCCTTAAGATCTTATCCAGAAAGCGTTCATAGTCTAGTTGGAGATAGAAAAATGAATCAATATTATTCGGCAGATTACAATTTTGCTGACCTATCATCCAATATCCAATTGGGAAAATTTCATATCAATATTAACTACGTAAACTCTAACTTACTAGATGTTGATCGACTATACTTGAATGGGCTACAAGATAAAAATTCTATTTTTTTCTGCAACGAAGGATGTTTTATCGATGGCAGTTGGTATGATAAAAATGGTTCGATTTCTAAATCGAAGAGATTTTTAACCATAAGCGAAGTCGAAAAAATGTCCAAGTCCAAATTCAATACCGTTAACCCCAATGAACTGGTGGAAAAATACGGCGCCGATACGTTCCGCATGTATGAAATGTTCCTCGGTCCGGTAGAACAAAGCAAACCCTGGGACACGAAGGGCATTGAAGGCGTACATCGTTTCCTTCGCAAACTCTGGCGTCTGTTCTTTGACGAAATCAGGGGCAGGGTATGGAATGAAGCGGCAGCAACTGATGCAGAATGGAAAGTGTTACACAAAGCGATCAAAAAACTCGATGAGGACACCGATCGTTTTTCATTCAATACGGCAGTGAGCGCGCTGATGATTACCGTGAATGAACTTGGCGAATTAAAATGCAATAAGAAAGAAATCCTGGAGAAACTGCTGATCATCCTCACACCCTATGCCCCGCATATCTGCGAAGAACTCTGGCATGAACTGGGAAACGAGGGCACGGTACTCGATGCGACCTATCCGAAATACGAAGAAAAATACCTGGTTGAATCTGCCAAACTATATCCCATTGCCATCAATGGCAAAACACGCACCGAACTCAATATCCGTCTCGATGCCACACAGCAGCAGGTGGAAGAACTGGTGTTGGCCGATGAGTCAGTCAAAAAATGGCTCGACGGCAAGGCGCCAAAGAAAGTGATCTATGTAAAGAACAAGATGATCAACCTGGTGATCTGATGGAAAAATCGAGCGACAGTCCCGGCGTTTTTATACCCCCTCCTTTATTTTACGCGGCGGTATTTGCACTGTCTGTTTTAATACAAAATAGGATTCCCATTCAAAGTTCTTTTTTGCAGGGAACGGCAGCCACCGTTATCGGCTTGGTTTGTATAATAACGGGATTAGTATTTGCTGCTCCCGCCCTGCGGCAGTTTGTGATGACTAAAAATACCGTGGTGCTGATCAAGCCAGCCAGTTCATTGCAGACGGGCGGCATCTATGCCAGGAGCCGCAATCCGATGTATATTGGATTGCTTTTTTTATATATTGGTCTTGCACTCCGGTTTGGAAATAGCTGGACCTTTTTACTACTGCCCGTACTGATTCTTCTCATTACGCGGCTCGTTATCATTCCCGAGGAAAAATATCTGCTGCGCGCATTCGGAAGTTTATACACAGATTACAAAAAAAAGGTCCCCCGCTGGCTCTGAACAGTCATCGATACGATAAACCATAAACGATAAACGATTTACAGCCAACCGCCAACCACTATGGCTTAACC
This sequence comes from Puia sp., assembly GCA_965214575.1. Lineage (GTDB taxonomy): Bacteria > Bacteroidota > Bacteroidia > Chitinophagales > Chitinophagaceae > Puia. The sequence goes on from CBDCCE010000007.1 coordinate 212,135, forward strand.
AATCTCACCAGCGCGCTGCTCCCTTCGGTGCTCTGCAGATGCGCTTCATATCTTTTATCTTCCACGATCGCTACCATGAGCGAAGTGTTCGGTGGAATGGTCCCCAGGTTTTCAGCCACCATCACGAGTTCATTATCCGGCTGCAGATCATTCACCGCGATTTTCATGATATAAGCTGTTTCTGCCAGCAGAATATGTTCTTTCAGTAAACGGCCATTCAAAAATACGGCGATGGAATCTCCGTCTATCTCGGCATTGTCGTAGAAACGCAGTTCGATGGAATCTCCTTTCACCGGAATGACATTTTGTAAAATCTTCCTGCGACTGCTAAAACGCTCCTCATTGCTTTGTTCCGAAGGCGGAATAAACGTCGGTCCTGCCACCAGAGGTTCTTTTTTTAGGGGTAATGTATTTTCAACTGCCGTGTTGGACGGATGCGGTTTTGCGGGCGATTCATCCGGAACGGACTGAACAGGATTATCATTTCGTGAAACGACGGCTGGCGGCGGATTCTGAGCCGGTGGACTGTCGGGCAGAATCGGAGTTCCCGAGGCGGTTTGTACGGGAATGGGTTCCGGATGAAAAGCATATTCTTCCACACTGTCGATCATTCCCGGATTGGCCACCGCATAAGCGTAGTTGTCAATCAGAAAATCCCATTCATCCGGAAATACCGGTGCATTATTGGCCTTTAGGAGGTGTAATTCTTTTTTTCCCTTTTCCAGATCATCCTTAGGGGTAGTGGAGCCGTCGAGTTTCATGACGCCCTCACCCGGACAGTTAAAATCAGCCATCGCCAGCAGGGCCGTCGGACCGCCGCTGATAAAACGCCGCGGATTTTTTTCTTCGATCAGCACATCATCCCACCAAACCACGTCGTTGGTTTTATCGTCGAAATACCCCTTAACGGAGTACCTGCGATAATTCGATTTCGATTCGTAGTAGTAAGAAGTCCCGATCAGACTGTCGCCCTTGCGGACCAGCTTCAGTTCCACTTTGGATGAACCCATTTTACCCTTCCAGATCCCGGTAATGGGCTGGGCCTGAATCTGCAGAAAAAGAAAGAGAAAAAAGGCCGTTTGAAGTAGCGGTTTTCTGGCTGCAAAATCAACTTTCATTCAAAGTCAACGATTTATGAGCCGGAATATTTTGTATTTATTGTTAATTTATAAGGCGTCAATAGATCGCCTGACGGCATGACCCGGTTAATGGATTGCCCGAGCGTTCAAACCTGGCCTTGCGATGCCTGATTATTCCCATATCCTCTTTGGCAACTGTATTCCTTCGGTATTGATTATTAAAATGTAAGGGCCTAGTCCACAGTAAGTCCGCTACGTAGCGGACTTACTGTGGACTAAACAATAAAAATTCATGAATCATTCCCGAAGGAATACATGATCATTGTACATCACAAAAACAGTGAATCCGGTTGAAACGGCCGATCCCGTGCACCGCTCTTCAGTAGCCTTTGAAAACCGGATGGATACGCTTTTCGTTTCCGAATCCGGCCAACGAAATAAAGCAAATCAGCTGAGAAGGAATGGCCCATAAACGGAATCTCAAATAGTTTCGGGGGCTGGCTTCGGCTATGCAGAGAGGTTGCAGAAGGGTTGCAGCCGATACCAGGGTCTCTGTAAGGTCCCTGTAAGGTTTTTGTAACTTTTCAAAAGACTACCGTTCGCGGTTGACGGTTGACGGTTGACCGGAAAACATATTCCCACATTAACATTAATCATTCAACTCCCTCATTTTTAATTATCTACAATTCCACATTTGCCACATTACCCCAGATACACTTCAAGCAGCCCCTCAGGCAAAATGACAATCAGACTTTTATGAATATGATCCACTTTTTGCAGGGTCTGCTCATTAATGGGTATCAGCACTTCTTTGGAGTCGATTTCAAGCCGGCAGAGGATCTGATGCGGCTGTTCGATGATTTCGATAACGGGTCCGAGGTCGCGCCCCTGGTCGATTACCCGGTATCCCACCCAGGCAATGGGATTGTTCTTCTGGGTATGCAGCTGCACTTCTTCTTCCTTCATCCATACGTCGCGGCGCATGAATTTCGTGGCCGCTTCCTTGGTTTCAATTCCTTCCAGCTTGAGGTAAAAATCATCCGCTCCTTTTTTGCGGATATTTTCAATAAAATACGGCAGCATCTCGTCTTTTTTCTGTTCCAGAAAAATCACTTTGATTTTCGACAGCACAATTTTTTTTCCGAGCTGGTGTTGCACGATTACTTCGCCTTTTAATCCGAAGGCCGAAACGATCTTGCCAATATTTCTATAACTGTTTTCCATTTTCACCGATCAATAAAAAAAGGCTATCCGTGCGCTGACGGATAGCCTTGAATAAAATTATGATTACATCACTTAGCTCTGTGCTTCGTTCGGCTTCCTCTCCATTCTTCTGGCTGGAGCGGGACCGCGACGGCCACCGGGCCTTGCTTTGCGATGATCTTCCTGACGTTTCTTAACACTCAGTTCGTGTTCGCTATGCCATTTGGAAAATTTTTCCATGGCGGCAGCTTCATCGAACAGGCCAAGACCCACACCACGTAAAAGATGCTTCAGATACAATACGCCTTTATAACTCAGGATGCGGCGAACCGTATCTGTGGGTTGTGCGCCCTTATGCAGCCAGTCAAGCGCCTTCTGGCGGTCAAGCTGAACCGAAGCGGGAACAGTTAAAGGATTGTAAGTACCGATTTTCTGAATGAATTTACCGTCTCTTGGGGCCCTGATGTCGGCTACGACGATGAAATAGAATGGTCTCTTCTTAGACCCATGTCTCTGGAGTCTGATTTTTACAGGCATCTTAAATAAAAATTTAAATGCGTTATTTAATAAGGTTTACGATCAGATCGAACGAATCAATCTGTTGCTGCAAATGTAAGGTATCAGGGAGAAAATGCCGAATGATTTGGCCACTTTTTTGATGATCGGAAAAATTAACGTTTGCCAGGGCCCATTCCGCCCATGGGCATTTTATTCATGGATTTCATCATCTGCTTCATCTGCTCGAACTGTTTCATAAAGGCATTCACTTCCTGCAGTTCCTTGCCGCTGCCCTTCGCAATCCGTTTTCTCCTGTTTTGATCGATTGAATCGGGATTGGCCCGCTCAAAGGGTGTCATGGAGCTGATCATGGCCTCAATGCCCTTAAAGGAGTCATTGCTGATATCAATATCCTTGATGGATTTACCCACCCCCGGAATCATTCCCAGCAGGTCCTTGATATTGCCCATTTTCCGGATCTGGTCCAGCTGCTGTTTAAAATCTTCGAAATCAAACTGATTTTTCCTGATTTTCTTTTCCAGCTTACGGGCCTGGGCCTCATCGAACTGTCCCTGTGCTTTTTCCACCAGGGAGGTGATATCCCCCATGCCGAGGATGCGCTGCGCCATACGGTCGGGGTAGAACACGTCCAGCGTATCCATTTTTTCCCCGCTGCTGGTAAATTTAATGGGTTTGTTAACCGTGTATTTGATCGAAAGGGCCGCTCCGCCGCGGGTGTCTCCGTCGAGCTTGGTGAGTACCACACCGGTAAAGTCCAGCCTGTCATTGAAGGCTTTCGCGGTGTTTACCGCATCCTGACCCGTCATCGAATCCACCACAAACAGAATCTCCTGGGGATCAACGGCTTTTTTAATATTCGCTACTTCGGTCATCATCATTTCATCCACTGCCAGCCGGCCGGCGGTATCCACGATGACTACGTTTTTATTTCTGCTTTTGGCTTCCGCAACAGCCTGTCTGGCTATCGCCACGGGATCGGTATTCCCCTCTATCGTGAATACGTCCACGCCGATCTGGGAGCCCAGTATTTTTAATTGCTCAATTGCCGCCGGACGGTATACATCGGCCGCTACAAGAAGAGGTGAAAATCCTTTTTGTGTTTTGAGGTAGTTGGCGAGTTTTCCGGAGAATGTGGTTTTACCGGAACCCTGCAGTCCCGCCACCAGGATCACGGCCGGATTGCCCCTGGCGTTCAGTACGCTCTCGTTGCCGCCCATGAGCGTGGTGAGTTCATCCTGCACAATCTTTACCATCAGCTGGCCGGGACTCACGGCTGTCAGCACTTTTTGTCCCAGTGCCTTCACCCGGATGGTATCGGTGAAATCTTTGGCAATTTTGAAATTCACATCGGCGTCAATCAGCGCGCGACGGATATCTTTAACGGTAGCGGCCACATTGAGTTCGGTAATTCTTCCCTGCCCCTTGAGCTGCTTAAACGCCGAGTCCAGTTTCTCACTTAAATTTTCAAACATAAAACGTCCTCCCGATTAAAAATGAAATGAAAAAACGTGAATAAACAACTCGTTCTATCCACGTTTTTCCGGAAGGCAAATGTAAGAAAATGAAGTGTAATTTTATCTCAATGCGAATGCTTTCGTGATTAAATGCCCAGATAGTTCCTCAGGGATTTCGCTCCTGAATTGGACCTGAGTTTGGTAATGGCTTTATCCTTGATCTGCCTGACGCGCTCGCGGGTCAGACTGAAGCGGTCGCCGATATCTTCCAGGCTCATGGGATGGTCCACCCCGATTCCGAAGAAGAAACAGATCACTTCCTTCTGACGCTCCGTGAGCGTTTTCAGGGAACGGTCAATATCTATCTTTAAAGATTCATTGTGATCAATATTGGTTTCGGCCCGGTCCGCATTGTGGTTTTCCATCACGTCGATGAGGGTATTATCCTCGCCTTCCGACAGGGGGGTATCCACACTGATATGACGGCCACCGATGCCCATGGTGGAGCGCACTTCTTCGATATCCAGTTCAAGCACTTCCGCCAGCTCTTCTGCCGAGGGTTCGCGCTCATACTGCTGTTCGAGCATCGAATAGGCTTTGGCAATGCGGTTGGTCAGTCCCACTTTATTCAGGGGAAGACGAACGATACGGGATTGTTCGGCCAGGGCCTGTAAAATGCTCTGACGGATCCACCAAACGGCATAAGAAATGAATTTGAAACCACGGGTTTCGTCGAAACGTTGTGCGGCCTTGATCAGGCCCAGATTGCCCTCATTGATGAGGTCGGGCAGGGTAAGGCCCTGGTTCTGGTACTGTTTGGCTACGGAAACTACGAAACGAAGATTGGCTTTAGTTAGTTTGTCGAGGGCTTTCTGATCCCCCTGCTTGATACGGATGGCGAGTTTCACCTCTTCTTCCGGTGTAATCAATTCAACTTTTCCGATCTCCTGCAGGTACTTTTCCAAGCTCTGAGACTCACGATTCGTAATACTCTTCGTGATCTTGAGTTGACGCATACTCATGGGCAGGTAATTTTAAAGGGTTTTAGGTTTAAAGGATTTAACAGGATATTAGGTTGTAATAAAAACGCACAAATGGATCTTTTCTTATCAGTGTGCTGAAAGATTCGTAAACAGCTGGTTAAACCGTCTCCGGCAACTAATCAATATAAGGATTCCGGTGCAGATTTCCAAACCCGAATGGAGTTAACGCTCTGGTAGTCAGTTCATTCCCGATTTGAGACTACATGATTTCTTCATTCTCAGGCTTTTCTGCAGGTTAAAAAAAATTTCAGGTCATGAAATATTTATCTATAATTGCAGCCCACGATCAATAGATACTAGATGAGTAAGAAACAGCAGTTCACTTTAGAATATTCGTTAAAATGCCCCCCTTCCATTTTATACGAGTTCCTCAGCACCCCTGCAGGGCTCCAGGAATGGTTTGCCGATAAAGTAGACGAACGCGATAATATTTTTAGTTTTTCATGGAATGGTTCAACCACCAAGGCCGAGGTTTTGGAGAGTGAGCCCGATAAATATGTTCGTTTCCACTGGTCAGATTCTCCTGTTGAAGAATTTTTCGAGTTCCGTATAGAAAAATCAGATATCACTAATCAGACGATTCTCCTGATCAAGGATTTTGCCGATAAAAAAGATATCAAGGACCAGTCACAGTTATGGAGCTACCAGGTGAAGGATCTTTTTCACCGGCTGGGGAATTAGGTTGACGGTTGGTCTCGACAGAGCCGAGAGCGGTTGGCGGTTGACGGTTGGTCTCGACTGAGCCGAGAGAGGATACAAATTAAACTTTCACATTTCCCTTTTTTTAGTTTTAGGCTTTGGGCTTTAGGCTTTAGGCTTTAAGCTTAATTTTACGGCGTGATAAAAAAATTAGACAAGCTGATCATTGGCGCTTTTATCGGCCCCTTCATCGCCACTTTTTTTATTACGCTCTTTGTGCTTGTTCTGCAATTTTTCTGGTTATACATTGATGATATCGTCGGCAAGGGTCTCGACCTGCTCACCATCGGCACGTTTATTCTGTACGTCTGCGCCACCCTGGTTCCGCTGGCGCTTCCCCTGGCCGTGCTGCTGTCTTCCATTATGACTTTCGGCAATCTCGGCGAAACCTTCGAACTCGTGGCCATTAAATCGGCCGGTATTCCGCTCCTGCGTTTTATGCGCCCCCTGTTTATCACCTGCCTCTTTATCTGCGGCATCGCTTACATGTTCAACAATTATATCATCCCCGTGGCGCAGCTGAAAATGCAGACCCTCAAGTTTGATATCATTGTGTCCAAACCCGCTTTCGATATCAAGGAAGGCGTTTTCTATGACAAGATCGACGGGTACATTATCAAGATTGGGAAAAAAGAAAAGGATGGCGCCAGCATTCACGATATCCTGATCTACCAGCATAATTATTCCCTGCTGCAGGACAATGCCATCGTGGCCGAGAGCGGCAAGATGACGATCTCTCCCGATAAAAAGTTTCTTGAATTCAATCTGAAAAACGGATGGAACTACCAGGAAAAAGGTCCGCGGGGTTCCATCAACACCCAGCTCATCCGGATGGGTTTTGCAGAATACAAAAAAGTATTCGACCTGAGTTCCTTCAAACTGAATAAAACCGACGACAGCGCGTTCAAGAATAATTACCAGATGCTCAACATGCGGCAGCTGGGAACGACCATCGATTCGCTTGAACATACCACGGCCGCCTATACCAACCAGTCACGCATTTTACTGAACTCCCATATTCATTTGCTCAGCGTGCTCGACAGCCCCTGGAGATCTAAAGCGCCGGTGAATGTGAAGGATTCGTTTTTGCAGGTGCTGCCCGACAGTGTGCGCCGGAACGTGATGGAAAGAGCCTACAGCACTTTCAGTAATGTGAAAGCCAGCACCGATATTTCCTCCACGACCTACGAAAACGACCGGAAAAATCTGAGGCTCCACCTGATGACCTGGCACGAAAAAATTACGATGTCGATTGCCTGTCTCGTACTCTTTATGATCGGCGCCCCGCTGGGTTCCATCATCCGAAAGGGAGGCATTGGGCTCCCCCTGATTTTTGCCGTTATCTTTTTCGTTGTCTTTTTCCTGCTGAATAATTTCGGAAGAAAATTTGTGAAGGAAGATGTCATGCAGCCCATAACCGGCATGTGGATGGCTACTTTTGTTCTGTTGCCCGTGGGTATTTTTCTGACCTATAAAGCAATGGACGATTCCCAACTCTTCAACCGGGAATATTACAACCGTCTGTTCAGAAAACTCCGCAAACGCAAACCCGCAGAAAACAATATTTAATTTCATTGCAAAATTAAACAGGGCAGCAACCGGTTTCGTTGCGATTCCTTTTACATTTGCTGACAATTTATTTCGTGGATAAAAGCAAAGAAAATCTCCGACTGCAATCCTGGATCCTTTTCATTGCCATTGTTTTATTTGCGCTGAAAATTATTGCCTGGTATCTGACGCATTCCGTAGCCATCCTGACCGACGCCCTGGAGAGCATCGTGAATGTGATTGCCGGTGCCGTTGGATTATACAGTTTGTCCATCGCCTATAAGCCGCGCGACAGTAACCATCCCTACGGCCATGGTAAGGCAGAGTTTCTTTCCGCAGCCATCGAAGGCACTCTGATTATGCTGGCGGGTGTATTTATTATTTTTGAAGCCGTCAGTCAGCTCCTTCATCCCAAAGAATTACATCAGCTGAATACGGGCATTCTTCTGGTAGCGGTATCTGCCGTCATTAATTTTGTGGTTGGCTTTATCGCCATCCGCAGGGGAAAGGCCAATCAGTCGGAAGCCCTTCAGGCCAGCGGCCATCATCTGCAATCGGATACCTATTCCACGCTCGCCATCATGGTGGGGCTAGTCCTGATTTATTTTACACATATTCACCAGCTCGACAGCATCGTAGCCATTATCATGTCGGTCGTCATCATGGTTATCGGATACCGCATCGCGCGCAAATCCGTGGCCGGCATCATGGATGAGGCCGACGAAAAAATTCTGGAGAAAGTCATTGACCTGCTGAATAATAACCGCGGTCCCAACTGGATTGATATTCACAATCTGCGCGTCATCAAATTCGGTAATGTGCTGCATATTGACTGTCACATGACCGTTCCCTGGTATTTCAACGTGAGCCAGGCACATGATGAAGTGGACAGGCTGCGGGTGCTCATTCAGAAGGAATTCGGATCCGCCATGGAATTTTTTGTGCACGCTGATGATTGCATTCCGGACTGCTGCCCCATTTGTATCAAACCCGACTGCCATGTACGCAAGCACCCGTTTGTGAAAAAAATTGAATGGGACCTGGAGAATGTGGTGCCCAATAAAAAACATGACCTGAGTTCCCAGTCCTGATGCAAACGGTCACACGGCATGTAGTAAAAGGTCCTAATTTCGCAGTCATTCATTCATAAAACGATCCCTATGCAGGCGTGGAAAACATATCAGGACAAAAACCAGGACAGATTTTTAAAAGAACTCATGGAACTGCTGAAAATTCCTTCGATCAGTTCTGACAGTACCCATCAGGGCGATATGCTGGTTTGTGCCGAGGCAGTTAAAAAATCCCTGCTGGATGCAGGCGCAACCAAAGCAGAAATATATCCGACAGCCGGGCATCCGGTTGTTTACGGCGAAAAAATAGTGGACGCTTCGAAACCGACCGTACTGGTATATGGCCATTACGATGTGCAGCCGGTGGATCCCCTGGATCTCTGGCATACTCCTCCTTTCGAACCCACGATAAAAAACGGGATGATCTTTGCGCGTGGCTCGGCAGATGACAAGGGTCAGTTTTTCATGCATGTCAAGGCCCTTGAAATCATGAACCAGACCGGCCCCCTTCCCTGCAATATCAAATTCATCATCGAAGGAGAAGAAGAAATCGGTTCTCCCAGTCTCGGTGATTTTGTTTCCTCGCATAAAGAATTACTGAAGGCAGATGTGATCCTCATCAGCGATACGTCGATGATCAGTCTCGAAACCCCTTCCATTGAAATTGGAGTACGCGGACTCGCTTATATCCAGGTTGAATTAACCGGGCCCAACAGGGATCTGCACAGCGGAGTTTACGGAGGTGCGGTGGCCAATCCCATCACCATACTGGCGCAGATGATTGCCAGTTGTCACGATGAGAATAACCATATTACGATACCGGGCTTTTATGACGACGTGCTGGAATCTTCTGCGGAGGACAGGAAAAAAATGGCCGCCGCGCCCTTCAACGAAAAAGAATATATGAAAGACCTCGGTGTGCAGTCGCTCTGGGGAGAAAAAGGTTACAGTACCAACGAACGTACGGGTATCCGTCCGACCCTCGAGCTCAATGGCATCTGGGGCGGATTTCAGGGAGAAGGATCCAAAACCGTATTGCCTTCCAAAGCTTCTGCAAAGATTTCTGCCCGGCTGGTACCCCATCAGCGGGCAGGAAAAACGGCGAAGCTGCTGCTGGACTATTTCAAAAAAATTGCGCCGGCAGGTGTAACGGTCAACGCATTTGAATTACATGGCGGCGAGCCCTATATGACACCCCTCGATTCGATTGCTTATCTGGCAGCAGAGAAAGCCATCGAAACCAGCTTTGGAAAAAAGCCTGTACCGCAAAGGGGCGGCGGAAGTATTCCCATCTGTTCACTGCTCGAAAAAGAACTGGGTATTAAAATTGTGTTTATGGGATTCGGGCTGGACAGTGATAACCTGCATTCTCCCAATGAAAAATATGATATCGCCAATTTTTACAAGGGTATTGAAACGATACCTTTTTTTCATCAGTATTTTTCTTTATTAAGCTCAAAGCCTAAAGCTTAAAGCCTAAAACTGAATACCGTTTATCGTGGATCGTTTATGGTTCATCGTAACGATTCACGATAAACGATATTCGATAAACGAAAAAAATGTCTGAGAACGAAAAACTCCGCATCGACAAATATCTCTGGAGCATCCGTTTATACAAAACGAGGAGCCAGGCTTCCGATGCCTGCGAAAAAGGCAAAGTGAAAAATGATGCGGGACAGGTGAAGCCTTCAAAAGCCGTGCATGTGGGTGAGGAATATGAAGTGAAAACAGAGGCCAAACGCTGGCGTATAAAAGTGACCGGGTTGCTGGATCACCGCGTGGCCCATGTGGAAGCGGTAAAATATTATTCCGATATTACGCCGGCTGAGGAAATACAAAGGGTTCAGTTTCAGGCGGCGAGTTTTCATACCGGAAAAAGACTCAGCAAAGTGGGAAGGCCCACAAAAAAACAAAGACGGGATCTGGATGATATGGGAAATTCCGCTTCGGATATTCCATGACTTGCGGTATTTAAAAATTTCAATTTATTTATTTTGCGAATAGACATCATCAGTGTTTTGCCCGAATTGCTGGAAAGCTCTTTCGCCCATTCGATTCTGAAGAGGGCAAAGGAAAAAAACCTGCTGGAAATTTTTGTTCACCCGCTCAGAAACTGGGCGGTGAATGAATACGGTCAGGTGGATGATTATCAGTATGGCGGCGGTGCGGGCATGGTGATGATGTGTGAACCCCTGGCCAATGCGATTGAATCATTGAAAAAGGAAAGGGACTACGATGACATCATTTTTATGAGTCCCGATGGCGAACTGCTCAACCAGCCGATGGCGAATGCCTTGTCCATGAAAGAAAATCTGCTCATCATCAGCGGTCACTACAAGGGGATTGACGAACGAATACGGGAGCATTTCATTACCCGTGAAATTTCGATCGGTGACTACGTGCTCAGCGGAGGTGAATTACCGGCTGCTGTATTAACGGATGCTATCGGTCGTTTGCTTCCCGGTGTATTGAATGATGAAACCTCCGCACTATTTGATTCCTTTCAGGATAATTTACTGGCTCCTCCTGTTTACACGAGACCAGCCGATTTTCGGGGATGGAAGGTTCCGGATATTCTGCTGAGCGGAGATCCGGCAAAAATTTCAGAATGGCGGCACGAAGCCGCCCTGCGTAAAACGGCCGAGAAAAGGCCGGGACTGCTGAATGATTAAATATCTTGTCTGTTAAGAATAAGTATTTGCTATGACACTGCGAGGTAAGCTGGTCGACATTCCTGGAAAAAGAATTTATCCGGCGGAAATTTCCATCGGAGGTGAGTTTATTACAGGGATCAGGGAACTGGAAGAATCCGAAGCGGTACCGGAAGTCTATTTCTGTCCGGGTTTTATTGACGCGCATGTGCACATAGAAAGTTCGATGTTATTGCCCACCGAATTTGCGCGGCTCGCCGTGGTGCATGGCACGGTGGCCACGATCAGTGACCCGCATGAAATTGCCAATGTACTGGGCATTGCGGGCGTGGAATTTATGCTGGAGAACGCAAGCCAGACGCCCTTTTATTTTTATTTCGGTGCACCCAGCTGTGTACCGGCAACGATTTTTGAAACTGCGGGTGCCGCTTTGCATTCCGGGGAAGTGGATGAACTGTTGTCGAGGCCCGAAATTAAATACCTGAGTGAGATGATGAATTTTCCGGGCGTTCTTCTCGGGGATGGGGAAGTGATGAAAAAAATTGCTTCAGCTAAAAAATACAATAAACCGGTGGATGGCCATGCGCCCGGATTGCGGGGAGATGAAGCGCGGAAATATATTCAGTCGGGCATCAGTACCGATCATGAATGTTTCACAGAAGAAGAAGCCCTCGACAAACTTCGCATGGGCATGAAGATTCTGATCCGGGAAGGGAGTGCCGCAAGAAATTTTCAGGCGCTGGCCGGCCTGCTTCATGAACACTGGGAGAATATGATGTTCTGCAGTGACGACAAACATCCGGACAGTCTGGTGAACGGTCATATCAATCAGCTCTGCGCCCGGGCGATTGCGAAAAATATCGATGTATTCAAAGTACTTACGGCCGCCTGCATCAATCCCATTCTTCACTACGGACTTGAAGTTGGCCGTCTCCGGTTGGGCGACAGCGCCGATTTCATCCTGCTGAAGGATCTGAAAAATTTTGAATTGGTTCAAACCTGGCTCCGGGGTAAACAGGTGGCTGAAAATGGAATAAGCAAACTCGAATCCGTAAAGGTTGCCAGCCTGCCCAATCAATTTGAATGTGCGCTGACCAGTGCCGCGGATTTTGCCTTTACCGCATTTCCGTTGCCGGATTCCGTTTATCCTTACCCGGTGATTGAAGCCTTCGACGGGCAACTCATCACGGGAAGATATAACGCCGGCATACTACCGAAAAACGGGAAATGGGAAACCCATGCTTCGGCTGATATGTTAAAAATTGTTGTGCTGAACAGGTACACAAAAGCACCCATCGCAAAAGCCTTTATAAAAAGTTTCGGATTGAAAAAAGGTGCGCTCGCTTCTTCTGTTGCGCATGACAGTCACAATATCGTAGCCGTTGGCGCATCGGATGAAGCGCTGAGCCTGGCCGTCAACGCCGTGATTTTGGAAAAGGGTGGCATCAGTGCGGCGGACGACCAACAGGTTGAATGCCTGGGGCTGCCTGTTGCCGGACTCATGAGTGCGGGATCGGGATATGCCGTCGCCGATGCGTATACCGCGCTGGACGCCATGGCCAAAAAAATGGGCTCGACGTTGCAGTCACCCTTCATGACTTTATCCTTCATGGCCCTGCTGGTCATTCCCCATCTCAAACTCAGCGACAGGGGATTATTCGACGGCGACCGGTTTCAGATCATCTAACCTTACTGCCCCCGGAGTTTGCCTCTCTGCCCGGGCCTGTTGTTCAGGCTGATAAACGGATTGCGCATTCTTACCGGATAAAAAGCCCCTTTTACCGGAATTCCGCCAGGTATAACCTATCTCCGCTTGAAAAAAGAACTGCGGCCCCTTAGATTTACAGCAAATACGTGGAAAATGGAGAATCAACCGAATGATATAAGGGAAACCCCTGATTCCGGCAATCCGGTGCGAAGGAGAACGCACGGACGGGTCTGGCTTCCCCTGGGACTGGTAGCTGTAGGCGGAGTACTTCTTATGAGGCAATTAGGAATGCCGATGCCCGAATGGTTGTTCAGCTGGCAGATGATCCTAATTGCCATTGGCATTTTTTCGGGGTTGTCCTGTGGTTTTCGCGGACCCGGATGGCTGATCATGATCCTGATCGGTACTTTTTTTCTGATGGAAGAACTGATACCCGGTCTCGATATCCACCGGTTTATCTGGCCTGCAGTGATTATCCTGGTCGGTTTGATTATGCTGGTCCGCCCGAAGAAACCGCACTGGATGGAAAATAACTGGGAAGAAAAATGGCGTAATAAAGATTTTCAGAGATGGCAGAGAAGACGTGAAAGGCGGGGTTATCCCGGATCTTTTACCAACACACCGATGGATCCGAATCCGGGCGCAGGAACGAATGCCGGTGCCGGCAGTTATTCCGGTTCCGGAACAAATCCGGGATCGGGTTCGAAAGGATTTTCTTCTGAAGACTATGTGGATGCCACTTCGATTCTGGGCGGTATACATAAAAATATTCTGTCCAAGAATTTCAAAGGTGGCGACATCACAATTTTTATGGGAGGTGCGGAACTCAATCTCAGTCAGGCCGACATACAGGGAACTGCCAGGCTCGACATCACCCAGATTATGGGCGGTACCAAGATTATCGTTCCGCCGCACTGGGAGATACGCAGTCAGCTGACCTCGATCTTCGGTAATATAGAGGACAAGAGAACAAATATTGGAAATATCGATCCGAATAAAGTACTGATCATCGACGGCACTTCCATATTCGGAGGAATTGAAATCAGGAACTATTAAACACTTATCCGATCAACCATTAAATCAAAACTATGAGCTGGTATCTGACCAAAATCGTGTACAGGATTATCTGCGGACAGGGAAACCATACAGCGCAGTTCGATGAGCAACTGCGGCTTATCCAGGCAGAGACTTCCGAAGAAGCATTTGAAAAAGCCACGGCACTGGGGCAAAAAGAGGAGGACAAGTTTTTCAATGAAGAACAGAAACTGGTGCAGTGGAAATTTATTAATGTGGCCGAGTTGTATAAATTAAGCGGCCTGCTGGATGGAGCGGAATTGTATTCCCGGGTTCAGGAAAGTGATAACGCGGACCTGTACATTGAACTGACGAATAAAAAAGCCGCTCATATTCTGCATAACAGCAAGCACCAGTTTCTTGAAATTATTTAACCCGATCTTTTGACCAGGTCCCCCGTCAGCGTCAGCAGTTTCCGCTACAGCTTTTTCGGCTGGTGGATCATCTGGAGCGTGCTGCACGCCCTGCTGATTTTCAGCTATGGGTATAATTTGCATGACGCCGCCCTGGACAGTATGGTGACCAATGGTTTGCTGCTGGGTGCCTGCTGGATCATCAGTAATATTCTCCGCTATTATCTGCCTTACAGTAACCGCTACTGGCACGTACTCTTTCTCAGCCTGATTTTCAGTTTATTCGTAAACGCCCTCAGCAAATTTATTTTGAATATCCTGCAGGCCGATCCTTCGCATAGTGACTATCTTATTTTTCTGGCCAATGCCTACTGGATACGCCTTGGCGTTGCCTTTTTACTTGTCGGCTGTATGGCCATCATTTGTGTGCTCTGGTACACCCAGGAAGAAGAAAAAGAAAACAGGCAAAGAAAAAATGATGCGGAAAAACTGAGCCGCGATGCCGAGTTATATAAGTTGCGCCAGCAATTGCAACCTCATTTTTTGTTCAACAGTCTCAATTCAATCAGCGCGCTGATCGGCACGCAGCCGGCGCAGGCAAGGAATATGATTCATCAGCTGTCGGACTTTCTGAGAACAACCCTTCGCAAGGAAGAAGAGCAATGGGTGCGGATGGAAGAGGAACTGCAGTCACTCGAACTTTATCTGGACATTGAGAAAGTGCGTTTCGGACACCGCCTTTCGACGATCATAGAAAAAGACGAAAAAAGTCTCCAGATGCTGATACCTCCCATGTTGCTGCAGCCCATTGTGGAGAATGCCATCAAATTCGGGCTTTACGACACCACCGAGGCAGTGACGATTCATATTACCGTTTCTTCGGAAAACGATTTATTACAGGTGACCGTGAAAAATCCATTTGACCCGGAAACTGCCACACCAAGACATGGCACGGGATTCGGATTGAATTCAGTAAAGCGCAGGCTTTATTTATTATTTGCCAGAACCGACCTGGTGTCGACCCTTGCCCGCGACCAGATTTTTACAACGACCATTAACATACCAAGACATGAAACTGATCCTCATTGACGACGAGCCCCTGGCGAGATCCATCATCAGGGAATATCTGCAGTTCCATCCGGAACTGGAGCTGATGGCCGAATGCAGCGACGGATTTGAAGGATTGAAGGCGATTCAGCAATGGCAACCCGATTTAATATTTCTGGATATTCAGATGCCGAAAATAAATGGTTTTGAAATGCTCGAATTAATTGAAGAGCCACCAGCCGTTATTTTCACCACGGCCTTTGATGAATATGCCATTAAAGCGTTTGAAAGTCACGCAGTGGACTATCTCTTAAAACCCTTTAGCCGGGACCGCTTTGACAGGGCGCTTTCTAAATGGAAGATGACCGGAAAAACAAAATCGCCCAAAGAGCAGTTGTCGCCCCTGTTGGAAACGGTTTCGAGCAGTCCCTCGGAACAGCATCGGGTGGTGGTTAAACTGAATGGCAGGATCCGCATTATTCCCGTAGACGAAATTCATTATCTCGAAGCAGCAGACGACTATGTGAAAATCCACACAAAGGAAGGTTCGTTTTTGAAAAATAAAACCATGGGGCATTTTGAAAATGTACTGCACAAGGAACTGTTTGTCCGCACCCATCGTTCCTATATGGTAAACATTACCGAGATCACCCGAATCGAACCTTATGAAAAAGACAATCACCTGGCCATATTAAAATCGGGCGAACGGGTGCCGGTCAGCAAAACAGGATATGTGAAGCTGAGGTCGGTATTGGGGCTTTAGTCGTTTATGGCGGATCGTTTATGGTGTATCGTTGGTGGTTGATCACGCGGACCAAATGGCGCCATTGATGCTATCGCGGGATGCGCCGGTAACGGAAGACATCACATTATCTTCTTCTCTCCACCGAAGTACGCCCATGAGCGCCATAACGAGCGCTTCTTTATAATCCACCCAATTTTCAGGAGGAACGATACATTCTATTCCGGCCAGTTCCACCTCATCCTGAATTCTTTCCACCAGAAAAAGATTATGCGCTCCTCCCCCGGTGATCAGCAACCGAAGAATTTCTTTAGCCGGGAACAACTCCTTCAGCTGGATCAGGGATTTGGAAACCTGCATGGCGATATGTTCTGTATAAGTGGCCAGCGCGTCGGGCATGGAAAGATTTGCCTGAGCAATCATGGGGTAGACTTCCTGCAGTCCGAATTCATTGGCCAGGGATTTGGGATAGGGACGAGAATAATAAGGCAGGGCATTTAACCGGGTCAGCAGATTTTCTTCTATGCGGCCTGAAGACGCCAGTGACCCGTTTTCGTCATAACCCTTTGGCGTGCCGGCGGCAAGCATATTGAGTATGCGGTTGGCCGGGCATATATCGAAGCCGACAAAAGCCGCGGTATTTGCCGAAATATTGGTTATACCGCCAATATTCAGGAACAGGTCGTAATCCGGAAATAATAATTTTTCCCCAATGGGCACTACAGGCGCGCCCTGTCCCCCGAGAGCGATATCCGAGCTTCGGAGATCCGTGATGGTTCGGATACCGGTAACAGCCGCAAGAGCTGCCCCGTCGCCCAGTTGTGCCGTCATATGCTCCGCAGGCATATGGAAAGCGGTGTGACCATGAGAAGCGATGAGCTGAATGCGAAAGGCCAGGGCCTTTTCCTCCAGAAAGGCATTCACGCATTCGCCCATCCAGCGGCCGTATGCGGTATGAAGCAGAAGATATTCCCTCGCACCGAGGCTGGACAGGGAGGATAATGCTTTTCTCCAGTTCTCCGGATAAGGGATGCAGGCCGATTCCCGAATGTCAAAACGCCAATTTCCGGCGTTTTCTTCGAGTTGAACGTAGGCCATATCGAGCCCGTCGAGCGAGCTTCCGCTCATCAGTCCGAGCACATTATACTGCATGGGAAATGATTTTCTGATTCAACCTTTTAATTTTAGTTTTAATTCCGGTGCCATTTCGAATATCGGATTTTTAATTTTCATCTATGCTGATAAATCTGAGTGATGACTACTCCGTCCTTTGTGACTGGGTGGCGGAATTAAGGGATGTGACGGTGCAGACGGACCGGCTGCGTTTCCGGAGAAATCTGGAAAGAATAGGTGAAATAGCGGGGTATGAAATCAGTAAACGATTACCCTGGGAAGAAAGGGAAGTGCAGACTCCGCTGGGTATTTCCGTTTCTAAAATGCTCAAAAACCAGCCGGTGCTGGCTACTATTCTCCGGGCAGGGTTACCCCTTCATCAGGGCCTGCTGAACGTATTCGACAAAGCAGATAATGCATTTATTTCTGCCTTTCGAAAACACGACCAGAGCGGGTCTTTCGAAATCAGCATGAGTTATGCTGCCCATCCCGAACTGGAAGACCGGATACTGATTATTTCAGACCCCATGCTCGCCACCGGTGCCTCCATGGTAAAGACCATCCAGCAACTGCGCCGGGAAAGCAACCCGGCGGATGTCCATATCGTTACTGCCATTGCCTGTACGGTCGGTATTGAGTATGTTCGCCGTGCCCTTCCTGCCTGTACCATCTGGTGTGCCGCTATTGACGATGAACTGACTGCCAAGGGGTATATTGTGCCGGGGCTGGGGGATGCCGGGGACCTGTCCTTTGGCACCAAAATTCAGATTTAAAGGAGCTCCAATCGCTTCCTTATTTCAGAATTTTTGTTTATTTTCAAGCCGCATCCAATATGCCATTGCTATGAGTACCATTGTCGTTCAGACAATATCTTCAAACCGGCCGTAACCAAAGGACAGAGCTTATGAGAAGAATTATTTACGTGCTGCTTTGTCTCACTTATTTTTTCCCCGGAATTTCGCGGGCACAGGATCCCGCTTTTTCACAGTTTTTTGCTTCTCCCCTTACATTGAATCCGGCACTGACCGGAAAGTTCAGCGGGGTACTCCGGGTGGCGGGCAATTACCGCAATCAGTGGCCGCAGATCAACAATGCTTTTATCACTTCCACTCTTTCGGTGGATGGAAATATCATGGCCAATAAGATCACTAACGGCGACGCCTGGGGACTTGGTCTGATGGCCATGAGCGACCGGACGGCCAATGGCATACTTACCAGCAACTACGTGGCGGTATCCACTTCTTATCAAAAAGCGCTTGACGAAAATGGCTGGAATCAGCTCGGTATCGGATTCCAGGGATCCTATGCCAGCAAGAGGCTCGACGGCACGAAACTGAATTTTGAGGATCAGCTTGATCAGCAGGGCGGGTGGACCCTGCCCAGTTCGGAGGTGATCAGCGGCCATCAGGTGAACCTGAGTTATTTTGACCTGAATGTTGGTATCCTTTACAACGGATCCACTGACGGCAATAATAACTATTACCTGGGTGCCTCTGCCTACCATATATTACAGCCCACGGAATCCTTTACGGGTAATTCCCTGTATACGCTTCACCCAAGATTTACCCTGCATGGCGGTTACTCATTCCCGTTATCGCAGTCGAACAATAATAATTTCATTCATTTCAGCGGACTCTATAGCCGGCAGGCCAATGCGGTGGACGCCGAACTCGGCGGTGCCTGGTCGTACAACCTCAACGCGGATGAAGCCTCAAATCCACTGAATTTATACGTGGGTGTATGGGCGCGTTTCAGCAACCTGACCGATGCCATTATTCCCTATGTAGGACTCGACGTGGGAGCATTTACCATCGGCATGAGCTACGATGTGAATGTATCCACATTGAAAACGGCCTCTGAAGGACAGGGCGGATTTGAAATTTCCATTATCTACATCAAGAAACCGAGCGACGGAAGGAAGACCATCCCCTGTCCGCGATTCTAAGATTTCTTTGCGCTCACATAGGGATTTCCCTTTACGATAAAACGGTAAGGCAGGAGAGCGTCTTCCCTGGCAGATTCCACTCCGATTCTTTTTGTTACCACAATGTTTTCTTCCGGATACCGGAAGCCATCGTCTTCAATAAAAATTTCATCGGATAATAAATGAATGCCTGTATGCAGCTTCGAAATGCCCATGGCGCGGGCCAGGTTACCCGGACCTTTTGTTAATGTAAAATCTGCTGTTGGTTTGCCTGCCCGTTTCAACATATAATCGATTCCTTCCAGCGGCTCCAGGGCGCGGATCAGCACCGCGTGAGGAATATCCTTTTTATTCGTGACCACATTAAACAAATGGTGCATACCGTAGCAGATATATACATATGCTGTTCCTGCATCAGCGAAGAGGTCCTCCGTGCGCGCGGTTCTCTTACCCGCGAATCCGTGACAGGCCCTGTCGCCGACTCCGGCATAGGCTTCTGTTTCCACAATGCGCCCACTGGTACGAATGTCATCCAGTTGGGTTACCAATACCTTACCCAGCAAATCCCGGGCGATCTCAACCACATCGGGGCGGTCATAAAAAGACAGTCCCAGCTTTTTTGCTTTCACCATCATATACATGCTTGAAGTCTAAATTAGTGTTATATTGAACGCCGTTAAAAAACAGGTTTGTTAAAAGAAATTGTCATTGCGATTCAGGCCTACAGAAAGGCCCATGTATTCATTGGCAAACATCGTTTGTGGAAATGGATCCTGATTCCGGGATTGGTTTACATGATCCTGTTTACCCTGGGTTTATATGTTTTCTGGAACTCGGCGGATACGGCGGTTTCCCATCTCAGCAAGATTTCCGGTGTGGATCACTGGCTGCGTCAGCAGCATAGTGCGGGCTGGAGCTTTGTACTGATTATGGTGGGCATTATGGTGCGGCTCATTATGATGTTTTTTTATTTCTCCCTGTTTAAATACCTGTTTCTCATTCTGGGCAGCCCCGTATTTTCCTATCTCAGTGAGAAAACGGAATCCATTATGGAGGGACGTGACTATGTATTCGACTCTTCTGTTTTTTATAAAGATATCAAAAGGGGCATCCGCACGGCTCTGCGCAATTGCGGCTGGCAAACGGTATATACCATTTTCATTTTGCTCCTGTCCCTGATACCGCTCGTGGGGTCGATAGCTCCTGTAATATCCGGACTGGTGGAATGTTACTATTACGGATTTTCGATGCTCGACTACAGTTGCGAAAGGCATCAGCTTTCGCCTTCAGAAAGTTTTCGTTTTATCAGTCAGCGCCGGGGTCTGGCCATTGGCAATGGACTGGTTTTTTACCTGATGCATTTTGTTCCGTTTATCGGATGGGTGCTCGCTCCTTCCTATGCCCTGGTTGCCGCCACTATCAGTCTTTATCATCCGAATATTGATTCATGAAAACCCGAGGCACGGTATATCTGATTCCCACTTTTCTGGACGAAGAAGGCATGGATGCCCTGCCTGCCTACCTGCTGAATGCCGTAAAGGATACAGAAGTTTTTTTTGTTGAAAATGAACGCAGTGCCCGACGCTTTCTGAAAAAGCTCTGGAAGGAAATGGACATTGACCGTTACCGCTGGTTCGTTATTCACAAGGCAGAGGATGAGGTTAGAAAAGATTTTCTGCAACAGTTGAAAGAAGGAAAAAAAATCGCCATACTCAGTGAAGCCGGCTGCCCCGGAATTGCAGATCCCGGACAGATACTGGTGGCTGCCGCGCAGCAGGCGGGTGCCTGGATCAGACCCATGGTAGGTCCGAATTCGATATTGCTGGCACTGATGGCCAGCGGAATGAACGGCCAGCATTTCCAGTTTCACGGATACCTGCCCATAGAGGCAACGGAACGCCTGCGACGTTTGAAAGAACTTGAAACCCTTTCCAGGAAAGAAGGTTCATCCCAGTTATTTATAGAAACACCCTATCGGAATCTGTCCCTTCTCGACAGTATGCTGAAAAACTGTCAGCCCGATACGCGGTTGTGCATCGCCGTGAATCTGACGGGAAAAAACGAATCCATTCAATCGAAAACTATAGAGGAATGGAAAAAGTCCGTACCGGACATCAATAAACAACCGGCTATTTTTATTTTGCAGGCTTAGATTGGTTGGCGGTTGGCCGTTTTAGGCTTTAGGCTTTAAGCTTTAAGCCCTTTAAGGCGTATAAGGTGTCGGCATTCCCTTGGCATCGCGCATGGAATAGACGCTGTCCACGACAAATTCAGAAGTACCACGCCAGGGCAGGGCACCCATATATTCTTTATAATGCAGTTCGAATTCTTTTCCGCTATTGGACATCAGCTGGTTTGCCACAGCTTCGTTTACGACTGAAAACCGGAATTCATTCGACTGAACAGCGCCGGCCTGACCTCCCTGAAAGCCTGTCTGGATCAGTTTGCCTTCATAGGTTTTAAAAACGTATCCCTTCTTTGTGATGTAATTCAATTGTCCCGCTTTTACACCTTCGCCCAGAACCCAGTAAAAATGCCATGCAAACCATACACCAACGATTACAATAATACCGAGGATCAGAAATGTCAGAAATTTTCTCATGGTTGCTGTTTTACAATCCGTATTTATCAATCAGATAGATGAGGGCCGCCATATTGATGGCTCCCAGTTCAAGTTCTCTTTTGTTTACTTTTTCGAATACATCATTCGCGGCATGATGATAGTCGAAATATCTTTGTGAATCGGGAATCAGTTCACCTGCCAGTGCTCCGTTGGATTCATTCAGTGGTTCCACATCCGCGCCGGCTCCCCCTGAACTAAAAGAAGTTACGCCATAGGGAATCAACAGGGGGAGAAAGGCCTGAACGGCGCTGAGCTGTACACTGTTTCCCATAAAGCTGAATCCTCTGGGTGTAAAGCCGCCTCCGTCACTTTCCAGTGCAAATATATGTTTCTCGTTTTTTCCCCTGGCCTCTGCGCTGTATGCTTTTGCACCTCTTCCGCCATTTTCTTCATCCGTAAAAAGAACCACCCGGATCGTCCGGTTGGGTTTATATCCAATGGCTTTCAGCGCGCGAAGGATCTCGACCGACTGCACACAGCCCGTACCGTCGTCGCTGGCACCCTCTGCAGGGTCCCATGAATCGAGATGACCGCCCACGGTAATATATTCCTCCGGATGCGTGGTGCCCTTCCATTCACCGATTACATTATAACCGACTGTATCGGGCAGAGTATGGGCATTCGTCGAAATAAAAAGCCGGATATCTTTTTGAGTAGCCGAGGCAGCTACCAGTTTGTCGGCATCCTGCAGTCCGACGGCCAGCGCCGGTATTTTAGGAAAAGAGTCATTATATATCATGGCTCCGGTATGCGGGAAGTTGTCGGCAGACGCGCTCATGGAACGAACCAGCACCCCCAGCGCCCCGTATTTTGCAGCACGGCTGGCACCAAATACCCGGTATGGGACCGCTTCGGAGTAGGCGTTAAACATCCATACAAAATCAAGATTGAATGGATGGTTAAAGAAAACAATCTTCCCTTTTATTTCGTCCTTTCTTTTTTCGAGTTCGTCAAAATCACGAATCAGAATCATGGGCGCCGTGATGCCTCCCGGTTTGCCGGATACTGAATTTCCAAGAGCAATAACCGCCAGAGGCTGACGGGTTTTGCCAATCAGCATAGCTGCTTCGTCCTTTCCTCCCCTCACCCAGTGGGGGATCATGGCTTTCTGCAGGTACACCTGTTCTGCGCCGGCCTGTCTCAGCACTTCTTCACCCCATTTTTCAGCCATATAAGTCTGCGGCGAACCCGACAACCGGGCGCCGATTGTTTTTGTGAGCGTATGCAGGTTGCTGTATGCTTTACTGTTATGAAATATTTCATCGGCGATTTTGGTGATATAAAGAGAGTCTGACTGCGCCTTCACCAGACTACCGGATAAAAAGAAGAAGAAAACAAACAAAAACGAACGCATAGCTGTTTATTTCCGCTAAGATAAGTATTGCGGGCTTCTTATAAAGCTCTGGGAAATCTCTTTAACTTCGTTCAATAAACTCTGTACATGAGGATAGGAATTGTTTGTTATCCAACCTTTGGGGGCAGCGGTGTACTGGCCACAGAACTGGGCAAAGCGCTGGCCGACAAGGGGCACCAGGTACATTTTATTACCTATCAGCAGCCCGTCCGTCTTACGGAGTATAATGCAAACATTTTCTATCATGAAGTGAGGGTTACCTCTTATCCGCTTTTTGATTATCCTCCATACGAAACGGCTTTGTCCAGCACCATGGTGGACGTGATTATGAATCATCAGCTGGACCTGCTGCACGTGCATTATGCGATTCCTCATGCTTCTGCGGCTTATATGGCCAAACAGATTGTTGCGCGGCAGGGTGTTACGATACCGGTTATCACCACCCTTCACGGTACGGACATCACACTGGTAGGAAGGGATAAAACCCTGGCACCTGTTGTTTCTTTTTCGATCAATGAAAGTGATGCCATAACTGCTGTGTCGGAAAATCTGAGAGATGAGACTTATAGTATTTTTGAAATCAGGAAAGAAATCGAAGTGATTCCGAATTTTGTGGATCTCAACCGGTTTCACAGAAAAGCCATTGACCCTTTTCGTAAAGTGATTGCACCCAATAACGAACGCATTGTGGTGCATGCGTCCAACTTCAGAAAAATCAAGCGGGTACTCGACGTGGTTAAAATATTTGCAGAAATAAATAAACATCTGCCCTCCAAGTTATTATTTGTCGGTGATGGCCCGGATCGTTTCGACGCAGAAAACCTGAGCCGTGAACTCGGCATTACAGAGGATGTTCGTTTTATAGGAAAGCAGGAGCAGATTGAAGAAATTCTGGCCGTATCCGATTTGTTTATCCTGCCTTCCGAATATGAAAGTTTCGGACTGGCGGCGCTGGAAGCGATGGCCGCGGGAGTTCCCCTCATTTCTTCCAATGCCGGTGGCCTGCCCGAAATCAATATCAATGGTAAAACCGGATTTATGAGTCCCGTCGGGGATGTGGCTTCGATGAGCCGCAATGCCATAACCATACTGGAATCGGACGAGGTATTAAAAGCATTTAAACTGAATGCGCTCGAGCAGGCAAAGAAATTTGATATTCATCATATCGTTCCTGTTTATGAGCGCCTGTACGATCGTTTCCTGGTGAGCAGTTCTACTTTCTGAGCCATTTTTCCGGATCGAAGAGATGATCCTTATCATCAGACAAAACAAATTCGAGCTGACCGATATCTGCGAGTTTACCCAGTACCTGGCCGGTTTTAATCGCCTGTCCCTTGGTAACAGAAACGGAAGCGAGGTTACTATACGTAGTAAAATACTTTCCGTGCCGGATCATGACGGCACTGACATCCCCCACAAAAAACACTCCCTGTACCTCGCCATCAAAAACCGCGGTTACCGAAGTTCCGGGTGAACTTTCAATAGTAATACCCTGATTGTTGTGAACAACGCCCTTGATATATTCATGCGGACCAAATCGCATGGCAATAGTGCCTGAAACAATCGGCCAGGGAAGATGACCCCGGTCTTTTTCGAAATTTCCCGAAAGCGCTACGTCGGCAGTGGTATTAAAAAAAGTAGGAGCGGCCGTTTTAATAACGGGCTTGCTTGCGCTGGTAGTGGTTGTATTTGTACTGGCAGGACTTTTTGAAGTTTCTGTTGTTACCGGAGGCGGATTTGCAGCGATCGCGGCCGCATTGGCTGCTGCCTTCTTCTTCGCTTCCTTAATCGCCTCATCGCGCGCCCTTCTGATTGCGGCGGCAATCGCATTGCCGAGTTTCTGATCCTGTTTCTGTTTCAGACTCATCTCCTTCTTCAGTTCCTTTTCATGGCTCTGAAGTTGTTCCACTACCTGGTCCTTTTCTTTTTTCTCTACCTCCAGCACCTGTTTTTCCTTACTCTGGGTAATTAGTGCTTCATCTTTTTCAACCCGCTTTATTTTAAGTCCGTCGATTTTACTCTGCAGCAATACCTGGGTTTTCAAAATATTCTCGGCCCTCTGTTCCCGATAGGCGCGGTAAGATTTCAGGTATTCGACCCGTTTCAATGCATCATTAAAATTGCCTGCAGCAAAAATAAAATTCAGGTAGTCGTAATTGGTTCTGTTCTCGTAGGCATACACCACGCTCTCCGCATATTGCTTGCGCAGTGTGTCAAGTTCTTTTTTGAGTTTTATTATTTCCTGCCAGGAATTATTCATATCGGCCTGAATAAAATTCAGCTGCTGGTTGATATTGGAAATGGCCGCCTGGCGAAGACGCAGCCTTTTTTGAAGCAGCGCGAGCTGACCCAGGGTTTGTTTTCTGTTTTTATGGGTGATATCCAGTGAGCGCTTCACGTCCTCGATTTCCTGTTGTATCGACGCCCTTTCCTTTTCCAGGTCGGTCCGGTTTTGAGTGGGTGCCTGGGCCAGGACGGTCGTAACCGAAAACAGGATAAAAACAAAGAAGGATATCAGTTTGCGCATATGCGGTGACGTTCGGGATGAAGTTACTCTATAACGATTAGTTCCTTTTATAATTTTTCGGAATGGAAAAAGGAAATTCTAAAGTCTCGTTAAAAGAATATTTATTGAAATTCAGTTCCACATCGAGCCTGGCTTTTTCCGCCACCACTATTTTACGGTAGGTTGAAAACAATACGCCGTTATCCTTTTCATAGTCGCCATAGGTAATATCGCAGGAACGTGCTTTCATCTGGTCCACATCGTCCAGCTTGCTGTGTTTTAAACTCAGATCGCCGGTATTCAGGGTCAGGTAGTTCCTGAACACTTTTCCAATACTCAAAACAGAGATACCCTGCGGTTCTTTACGATAATAGAGAATATTGCTGTCGAGGTAAATCGGATTTCCGAGAATGATGGACTGGAGTTCACTGAAGTCGAAGGGAAGGTGGCTGATTTCCTTGATATAACTCACGGAGCGCAGCTGATAGAGTTTATCGAGTTTGTTAAGCACTTTCACGCTATCGGGTGTGATCATCACACGGAAAGCTTCACCCAGTATGGAAGTGATCGATATCCAGATGATTTTGTCTTTCTGTAAATGGATAAAGGCGGTGAAGGTATAGTCCTTCCCATCGCTGCCTTCATAGTGCACTTTCAGTTTGGCCGAAAAAGTTTTGCAGTCGATAATACCCGACTGCAGATGGCTGTACAACTGCTGAATGTATCTCAGCGAATCTGCATGCAGGTCTTCCGGCGAGCTGGTATCTGTTTTCACTACCGCCGTATCTTTTTTACTGATGGCCCGGGTTATTTTTTTTGTCGAACGGCAGGAGCTGAGGCCGCTGCCCAAGATGACGATGAACATTAAACAGAAACTACACTTCAAAAATATCCAGCCTGCTTTTTTCATTCTTTCAATTGAAGATTTAATCGCCCTCTTTTTTTTGGTGTTACCAGTGAAATGCCCTCCCTCACTCCCACACTTCCACACTCCCATACTACAACCTCCCCGTATGCCCAAACCCTCCCTCATTACGAAGGGTTGTATTCAATTCTTTAACCGGCTCCCAGAACACTTTTTCCACGGCGCCGACAACCATCTGTGCGATGCGGTCCCCCGGATTAATGACCTGCTCTGTGTTCGAAAGATTAATCAGGATTACTTTTAGTTCTCCCCGGTAATCTGCATCAACCGTGCCTGGCGAGTTCAGACAGGTAATTCCCTGTTTCAGAGCCAGACCGCTACGGGGTCTCACCTGGGCCTCATACCCTTCAGGCAGCTCAATAAAAATTCCGGTGGGTATTAATTGCCTCTCCAGAGGCTGAAGAGATACTGGTTCTGAAATATTTGCCTTCAGGTCCATTCCGGCGGCTCCTGGAGTAGCATAAGCGGGTAAGGGATAGGTTGACTGATTGATGATCTTGACAGAAATCGGCATGGGCGCAAAGGTAATTAATCCGGCTTCCTCAGCAATACCACTGCCTGGGCCATTACGCCTTCTTCTCTTCCGATAAATCCGAGTTTTTCGGTGGTTGTTGCCTTGACGGACACGTCATCTGCTGAAATTTCAAGAATTCCGGCAATGAGGGATCGCATGGCCGGGGCATAAGACATGATTTTGGGTTTCTCCAGGCAGATCATAGTATCCAGATTCACCACGCGGTATTCCTTGTTTCTGACCAGCTGAAAGGTTTTGGCGAGCAAAATATGACTGGCGATGTCTTTCAGACTTTTATCCGTATCCGGAAAATGTATACCGATATCCCCGAGGTTCAAAGCACCCAGCAGGGCATCGCAAATGGCATGCAGTAACACGTCAGCGTCACTATGACCGAGAGCTCCTTTACTATGGGGTATATCCACGCCGCCGAGCCATAATTTTCTTCCGGCAACGAGCTGATGGTAGTCTGTTCCTAAGCCTATCCGGTATCCCATAAATGGCAGAAAATATTTTTTACTGATCTGAACTTGTGCCTACTGCAGGACCATCGAGATCGAATATCAGACCGAAGCGGATGGTGTTTGACAGGGGGTTTCTGGTGATACCGGAACCGGAGGGGATCAGGTAAGAGAAATTCAACCCAAGCATATTGTATTTCAAACCCACGCCCATGGTAAAATACTGACGACCACCCTGATCTTTATTTTCATAAAAATATCCCAGGCGAAAGGCAAACTGGTCATTGTATGTATATTCCGCTCCGATGGAGGCATTGATTTTTTGTAACTGATCGGGGCCGGAAAATGAGTTTCCCCAGCTGCTCACAACACTTTGGTTATAGTACTGGTTGATCTGGTCGTTGCTTACCGTGTCGGCGCCGTTTACGGGCACGGGCGGTGCGGGCACCAGCAGTTTGTTGAGGTCGAGACCAAAACTGATTTTATTGGTTTCATCAAAGACTTTGGTGTAACTGGCCCCTATACCCATATTGGCAGGTATATATTCTTTTTGAGTTGCGTCGTTCGTATAGCCGATTTTGGTACCCAGGTTGGATAAAACGAAACCGAATGTCCAGCCTTCCTGATTGGCAGCTACATTTTTATAAGTGAAAGAGAGGTCAGCGGCCACGGCAGTTCCCGCTTTATAAGCAGAAATGCTACCGGAAGTAGGTATCGCGCCAAGGGTCAGGTTGGAATTGATATAACGCATGGTCAGACCAATGGCGAGTTTATCAGACAGTTTCCGGGAGTAGCCCAGGTCAAAGGCAAATTCTCGGGGTCTTCCTTCGCCCCAGTTATTTCCATTATAATCGGAAAACTGGATACTGCCGAGACTGAAATAACGCAGGGAGGCCGTAAGAGCCTGATTTTCATCCAGTTTATGATAACCAGAAGCTGCAAGAAGGTATACATCGTTCAGTCCCAGATCTTTAAGCCAGGGGGTATAGGTCAGGCCAATACCTGTTTTATAATCAGAAAAAGGTGTTTTGGATAGGTTATAAAAACCGGAATTGGCATCCGGAGAAGTAGCGATTCCCTCTTCACCCATGCCACCCGCCCTTGCGTCCGGGGAAATCCTCAGAAACGGCACCGCCGTGGTGGTCACATTGATCGGTGTGGTTTGAGACTGGGCATTTACCAGGTAAACAGAGAACAGGCCGCACAGTATAGCAGTTAGTCGGAAAAACAGTCTTTTCATGTAATATTAATTTAGCTTTAAAAGGAACTGACTTTAAAATGACGGCGCTCGCCTTGCAAAAGTGGCCTGCCGATTCATTTTAACTTTCAGAGGGTAGAAATGTTCAATAGCTAATCAATTAGTTTTTAGTTAGTTCCAATAGCGGCATCCGGTATTCGGCACCTGAGGTCCTTTTTTAAGCCGGAAAGACTGTTCTTAAAGATATCCAACGGAAACAGAACCAGATTATTGCGCAAGTTAAAGGTTTCCGGGAATCGCCAAAACTAAGCAAAAAGGCGGCCATTTCTGTCTGCGGCTTTAACATTCCCAAAAAGGGATTTTTTCCCGGGAACAAACTAATTTCGCTGACACTCCGTATTATACCATACGGCGGGTGCCATTTTACAATAATTGTTTTAAAACCACGTTTCTACACCTAACATATCACGGTTAAATGCGTTTTCTATGAATCTAAAAACTATCCTTATCCTTGCTTCCTGTGCCGCAGCCCTGGGCTCGTGTAAACCAAAAACACAGTCTTCATCCGTTACCGGCTGGAACTACAACGATAAGAACATGGGTGGATACCAGGTATCCAAAGAAAAAGAGCAGAGAACCGGTCCCGGTCTGGTCTTTGTTCAGGGTGGTACTTTCACCATGGGTGCAACAGAAGAAGACGTGATGAGCGACTGGAATAACATTCCGCGTCGTGTAACCGTAAACTCTTTTTATATCGACAGAACGGAAGTGGCGAATGTACACTACCGCGAATATCTGTACTGGATAAATAATGTTTTTGAAGGAGATGAATTCCAGGCCGTACGTAACAATGCCCTGCCGGATACGCTGGTATGGAGAAGTGAGCTGGCTTATAATGAACCTCTGGTGGAATATTATTTCCGTCATCCTTCTTATAATTATTATCCGGTGGTAGGTGTAACCTGGAAACAGGCTCATGATTTTTGTTTATGGAGAACGGACCGTGTGAATGAAAAAGCATTGGTTGACCGCGGATTCATCAATAAAAATTCCCTGAAGAATATCCAGGGCCTGGGACAGGAAAATTTCAACACAAAGTCTTATCTGGTCGGAGAATATCAGGCAACACCTGGTCCTGCTGCCAAATCCAAAAAGAATACGCTCAAGAATCCAAACGGAACCCCCCGTACCACAGTAACATTTGAAGATGGTATTCTGCTGCCTTCTTATCGATTACCAACAGAAGCTGAGTGGGAATATGCCGCATTGGGTTATATTAACCAGAATCCCGCACCAAGTCATAAGGACAGCCAGCGTGGTGAAGAGTTAACAGCGAACAAACAGGTTTATTCCTGGAGCCAGAATGTAAACGGATTGCGTGACTCACGTCGCGGCACCTGGCAGGGTACCTTCCTGGCCAACTTCAAAAGAGGTAATGGAGATAACATGGGCGTTGCCGGCGGTCTGAATGACAACGCCGTGTATACTGCAGATGTGACTTCGTTTTTTCCTAACGGTTTCGGTTTATATAATATGTCAGGCAACGTGAGTGAGTGGGTGGAAGATGTTTATCGCCCCCTTTCATCACAGGATGTGAATGATGCCGCTCCTTTCCGTGGTAACAAATTTGAAACCATGGATCTGGGTAAAGAAAACAAACCTGAAAGAGACAGTCTGGGCCGTATAAAATATCGCGCAGTAACAGATAAAGAAAGCGAAAACAGAAGAAACTATCAGAAGGGTGATGTGATCAACTATCTGGATGGTGACTCCCTGATCTCCGGTATCAGCTATGGTTACGGTAAAACAACCCTGATCAGTGACAAGAGCCGTGTGATTAAAGGCGGAAGCTGGAACGACCGCGCTTACTGGCTCGGACCCGGTACACGTCGTTTTATGGAAGAAGATCAGGCAAGTTCAACTGTGGGTTTCCGTTGCGCGATGGATCGTGTGGGAAGTGCCGCAGGTAACGGAAGACAAACCGGTATCAGCTACAAAACAAGAAAGCAGAACGCCCGCAAGCAATAATATTTTTTAAATCCTTATTATAAAAGCCATTCCGTATTCTGCGGGATGGCTTTTTTGTTTATTAGATTTGCAGGAGAAGGGTGGGAGTGTGGGAGTTGGACTTCAGTAATTATAAAATTTCACAAATTGGCTGGCCCGAAATCAACTTTTCCTATTGAAGATCTATACCGGATTTTTCTCCAGCATCCGTCCATTTGTACAGATACCAGAAAAGTGAAACCAGGTGATCTTTTTTTTGCGTTGAAAGGCGATCACTTCAACGGGAATCTTTTCGCGTTGCAGGCGCTCGAAAAAGGAGCCGCCTACGCGGTGATAGATGAATCACCCGCTTCACCCGACAAACGTTTCATTCAGGTCGAAAACGCTTTGATTACTCTACAGGACCTGTCCGGATACCACCGGGATCAGTTTTCCATACCGGTATTAGCCATTACGGGGAGCAATGGCAAAACCACCACCAAGGAACTGATTCATTCGGTTCTCTCAGAAAAATTCAGGACCTACACCACAGAGGGCAATCTGAATAATCATATTGGCATTCCCCTGACGCTGCTGAAAATAAAAAAAGACGCGGAGGTTGCCGTTATTGAAATGGGAGCCAATCATCGCGAAGAAATTGCCGGTTATTGTATGTATACCAAACCCACGCATGGCCTGATCACCAATATGGGCAAAGCTCATCTTGAAGGGTTTGGCGGAATAGAGGGTGTGCGAAAAGGGAAAGGAGAACTTTTCGATTACCTGCGCGCATATAACGGAACCGCATTTGTGTTGTTTGACGATCTTCATCTTCAACAGGCGAGCTGGGGAATCGGGGAAGTCTACTCTTACGGTACAAATCACGCTGACATCACGGGTTACGCAGAAACATCCACACCGTTTCTGAGCGTGGAGATTACCAAGGGTCATAGTAAAGGCCTGATCCGGACGCAGCTAACGGGCGATTACAACCTGCCCAATGTACTCGCAGCCGTTTGTGTTGGCAGCTATTTCAAAGTGCCTGCCGCGGGAATAAAAAAAGGCATTGAACAATATACCCCTTCCAATAGCAGGTCTCAGCTGATACAGGCCGGAACCAATACCATTGTACTGGATGCCTATAATGCAAATCCTTCCAGTATGAAACTGGCCATAGAAAATTTTATCCGCTTTCCTTCTGAAAATAAAGTATTGCTACTGGGTGGTATGGCGGAACTGGGCGATCAAAGCATAGAGGAACATAAACAGATTGTGGAACTCATTGCTTCAGGTCAATGGAAAGAAGTGATGCTTGTGGGCGGAGATTTTTTGAAAATTAAACATCCGTACCAAAGCTTTACTAATTCAGAAGAGGCTGGGAACTGGCTCGGCACCCAATCGTTTGAATATACGTCTTTCCTGGTGAAAGGCTCCAGAAGTATGGAGATGGAAAAAGCCATCCGGGTATTAGTGCAGGAAAGAAAAGTTTAAATTTGTCGCCACTCCCACACTACCACACTCCCACCCCTCCCCTCATCTTCGTCCGATAAGTGAAGTGAGCGGTGTCCGAAGATTTTTAAAGTCCATCATATCCACTTTCACACTACCCACACTGATAGGACTTTCCACGCGTACCGGAATATGATTGGCATCGTCGGTTACCCATACGGTCATTTTTTCGCCGCCTTCGAAAATGGTTCCCTTAATTAAAAGGGGTTTGAATTTGATGGCCTTGAACTTGCCGTATTTTGTTTTGATGATTTCCTTTCCGAGATAACGGATATAGAGATTGTACACCTGATTGTCGAGGAACATGGAAAAGGGGATTTTGTCGTCCGGTTTCATCTTATCAAAGTCGATATTTCTTGCATAATACATGGAACTCAGAACATCCTGTATGCATTCGGGCGTTTTGAAAACACCGACATTGGTAATCGCCGTGTGGGCTGTTTTATTAAAGCTGATATTTTCATACTTTTTATAGGAACCTTCGTTCACCTGCCGGATAAATTTCAGGGGCTGCAGATTGGAGGTGTCTATAAAGGTTTCATACTTATCTCTCACTCTGAAAAAATTATCATAGAATGAATAGGTTTTGCCTTCGCCCGTAACGTGATACACCGGTTTCCCGTTCAGGTTGTCCATGGCGCAGGTAAAAGTGGCTTCTCCCGCTGCAAAATAAATGCTGGCCACGGTATAATACACCCGATAAGTAATGCTCTCTCCGGTTTGAAAAGCGTGATTGGGCAAACCACAAAAATCATCCCCCGCCCTGAGTGGAAATGAAAGAAAAATCAATAACACGCATACGATCCCTCTAATCGATTTCATCTGCTGCTGAATAGTTTGATCCTTAAAATTAATAAACTCCCTATTAACGCGGGGATTATTAAATTAATGAGCCAGATACCCAAAGATACAGCCAGAATGCCGGCTGTATTCGTGGTGAAGACCTGAAACACCTGTATACCTACCGCCCAACGAAATCCGAGATCTGTTAAAAACGTTAACGTTGGCACTATGGCCATCAGAACAAACATCACACTAACGCCCGTGAATACCTGCTTTCCGATGAGAGGAATGCCAAAAAGTGAAAAAAGAAGGGCATATTGAAGTATGAAAACAGCGTAACGAATTACAGAGAGAAGGAAAATAAGCGCAAGGGAAGAAAAGCGATAGTCTTGGGGAATAGTTATTTTTCTTTCATTCTTTTTTAACCATCTGTTCAGTTTCTGAACCATTGGATCAAACCGGAAATAAACCAGGCCAAGCAAAACAGCAGATCCCGCCGTGAGAAAAACTGCCGGTTTATAAATGGCAGAGGTGAAGCCGAGAAAAACGGTTTTATGGGTTACTGAAAGACCGGAGTGGAAAATCAAGCCCGCCACACCGGCAATCAGTGTAACCAGCATTTGCGACATACTGCAAAGAATAGTAGGCGCTACCGACGGCAATTTATTACCCTCCTTCAGCAATAACATTCGTCCCATATACTCCCCTACCCGGTTAGGTGTGAACGAAGCGATACAGGTACCGGCCAGAATGGCTTTATATGCATGAATAAAAGAGACCGGTTGTATGGGCCGGAGTGCGATTTTCCATTTGTAAGATTCAAGTCCCCAGTTTACAAACATCAGCAGGATCATACTGTACAGTTTCCATTGCTGCTTCCCCAGTTGCCGCATCCATCATCTGACGCAGGGATCCCTGCCAGTTGGGTTGTTTCTGCAGCTGCCGGGTTACAGAATAGAAAAGAAACAACATTATCAGCGGCCCGACTACATAGTTGACTATTAATTTGATATTTTTGTTCAGCACCACAATCAAAAATAGCGTTCCCTCTGCAAAAGAACTCCAAAATAATCCTGGGCATTGATCCCGGCACACTCATGATGGGATGGGGATTGATCAAGGTATCGGGTCAGCAAACGAGCTATCTTGAAATGGATACACTGCAGGTGCCTGTTCGTCTCGATAGCTACGAGCGACTGGAGCTGATTTATTTTACCGTGCAGCAACTCATCAAAAAGTTTAGTCCCGACGATTTCGCCATTGAAGCGCCTTTTTTTGGAAAAAATGTACAGAGCATGCTCAAGCTGGGACGTGCGCAGGGTGTAGCCATTGCTGCTGCCATGCAATGTGGCATTCCGGTGACGGAATATGCGCCCAGGAAAATAAAACAGTCGATCACAGGTAACGGCAATGCCGGTAAAGAACAGGTTTGGAAAATGCTGCAGCAGATTCTGAAGATCGAGATGGAAATAGACCGCTTCGATGCGTCGGATGCGCTGGCCGTGGCGCTATGCCATCATTATCAGTTCAGATCCACCGCATCTGCCGGTAAAAAACTCAGCGGCTGGAATGAATTTATATCGAAGAATCCGGGGAGGATCATCTGAAAATACCGGACTGTTTACGGTAAAGTCTAACTAGATTTTCTTCGGAAGACCGGCAATTAATTTTTCCTGAATTTCCCTGAACTGTTTTTCAGATAATGCCAGTTTGGGGTTTTTGAAATCCATATCACTGACCCCGTTGATGGGAATTAAATGAATATGTGCATGCGGCACTTCCAGTCCGACAACCGTCATACCGCAGCGGTTGCAGTCAAAACTCTTTTCAATGGCTTTGGCAATGGGTTTTGCAAAAAGCAGGATGCGGGACAAATAGCTGTCGTCCAGATCAAAAAAACGATCGGTTTCATTTTTCGGGATTACCAGGGTATGGCCCTCGCGTAATGGATTGATGTCCAGAAAAGCGAGAAAAAAAATCGTCCTCGGCAATTCGGTAAGCAGGAATTTCTCCCTTTATTATTCTTGTAAAAATGGTCATCCCTGATGTTTATACCGGGTTCTGGAAAGTTGTTCAGACGGTGATACTTTCTACCTTAAACTGCATTTTCCCTGCGGGAACGATTACATCGGCCACCTCACCGACCTGTTTTCCCAGCAAACCTTTTCCTATAGGTGAAGAAACTGAAATCTTGCCCAGCTTGAGATCGGCTTCTTTTTCCGAAACCAGGTGATAAGTGGACTGCTTTTTATTCGAGAGATTGGTAACGGTAACCTTTGTCAGCACGGAAACCTTACTGGTGTCGATATTTCCTTCGTCTAAAATGCGCACATTTGCCATA
>CBDCCE010000008.1:0-62634 GCA_965214575.1 Puia sp.
GTTATAGTCTTCCGCATCGAAAGTGGCGGTTTTAATGTTGAGTGCGCACTTGAATTGAATGGAATTTTCATTTTTCTGAATGAGGTATTCAAACATGCCGTCTTTTTCATTCAGCTTAACACGGGTCGATTTAGGCAGTTCTTCCACGTCGTAACCTTCCGGTATCTCCATATTCAGCAGGAAAGTCTTATCAAAAACATAGGGAAGTTCTACCGGATAATTGCGGGTCTCAGTCTTAAACGGATTTTCCCCCAAACCCGCACTCATCATCGGGTTGAAATATAAATGATCAGCATCTCCCGGCCGAATAGTCGTTTTGAATGTAATCGTCACCGGGCCGTCAAGATCTTTTATATTTTCAACGGCAAAACTATCGATGGGTTCCGAAAAGGCTTTTTCTTTCACATAGGATTTATAGAAAGTCTCCTGACTATTATTATTGTCCCGGATATTCTTCCTGATATCGGAGGATGAATAGTATCCGGGATGTTCGATCCAGTCAACTGTTAAAAATTTCTTTGTCGGGTCATTTTCAATATTTACGGAAATATTTGAAGATTCACGAATCGAGTCGGGACTAAGATTAACAGCAGAGGGAATCTTATTGATTACTCTGGCCTGTCCGTTGTAACACTGGGTAGGTAAACGATTGAAGCCTACGGTCGGGTCTGAGGCATCCAGATAATAATTTTTACCTGAAATATTCAGCCTGCAGATCGTGTAATTGAAATTGTCCATTACCGGGTAGTCCACGTTCGTCACCCCGTTGTCGCGGGTAGCCAGCAAAATGCCTTCGGCATTGAGTTTTTGTGTTCTCAGCAGAGCTATTAAGATCAGGTTGATTTCAGCCACATTCCCCTGACCCGATTTGTAAACCATTTCCAATGTTTTATTATCTGAAATTCCCCAGCCCCTGCCGGTACTTTTCATATGGTCACGGAGATAGACAAAAAGTTTTTTGGCTTTGGTCAGCTCATCATCTTCCGGTAGCACTATGGTTTTGGCCAGCTTATATATCCATGGATTGGGGTTTTCTATCGGAATACCAAAATCGTTTCTTAATAACAGCCGGTCACTGATCCATTGCCAGTTATTGATCAGTTTTTCCGACTGTTCAGGATTGATGGGACGAACAGCCAGCTGGAATTTAATACAGCCAATATAGTTGTCAATCGTTGATGTATAGGGTTCAGTTTTCATGGCGGGTATGCTATCGAATGTCCAGTTCACTGTATACACTTTGATGCCTTCATACTCGAATTTCCAGGAATAGATATTTTTAACTATTGAGTCTTTTTTTATTGCCGTGAGATAGCCTTTGTTCTGAAGCGTAATAACAAAGTTCCAGTTATTGGGCAGACTCACTGAATACGAACTATGAAGAACCGGATAGGAACGTTGAAAATACCAATTATTTAAATCAACAGAACCGGATGTAATGGTATATTCCACTTCAAGTATTGACCCGACTTTGGCATTGGGATAAGCGTACTTTATGGTATGGATCGACTGTTTAGGGTCTTCCACATACTGGTCTTTTTCCGGAAGTTCAGTCTTTACGATTTGCCCATTTTCCAGATTATATGTGAATACGTGAAGAGATTTTAATTTTTTCCCATCGTTTTCCACATTGTATGTTAAAGCCCCTTTAGCGAGTTCGAGCCCGTTCTTGTTTAAAATAAGGAGTCTCTGGTAATAATGAAATTTGGTAAAAAATCCCGTCTGCGGAGTGGCGTCCAGAATGGTTTCCCCTTTTTCCTGTAAATAAACGGCATCAATATCCGGCTTTACCAGGCTGGAAACAGGAGTGAAATCGGTAATTTTTACGGGCTCGATGGTAAAGGGAATAATCTGAGCTCTGAGCTGAACGGAAATCATTAGAATAATCAGGCAGGCCAAAATCCGTGGCATAATTTCAGGGTTTCCCCGAAAATAATGAGAATAGAATGATATTCTCGTCTGTGGTGAAAAGATATATTTGCGGAATAGTCTTTGAATCAGTATCTAAGTAAAAACTATTAGGGACTCTCTTCTTTAATTAAAGTGTTTTCATGAAAATTTTTTTCTTTCTTATTCTCGTTTTTCTTGCTGTTTCAACTGTTGACGGACAGTCCGGTTTCATTTCCATAGGGCTAACCGATTCCATCCACTCTGTTTATCTGAATGAAGAAAGAAAAATAAACATCTCCCTGCCTCAGGGTTATAACCCTGATTCTGCTGAACGGTATCCGGTCATTTATCTCCTCGATGGCGGCGCTGACGAGGATTTCGTTCACGTCGTGGGACTGGTTCAATTCTGTTCAAGGTCCTGGGTTCAACGTATCCCACCATCGATTGTGGTCGGCATTCAGAATGTGAACCGGCAGAGAGATTTTACTTTCCCGGTAAGCAATACGGATTTTATATCCCGAAAAACGCCATTTAAAGCATCGGACTTCAGGAATTACGGAGGTTCGGCAGCCTTTATACGTTTCATTGGAGAGGAATTACAACCCTATATAGGCAAAAGATATAAATTAGCGCCCGACCGGACCATCATAGGCGAATCTCTGGCGGGTTTACTTGTCTCTGAAATTCTAATGAAGAACCCGGCAATGTTTGAAAAATACATTATTGTAAGCCCCAGTCTATGGTGGGGCAACGAGGCCCTGATAAAGGATAAAACGATTTTATCGGCGAGTGGACACTCCCAAACCATACAGGTTTTTATAGCAGCGGCAAAAAAGTCGGAGGACAGCGTCATGTTTCAGGACGCGAAGAATTTCTATCTGTATTTAAGGGGTTTTTCAAATAAAAATATCAGACTTCGATTTGACTATCTGCAGAATGAGACACATGCCACGATTTTGCATCAGGCAGTGTATGATGCATTGATGAAAACAGATTAAAAGGCCCGGAGTTTTTACTCCGGGCCGTGCTGAACGATCGATTTTATAGTTTACTATCTCGTCTGCGCATCATGCTTCTGGCGATAGATAGCCCGGCTTGTGCGGTTTTCTTCCCTGTTCAGTTGGGCTCTTTCCTGGGGAGTAACGGTTCCGTCTGATTTAGCGGTTTGTTTGTCCTGCTGAATTTTTTCTTCGCGGCCTTCGAGATGGGTCGTTTCCCTGGCCGTCAGCTCTCCACTGTTCACGCCCTGTGCAATGCGTTCCTGCTGGTTTACCTGTCTTTTGCTAACGCGTGGTGTGGCGGTCTGCGCCATGCCGGCCACTGTGAAACTTAAAAAAGTCATTGTCAGTGCCGTAAGTAAAAAGTTCTTTTTCATAAAGTATTTTTATAGTTGTTTAGGTACTCTTTTAAGACCCGTTGCAGGTACAAGGGTTTAATTCCGGATTTTATATTTTATCTTTTCCCGTATTGGGAACGAACAGGTTTTTATTTAAATCATAAGTATATGCGTCTGAATGAACAAATCGCGGAGCAGCTCAAAGCAGTCTATTTTGGCGGCAACTGGACCGATGTGGACCTGAAAAATGCCCTGTCGGATATTGACTGGCAAATGGCGACGAAACCCATTTATTCCTTTAATACCATCGCGATGCTGGTTTACCATATGAATTATTACGTCCGGGCCGCTATTCGTGTTTTACAGGGAGGCCCTCTGGATGCCGGTGATACATTTAGTTTTGATCATCCGCCGGTTCTGTGCCCGGAGGACTGGAGTTGTCTTTTAAATAAAACCTGGGAGGAGGCTGAAGCATTTGCCGCTGCGATCGAACAATTGCCTGAGGACAAATTGTGGGAGCCATTTTCCGATGGCAAATATGGAAATTATTATAGAAATATAACCGGGATCACTGAACATGTTCACTATCACCTGGGCCAAATCGTTCTCATAAAAAAATTGCTCCTGGCAAAAGACTAACTAAATCTGGTCAACTCAACGCTAACGGTTTCTAACAATTCTATAACATCATTCAGCCGGTTTCATTTTAAACCCGGGATTCATCTAAAGGTCTATTATGACGAAAACACTATTGAATCAACCAGCTAAAAAATAAAAAAATGAAAACGTTATTTAGTCTGTCGATGCTTATTCTGATCGCAGTTTCCAGTTTTGTCAGTTACAAACTCTTCTTCCATTCGCACTACGATTTCTCCGCACTGCTTACCCTTGCCGGTTTTATGTCGCTTGTGCTGACCGTCTATGTGCTTAGCAGTAAAAAAATCTCCATTTCCTAGTTTTTGTCTTTAAGCATTAGGCCTAAGGCTTTAAAAAGGTATAATATAAAACCCCGTGAGGAATCACGGGGTTTACCAAAAGTGGTAGCAGACCGGCTCCTTAATTTAGTAATTTCCGGTCAATATCTGTATCGAAAACGACCAGTCCGGCTCGGGAACATTTACTAATTGACTGGGTACAAATAATTTATATCCCGGCATTCTTTTGGCACCATAGGGTCTAATCCCTTCAGCATGCTAAAAAATTATTTCAAGACAGCCTGGCGCAGTTTAATGAAAAACAGACTTTCCTCCGGAATAAATATTGGAGGCCTCTCAGTCGGTATGGCCGTGGCCATGCTCATCGCGAGCTGGATTTATTATGAATGGTCGTGCGACAGGCAGTTTGAAAATTATCCGCGCATTGCCCAGGTATGGGCCTATTGGCCCGGTCATCATGGTGCCCAGTATCAGCTGCCGGTTCCTGTGGCCGATGTGCTGGATGCGAAATTTGGAAGCAATTTCAAACAGATCATCCGTTCTTCCCGTACGCAGGAACATGTTTTGTCTTTCCAGGATAAGAAACTGATTCAGTCAGGCAATTTTATGCAGCCCGGCGCGCTGCAAATGTTTGGGGTACCGATGTTGAAAGGAACCCGGTCTGCGTTGAATGATCCTTACTCCATCCTGTTATCCGCTTCGGTGGCTAAAGCCCTTTTCGGTAGCAGGGATCCACTGAACAGTTTGCTGCATATGGACGACACGATCTCTCTTAAAGTAACCGGCGTTTACCAGGACTTTCCATACAATAGTTCGTTTCGCGAAGTAAGTTTTATCTCTCCTTGGGATCTTTACAAAACCGTGGATGCCGAAACCCGTTACAACGGAAAGAGTTGGGGCGATAATAACTGGCAGGTTTTTGTACAAATGGCAGATCATACAGAGATGGAATCCGTGTCAGCAAAAATTAAAAACATCAAGAGGGAAAACGATCCGTTCCTGGATGCAAAAGGGGTTAATCAGAATACCTCTGAACTGTTTCTGCATCCGATGAGCCGATGGCATTTATATTCGGAATTTAAAGACGGGAACCCGGACACGGGCCGGATACGGTATGTCCGGTTATTCGGACTGATTGGCGTTTTTGTTCTGCTGCTGGCCTGCATCAATTTTATGAATCTCAGTACTGCCCGCTCTGAAAAAAGAGTCCGCGAAGTAGGCATTCGCAAAACCATCGGATCCCGGCGCTGGCAGCTTGTCGGGCAATTTTACAGCGAGTCCATACTGGTGGCTCTGCTGTCACTTTTTATAGCACTCGGACTATTTCAGTTTTCCCTGCCTTTTTTCAATGAACTGGCGGAAACTAAAATGAATATACCCTGGTCGAATCCGGTCTGGTGGCTCGGCTGCATAGGGTTCAGTTTAATTACGGGACTGATCGCAG
Source organism: Puia sp. (assembly GCA_965214575.1). Taxonomy (GTDB): domain Bacteria; phylum Bacteroidota; class Bacteroidia; order Chitinophagales; family Chitinophagaceae; genus Puia. The sequence continues at coordinate 5,606 of CBDCCE010000008.1, forward strand.
GCAGTTATCCGGCACTTTACCTTTCTTCCTTCCGGCCCGTCACTGTATTGAAAGGCGTTTTTCATGCAGGGCGCCTCGCTTCGCTGCCACGCAAGGTTTTGGTGGTGACCCAGTTTACGGTTTCTATTGCGATGATTATCGGAACGACCATCGTTTTCCGGCAGGTGCAGTTTGCGCGGGACCGGCCCGTCGGTTACAACCGTCAGGGACTTGTGATGATGCAGATGCATACCAGCGATATTTACCATCATTTTTCCGCCTTCCGAAATGAAATGCTGAATACAGGCGCGGTTGTCGAACTGGCCGAATCCGTAAGTCCGGTTACCGCATCCTGGCCGCAGAATGGTGGCCTTACATGGACGGATCATAGCCGTTCGATGCCGGAGGATCCGGATTTTACCATGAAGGGCGTTACCCCTGAATACGCTAAAACAGTGGGCTTGCAGATTATGAAGGGAAGGGATTTCCGTAACGGATTTTCAGTGGCTGACAGCGCCACGATGATTCTTAACGAATCGGCTGTAAAATTTATGGGACTGAATGAACCGCTGGGAAAAATCATCAACTGGCAGGGATTTCATTTTACGGTTATTGGCGTTGTAAAAAATATGGTTATGGAGTCGCCTTACGAATTGCCGGTACCGGCCATATACTATGTGGCTCCCTATACCATGTCGTACGTTACCCTGCGGCTCAATCCAGAAATGGGCGCTCATGAAGCGCTGAAAAAAATGAGCCCGGTGATGGCTAAATATAATCCTGCCGAACCCTTTATTTATAAATTTGTGGATGGTGAATACGACGCCAAGTTTCGCGTGGAATCCCGCGCGGGTGAACTGGCCGGGTTTTTTACCATACTCGCAATCTTTATATCCTGCCTCGGTTTATTCGGACTCGCTTCCTTTGTTGCGGAACAGCGCACAAGGGAAATCGGCGTGCGGAAAATATTGGGAGCCTCGGTTTTCAATCTCTGGCAAATGCTGTCGAAAGATTTTGTTTACCTGGTGGCACTATCCTGCTTCATCGCGATTCCCCTGGCCTGGTGGATGCTGGATGAATGGCTTCGTCAATTCGCTTACCGGACGACCATCTCATGGTGGATATTTGCAGCAGCCGGTCTCGGGGCCATTCTCATTACCTTACTTACCGTCAGCTATCAAAGTATAAAAGCAGCCTTCAGCAATCCCGTGCACAGTTTACGGGCGGAATAATTCTTTTAATATAATAAGCGATATTGTGCCCATTAGCACAAATCCTGTTTGAAAAGAAAAATCGGCATTTTTACGGCATCTTCCATTGTGGTGGCCAATATGATTGGCACCGGCGTATTCACCAGCATCGGCTTTCAGCTTTCATCCGTCCAGAATACCTGGGGTATTTTGCTGCTCTGGCTGGTGGGTGGCATCCTCGGTCTTTTCGGTGCTTTTGCTTATGCTGAACTGGGAACACATTTCAAGGAATCCGGTGGAGACTATATCTTTCTCTCCCGGGTATTCCATCCGGTATTTGGTTACCTGTCTGCATGGGCCGGACTCACCATCGGTTTCTCTGCGCCGGTGGCCCTGGCCGCTATGGCTTTTACCAGGTACCTGGCGCCATTCGGACTCAATAACAATGTATGGCTGGCCGTTGCCGTTATTGTTTTTATCGGTCTCATGCATAGTTTCACTCTCCGCCATAGCAGCCGTTTTCAAAACGGATCCACCCTCATTAAAGTGGCTTTTATCGTCTGCCTGATTATTATCGGATTTGTTTTACCCGGAGGAACGGCCAACGCGATCAACCTGAGTGATTCATGGAAACACGAAGTGCTTAAACCGGGCTTTGCCGTTTCCATGGTATTTGTCGCCTTTGCCTACACCGGATGGAATGCGGCTGCTTACGTGGCAGATGAAATTGACAATCCGGGTAAAAATCTTCCACGGGCTTTGATCGGCGGAACGCTGTTTGTTTCGGTGATCTATATATTATTTCAGTATGTTCTGCTGAAGAATGCCACAGTGAGTCAGCTGCAGGGTAGGGAAGAAGTTACGTTTATTTCTTTCACTAATCTGCTCGGGAGCACAGGTGGTAAATGGGTGAGTGCTTTTATCGCCATCCAGCTGATTGCCACCGTGAGTTCCTATTTGTGGGTGGGTCCGAGAGTTACCTGTGCCATGGCGAAGGAAAACCGTTTATGGAGCCCGCTGGCAAAAAAAAATTCACATGGCATTCCCGTGCGGGCTATCTGGATCCATGTTTTTATCAGCGTGCTGCTGGCACTCACCGGATCTTTCGAAAAAGTATTACTCTACGCCGGGTTCGTATTGCAGCTGGTGACTTCCATGACGGTTGCCTCAAGTCTTTTTATAAAAGATAAGCGGCCGGATACGTTTAAAGCCCCGTTCAAGCCTCTTTTTCAACTGATCTTCCTGGGCTTCAATGCCTGGTCGCTCATTTTTACCTATATAGATAAACCCGTTGAAAGCAGCATAGGGATAGGCATTCTGCTCGTCGGTCTCGTTATTTACCTGTTTGATAAACCCCAGGTGGTAGTCGGTTAATCATTGATTCCTTTTCCGATGAGAATCTGCGGTATACTTTTTTCAATCCTTGACTCCCGTGTTTTGGATTGTTTGGCCGCGTCGAAATACAGAAGATAAGCTCTTTGCCGTCCAGGCGTCAATGCGTGAAAAGCTTTATTGAGGTTTGCATTTTTTTTCAGCTTATTTTGAAATTCTTCAGGCATGGAGAAGTCTGTCGTTTTTTTCAATTCCACTTTCAAACCTGCTTTTTCCACTTCAACGGCTTCGTAGATATAAGCTTTCAGCGCTGCATTCTGTTTTACAATTTCCTTGATGCCCGTGAACCGGATCTGCCGCGCTGCCTGTACATTTTTCGTCTGCCGGATCAAAATCTTCTGAGTATCTTTTAATAATGCGCCCTTGAAAAAAAGCAATGCGCAGTATTCCTTGAACACATGAATCAAAACGATATTGGTTTTCTGAAAACGGTAACATGGGCATCCCCACTTTAATTGCTCATCCAATCCGCAGCCCAGAACAATGGCCCTCAATGCAATGATTTCTTCCTGCCATTTTTTGGCTTTGACAAAATAGAAGTCAACTTTAGGATTCATGTTGTTTACTGATTGAAGTTAGCGGATATGATTTTCCTGTTGGGTGGTCTGAACCACCAGGACAAAATAATGAAAACAGTCTGAAATACGGGTCCTGAAATTCCTTTTATACTGCCATCGCCGCTGGCGAGATGCGAAATCAGGGCGCCGGTCATCAGAAAGAAAAACCCCGCATATGCCCATTCCTTCAGCAGCTTAAACCCCGGAAGCAGAATAGCGGCGACCCCCAGTATTTTCCATATGCCCAGGATGTACAGCAGATACAAAGGATATCCCAGCGGGGTAATCAGATCAATCATTTGTTGGGCATGCATGACCTGTGCCAGCCCGCTTCCCAGCATGCCGACGGACATCAGGATCGTGGCGGTCCAGTAGATAATTGAGTTTCTTTTTTTCATCGCTGTTATTTTAATTTACTGGCTATGTTCTGGAGACGGTTATGAGCCATATTTAGGCCTGGGGCAAAACCCATCTGCATCATCTGGTCACGCACGGCAACCGACTTATACAGGACATGTATTCGAAGCAGGCTCTGGTCATCACTGAGTTTTTCGAATTCCAAAAACTCCAGCTGCACATCCAGCGGGGCATTAGCCATTTCGAATGTTCTGGTGATTTTTTTATCGGGGATAAAATCATGGATGCTGCCGTGAGCCCGGAATACAACATTTCCGTTTTTGTCACTCGTTTCAAACTGCCAGCCCCCGTGCTTTTTATTTTCGAGTTTCAGAACCTTGGTGCCCATCCACTGCTCCAGGATGTCTGGTTCGGTATAGGCTTTGAAAAGCAATTCCAGTGGAAGATCAAATTCTCTTGTAATTGTCAGTTCCTGTTTGCCTTCTTCGGCATGGATTTTTGTTTTCAGTTCCATGATGGATTATTTGGATTTATATTTTTTCATTATGGTTTCGAGTTTGTTAAAGCGGTCGTCCCAGGTTTTGCGAAAGGGTTCAATAAAATCGGCGACTTCTTTCATTTTTTTTGCATTCGTATGATAATAAATTTCCCTGCCGTCCTGTTCCTGACTGATCAGTTCGCACTCGCTGAGTATCTGCAGGTGTTTGGAAACAGTGGGTCGCGCCGTATCAAAATTGGCCGCAATGCCCCCGGCGGTCATGGATTGAGTAGCCACCAGCAAAAGAATTGCCCTTCTCGTAGGGTCCGCTATGGCCTGGAATACATCCCTTCTTAAATTCATTATGTAGCTATTTGACTACAAATATATGTGTAGCTATTTAACTACGCAAGTTTATTTTAGCACGAGGCGGAAATGATTGTTATCCGGGTACATTTACAGTTATTGTATCATATCCGGACAAGCATTCGTTCCGGGCAGTTTGGTAAACATCTGAAAACTAATCCATTGGCAGATGGAATGTATTTTGAATGAATTCATTTAGCCAATACCATCCATTTATGATCAGGAACTATTTTAAAATCACTTTCCGGAACCTCGCCAGAAACAGGATATTCTCTTTTATCAACATTTTCGGACTGGCTGCCGGCCTCGCGACCTGTATGCTGATCATGCTCTTTATCATGGAGGAAAACAGTTACGATAAACAGTTTACGCAGGCTGACCGGATTTACCGGATTGCGGCAGCCGCCGCGTCTGGCAGGGAGAATGCAAAATGGTCTTCACAGGCGGCACCGGTAGCCTGGGGCCTCAGAGCAGAAATTCCCGGTGTTGAACAGGTAACCCGGCTGCTGAAATTTCCTGATATGGATCATGTGCTGTTAAAATATGAACAGGGTAAAACCAGCCGGCGGTTTTTTGAAACCAATGGATACTATGTGGACTCCACCTTTTTCCAACTATTCGACTATGATTTTACTTATGGGCGGATGTCAACAGCAATGAGCCGTCCCAACAGTCTCGTTATTTGCCAATCCATCGCTTATAAATTATTTGGAAAGGAAGACCCGGTTGGGAAACCGGTTACCGTTGGTCTTCCTTTTGGAGATTTTACCTATACGGTGACCGGCGTTTTTATCAATGAGGGATTGAAATCGCATATTCCGGCCAACTTTTTTCTTTCCATGCGCAACGGAGACATTGGCAATTGGGTGGCAACGAATGATAGCTGGACAACCAATAATATTTTTCATACTTACGTGAAACTTAAAGCAGGTACTGATCCTGCCTTATTTGAAAAAAAGCCTGAGTCCGTTTTTTTACCGTCATGCCGGCGCAGAGATGAAATCCGCCGGATGGTCAAAAACTTTATTTATTCAACCGTTAAAAGATATTTATCTACACTCTCAAATCGGAAATGAAATAGCCCCCAACGGAAATATCAGCTATTTATATATACTCGGATCCATCGCGGCTTTTATTCTGCTGATTGCCTGCATCAATTTCATGAATCTATCCACAGCCCGTTCCCAGAAAAGGGCCAGGGAAGTGGGCGTGAGAAAAGTACTTGGGGCCAACCGCTCGGCACTGATCCGTCAGTTTCTCGGGGAATCATTTATTATTTCTTTTATTGCCCTTATTCTCGCCATTTTTATGGTTTACCTGATCCTGCCGGCATTTAGTGAGTTTACCCAAAAACAACTCGGATTTGCCGGCTCGGGGAGCTGGATTTTATGGCTGGTCCTGCTCATTCTCTTTACCGGATTCATGGCCGGCCTGTACCCGTCTTTTTATCTTTCCTCTTTTAAACCCGTATCGGTTTTGAAAGGAAGAATACTGAATAGTTTTTCTGCAGTAGCCATCCGGAAAGGGCTGGTGGTATTCCAGTTCGCTGTTTCGGTTTGCCTTATTTTTTCAGCCATTGTGATCTGGTCACAAATGAAACTGGTGCAAAATCAGGATCTCGGATTCATGAAGGATCAGCAACTTATTCTACCCATGCCCGGCAAGCTGGTTGCCGCTAATTATACGGCCCTGAAAACCGAACTGGTTCTGCAGGCTTCCGTTAAATCTGTCAGCAGCGGCTCGTCTTACCCGGGTATCGCGAATATCAATGACATGTTGTTTTATGCCGAAGGCAGACCGCGCACCGATTTCGTGGAAATGTCCATGATCACGATTGAAAAAGATTATCTCGAAACGCTGGGACTGAAACTACTCGAAGGCCGGTCTTTTCCGGAAACCGACGGGAACGCAGATACAGCCTCTCTGGTTCTCAATGAATCCGCTGTTAAAGAACTGGGCTATACCGTAAATGCTGCAGTCGGAAAAAAAGTGAACTATGATTTCCAGGGCACGCATCACGAAATGGAAATCGTTGGGGTAGTGAAAAATTTCAATTTCGAAAGCCTGCATCATGCCATCCGGCCAATGGCATTTTCAGCCACCAACTTTTTCGCAAATAAATATAATTATGCGATCGTCAATATGCAGACAAAAAACTGGGCTACGGCTTTAACGGCTATCGAAAAATCCTGGAATAAAATAAATCCGTCCACTCCTTTTACCTATTCATTTCTGGACCAGGACTTTGCAAAAAATTATGAAAGGGAACAAAGAACTTCGGGAATGGTCACGTATTTTATGCTGATTGCCGTGCTGGTTGCCTGTCTCGGATTGTTCGGACTGGCTGCTTTTTCTGCCGAGAATCGCACAAGGGAAATCGGCGTCAGAAAAGTACTGGGCGCTTCGGTAGGTTCCGTGACTGCTCTGCTTTCCAGGGAATTTATTAAATGGGTGCTATTGGCTATTTCCATTGCGCTGCCCCTGGCTGCTTATATCATGCAAAAATGGCTGAATGATTTCGCTTACCAGATTCATTTGGAGCTGTGGATGTTCCTGGTATCGGCACTTATGGCCGTTTTAATCGCTTTCATCACCATCAGTTTTCAAACGATCCGGGCGGCGCGTATGAATCCCGCTATAAGTCTTCAAACCCAGTAAAATGGATGGAATTATTTTTTCCTGAAGAGCAGGGTCAGAATTCTCGGAATGGAGGTTCTGTCGCCCTCATCAAAATATTCATCCATATCCATCAGGTCGAAATCATTATTTTTCGCTGCCGAGATAAAGTCTGACATGTGGTGATCAAAACAAGTTACGATCTGTTGTCCGTCTCCTGTGTCAAACCTGGCTTTGGTACCGGTGTATTGTTTGAAGGGATGAAGTTCACCTATATAAACTATTCCTGTTGGGGTAATGGCTTCTGATGCTTTTTTAAAAATGGCATCGAGGTCCCCGATATGTTCCAGCACAAGACTAAAGCTAATCAGATCAAAGGGCTTATCCGCAAAAGTCCAGCGATGGGTTATGTCGGCCTGGATAAAGCGAACATGGGCTGCATTTATTTTCTCCTTCGCCCTCGCCAGCATTTCCTCCGAAAGATCAACGGCCAAAACCTCCCGGGCTTTGGACAACAGCCATTCCGTATTCTTGCCGGTACCGCAGCCGATTTCGAGGCATTGCCTGAAAGGGATATCAGCCAGGGTTTTTCTTAAAGCTATGGCTTCGAGATCCCTCGTTTTGTTGCTGTTTGTGTCGTACTGGTCAGCCCAGAGATTGTATGCTTGTTTTACATCCATATCAATAGATTAACAGTCAAATTTACCAAACAGCAGGTCAATTCCGTCAATGAAATCATTCTCCGACCGGAATTTGCCCTTTGAGCGAATGGCAACAGGGAATAAAATCTTTCGATGGTATAAAGATTGCAATAAATAACCTGGATCGAAAAAATAATAACATGAACTATCACGATTATGAGGATTGTATTCAGGCCTGTCTGGATTGTGCAGCTATTTGCAACCATTGTGCATCCTCCTGTTTAAAAGAAGAGAATCCAAAGATGCTGGCGATATGTATTCAGCTGGATATGGAATGTGCAGCCAGCTGTTATCATTCCGCCCAACTCATGAGTCTTGGTAGCAGCCGCTCGTTACGGTTTTGTAAAATATGTGCAGAAATTTGTACAGAATGTGCGAATGAGTGTGAAAAGCATGCGAAGATGGGAATGGAACATTGCAATGAATGCGCCAGGGCCTGCCGAGCCTGCGCAAAACGTTGCCTGGCCATGGTGGCCTGAATTCAGACTCCCGCGACTACTTCATGTTTTGTTTTATAAAGTCTGTCGTAACCACTTTTGCGAATTCCTCATTGAGGCTCGCCAAAGCCGTTTCATGAATAAGTTCTGCTGAGTAATTTTTTCCATCCACTCCCTTCTTATTAAAAGTAGCCGTGGCATCAGAAATCAGAAAAGTATCGAACCCGAAATTTCCCGCCATTCTTGTCGTTGTCGAAACACAATGATCGGTAGTTAACCCCACAATAACCAGTTTGGATATGCCGGCCTTGTCCAGCCGCTCTTTCAGATCCGTTCCGATAAAAGCGCTGTTCACATTTTTTTTGATAACGGGCTCCCCGTTGACCGGTTTTACCATGTCTTTGATTTCATTTCCTTTATTCGTTTCATGAAGCAGTGATTTCGGATTCGATGAGCAATGCTGTATATGAAAAACGGGCAGCTTTTTTTTTCTCCAGATTGTCAGAAGCTCACTGGCATTTTTTTCTGCATCCGGATTATTTCTTTGTCCGCCCCAGTAATCAATATCGTCAAATCCCTTCTGAATATCAATCAGGATTAAAGCGGGCTGGTCATCTTTTGATATGTTCATAACGGCTGTTCTTTTATTTTGCTATATAAGGCCCGCCTGTTTCTCCCCAGCCCCAGGAAGGCATGGGTTCTTTATCTTCCATGGGATTGATCAGCAACTGGGAATTAATGACCGCAATACGGGTTCCCCATTCCAGGTAACCTACAAGTGCAGATCGGAATTCAGGGTCGGCTTTAAGACCTGTTTCATCTGCCGTCTGGAGCAGCAGCGACATCCACCGTTGCCGTTTTTCTTCGGTAAGACGTTTGCCGATATGATGACCGATCATGGCCGCATGACTGCCGCCATCCTGCTGAGAGTATAATTTTTCACCGCCGAACACTTCCGCCACAAAATGAGCCATATGTTTAACATGGTCCGGAGACATGTTTTGGAATACGGCCGACAACAAATCATCTTTCAACACTTTATCATAAAAAACTTCAAATAATTTTTCAAATGTCTGTCGGTCCCCGGCCCATTCGTATAAAGTAATACTGCTTTTCATCTTTTTAATTCGGTGTGCCAATACAAAGGAATACTATTTGCTGTAGCAAATAACAAACCATAAACAATTAATTTATGCAAAAGATCAGTCCCTTCATCTGGTTCGACGATAATGCCGGAGAGGCAATCAAATTCTACCTTTCCATTTTCAAAGATTCAAATCTGCTCCGGGAAGCGTTTAACCCCGCGGGTGCTCCCCGTCCTGAAGGCGAACTGCTGGTAGCAACCATACAGCTGGCGGGGCAGGAGATTATATTAATGAACGGGGGACCGGGTCATCCGCTGACCGATGCTTTTTCGCTGACCATCAACTGTGCGGATCAGGACGAAGTCGATTACTATTGGAACAGCCTGCTTGCGGGCGGAGGCAAAGAAGTTGCCTGCGGATGGCTAAAAGACAAATTTGGACTTTACTGGCAGGTCACGCCGACCATGTTGCCCGAGCTGCTTGCTGACGCGGACAGGGAAAAAGCAAGTCGGGTGATGCAGGCTATGATGAACATGATCAAACTGGATATCGGATTATTGCAGGCAGCAGCAGATGCAAAATAACCCCGGAATCCCGGCCCGGTGCTGATAAAAAAATCATAGCCAACTTAGGAAACAGGACCGTAAAATTTTTATTTTACAAAAAAGTTTATCTTTAGTTGCTAAAGAAATGAATAAGTTTCCGGCAGGGATGGAGCTGGGATTTTTTTAATATGAAATCATTCTATCATGCAAACCGCCTTAAGGTCTTCAGCATTTTTGCTTTTGTTCCTGGTATCCTGCAGCAAAAGCTCCAATTCAAATACTTCCACCTGCACGGCTTCCACCGGTGATTTCGGACCGCTGACCGCCAATAAAGCAGTTTCCTATTCTGCTACAGCAAGTGGCGGGGCATCCCTCACATCCGTGTCCTATACAGATTCGGCCGGCACAACGACGATTAAGAATCCATCCAGTCCTTTTTCAAAAACGGTCAACGTGCCTTCGGGTTCGACAGTGAATATTTCAGCTACCGGAAATACAGGCTCAGGCACCATAGCGGTGTCTTCGAACGGCATCAGTCTGGAAACTGCGTCCTGCCCATGAACATCGGTCCTTACAGGAATTTATTCGGAGCGCAGGGACTTAACAGGACTTGAAACAGCCGACCGGATAGCCTGAAATACAACCGTGACCAGCGCCAGCAGAATCGCGATACAGCCTCGAAGGCAAACATCCACCAGCGGACATCGATTCGGTATGCAAAACCCTCCAGCCATTTATTACCGGCCCACCACGCAACAGGAATAGCGATGGGCAGTGCGATCAGCAAGGGTTTCAGGGAGTTTCTGATCAGCATGTATACCAGACTGGTCACCCGGCTCAATAAATGGAACATCTTCATTAAACTGGAGAAAATGTCACAGGATGCTTTTTTGCTTCCCGGGCGTATTTTTTTGGAGACTCTAAATATTTTTCGATCAGTACAGGAACCACTAATATATCTTCCTTGTCATATTCCTGAATTCCATCACTTTCGGGTATTGATTCATATCGGTTTTCAAAATTTATCTTAATATTAAGGGCCATAACGCAAAACTGGCCAAATCGATTTTTGATAAATCAGCTAAAACACTTTTTAATTTGGTATTTTATGTTGATTGTAATAAAAAACACTCATGATTAACAAAATAAAAATCACTGCAACGGTAAACGCCGACTCGAAAAAAGCCTGGAATTATTATACCCAGCCGGAGCATATTATAAAATGGAACTTTGCTGATCCGTCCTGGTTTTGTCCGTCTGCAACCAATGATCTGCGGGTCGGAGGGAAGTATTCAGCGAGAATGGAGGCAAAGGACGGGAGTTTTGGTTTTGATTTTGAAGGGATTTACGATGAGGTAATTGATGGCGAAAAACTGGTCCTTGCTCTTGGCGATGGCAGAAAAGTGGATATCGATTTTAAAAAGAATGGAAGCCAGACGGATGTTTCTGTAGCCTTTGATCCTGAAACGGAAAATCCCATTGAAATGCAAAAAAATGGATGGCAGGCCATACTGAACAATTACAAAAAGTATACGGAAGAAAATTAATCTTACTATATGACAAACCAGCGATTAGCAGCCTGGCGGATTTCGTTGTTATCCGGCTCTTTGTCGGTGGCCCAGGCAACGATCCCGTCCGGGCGAATCAGGACTACTGTCAATCCCAGTGATCGTTTCACCCTGGCCGAAATATATTTTAACTGATCGCCATATTGGGCAGCAATTGCGCCAAGGGAATCGTTCATAAGAAAGTCAAGCAAAATACCGCGGCCATCCTGCATGAATGAACGGATATCCGTTCCATTTTCGAATTCAAAATTTGGAACGCTGCGACCTTCGAGAGGATGGTCATTCCCCAAATGATACTGATTGTGAATACCCCAGACCCTTCCTGCAAAATAAGTAGCTCCGTCGCGCGTGTTTATGAGGTCACGGACAATAGCATGAAGTGCGCGCGAAGCCGGGTCGGATTTCATGATCGCCACCTGAGCGCGTGACCAGTCCAGCACCTGGGCACCAATGGGATATCGTTCGGCCTGGTAACTGTCGAGCAGGCCTTCCGGTGCCTTGTTCTGAATGGTTGACGCGAGCTTCCATCCCAGGTTCATGGCATCGCCCAATCCGAGATTAAGTCCCTGCCCGCCAAGCGGTGAATGAATATGTGCGGCATCGCCGGCCAACAAAATTCGTCCGTTGCGATACGACCTGGCCTGTCGTGCGCGGTCGGTCCAGGTCGTTCCGGTATGGAGGGCACTGATGGTCACATCGGTGTTTGAAATTCTGCGAAGCAGTTCCTGCACGTGATTTGCGGTGAGTGGTTTTTTTGAATGATGAAATGCGCCGGCATCAAAATCCTGAATCATCAGGTAACCTGGCTGTGACTGCATGTACATGCCTCTCTCCGTCACATTTCTTCCCGGATTCAGTTTCTCCGGGTCAGGCATATCAACCCGCAGCGTGTAGCCGGTAAACTCTGGTTCCGTACCGGCAAATTCAAAACCTCCGAGTTTGCGAACCACACTATGGCTTCCGTCACATCCCAGGAGCCATGTAGCATGGAAAGACTGATCGCCTGACTGAACCGCAACGCCGTCTTCATTTTGATAAAAACCGGTAACGGCGGATCCGCGCCTGATGTCTACGCCTAAAAATTCCGCCCGGCGGGTCAGCACCGTTTCGAGCTCCTGCATTTCTGAAATCAAACTTGTTTCTGTAACGCCGGTCAATCGCCAGGGCCATTGCGTAGCGTCGATATGTCCTTCATGAAATGGAATACCTGCGAAATGACCCACCTGGCGACCTGCTCCAAGTCCCGCGTTTTGATGTGGGTTTTTCATTCGCTTGTGGATTTCCAGTTCTTTCAGCAGACCGCGACGGTCAAGCGCTTCGATAGTAGGCGCCGAGAGCCCGCGTATACCAAAAGGAAGCTGCTTCAGCGGTGAATGCGGGTTCTCCGATTTTTCCAGTACCAGCACAGAACATTTGGCCAGGCTGAGTTCGCAGGAGAGGAAAAGACCGACGGGCCCGGCGCCCGAAATGATAACGTCGTAATTCATAAAGAATGATTAAGACACAAAATTCCGGAATGCCTGCGTATCAGGATTGTACAAACGCGACAAAATCGCTTTTAAGAAATGGATTTCCTTTGTTGGCTTTTCGGGCGAAAGCGGCCGGCGTGCTGCCGCTATATCGTTTGAATTCCCTGCTGAGGTGGGACTGATCCGAATAACCCAGTTCATGGGCCAGCCCGGCGAGTCCGGATTCCGGATGATGCCATAGCCGGTTTCTAACCTGTTCAAAGCGCATGAGTCCGGATACATCTTTGACACTGTAACCGGAAGATTGTTTAAATTTTCTTTCCAGTGTGCGAACCGTTGCGTGAGCCGCTGCCGCTACTTCACTTACCGGAAGGGTACCGCCGCTGTCTTTCATAGCCGTTCCGGCTTTGGATAATATCAGTTCATTCGCTGTCTGCGAAAATTCCTTTAATAAATACTGTTTTACTTCAGCGATCGCTTCCGCCATTTTTCCATCCTGGATGAATGAATTCAAAACAGATTGGAGTTTGGCAACCGGGTGTTCAAACAGGCGCAGTCCGTCTTTTCCCGAAGGCAGTCCGAGTAAATCGAATACGGTCCAGGGAAAGCAACGAACGGCAATAATTTCCAAACGGTTCTTTGCATACAGCATCGCCGGCTGATTAAGCAGCCCCATGATAAAGGGCGAAGTCAGTTCCTGCATAGTCCCATTCTGCGAAATGCTGATGGGGCTGCCGAAATAAAAAACAATCTCTGCATAGCCATCGGGCATGACTTCGAAAGACGAAACCGTTTCTCCGAATTCTCTCCGGTTGTACCAAAAGCATTTGATGGCATCCCGCAGTTCTTCAGGCGGGTCAAATTCCTGGTGATGCATAAGGAAAGTTAGCTTTTTTTAGGAAAGGGGAAACGGTTGGAAATGACTTATATTAGTATTATATTTGTCATATTTTTCGAATTACCCCTTTTTTATGGCGCAAAAAAAGAGAGTTGTTATGGTGCATTGGAAAGGCAGGTATGAAAATCCTTTCGAGGTATTTTCCAGCCTCAAGAATTTTTGCCTGAGTTATAGTGGGTACAATTATAATACGCTTAGTAATTATTTGAGTAAAGATAAAATCGCATACGATAATCCGCAGGTACGGATCGAGCGAAAAGAGTTCATTGTAAAACCAAAACTTCCGGGAAATGAATTTGAAATAAGAAGTATTATTCCTGTTGTACGAAAAGTAAAACTAAATGAAGCAGCAGGCGCGGAACATGATTTGGAATTCTGGCTTTCTAAAACCCCATTATCCCGTATAGCGGCTGTGACTGAATTGATCATGCAAACAGTGGGAAAAAAGCAGCGGATGGATAAAACGATAATTTTAAAGAAGAAATTGAGGTCTTGACACTGGCAAAGGATTTTGAAGATTTTGTGAAACTGCTGAATAAACATGCAGTCGAATACATGGTGGTAGGCGGATACGCGCTTGCTTTTCATGGTAAACCCCGCCATCAAATTGGTTATCCTCCTTTGAGAATTGATATTCTCAATTCAATCGACGGCGTAGATTTTAACGATGCGGTTAAGCAGATGAACCAGATTCATATTGAAATGGATTTGCCGATTTACTATATTGGCCTGAATGATTTTATCAAGAATAAACAAACATCGGGAAGAATGCAGGATCTGACGGATATTCAGGAAATAAAGAAACTACTGGGCAAAAAGATATCATGGGAAAAAAAAGAGGTAAATGACTATAATCATTTCATGAAGACGAAACTAAGCTTGAAGATAGAAGGAGAAACCATAAAAATCGCAAATTTTTATGCTGAACAGATAGGCAGAAGCTTGTCTGAGCTCATTGAAAATTATCTGGAAACATTGATCTCGGAGTCTACAGATCAAAATCAGCTTTCTCTCAAATTAAAGAAGATAATCGGAGCAGTAAAAATCCCGGGGTCTTTTGATGAGAAAAAGAATCTGTATTCTTATTTCAAAAATAAATACTCTTAAATATATATTCACCTCGTCAGAATCAGCGTTCCCTTTTTCTGCAGGTTCCGGTTGGTCAGCTGATCATGGTAGCTGATCATCCAGATATATCCGCCTTCTACCTGCGGTAAACCATTCAGGGTGCCATCCCAGCCATTGCCGGCATTCGCGGAATGAAATACCAGCTGCCCCCAGCGGTTGAAAATTTTCATATCAAAATGATCGAAGAGACAGCTATATCGAGCCCGGAACACATCGTTTATTCCGTCGTGATTGGGCGTAAACGCATTCGGAACATAGAAATTGCAATTGCAGTTATCGTATTTCACTGCCAGCGACGCATCGGCCGAACCACAAACATTGCTCAGATGTACGGAATAATTTCCGGCCTGCGTAACGGTATAGTCAGGCTGCGTGCTGCCGTCCTGCCAGAGATAACTGGCACCCTGAGAAAAAGCATTCAACAATAATTGCTGCGTAATACAGACTGTCGTATCGCCGGCAAATGGCGGATCCGGTTTTTGGAGATAGTCGACTTTAATCGTTCCGCTTGTATCGCATCCGCCAAGCGAAACTTTCACAGAATATATTCCGGGACTTTGAATGGTGTAGGTAGCATTCGAACTTCCGTCCTGCCATTGATATACCGCGCCCGGATTTGTTACGTTCAATAATAATTGATCACCCGCACAAAGGCTGGTATCGTCTCCCAGCTGAATTACCGGCTTCGGATTAAACGTTACGAGGATGCTGTCACGCGTAATACAATGCTGATTGGTCTCCTGCAGCCAGTATAAACCGGCGTTTGTTATAGTAAAAAAAGGTCCCTGGGTTCCATCACTCCAGAGAAAATTTCCGGCGATGGAAGGATTCAGTCGCAATACTGCTCCTGTACAAAGCGTGGTGTCCGGCCCCAGCGTAAAAACAGGAAGCGCAGTATAGGTTACCTGAATGCTGTCTGCCGTGCTGCAATTGTTTTCATTGGTCAGTTTCACCCAAAAGGATCCGGGCTGCGTGACATCATAATGATCGAGCGTGCTGTTATCCTGCCACTGGTACTGATACAAAGGAGAGGAAGGTGCTGATAAAAAAAGCGACTGGCCGGCACAGAGATTGGTATCGTTTCCCAGGTAAACAGGTGTTACAGGATAAACAACAGCCGTTGGCTCCGTGATAGCGCTGCAACCGCTGGCATCCTCCACCAAAACCGAATAGGTTCCCGCTTTAATATTCGTAAACGTGTTGCTGCTCTGGAACGTTAGGCCATTATCGAGACTAAACTGAAAAGGGGGTATGCTGTTGGCGACGAGAGAAAGCTGACCCGTTGCATTTTCGCAAAAAGGCGGCAGATTGAAACTGGTGATCACCGGTCGCACGGTACCGGTTACCGCAACAGTAACCGTAGCGGTTGTTCCGGTGGCATCCTTCAGTGTGGCGGTATAGTTTCCGGCCGACAGGCCGCTGAAAACATGGGCAGTAAAGAAATTTATTCCATCAATGGAATACAGGTAAGGTGAACTGCCTCCTGCACCATATAATGTGATGACTGCATCCCCGCCGCCGCACTGTTCAGGAGTGAATGTCGCGGACAGCTGCGGATAAAGAGAAGATGTGCTGCAGGCTTTGGATACCGTGAACGACGCCTGCCCTGTATAACCGAGGTCATTTTTTGCATACACATTGTAAACGCCCGGAGTCAGGTTGGAAAAGACAGTGGCGTTTCCGTTAAATCCGTTTCCTACCGTATAATTCACTGCATCCAGTGAATAGTAAATCGGCCCTGCGGCATTGTTGACACCCATTGAAATTTCACCGTCATTCGTGCAGGCTTCTTTAGTAACCAGTCCCGACAATTGCAATTCGCAACAAAAAGAACACATAAAATAATGGGAGGTAAAAGACGCGCCGCTGGTACCGGATGCCGCGAGACAGCCATTGGCATCTTTCAAAAAAAACACATATTCGTATCCCTGCTCGAGGCCGGTTACCGAAGCGCTGGTATGAAAAGTCTGTGCGCCGTCGGTACTGTAAGTATAAGGAGGCGTCCCTCCGGAAGCGACCAGGTTGATGCTGCCATCTGTGCTGGTGCAGGAAGCCGGAATCTGCAAAATATTTATATCGAGCAATGGTTGCGGAAGGGTATAGGATAGAAATACATTGGCAGATGCCGTTGCGCCTGTGGCATCCGTTACCATCACTTCATAGTTTCCGAAATCCAGACCAGGAAAAAAGCCACTGCTCTGGCTGGGTCTCGTCAGCACCAGGGCATAGGTATAGGGAGGCGTGCCGCCGGTTGCCGTTGCCGTCAGCGATCCGTTGCCCAGCATGCTCGATGAAGTGGGCTGCACCTGAGTGGCGCAGGTGGGGTTGACTGTAGTTGCCGTTACCGTGAGCAGGCCGGTGGGTTCGGAATGAGAGAGTGTATGGGTCGTTTGAGCGATCAGCCGATTCGTAGTAAACAGAAAAAAGATCAGCATCACCCGCTGTACAGCGGCGTTGGCAGATGTCGGCAAACAGTCTCTGGCTCTCAACACAGAGGAAAAATATAAATTTTTAGTGGAATGGCTGCTGTTATTTGATATAAGTGTTTACCCTTAGTAAGAGAATTTTGGAAGCTCAAATCTTGATAAATAAAACAATTTATTGTAGGTTAGGTAATTATTCACCCTTAACCAACCGCAATATGAAGAAAATCGTTTACAAATTAACGATCCTTTTCCCCTGCCTGTTTTTATTGCTAGCTCAGTCGGATGCGCAAATTACTTATGGACCTGAAGCTGGCTTTACCGCAGCCGGACTTTATACCAGCAGTTCCGATGTGTATGCCGGCGTCAATGGACATGTCGGTTTTACCGCACATTTTCAGGTAAATGATTTCCTGGCCATAAGGCCTTCCGTTTTATACCGCTTCGGAACCATGTCTAATTCCGACGACAATACTTTAAAAATATCACTTAACCGTATTGCAGTTCCAGTACCCATTGTATATTCCCATGTTTTCCCCAATAACGGTTTGCTCTTTGGCGGAGTGGGTCCGAATTTTATGTATAATCTTTCGGGCACCGAGCAGGCTTATGGCCAAACAACGACAATCCATTTCAGCGGGGATAGCGCGGAGTTGAAGCGATTTGATGTCGGACTTCATTTCACCGGGGGATATCAGTTTTCCAATGGTCTGGCGTTAAGCTTGTTTTTCAATGCGGGGCTCACTAATATTTCGAAAGATCCGACCACCAGTCTAAAATCTCTTGACGCTTTTGGATTTTCAATCGGCTGGATGTTTGGCAGTACTTCTTCTGATCAATAATCTACAGCAGAAAACTTAGTCATATGAAGAAGCCCTGCTATCAGAGCAGGGTTTCTGTTTTTCGCAAATCTGTAAAAAATTCTGGATAACCTGGAACGATACATGGATAAGAATCCCATTGCCGGAGCAGTTCTGAAAACTAAACATCATTTCGACATTCTCGACGGACTAAGGGGCATCGCTGCACTCTCCGTAGTGACGTTTCATTTTATGGAGTGGGCCTATACAGATTACACACATAATTTTATCGCGCATGGTTTTTTAGCCGTTGATTTCTTCTTCTGCCTTTCCGGATTTGTCATTGCCTATGCTTACGACGACCGGATAACCAAGATGGGCATTCGGGAGTTTTTTAAATCGAGGATCATCAGGCTGCACCCGCTGGTTGTTGCCGGATCGGTCATGGGTCTGCTGGCCTTTTTATGCGATCCCTTTGGCGGCCATCCCGAACTCTACAGCGCCGGTAAGATAGTCCTGGCATTCCTCTGCTCGGTTCTGCTGATACCCTTTCCCGTCATTGCCGACCGTAGTTTTAATCTCTTTAGTTTCAATGCGCCTTCCTGGTCACTGTTCTGGGAATATATCGCTAATATCTTTTATGCTTTTGTGTTATGCAGAATGAAACGCAGTTATCTGCTGCTGTTCACCATGATCTCGGCGCTGGTTCTTTTTTTTGTGTCGTATCATTCCGGAAATCTTTTGGGGGGCTGGAGCGGTCCGACTTTCTGGGATGGAGGCGCCCGGGTATCCTTTTCATTTTTAGCAGGACTCCTGATTTACCGTTCCGGCTGGATCATTAAAAACAGGCTGGGCTTTATTGGTGCAGGCGTTTTATTGTTTCTGGCCTTTATCATGCCTTACGGCAAATGGAACTGGCTGACCGAACCGCTGGTCGTACTGTTTTATTTTCCCTTACTTATCTCTCTGGGAGCCGGCGCACGGCTAACCACTGGCTTAAAAAAAATCTGTATATTTTTGGGAAAGATTTCCTATCCACTGTATATGACGCATTATGCTGTGTTATGGATGTTCGGTAATTATTACAATAGCCATAAGCTAAATGCCATACAATTGGCTTTGGTTATTGTTATTAGTCTGATCCTGCTGGTTGCGCTGGCGTACGTCGTAATGATCCTTTACGATATTCCTGTGAGAATGTATCTTAGTCGTAAACGAAATGCGGCGTTTGCCGGACAGAAAATTCGCGGTCTGTGAAACCCGGATCACTATCTTAGTCTAATAACCCTTTGTTATGAATAAAATGACGTTTCTATTTCTGATTTCCCTGCCCGTGTTTGGGTTCTCGCAAAACTCTCCCTCAGCGGACTCCGCAAACAAATTGATCATGAATGGCGGCGACCGTTCCGATCGTACTTACACTAAAATGGAAAAACGTCCCAGTTTAAAAATAACCAAAATGGCTATATCATTAATGCTTTTATGAGTCTGAAATTGAAATTCGGCAAAAACACATTGGATATTGAAATCTCTCAATAATTGACTGGACCAGGTCCTTTTATTTGAAAAATGGCCAACACTAGAACGAATTTTATGTCAAAAATAATCCTGACTTTTCTTTTTACTTCATTTACACTTTTATTGTCTGCACAACAAAAGGACAGTATGTATAATGCGGAAATGAAACTGCCTGGCGTAAAAATGATAACTGTGTTTGGCAAGTATAAGGTTTGGACAAGAAAGATTGGTGAAGGGAAGATTAAGATTTTATTACTGCATGGAGGGCCGGGTAATACGCATGTTTACTTCGAAGGACTGGCAGATTATCTTGCACAACATGGAATTGAAGTGTATCTGTATGACCAGCTGGGTAGTTATTTTTCTGACCAGCCGAAATTAATTCATGGTGATACCATTTGGAAAATGCCCATGCGTGTTCAGGAAGTTGAAGAAGTCAGAAAGGGATTGGGGTTAGATAAATTTTATTTAATGGGTCATTCCTATGGTGCGGGATTGGGACTGGCCTATACGCATAAATATCCCCAAAGCCTGAAAGGATATATTTTTTCGAGCGCAAATACGGATACTGCTGCATTTCAGGCCAGGCTTGACTATGTATCCAATCAAATTGACAGTATGCTGCGGTTGGATAGTACGGGGAAAAAAATCATGAAACAGGTGGATGCAAACCTGGCTTATGATACGGCAGCGTATTCCAACCTTTCTTATAAATATTATCAGGAGGATTTTATTTGCAGGTTAAAGGTATATCCACTGTATATCATTACGGACATCAATACCCATTCTAACAATGAAGTGGGCGACGAAATAAAATCATTTTTTTACCGGAGTGCTGAATATAATGTCCATCTGACAGAAATTAAAACACCTGTTTTGTTAATTGCCGGCAGGTATGATTTCACAGTTAGTGAAAATGATTTGGAAAATATGCACAGGAAATTAAGTCATTCAAAAGTAGTCATTTGCCCTAATGGAGGACATATGGTGATGCTGGATTCGCCAAACGATTACAATGCTCAAATACTTAAATTCTTAACTGATGTGGACTCGCGTACACAGGACTTCTGAAAGAAACAAAACACATAATAGTTTACCCCGTCGGCGCTTTGCCGAATTCTTTTTTGAAAGAATGGGAGAAATGGGAGAGGCTTTCAAACCCTAATTCGAGGTATATGTCGGAAGGTTTTCTTTTCTTTTTTTCTATCAGATGCCGGGCTTCCGTCAGCCGTTTTATCTGCAGCCAGTGCCTTGGCGGCATATCGAAGGTTTTCTGGAAGTCACGCTTGAATCCGGCAAGGCTTCTTCCGGTTAGTCGTGCAAACTGCTCAACAGGAATATTAAAATGAAAATTATTCAGCATAAATTTTTCAAGATCTATTTTATAGGGCTCGGAAAAATCGAACAGGAAATCCTTTAGTTCAGGCATTGTATACAACAGCAACAGCACGGCCTCTTTTACTTTTAACATGCCTACGGCATACGTTATCTTTTCTTCTGAATGACGTACATAAGGGAGAACGGACTGAAAAAAAGCGCGTAGAAAGTCATTCGGGGGGATCAGAATATTGGCGGGGCCGGTATATTTTTTCCCTGATTCAATTTGTTCTTCCAGCACGATTTGCCTGAGAAGGGCTTCATTCAGACAAATCACGATGGTCTGATAGTTTTCCCCGTTCAATGGGGTCTTGGTCAGTTCTCCCAGCTGATTCCTGCGGATGAGCAACATTTCTCCCTGCTCCATAGAGAATTTTTCACTGGCCGTTTCCAATGTAAAACGCCCCGCAACCTGCAGTACCAGCGTACTATGCTCCAGAAAGGCCACTTTTTCCTTTCTGACAGATGAGTAATAGGAATAAAAAAGTACTCCGGGTATTATTTCCGTCGGATTCGTCATTGTATAAAAATATAGAAAAGACAGGGGTTAATTCCATATCGGCCATTAACGCTGCAAATAGGTGCCACCGAGGATTGCCCCGGGTGCAAATTGCGCATTCAGCTCATTCAATTCCTGCTTACTGAACTTTATTTCCATTGCCTGTATATTTTCAGGCAGGCGTGATCTGCGGCTCATGCTCACCAGGGGCATCATGTAATCGCCCTGTGCATTTACCCAGGCAATGGCCAGCTGGGTTGGCGTAAATCCTTTTTCTTTCGCCATAGTCTTTAACAGCTCAACTTTTTCCAGGTTCCTGATCAGATTGTCGCCCTGAAAACGCGAAAAGTGGTTTTGGTACGCATTAGACGCCAGCGGGGCTTTCATCTCGCCGGTAAGTAGTCCTTCGGCGGTATTGGCAAAGGCCACTACAGCAATGCCTAATTCCTTAGCTGTGGGAAGCAGGTCGGCTTCAATCTGCCGGTCAGCCAGGGAATAGCCAATTTCCAATGCGGATACAGGATAGAGGCTATTCGCTTTGCGCAATTGATCGGTGGTGATTTCAGACACGCCCAGGTAACGTACTTTTCCTTCTTTGATCAGGTCGGCGACTGTTCCAATCACCTCTTCCATTGGAACACTGTTATCCAGTCTGCATGGTTGGTAAAGATCAATCGTATCGATACCCAGCCGTGTCAGAGAATAGTTAATGAAATTCCTGATAGCATTGGGCCGCAGGTCCAACCCAAGCATATGGCCATTGTGGAAAATGGCTCCGAACTTAACGCTGACGAATGCCTCCTCTCTTCTGCCGCTGATTGCTTGACCGACCAGCAATTCATTATGACCTGCGCCATAGAAGTCACCGGTGTTCAAAAAATTAATGCCCTGGTCCAATGCAGACTGAATCGTAGCGATACTTTCTTTTTCATCGTTCACCGGGCCTCCCCAAACGGAAGACATTCGCATGCAGCCCAATCCAAGTTTAGATACCAGCGGACCGTTTTTACCAAGATTTATTTTTGTCATTCCTTAATCCCTTTTTTTATGGTTTAATGCTGTAAAGGTGAACTTTACTAATGGACGCCCTGCTTCCCTACGGCTCAATTTACTTGTCTGTATGGTTCATATTGAACACCCGGTGTTCAGTTACGAACGGTTTTTTCAAGTATATTTATCATTAACTGGCTGGTTATAATTCAGTTAGCTTTCTGGCATTTTATTGGAAGTCCAAGTGTATGCTCAAAAATTACTTTACCATCGCCTGGCGGAATATTGTAAAAACCAAAGGATACAGCGCTTTGAATATATCCGGACTGGCAGCTGGTATAGCGGTTGCCCTGCTGATCGGTTTATGGGTGAATTATCAGTACTCATACGATAAATTTCTTCCCGACAACGACCGGCTTTATCAGGTCCGCCGGAATTTCGTGAGCAGCAGCGGAGAAATTCTCAATTTTACATCTACTTCGCTGAAACTTGCCGATGCGCTCCGAAACCAGATTCCCGAAATTGAAAATGTTACGGAGTGTGACTGGAGCAGATCGGGATTGAAAGTCGGAGAGAAAAAATTGCTATCAGGCGGCATGCACATGAATTCAAATTTTCTTCAGATGTTCCGCTTTCCCATGCTGCAGGGAAACCCGAATAGCGCATTAAAAGATCCGTATTCCATTGTTCTTACGGAAGCCACTGCCAAATCACTTTTCGGTAATGAAAACCCGATCGGAAAATATGTTCGTTTCGACAATAAGGATAATTTAAAAGTAACGGCATTATTAAAGGACATTCCCGGTAACGCCAGTTTTCAGTTTGACTGGATTGTTCCCTTCGCCTATTTCGAACAAACCGAGCCTTATATTAAGGATCAGCGTGCAGGCGGTTTTGGAAATAATTCCTATAATATTTATGTGCAGTTGAAAAAGGGAATTGCCTATTCGCAGGTTGAACCTAAAATAAAATTTATTGAGAGAACGGAAAAAGGTAATCAGAATGCGATGTTGTCTGAAGTGATCTTGCAGCCCATGGCCAACTGGCATCTCTACGGGAATTATGAGAATCGGGTGGAAACCGGTGGGTTTGTGGAATACGTTCGTTTATTCACCATTATTGGCGCGCTGGTATTACTGATTGCCTGTATCAATTTTATTAATCTCACCACAGCCAGATCTGAAAAAAGAGCCCGCGAAGTGGGCGTGCGGAAAGCCCTGGGTTCCCTGCGCAGGGATTTGATTTTTCAGTTCCTTACCGAGTCGTTCTTATTAACCGGGATCGCTTTTTTCATCGCGCTGGTTCTGGTTACTCTTCTTCTTCCCGGATTTAATCAACTGACAGAAAGTAAGATTGTTATTCCATTTTCCAATCCGGTTTTCTGGCTATGGATGCTGGCCGGCGTGTCAGCTACGGCGCTTGTTGCCGGCAGTCGTCCCGCATTTTATTTGTCGGGCTTCAATCCGGTGAAAGTATTAAAAGGAAAAATGCATGTGGGAAGAACGGCAACGCTGCCAAGGAAGATATTGGTGGTCGTTCAGTTTTCCTGCTCTATTGCGCTGATCATTTGTACGATTATTGTGTACCAGCAAATACAATATGCGAAGGATCGGCCTACGGGTTACGATAAAGACCGGCTGATGATGTCGGATTTGAATGGCGATCTCGAAAAAAATTACGGAGCGGTGAAAGCAGAACTCATCAACAGCGGTGTGGTGGAGTCGATGACTACGGCTACGAGCCAGGTAACGGACGTGGGCTGGCATACCAGTCTGGACTGGCCGGGAAAAAAGCCGGGTGAAACGCTGGAAATGGGGGCTATTGAAATATCAATGGATTATTTCAAAACACTCGGTATAAAATTTAAAGAAGGCAGGGATTTCATCAATGAAAATGACACGATGAGTGTGATATTTAATGAATCGGCCATTCATCAGATGCGCCTGAAAAATCCGGTCAGCCAGATCATCAGCTTTGATACGACCAGGAAAATAATCGGTGTTGTAAAAGATGCACTGATGTTATCTCCGTTCAATCCTGCCGATCCCACCATGTTCATGCTGGTTAAACGTCCGAGATGGGTGCTCATTTATCGTTTGAATAATAAAATTCCAACCCGGGATGCGATTGCCAAACTGACCACCGTATTCAACCGCTATAATCCGGAGTATCCGTTTAAATATTCCTTTGTGGACGAGAGTTATGCCCAGAAATTTAATCTGGAAACGCTGGTGGGGAAACTCTCCGGGATATTTGCCGGTCTGGCCATATTCATTTCCTGTCTGGGTTTACTTGGACTGGCAGCCTATGTTGCCGAACAGCGTAACAAAGAAATTGGCGTGCGCAAAGTACTCGGCAGTTCGATCACCCAGATCTGGGTGCTGCTGTCGAAGGACTTTGTCCTGCTGGTGTTAATCAGTTGCCTGGTGGCCACACCGCTTGCCTATTATTTTCTGCAGAACTGGTTGTCGAAATATGCTTACCGAATCCAGATCGGACCGGGGGTATTTATTCTCGCTTCCGTGATTGCTCTTGTGGTTACGCTGGTCACGATCAGTTTTCAGTCAGTCAAAGCTGCGCTTGCAAACCCTGTCGATAGTTTAAGGTCAGAATAAGTCATTGGGAATAAGAGTCACAACCTGAATGAAGTGCCGGTTCACTATCTTTAGAAAACCAACTGACTTATCAGAGAAAGGCACAATGAAATCAGGGACAATCATTTACCGGCTTTTTTTTACTTCTTTTATTTTTTCCTGTGCAGTCGTTTGTGCACAAAACCCGGGGCGCCCGAAAATCGGTCTAACCCTGGGAGGCGGCGGCGCCAAGGGCCTTGCGCATATCGGCATATTAAAAGCACTGGATTCAGCAGGACTGCAGATCGACTATGTTACGGGCACTTCCATGGGCGCCGTGATCGGGAGCTTGTATGCCGCCGGTTACACCGGGGATTCGCTCGACCAGCTCGCAGGAAAAATAGAATGGAACGACCTGCTGCTCAGCCGGCCGCCGCTGAATTCCTTTCTCATGGAGCTAAAGGATGAATATGGCAGATATGCGATTGAAATTCCGATGGACCATGGCCGGATCAAATGGCCTACGGGACTGTTTGAAAGCGAGGATCTCTGGTTAAAGTTTAATCAGGTTTACTGGCCCGTGTATAATATCTCCGATTTCAATAATCTGCCAAGACCCTTTAAATGTATCGCGACAAATGTCTATACCGGCGATGCTGTGGTGCTGGACAGGGGAAATCTGATGACGGCCGTCAGAGCCAGCATGGCCATTCCGACCGTTTTCACTGCGGTGTACTATGACAGCGCGCGACTGGTGGATGGGGGCATTGTCCGGAACTTTCCCGTGACCGACGTGAAGAAAATGGGTGCCGACATCGTTATTGGAAGCAGCGTGGATGCTTTTACAGCTCCCGACAAGAAAAAAATTCCTTCATTTATGGAGGTGTTACTCAATATTGTTTTTTTCAGGGAAACGGATCTGAGTAAAAAGGATATTGATCTCTGTAATTATTTAATCATCCACCCGCTGGCCAACTATTCTTCCGGATCCTTCAGCTCCTCGGATTCGATCATGACCATCGGCAACAGAACAGGGAATCAATATTATCCGGTATTTAAAAAAATGGCCGACTCATTAAATGCCCTCTACGGTGTGCCGGCGCGAAAAATACTGCCCGTGGTTCCGAACCAGATCAGTATCCGGCATATTATCACGGATAGCCTGAAAGAGATCAGTAAGTCCTATTTCATGCGGATGCTGGATCTGAAAGAGGGTAACGCCTATACGCAGCCGCAGCTGGAAGCCGCCATGCGAAGGGCTTATGGAACACGTTATTTTAGTAAGATTTATTATGAATTGATACCGGTGGCTCCGGGTGAAGCCGATCTGCACCTGATGACCGAAGAATTTCCTCCCGCCAAACTCAAGCTGGCGCTGAGTTATACCAGCATGACCAAAATCATGCTGATTGCCAATTATACGCGGGAGGACCTGATCGGTAAACAGAGTGTGAGCTATGTGTCGGTCGGGCTGTCAGAAAACCCCAGGTTTCGCCTGGGGCATAATATCATTCTGGGCTCTGGTAAACTGCCCCTCGCTTCTGTAACAGAAATTTACGGCGAGCAACAGAAGTTTTCGCAGTACGATAATTTTAACATAACCGGCAACGATTACAAACAGTTCGATCTCTATTTCGATTCTAGGTTGCAGCTGGCTTATAACCGGCGCGAACTGATCGGTATGGGACTGCGTCTGGAACATGTTGAGCTGCAGCCGGTTTCCAAATCGCAGTTTGACATTTATGGAAGAAACAATTACGTTCAGCCTTATCTGCGGTATGAATACAATACACTTAACCGGCTGTTTTTACCACGTAAGGGTCTGTACATTCTCATTCAGCCTTCTGCCATACTGAGTCAGTCTCAAAAATTGAGGATTCAATCCGACGGTCCGCAGGTGCCGGAAGATTCGCTGCATCTCAACACCGGGAATTTCCTGAGTGTCAGGAGCCAGATCCAATATGTTATCCCTTTCAGGAAAAAAAATACGATCACCTTACAGGCAGAGGCGGATGCCAATTTTACCAGCACGCAACTGCTGTTTCAGGATTTTGTGGCCGGAGGTATGCAGCCCGTATTCCGAAACCAGGTCACTTTTTCGGGAATTGAAGATGCCGCTTTACGGACAAACAGTCTCGTTAAATTCAACGTAAACTGGCGCTACCAGATCGTCGGGAATTTTTATGCGGCGGCCAATGCGAATATCATGTACCATTCTTTCCTGTTAAAGGACCTGCCCTCCGGATCCAATCAATTTTTATCCGGATATGGACTTACACTGGGCATCGATACGCCCATTGGACCCTGCGAATTCAACTTTAGCTATTGTAATCAGGTGAAGGATCTGAATACCTATGTAAATGTCGGTTTCCGGTTTTCGAAAAATATATTTTAATTATCAACCTGCATGAAAAGAGCGGTCAAACACAGTTTGCGGGTATTGGTCATCCTGATCGCTTTGCTGGTATTCACCGTCACCGGCATTTCTTTTTATGTGAAACTGCATCAGCAGCAGTTCATTTCTTTTTTGGAAACTGAGGCAGAAAAAGGGCTGAGCGGTGCGAAGCTGCATATCGGGAGTATCCATGCCAGCTTCAGAAGCAGCTACCCGCTGATCGCGCTTACGGTGGATAGTATTTCTCTGCGTGACAGTCTCTGGAGCCGCCATCATCATGATCTGCTTTCTGTTAACGAAGTGTACGCCACGGTCAACTTATGGAAACTGCTCCATGGGAAAATCGATATCCAGCAGCTGGATCTGGATAAACCGGATATCTATTTTTATGTTGACAGTCTCGGTTATTCCAATATGTCGGTATTTAAGAAAAGGATCAGACCGCGTACGGACAGTTCAGCCAGCCAGCCTTACCCGGTTCTGAATATCACGAATGCGCGATTCAGGATTGACGAAGGGTTTAAACAAAAATATTTTGATTTCCGGATTCATACCATGGAATGCAATATCCGCAAATCGGCAGTGGGTGCGGGTTTGTTGATCGACCTGGACCTGGATTGCCAGGTCGGCGCAATGACCTTCAACAAGAAAAAAGGCCCTTTTCTAACGGATAAATCCGTGCAGGGAAAATTCAATGTTCTCTATGACCGCGATTCCCGCGAACTGAATTTTGAGAATATTCAACTGGCCATCGACCAGCAGCCTTTTGTTTTTACCGGAAAATTCCTTTTCGCAAAGGAAGGAACGCCTTTTCTGCTTTCCTGGGAAACTAAAAATTTGCCCTTCCGGAAAGCGGCGTCATTGCTTTCCCCCAATCTTCAAAAAACACTCGAGCCCTACGATATCGGGGATTCCATGGACAGCCTCAGAGGCAGTCTCAATAACTCTGAAACGCAATATGCGACTCCGCTGATCCATTTATGGGTGAAGGTGGATGACAGAAATGTAAAAAGCCCTTTTGTTTCTATCGATCACGCGTCTTTTATCGCGACGTTTAACAATGAATCCTTAATCAGGAAGGGACATGAAGATTCCAATACCCTGATCCGGTTTTCAGCATTTCGGGGCAGCTGGGAAGATTTCGATTTTCATTCGGACTCGATCGTTCTCAGCAATCTCATTCATCCAAAAATAAAAGGGCGGGTGATGTCAGATTTTAATCTGGATAAAATCAACCCCCTGCTGAAAGAAGCGCCGATTTCTTTTAAGCGGGGCGTAGGAAAGATGGACATGTCTTACTCCGGATCGCTGGAAAAACAACACGACCCGCTCAGACTGCTGACGGGCAGCATCAGCCTGGCGGGTGCCGATATGGTTTATGTCCCGGGCAACTTTCATTTTACACCGGTCGACGGCGTGCTTCGGTTTACCGGCAGGGAAATGACGATAGAAAAACTGAAACTTCATGCGGGCAGCTCCGATCTGACGATGAACGGGAAAGTGACCAGTATTTTTTATTTTATCAATCACCTCAACGATAAGTCTTCGGTGGACTGCAGCATCGAATCCAACAAGCTCAACCTGGATGATTTCAGTCCTCTTTTTAAGGCAGGTACAAAAACAGAAAAAAAGAAATCGACAACGGGTTCTTCGGTATCCGCCTATTTCAGCGGGATCGGTGCCGCCGATTTCAATCTTAAACTGAAACTGAATAAACTGATCTATAAAAAAATCATCGCAGACAGTGTAAGAACAAGTGTAACTATTAAAAACGACGCGGTGCAAATCAGGGATTTGGGAGTTCAGCATCTCGGCTTTTCTGTGGATGAAGTGGGGAAACATAAATATTTTGGTTTCCGGATTCATAACCTGGATGCCGAGATCCGCAAGCAGATAAAGAGCCCGGTCCTTGCCATGGATCTGAACATGGATTGCCTGGTTCAGGCAATGACCTTTAACCCGGAGAAAGGACCTTTCCTGCAGAATAAATCCGTTGTAGGTAAATTCAGTGTTTTGTTTAATAAGGATCTCCAGGAACTGGATTTTGATAAAATTCAACTGGCGGTGGACCAGCAGCCATTTGTTTTCACAGGTAAATTCTTCTTCGCTAAAAACGGAACGCCTTTTCTTCTTTCCTGGGACACGGAGAATTTGTCGTTCCGGAAGGCCGCTTCTTTTCTTTCTGCCAATCTTCAAAAAACACTGGAGCCTTACGATATTGAAAATCCCATTGCCCGTCTTACCGGCAGTATGGACAATTCCGAAACTCAATATTCCACGCCGCTGATCCATCTCTGGCTGAACGTGGAGAACAGAAATATTAAAAGCCCCTTTATAACGGTGGATCATGCCACTTTTATGGCCACTTTCAACAATGAATCCGTGAGATTTAAAGGGCATGAAGATTCGAATACGGTGATCCGTTTCTCGGCATTTCAGGGCAATTGGGAAAACATGGATTTCCATTCGGATTCGGTTGTACTTAGCAATCTCATTCACCCGAAAGTAAAAATGAATGTGTTCTCCGATTTTAAGCTGGACAGGATAAACGGCTTTCTGAAGGAAAGCGAACTGACTTTTACGGGAGGGACCGGGAAAATTGATGTTGCCTACAATGGAACCTTCGATAGAGAATATGACAGTACCAGGCTACTGACCGGAAGTCTCACGCTGGCGGATGCCGATTTACATTACGCGCCAAGGAATTTACGTTTTGCTCCGGTCAGCGGTCTGATCCGTTTTACGGGTAAGAATATGAGTATCGAAAATCTGGTTCTTCATTCAGGCAGTTCTGATCTGACGATGAGCGGAAAACTGAACAGTATCTTTTATTTTATCAATCAAACCAATGAGAAATATTCACTGGACTGGAATATCACATCCAAACACCTGAACCTGGACGATTTTAATGCTTTTCTCAGTCCCCAGGCAAAACCGGCAGAAACCGAAAAAAAGAAATCTGCGCCGGACAAAACGATATCCGAATTCGTCAGTCAGCTGACGGCATCCAACTACAATATCAGTCTCAAGGCTCACCAGATGAGCTATAAAAAATTTATTGTGGACGACCTGGAGGCTAATGTGATCCTGAAAGACAATCTCGTGCAGTTTAAGCATGTCTCTTTACATCACGGGAAAGGACATATGGTACTGAACGGCTCATTGCAAAATGATACCAGCTCTAATGCTTTCGCGGTGGAAACGGAAATGCATAATATTGACATTAGCAGTCTGTTCTACGGATTTGACAATTTCGGACTTCAGTCTCTCACGGATAAGAATATCCACGGCAGTTTATCCGCTAATATCACAATGGACGGCCGCCTGACGCCTGATGCACAGCTTATCCGGGACGGATTTACCAGTTCCATCCAATTTAACCTGAAAGATGGACAGCTGTTGAACTTCCCCCCATTGATCCAGATAAACAAGAAGTATTTAAAAAAACGGAATCTGTCCGATGTCCGGTTTGCCGATCTGCACGATTCCATAGAGGTTCGGGGCGACAACATAACGGTTAACCGGATGGAAATTCATTCATCTGTTTTAACCCTTTTTGTGAATGGCATATACAATGTGAAAACAGGACCGGATATGAGTATACAGATACCCCTGAGCAACCTGATTGCCAGTAAGGATTCCGTATTGGTCAACAAAGGCACCAAACGCAAACGGGGTATCAATATTCGTTTGCGGGTACGCCGGGGAGCCAATGGCAAAATATCTGTTACCTGGGATCCATTTGACAAAGCGAATAAGGAAATAGAAAAAACGGGAAATTAGCACCGGTACGCTTCTTTTCCCGGAAATGAGGCTTCTACGCTTCCGCATATTGATTTCCCGCCTTATCTTGTTTCAAGCCCCGACCTGATGCGTAGTTTCTTTTGCCTGCTAGTCTTTTTTTTAGGCGTTGTTCAGCTTGCGATTGCCCAGCAGAACGCACCCAACCTGAGTAACTTTCCTCCCGGAACTCCGATGGCGATGCAGCAACAGCGTGGGTTTCAAAATTTCACCAAGGCCCAACAAAAATTCTATCAGGCAAAAGTTGACTCGATTCTGGCGCTGAAACGTTCTTATCCCCATCTTTTAGCAACCCCTAAATCCGGGTCTGCCACACTGGGTAACAGTTGCGGTCTTCATGCGGATTGCACACCGGAGCAGGATACTACGGTGGTCACCGGTGGTTCCCTGACATTAAAAAACACAACGATTGGCGCTGATGCGTACGAATGGATCGACGATTCCTATTCGTCATTTCCTGTACCCAACCAGGATCTGGTAATGTACCC
Organism: Puia sp.; assembly: GCA_965214575.1. GTDB lineage: Bacteria > Bacteroidota > Bacteroidia > Chitinophagales > Chitinophagaceae > Puia. The sequence continues at coordinate 37,236 of CBDCCE010000008.1, forward strand.
TTCGGTTGGTGTAGCGCACGTGCGGCTGATTGCCCATAAGGGCAATTGCACCGATACGGCGGATCGTTTCATCGTAGTGAACGGCACGCCGCCGGCCTCGAATGCGCATAATACGGCAGCTTATGGACAGCCCTCGGTGGATAATGTGATACAATGTGTCGCCGCCGATCCTACGGACGGCTATCTGCTGGCCGGTACCTCGGGAGGAAATCCTTACGGCGATATATCCGGCAGTCCATACTTCGTGCGGGTGAGTGAGAATGGTTGCATCCTCTGGAGCCGCCTGATCAATGCCTATATATATCATATGGTGTCGGTGATTCCGATGCCGGGAGGCGGATTTGCAGCCCTAGCTGCCGGTGGCGGTTATGGCATACCGGGCACCCTTTATCGTTTAGATGCCAATGGGAATATAGTCTGGACAAAATCGATCTCCGGAACGGATTGGATATATATGAGCGGGATGAAGTTATTGTCCGATGGTGGATTTTTGATCATGGGGCAGTCCGGCCCTTCGAGCGGTCAGCAAATGAGTGTAGTGAGACTCGACGCCACTGGAAATATTATCTGGCAGCAGCGCTATGCTTACGATGCCGACGACTGGGGATATTTCTCCGATGCAGTGGAAAGCGGAGGCCAGCTTTACGTAGTGGGCTGGTATGCTTTGCATACGCCTGCTCCCAATCAGTATCCAAATTATATTGAAAATGACTATGGCGTGCTGGCCAATATCGATCTGGCTACAGGAAATATGGGATGGATGAAAACCTATCCCAGTCCCGCGAAAACCTGGTATCCCAACCGGATTAATTTGTACAACGGTGGTTTGTTGATCACCGGAACTGCCGATTCAGTTAACAATGGAAACCATCTGGCTGCTGCGGTTCTTGTGGATGTAAATCTCGACGGTACAACCCGGAACGCGAAACTGCTCTGGCTGGGTGGAGATGTGAGCATTTCGTGGATGCGAACCATCGTGCAGCCGGACAATAGTTTGTCCCTGATGTATTCCGGAACGGCAGCCAATACGCTGGGTCTTCAGGGCTGGTTTTCGGAAACATTTTACATGCGGCTCGATCAGCAGAAAAATATTCTCTGGGCAAAGAATTTTGGCGGCCAGCAGACCTGGTGGTCGTACGATGCTGCGCCTTCACCCAACGGAGGAATGGCCATCGCCACCATGACGGCATCCGGACTGACAGAACCCTGGAGCGGCTATTCGATGAACTATGCGCTGTACAAAACCGATGCATTGGGTTCCCTGTCCAATGCCTGTCACGAATGGAATTATCCTGCCACACCCGGGGACATGGATTTTACCGATTCTTCCATGACGGTTATTTCTCCGGCGACAACTACTTTCTCCAATAGCAATATGTCCATCGTCGCGGTTCAGCCCCGATCGCAGATGCGTTTTGTTTGTCCGGATTACGTGCCGCTGTGCAGCTTCATGGAAGTTACGGGCAAGGATGCCGTTTGCAATATGAGTCGGACCTACGACTATATCGCCCATAAGGATCCCGCCTGCGGTGATCCCGTCATTTGGGATTATGATCATTCGAAAATCCGAACGGTCAGCGAAGACGGATCAAAAACAAGCCTGCAGTTTTTGGAACCCGGTGTATTCGTTGTAAAAGCCCGGAAGCCCTATCCCTGTATTGACATTATTGATTCGGTAATCGTTACCGTTTCACCGGCATTGATAAATTATACACTGGGCAACGATACCACGCTTTGTCCGGGCGACTCACTTGTGTTACGGCCAGCGGGTAAATACGACGCTTATCTCTGGCAGGATAATTCCGCCACGGATAGTTTTGTTGTGCGGATCGCCGGCACGTATCAATGCACCGTAACGGATTCCTGCGGAAATCAGAAGACGGATGAGATAGTGGTGGGCTATCATAGTGCGTGGACTCCGGCTTTTCCCGCGCCGGTTACAAAATGTCCGGCAGATACCGTGATGCTTCCCGAAACGACGGGACTGCATCTGGTCAGCTGGACACCGGCTGATCAGTGGACCAGCATGCCTGATGGCCAGTACGGCGCTTTCGCCCGGACTAATACCTTGTACAGTCTTAATGGACGCGACCAATACGAATGCGCAGTAAAAGCGGACTGGATGCTTTCTGTATGGCCAACTCCGGTCATCCGACTGGGAGCGGATACCACGATCTGCCCGGAAGGAATGGCGGTATTGTCAGCGCCTCCCGGATTTAGCCAGTATGCGTGGAATACCGGCTCGGTGAGCAGCGAAATAACCGTCAGTCCTGCCGGAAACTATTGGGTGCTCGCGACGGATGCTCATGGTTGCAGCGCATCGGACAGCATTCAGGTAAATCATTTTGTAAGCCCGCAACCGGTCATTAAAGGAAACAACTGGATTTGCCGGGGTCAGACCACCGCACTCGACGCGGGTAGTTTTTCCACTTACCTCTGGCAGGACGGATCACAGAACCGGCAGTTTGTTGTATTGGATACCGGCTATTTTCAGGTAACGGTAATGGACATGCATACCTGTACCGCGGCTGCAGGTTTTCACATCGCAGGCTTTGCCGAGTCGCCAACGGATTTTCTTCCGCCAGATACCACAGTATGTTCGCGCGATGTGACCCTGCTCGCTACGTATCGCCCATTCTCCAGCTATCTCTGGTCTACGGGAGACACCGGACCCACATTGAAGATTTCGCAAGCCGGCCAATACCAGGTTGAGGTGGTGGATGAAAAAGGATGTATCGGCGCAGATTCCAGCCGGGTTAGTTCCAAAGATTGCGAAGCGAAAATCTGGTTCCCCAACGCCTTCACGCCAAACGGAGACGGCATCAACGATGTTTTCCGGTTGAAATTCCCGGGCCGTGCAGCGAACTATCATCTGGAGATATTCAATCGCTGGGGGCAGCGGGTTTTCGAATCGAAGGATCCTTCGGCAGGCTGGACCGGAGTTTTGTCCGGACAGGAACAGCCGGTCGGTACCTACGTGTGGATGGTTCGCTGGTCTTCACCGGATGGGATAGCACATCAGAACCAGGGTTCGGTTGTGCTGATACGTTAACGGTGAAACAGATATTTAAAAAACTGTTGATTGGAAAAAGCTGTTTAAAATTACCTTACAAATTATATTCCTTTTCAAAATGATAGATCCCTTACTCAGAAGAAATTTAGTCTATGAAGTACATGACTCTTATGATTCAACCAAAATCTGATCCCACATTATATGCTTTTCATTTTCGGAAAAAGATACGCCAGGGTAGGAAGGTTTAGCGATACTGACCATATCTGTTATCCCTGTAAAGCCCATGACAGGGAAGTGATCGTGCAGAGGCCTTATTTTCATTTCTGTTATATCCCTGTTTTTCCTATCGGGAAAAATGAATATTCGATGCATTGCAGAAACTGCGGGGATGACACGGTTTTGGAAAATGTAGTTAAACAGTATCAAGGAAAGCTGAAGGCGCCGATTTATTTGTATTCTGCATGGATTGTATTTGCCTGTATCGGATTGGCCTGGTTTTATTGGAACAGCCATTCAAAAAAACAGAAGATTGAATATATAGAGAAGCCGATAGTCGGAGATGTTTATACAGTAAGTAAAAACGCAAGTGACGGAACCCGGTATTATTTTATACGGGTAATGGAAATAAACGACGATGTTATTAAGGCTTTTCGAAATGATCTGGACTATGGTGAATTTGTAGGCAGTTTATCCCGGGATGATTTCTTCGACAGCAGCGATACACTTGTGTTCAGCCGAAACGTACTAAAGAGAATGCTCGCCAGTGAGGAGATTATAGACATCGACCGGGGTTACGGTGCAAACAGTGATTTTAACCGGTTTAAGAAAGAATAAAATGAAAACAGGTAAGCTTTCAAAAGCTAGGTATTATTTGTCTTCTTTTTTAAATCTCCGCAACATGACCAGTGTGAAAATGCCGATGCCCAGAATGATATAGGATATTCCTGCGGACGGCCCCCAGGGCAGGAGGGGCATTTGAGTCGTCCGGCGGGGCATATATAAGTTGTAAACGCCGAAAATAATGATGCCGATCGACACTGCCAGAAGCGCATAACTCAAAAAAGTAGAAAATGATTTCACGGGCTTAAAAGTAATTTATTTAAGGCATTCTCAGCCAGGCAGGATACAGTAAATTATTAACCGCTGCTTTCTACCCCTTTCTGGTGATTTTGGGTACCTGACGAAGTATACCCCTTTCGGTTGAGTCTTCCGGTTTTGACAATGGTTTTCTTTGACTTATTAAAACAGGCAAAATGAAATCACTTCCTTCATCACCGGCCGCGGCAGTAATGCACCGCTATTTTTATGTTCTGCTTTTCATAACCAGTGCATTCGGTTGCACAAAAACCACCACGCCCAATACAACAACCGGCGACAAGACCTTGTCTTTTGCGGTACAGGCTGATGTGCATATCATTGGATCGAGCGATGTTTATCAGGACGATTATCACGACAGCGTCAGCTTCCGGGTTGACGTGCAGGGCATGACCGTAACGCTCTCGGATATTGTGAATCAGAAGCCCACCGTTACACCATCCAGCGGCGGCGTTATCGGTGGAACAACGGCCGAATGGATACCCGACACGGTCGGCGTCACCAATATCGTTGGCGAACAGGTAGGACTCGCTTACGATTCAGCAGATAAAAAAGTGATCGGTATTTATTTTCTTGATGAAAAAACCGTTTCCCCAGGCTGGTTGATTACCACTCCTTCGGGCTCCTCGGTTGTAAGTTCACTTCCCACTCCGGGTTTCCCGGGTGCGCTGACCTTTGTGGGTTTAGATGAAGTACAGACGATAAAACCGCTTGACGGCACCGGTTCCATCATACAGGTGGTCTTTACGATTACGCCGATACACTGACGGTTTGCATTTGATGCCGGATAGTCATTCTTTATTCTTCATCCCCGGCCACAATTTATTCGCCTTTGAAATATACCCGGGTTCATCTTTTTTCCAGGACTCCTGCACTTCCTTGTTGTAATTGAGATACAACATGCCATTCGTTATTGTCCAGGCCTGTGGGTCTGTAGGCGCTTTATGTCCTTTGGCCAGTCCATAAGCGCAGTATCCACCATATTGGGGTGCATATAGCTGCGGGTTCGCCTTGAACAATTCAAGATTTTTCTGATTTGCAAAATACCAGGTCGCTGAGTTCCAGGAAAAAGAGTATTTCCTGTCTCCCTTTACTGCGCTGCTCTCCTTAAAATAGGCAACCGGATCATAACCCTGGATGGCACCGTCAGGCGTTGTGAATACTTCAGATTTTTGAGCCAGCGCGGAAGAAGTCAGAACAAGAAAAAATAATAATGATCCCAATGATTTACACATCGATTTTTATTTAAGAAAATAAAACTATGCAATGATTCAAAAAACATATGTCGGCAAACTGACAGTGAGGCACTGAAGAGCGGTCTAGATTTAATTTCTAAAGTGAATCATGAATAAGAAGCGGCTGTTTTTCTCTATCATTATTTTTAGTACTCTAAACACGCGAGCACAGGACGCCATTCCGCCGCGCATCCATGCTTTTGTTGATTTTACCATTGCTGCCGGAAATCAGGAAGGAACCGGCGCGTTTTCTTATGTAAGAAACTGGGGAGTCGGCAAATCCAGGAAATTGGAACTGGGATTGGGACTCAGATGGACTTCCTACCTGGGTAACAACAGGGAGTTTTACACAGCGCCCGCCAGGCTGGCGAGATCCAGCTCCGTACCCTTTATCAATGTATTCTCCGGACATGAATACGTCAATGTGGATACCCTTACCGTGAAGCGGGCATTTACCAGCTCCCTAAACCTTTCCATCAATGCAGGATATCACTTTGCACGGAAATGGTATGCAGGGTTAAATATAGATCTCGCTGGATTTACTGTGGGAAGGAGCAGCGTGGCAAGCCTGCAAACCAACGGTCATATACTCAAAGAATCGAAAGCCACACCCGGTTCATTGAATCTATTACTCACGGGTGATCTGGATTATGGCGCGCTCAACTCGGAATTTTTTATCAGATACAAAATCTCACGCCGCTGGGATATCAAGCTGGTTTATCAGTTCTTTTTTACTGAATATAAAACACAGACCATTCACCAGACAGCGCCCGACGGAACCGAAGTATACCGGTTTCGTAATAAGGCCAATTTGCTGGGACTGGGACTGTCGTATGATTTGTAATTTTCAAAGCGGACAGGTATTGCCGCCTAAAACGTCAAGTCAATTATTGGCTTTGGTGCCGTATAAAACCGCCCATTACTTTCTGCATGATTCTGATTTTTATACTACGGGGAACTGTCCTCAATGAGTATACCAGAATTTTGGAAAGTAGTCCGGGTATAACATTTGTTTGTTTTCCAAGTGCTTTTAAAATCGGAATACCGAGTTGCGACGGTTTCAATGCGCTGCCCATTTTCATATTTGCTCTTTGTCCAAAACCGCTGTCAACCGGACCCGGTGCTACAGCCAATACATCAATACCAAAGGGTTTTAATTCTGCGGCCAGGGCTTCGGCAAGAGATTGTATATAGGCTTTGGTTGCTGCATAGTTTGCGGAGTAAGGTACTCCCTGAAAAGCTACAAGGGAACTCAGGAAAATGATTCCGCCTCTTTTTTGCTTTTTGAAATACTGGCTGAAATAATGAGTTAATGAAAGCACTGCTTCGCAGTTTACCCTCAGCATATTTATCTCTGTATGCAGGGATGTGTCCAGAAACAGGCCTGAACTGCCATATCCTGCAGAAGTAATCAACAGGCCAACAGGTAAGCCCTGTGTAACCTGGATAATTTTATCAATGCCTTCGGTTTCCGAAAGATCTGCAGCAGCAATTATTATTTCAATGGGGTATTTTGACTTTAATTCCGTTTCGACGGCTTTTAGCTGTTCAAGATTCCTTGAATTAATCACGAGATTAAAGCCTGCATTGGCCAATTGTTTTGCCAGCTCCAGACCAATTCCAGATGATGCACCGGTAACGATTGCCCATTCACCATATTGATTTTTTAAACGGCTTTTTTCTTTTGATGATAGTGGCATTTGTTTGTCATTTACGTTTTACGGTGCAAAAATGCAGCGGAAAACTGTCCTGAAACGATAACAAATGTTTAGATTTTTAGCATGCTGATTTTTTCAGTCTGCTTAAATGAACCGGAGTAATGCCTAAATAGGAAGCGATCATATGCTGCGGAACGCGGTTGTGGATATTGGGAAAAACTTCAGTAATACTTTCATATCGCTGCTTTGGGGTGCGGGCATATTGGTTTTTAATTCGGTCGTCCTGGTAAATGAAATAGAACTCTGCAATGAGTCTTCCCATTTTCTGGCCTTCCTTTAAGTTATTGTAACCCCAATCAATGGCAGAACGTGGCAGGACGACTGTTTCTGTTTCTTCTACAGCCTGCAATGTGTACATTGACGCACGCTTCTCGATAAAACAGGAATAGTCTGCTATGAACTGGTTTTCCAGGGCAAAGTGAATGGTATGTTCAGTGCCATCGTTGTCGGTTACGGTTACCCGAATCAGGCCCTTATTGATAAAAAATATTTCGTTCGGAATGGCGTTCGGTCTGCTTATAATTTCCTGTCGTTTGAAAGTTTTGATAATGGCTTGCTTCAGGAAGTCGTTTAATTCGGCTTCTGAAATGTTAATCATCTGCTTCATTACCCCTCTAATCTGTTCCATTTATTTTTGATGATTACAAATTTATTTGACTGTCGTTCAATTCTTATTGGTTTCTATTTCCAAAAGGTCTCCTGAATAGAGGGCTTTCAGTTCGATTTCAAATCCCCTGGTAGCCAACTGTTTTCCGGTTAAATCAGCCACCCATTGGCCGCTCATTGTTTTTACCTGGTAGCGTGTAAAAGAGTCAAGTCCATTTACTGTAACCCTTCTTTTTGTTTCGGTTGCACCCTGCCGGAATACGCCGATGATACCACCTGATTTCGTATCGGTATTGATCCGTTGAAAACCGTCCCAACGGCCTTCCTTGGGTTCATCAAATGGCTCTAAATCCTGCCGGAAGCTCATGATATCGTATTTTTTTGCCATCAACTGTAGCCAGTTTGCATAACTCCTGTAGGTTCTGGAGTCCACGGCGGACAATTTTCGTGGGTCGCCAAGCATAATCGGTAAAGAACCGGCCAGCGATTTGATGTGCATGACCCAACCCTTATCATCCATTTTGGGATTGCCAATAACCAGTGCGGTAGCCGACATGGCAGGTGAGCGCCACCAGGCGATATTCCTGATACGGAGATCACCCCTGCTATCCGGTTCATTAAAGTTTGAAAGCCAGTTGCCTTCCGCATGTTTCAACATGGCGTAGTCAATTAACTGCAGTCCCCCCATCGCTTCAAAAGTGCAGTCTATAAATAAATTTGGTTTTGCCGCGTGGAGTGCATCAAAAAGCTTCCACATCTGTTCATAATTTACATACAGCGATTCATTGTGATCTTTATGCCCCGGGTGGTTGCCGGCATAACAGCCTGATCTGTCTTTATCAAAAACATAGGCACTGGTAACAACGGAGAAATCAAGTTTCATGTACTCAAGACCATAATCCAGTGTTAATTTCAACAATATATTTTTGATGTAATTATACCAGCCGGTAGAATAGCAGGCTGACCGGATCAGAGAATCGTTATCATTATCTGAATGCAGGTTTGCCAAACGCCCTTCTTTATCACGTACAAACCATTCCGGATGCTCGTTATAGACTTTGCTCGTTGAAGCAGCGCTGCCCACACTCACCCATAAACCAGGTTTCATCCCCAACGATTTGATATAATCAAAAACAGGTTTCAATCCATTGGGAAACTTGGTTTTATCAATGCCCCAATCACCATAATTGTCCTGCCACCCGTCATCAATCACAAATTCTTTCATACCGGCGGCGGCGGCAGCTTTAGCCAGTTCCATGATCAACTTTTCATTGATATTTTTTTTGAATGGCTCCCAGGTGTTATATACAAAAGTGGGTTTATCTCTTAATTCTGAAAGACGGGTACCCAAATGCCTGCGGACAAAATCAGGTACCGCGGTATTTAATATTTCATTGGCGTTTTTATGATTATTATACAGCATGGTGAATACCTGTGGTGTTTCAAATGACTCATTGGGCTGTACGTATTTGCGAAATGGAAACCGGTTATCCTTATGTGTAAGTCCGCTGCTAATTTCTGAGGTATTCCAAAAAACGGCTGTTCGCTTCATTACCCCCGAAGCTTCATTTCCGATAACAATACCCGACTCCCAATCCATGTTGTGAACGATAACCAATGCATCCTGCATATTTCCTTCATAGGGCCCGATAGATTTTCGTCTTCCATAATCACTATAAATCCAACTGAATGTGGAAGCCAGATATTTAGCCGTGCTAAACCTTTCAACGTCCACGGATTCAAGATTTATTTCTCTGTCAGACAGGTTTTTGATAACCAGGTTTTTACGGATTACCGGCAGGTTTGGATAAAGCAAGTATTTAACAGTCAGTTCAATTATTTTATCGCTGCTTACAAGCGTAACGGAAGCCCCGTCTCCCTGCCGGGAATCTTTTATGGCTTTTACTTCAACCAAATTCCAATCCGTTTTTCCTGAATAAACAATTCCATTTGCCTCAAACTCAAACTCAGTATTCGAAGGCAAAAAGTATTTGAACTCACCAGTTACGGGCTTATAAGAACTGGTTGTTAAATTCCCGTTTTCAGCAGGAAGTTCAATAACCCTTTTTATCAAACCATTGTCCAACAGCAATTCGCTGGTTGTCCATTTGGCAAAGGGCTGTGCAGATACCCATTGTAAAACGGTTAGAAAAACCGCAAGGCAGGTAATGATATTTTTCAATTTTATTTTTAAATTATTTGATGGCAGTAAAAAAATGTTAAAAACTACCGGCAAATATATGAGATCCCTGACATCTGGTTTATGATAATACCTGCTGACGAAGCGGCGACTTTTTCATTAAATGGAAAAAAAAGAAAGCGATAAATAGGGGAAGTCAGTTATTAAAACTTTTACTCGTTGTACCGGAGCATCAGTTACCGGAATATTTCGCGAAATTGTCCATTTCCGATTTTATTTTATTGTTCCAGACCGATTGGGCAGATGCATCCATACCGTGATTGGTTTCTTTTTCATACGAAGCATGCATCTTATTCATTTCCTCATGATTGATATCATACAGACTGTCCAGGTCCTCTTGCACCGTCGCATATCTGAACTTGTATTCGGAAAATGTTTTTCTTAATTTTCTCGCGAAAAGTTCAGCCATATCAAAATTCACCCGTTCATGAGTGAGCCAAAGGCTATCCTCTTCAGAAATGACAGCCCATGACTTAAGAGGAACAAAGATTCCAAACGCTTCCGTCTGAACGCTGGTTTTTTTAGCATGTCCGGTATATTTAATTCCACACATGGATATGGAAGGATAAGATGCGGTGGTGTCCGGTTTTCCCCGAAAATCTTTTGCTGATAATTTGTAACCGGATGACCAGTAAAGCGTGTCCTGCGCGGAAGCGTTTTTAAAGCTGGACAGGGTCAAAATCAGTAAGGCAACGGCCGGGATGAGTTTCATCGATTGAATGGGTTAAAGTCATTCAAAATAGAAATAAAACTGCACGAAACCAATTGAAATGCATCGTGAATCGGAAAATATTATCAATTGTTATTTCGGGCTAAGTGTTAACACTTAGTCGGAGGATTTTTAATCAGTTGTTGGTCGTTTTATCGACTAATCCCCCGGCTCAGTTCAACATAAGTTTTAGAAATAATATCGCGATTTAAAAATGCACTGCATCTTAGATGGTCAACCCGAATTTCAATTTTAGCCGATGAATGACAAACTTTTGTTTAGTGACCAGTCTGAAATGGAATATATACTCAGTGATTATTATGCAACACATGGTCAGCTTCTAATAATAAAGGAGGATTTGATTTTTCTGGAAATAAAGTAATTTTGTGGCACACGAGAAAAAGCCAATAATTCAGAGGTTTATCGAAGGCTTATCCTTATCTGCTTTTCGCGACCTCCCAAATGTTTATCACTGTGCCCCTGCCTGTGAAGGAATAGTTCAGGCTTCTTTTTATTCATTGTGTTCTTACTTCCTTCGTTGCAGGTTGCTGTTGGGTTGCTGTTAGCTTGCTGGTTTTCTGCTTAAATCAGCATGATTACAGCAACCCAACAGCAAGACAATAAGAATCTGTTAGGAATCTGGTATAACTTCAACAGGTCAAACTTATGGAATGGGATTTTATCATATACAAAAAACTCATTTTTTCATTTCACATTAAGTTTTAGGCTTTAAGCTTTGAGCTTTAGGCTTAAAACGGCTTTGAGCTTTAGGCTTAAAACGGCTTTAAGCGTGAGGAGAATAGTAAAAGCAGAACCCGAGACGGGGATCGTTGCCGGTTATAATATCGTTTGTTGTTCTTGTTGCCATAAGATCTGTCGTGGATAACGCCGGGCCTGCCGGTCCAAGTATGCAGCAGATGAAAAAACTGTTTTTTAACCAGCTGGTACCCGGCAGAGCGTTTGTTGGCTACTTGTTGAGATAAAGACATAAAGCGCAGTCTTGCCTTTTCGGAATCGGAAAATGGGATCCCGGAAAGTTCGGATTTCATAAATTATTGATTTTCAATTATTACAAAATATCCAGATCACGCGCCACATAATAGCTGGGTACCAGTGGCCTGATGCCGGTCCTGTTTCTGAGTTTTGAAATATCCATGATGCCTTCAAACGGCTTAGCCAGTGGCCCTTCCGCGGGGTCAAAGGTATCTGAAGCCAGTCCGAATGCGTCTGCCAGCTCATACAGACTAATGGGGGCGTCATCCGCTACATTAAATATCTCACCATTCAGTCCGTCGGTATGAAGCATCAAACTCAATGCCTGCGTTACATCCAGATGATGCACCATGTGCAATCTGTACCCGGAATGACGTTTCCATTTTTTCAATATCGGCAGGATCTCCTCTATATGCGGATCTTTATCGCCATAAACAAAACCCAGACGCAGGATACGGATATCAAAACCTTTGGTTTTATAAAGGGAGAGGAGTTCGTTTTCCGCCGCTATTTTACTGGAAGAGTAGGCCCTGGGGTCGTTTATGTTCACCACATCATCCTCCCTGGAAGGCCGCTGGTAATCTGAACCATATACATTGCCTGTGCTGGTGAAAACAAATCTTTTGACTCCTGCAGCGATGGATGCGTTGGCCAGCGCCACCGTTCCTGCATGATTTGTTTTTATAATACCCTCCGTGTCCGTCATGGTGCGGAAATAAGCGGCCACGTGGACAACAGCGTCGATATCTTTTACTGCGGCCAACAAAGCCTCTGAATCATTCAGATCGCCAACAACGGCTGTGGCGCCCTGCTCAAGCAATGCCGATGCCTTCGCCGCATCACGAACTAAAATACGAACTTCATGACCTTTTGCTAAAATGCGGGAAACAAAACGGCTGCCCACTTTTCCGGTAGCGCCGGTAACTAATATTTTCATATTGAATAATTAAAATGTATGCTGCAAAGCTCCAATATAACTGCCTGCGCTGCTAACGATAATCAAACCAATAAGTATGATTATCAAACCTTTTCTTTTCTCAGCGATTTGGGCGTAGTGTGGGTAACCCGTTTGAAATAGTTATTGAAGTAAGTGGGGTATTCGAAGCCGAGGGCATAGGCAATGTCGGCCACGCTCCAGTCGGTATGTTGCAAAAGGGATTTTGCTTCGGCGGTTATTCGCTCCGCAATATGCACGGATGTCGGCTTGCCGGTTATTTCCTTTACGGAGCGGTTCAGGTAGTTTACATGGACGGACAGACTCCTGGCAAAATCCTGCGCCGTTCTCATCCTGAGGGGTTCGCCGGTTCGCTCGATGGGGAATTGCCTTTCCAGCAGATCTATAAATAAATGCGTGATCCGGGTAGCTGCGTTTTTGAACTGCGACACGGTTTGCGAGGGTTGTATCCTCAATGCGTCGTGAATGATCAGCTCGATGCAGTTCCTGATCAGTTCCGCCTTATGAGGGTAATGTCCATTGTATACAGTCAGCATCTGCTGAAAAATGCCGGTCATAAAAGCGGCCTGTTTGCTGTTGAGCGGAATCACGGGGCTGTCACCGATATGGAATAAAGGCGAGTTTTTCAATATCCCGATCCGTTCCCTGCCAGAAATAAAAGTCTCGGTAAAAAGACAGGCATATCCAGTCGTTTTTTTGGAACGACGAACTACGGAATGAGATACACGGGGATTGACAAAAAAGAGAACGGTATCATTTATTTTCACAATCTGATCCCCATAGTTGAGGGTCATATTGCCGGTTACAATACCCATCTTATAAAAATCCCGCCTGCCAGGTGAAACGGTCGTATCCACCTGTTTGGGCAGTTCATGCACCTTAAAACCCTTCAGCTTCAGGTCCTCCATATTTACTCCGGGAATGTCAGATGCTACTTTCAATGCCATTAAGCAAAAGTAATGAAATCAAACTTTGAAAAGGTGATGTATGCGAAGGTAGATGCGTACCATATAACTGAGGGTTGGATTTGCCGTATTTTCCGTGAATTGTATACAATCTTGTAACTTTCTAAAAAGTATATGAGCTATTGCTGTTTATCAGTAGTGAAGCAATAAAATGCCGATCTCTGGACACAATTATTTTGCGATCAATAATTTCGTATTATGAACATTGGTACCGTCATCCATTCGAACAATGTAAACACCCGTGGGTAAATGCGAAACATCAAAAAGGTAGGTGTTATGTCCGATGCCCACCGTTACATTCTTAATGAGCACTTTTTCTCCCAGTTGATTTAAAATGGTTAGGTTTCCGCGTCCTTCATTGTTCGCATTATACGAAATAGAAACCTGTGAAGACGCGGGGCTCGGATATACCTTAAACAAAGTTGCCTCGAACAATAACGAATCTGCATTATCGAGTGATTCCGCTGTGCTGCTGCCCTGAAAAAGCACTTTAGTGCTATTTACTTGAACGTTTGAAGGAGCGGAAGTCCAGGAACTCAATTGTCCGGCAGCGCAGGTGGCTTGGACAGCCACGGTAATGGGTCCTGTAGGGATGCCTGAAAAATGAATTCCGTTTTCGGGTGCAGTTGACGGTATATAATTATAAAAGGCAGCTCCATCGTTTGCCTGTGATTCGTTATCAAATCGGATATTGTAAGAAGTAGCACCCGTGACCGATCCCCAGGCAACGACGGATTGTCCTGTACCAGCCGCCGTGGCGTTTACAAATGATGGCGGTAAACAAGATGTATTCCATAAAGTTGTTACTTGAACATTGGTAACCGTCCCATTAAAATTGGAGCTTCCTGTGCCAGTCACATACATCCAAAATTGTTTATAGGTGGCGTTCGCATGGAAAGTCATGTAATATGTGGTCTGATAATTGTCGCCCGGGCCGGTGATTGTACCGATAATCTGTTTAGTACTAGTCGTTTGAATCGTGGGTGATTCCTGACATCCGCCGGTAGAAATATGCTGCCCCAAACCTGTCGCGGCATAAAAACTAAAATAACCTGGACCACCGAAACTACTTAATACCATGGTAATAGTATACCAGTATCCTGCTGTAAAGGTATAAGGATAATATGCACCTTCACTGCTTGTACCAACACCGATGAGTTGCATATAATCCTGGGGCAAGCCACCTGGATTTTTAGCGGCTTCGAAAAAGATTAACTGGGGTGTTCCATTACTGCTGGTCCAACCGCTGTTTGACAGACATGTGTTTTTGAATGTTGCACATCCTTGCGATGAATAGCTTGTTGTACAGTATGTGTTTACCTGTAAATTATCATTAACGTTTTGCCCTTTGACAAAAAAGGAAATGAATAAAAACGAAAAAAGAAAAACTGCTACTGGTTTTTTGTGTAGAATTTTAATTCTCATGTTTCAGTTTTAAAAATTTTACAATGATTTTGTGTTCGGTTATAAATACTTAAAGTGTACCACCCGGAAAGACTGGGATTATCGAAATGTTATATGGTCCGTCAGTCGAAGTAACCTTAGCCTTGCACCATCGAAACTAGAGTTGAACTTTTGGTTCATGTAAATGCTTTCTATTAGTTGTCTTTAGAATAGAAGTTAGAAAAATAAAAAACTTGACCAATTATCCCCCCCAAAACTTATACACTACATAGAAACCCTTAGTCGATCCGGTCGTCTAAGTTACCTGAGAGGTAATTATTCCAAAGGTGCCAATTATGCTTCGTTTAATCTGACTTTTCTCATTTTTCGCTTAGCCGAATAAGTTCGCCACGCTTCACAATAAAAACTGACCTATTCATATGGTAGGTATCCTTATGAATCGAATGAAACAAAAGTCGGACTATTTCATTGAAGACTTGAAACTATTGCTTTACTCAATTGATAATGAAATGATCAATCTAAACTCTACCTTTGTACCGGCCCCTTATAAACTGGACAGTTTTCTAAAGGTAATTTAGTAGTTTTTCATTTTCAAAAGGGATCGGATTATAATTGTTCCATACGGTTTCAGGAGTCTGCCCGTTCAGTGACCAGTGCCTTCTTTTTTCATTGTACCACTTGTAATAACGGTCGATCACCAGCTGGGCATGGTAGATGGATTCGAACTCAAAACGATCGATCACCTCACGTTGCAGATTGGAGTGAAGGGCTTCGATGTAGGCGTTGTCCTGTGGCGTGGCGACGTGGGAGAACTCCTGGTACACACCTTTTTCTTTTAAGTATTCCCGGACAGCGTTGGCAATAAACTGTGAACCATTGTCATTTCTGAGCGACATCCCTTCGGCTTTGTAATCGAGCAGCATCAGCGATAACATTAAAAGAACATCTCCTTTTTTTATGCTTTGCCGCAGCATATGGATTAGTACTTTGCGGGAGTAGATGTCCATAACAGTCAACAGCAACGCGTTTCTGCCGGTTCCATGCACATGAACATATTTGATATCCATGGTCAGATACTGCAGCGGTCGCTCCGGTGTAAGGCTCCTGAAGCGGATAAAGTTCCGCTTAAACGGCGCCACCCGTATCCTTGCTCCAAATAAAAGTTTTGCTTCTTTCATAAGCCTGTACACCTTTTTGTGATTGATAATCCACCCCATTTCTTTCAGCTCCCCGGCCATGTTATGGTATCCATAACAGCAGAACTCCTGGGCCAGCGTTCGCTCGATATCTTTTACCACGCTTGCGTTTTCAAGGAGTTCTCCTTCCCGGTTTACGCTATGCGTACTTGGTTTTATTCCCTTCGGACCCAGTGAGCGCTTATAGTAAAAGCTGCTAGGCTGCAGCCCCGACCACGACAGCAAACGGCGCACGCCAACACCCCTGAGCTGGTAGATTTTTACAAGCCCTTCAGTCTCCGCTCGTAAGCCTCGTTTTTTTTTAAAAGCTCGGTCTTGAACTCCAGCTCCAGTGCCTGATTGCCAATGATCTTTTTCAGCTTCGCATTTTCCTCCTGCAAAGGCCCGGAGTTCCGGATCAAATTTTGTGGTATTGCGGCTGCAGTAATTTCGCACCTCCGGTATTAAACTGACTTCGCCATCTCAGAAAAAGACTGTGGGCGAGATTGTGTTTACGAAGGGTTTGAGTAATCCCGTTTTGTTCAGCCTCCTGGATAATTTGAAGCTTCTGTTCCACAGAAAAGCTTCTGCGTGTTTTTGCCATAACCTAAATTTAAGAATGACTAAATTGATTTACTAATTTAGTCCAGCCATTTAGGGGGCTGGTACACCTTCGTCCGCATCGCTAAATATTATGAAGCTAATCGAACAACTCCAGGAAAGAAGTAATAATGTATGTGAGTTATGTAAATCGGAAGGTCCTTTAAGAATTTACGAGGTCCCTCCAACCTTCATGACCAAACACGATAAGAGCATTCTCATTTGTGAAAAATGTATTTCTCAACTGAATAAGAAAGAAGAACTGGACCCCGGCCATTGGAAAGGATTGACGGAGGTAATGTGGAGCGAAGTGCCGGCCCTGCAGGTAATTGCATGGCGCATGTTAAACCGTTTGCGTTTAAGCAGCTGGGCGATGGACAGTCTGGATATGATGTACCTGGACGAGGAAAATTTGGCCTGGGCGAAAGCAACGGGCGATCATGATCATGATGGCACGGTAGCATTACATAAAGATGCCAATGGCAACGTACTGTCGAACGGGGACACGGTAATTTTAATCAAATCACTGGATGTAAAGGGTTCAGCCGCCAATGCAAAAATCGGAACGATTGTTCGGAATATTCATATTGTGGATGATAACACAGAGCAGATTGAAGGCAGGGTTGACGGGCAGATGATTGTGATACTGTCTAAATACGTGCGTAAGCAGGTTAATTAATAAAGGGAGCGATGGAGATCTATTTTGCCTGGATAGTCAACACAATGAAGTCCCAGAGGAAATGACAAAGGATGAGAACTTTTATATTTCTGTATCTCGAATAATACAGGGAGAATATGAAACCAATAAAAATGGGCGTTATAATATTTCTGAGTGTTCCATATTTATAGTGCATAAGACCGAATATTAACGATGACAGCAGGATAGCGATCCAGGGCTTATGAAAGATCATCTCGAACCGGGGTTGGAGATAACCCCTGAATATGAGTTCCTCTACGACACCGGCGGTAAAAGCGGTAAAAATCAATAGTGGTTTATTCGATCGAAAGATCGTCAGCATTTCCTGCATCTTGCTACTATGCTGAATATGACCGTTCAGGGATAGCAGCATATTGATCATTATGGTTCCGGCCAAACAGATGGCGAGCAGGGCGGTAACGGAAAGAAAATATTTCAGGATGCCGTATTTATTTTCCTGCCAGATCAGCAGGGGCCTTCGTTCCACCTGACGACAATAAAGGAATAACAGCCCTAAGTATAACCAAAGAATAAGCCTTGACACAAAAATGCTCGTCACAGTGTCCCCCTTGATATGCATAAGGTGAAAGATCAAAGATCCGGCCATGCTGTTGAATAAGACAAGCAATATCAGTATAAGGGATATGCCAATGAAAGTAGTTCTATTGCTTGATTTCGTTATCGTCATTTAAAAACCGGGGGTTGCTGATTTGCAAAATAGGGTAATTTTAATCAAGTGTGAGGGGTACTCCGGTTACCGCATATGTTACCTGCGTCGCAAACCTTCTTATCTTTAAAGATGAAATTGATCATTGATTTCGAAAAACATAAAATATATTACAAATGACAACTTCTTCCCATTCTTCTCCCGGGGTTTTGAGTATGGAACCGGTTCGGTGCCCTAAGTGCAACGGCGAAATGCTGCAGGGGTTCATTGCCGACTTTCAGGGGTCGAAATTTTGTCGCGTAAGCAACTGGGTCGAGGGAGCGCCGGGTAAGCCCACCTGGTTTGGTACCTGTGTTCCAGCTCCGGCGGAAAAGTGCATTCCAATAGGTACTTTTCGTTGTTCAGTGTGCGGCTTCCTCGAATCCTATGCACGCCCTGAATTCACTGCAAAGTGAACAGGCTAAATACAGATTTGCGCATTGATATATGATACCTGACTTCTTATTATTTCGGTTTGTCTGGTGAGAAAAAATGAGAGTGGAAACTACTTTTTAATTGAGTTTTTTTGTCAGATTATTTTTCCCCCTCATTCAATAATTTCTCTAATTTTTCTTTTGTTCAAACAGTTAACCAAGCGCCATTTTACCTTGTGAAATCTATCGGCTATGGGTCTAAAAGAATCTGCCAACTAACTCTTATATTGGAAGAAGCTTTACATTAACCAGATGAAAATATGGCCAAAAGTCAGAAATAACTGGCGAGAATTAAAACAGTTCGAGCAAAGATTATTGATTTTCACTGCAATAGTCACAACTGTTATTGTCATTTTATTTATTAAATATAAAATATTATTTGATCCGAGGGCGTCTGCAATTAAGAAGTATTCGTATTCGGGCAGCGTTGACGAATTCATTTCACATGTACAAGAATTTGCAAAAAAGAATTCAAATATGAATTTTAAAATATCTGACACAACGGGCGTAGCTGAAACAGGGTTAAGGTTTTATTTAAAGATTGATCTAAAAAATAAAGGAGGTTATATACAGTACAGCCTTGCCTGTGAAAACCGAGATTCAAAGGAAATTTCGCTTGGAACAACAATGGATATGGCAATGGCCTACGATTCTGCCTCCAAAACCGGGGGATATTGGAAAAAAACCAAAGGCATCATTCCGTTGGTTAGCTATTTTGATAATCGTTTCATAAAACCATTAATGGTTGATCAAGACATTCAAATTGTATCCCCTTAAATATTGGTGTGAGATAACTTCGAACAAAGTGAACAAGAATGCCGTGTGGCTTGTCACTACCAATTATAAGTCGGGTAGTTTTTAGTTGCTCGCTAAGATTGGTTCGACTGTCCAATCGAGTTGTAATAAAAAAAGCCACTACTACAGCGGTTTTTGGAGCGCGTGAACCGGATTGGATTACCTGCGGTGATCCAAATACTCCTGCGAGGTCCTTACCCAAAGCCGTCCAACGCGCGAAGCGCGTTGCGTCTTTTTCATTGTCAGGCTCTCGCGAGCAAGCTCGCGTCGCCTCCCAATAAAAAAGCCGACACAACTTTGTTGTGACGGCTTTGTGAACCGGATTGGACAAATCTCGAACCATTTTATCAATGACTTAAAAGTGGTAGACTTAATTTTTGAAAATTAATGAAATATGATGTTGTCTGGAAAATAAAGAGTTCTCGGAAATTCGTGTTTGATTGTGAAGTCGCCGGGAATCAAGGTGTTTATGTAATTGATTATCAATATGATAAGTTTTTAACTTGACAAGTTGACAAGTAATCTGTATTTTTGGATATATGAAACCTAAGGATGTAGTAATGAATGTAGGGGAATTGAAAACCAACTTTTCGGAGGTGCTGAAAAGAGTTCAGGCAGGTGAGGAGATAGGCATTGTCTTTGGAAAAAGCAAAGTTGTTGTTGCCAGGTTGGTCCCCAGAAATAATGAAAAGCAGAAAAAAAGAGAAATTGGTATTCTTGACGGAAAGGGTAAAGTGCTGTTTACCCAAGATTTTAAGTTAACAACTGAAGAATTTCTTGGGCTATGAGGTATTTGCTCGACACTCATTATTTAATTTGGGCAATTGTAGATTCCAAAAAAATATCGAAAAAGATAAAGGATTTGATCAGCGATACGGAGCAACAAATCTTTGCCAGTACGATTAGTTTCTGGGAAATTGCACTGAAATCATCAATTGGAAAAATTGAGATTGCCGGGTTCCAGCCGGAAGATATACCCGGGATTTGCACCAAAATCGGTTTTGACATCATTGAGTTGTCAGCAGCTGATAGCAGTTCATATCATCTTTTGAAAGCTTCTCACCATAAAGATCCATTTGACAGAATGCTTATTTGGCAGGCAATTCGGAATGGATATACGCTAATAAGTGCAGATGACCAGGTAAATAAATACCGTTCGGAGGGTCTTAATATTCTAACCAGATAATATTTTAAATGGAAGATATATTACAATTATCAGTTAGCCTTGAATTTTCAAAACCTCCCATCTGGAGACAAATCCAGGTACGAAAAGACACAACCTTCTTTGAGCTTCATCATATTCTACAAATTACAATGGGATGGAAAAATTATCATTTGTACGAATTCAATTGTGACGGTTACAGGATCGGCGAAATAAATGACGAGTTTAGGATGGAAGGTTTTGGCAGTGATGAGGTAACGGATTCTAAGAGGGTAATTATAAATGATATTATTCAGAAAGTAAACGAACCATTCCGTTACACGTATGATTTCGGTGATTCGTGGGATCATAATTTGCATATTGAAAAATCCTTACCGACGGACCCAAACAAGAAATATCCTATTTGTATTGGCGGAGAGAAATCATGTCCACCGGAAGACTGTGGAGGGATACACGGATATTATAACAATCTTAAAATTCTAAAAGACAAAAAACATGAGGAGTACAAGGATGTAAGAATTTGGATGGGTCGAGATTTTGACGAAGAGAAATTCGATCAGGAGGCTGTAAATCGCAAGCTCGGGAAATTAAAAAAATTCATCTCAAAATAGCCGTTTCATTGTTCTTCTCAAATGAGCCAGTTCGCATCGAGTCATAAAAAAACCGTCACTGCAAATTAGTGACGGTTTTGTGAACCGAATTGGTCAAATTTCGAACCATTTTGCCAAAGATTTAAGGATAATATTTGACATTGCTAAATCAATAGCGATTTGATTTGATTTAATGTGCTCTCGTTATTTGCTTTGTCTGATCACGGAAAAAATATGATAACCGATCCCAATCAAAACCGCAGCAATGGCTTTGTGCAGTGGGAGTTCACCAGAAGACACCAGCTGGATGGTTCCTTCTACAAATAAAGGAATATACAAAAGCGTACCTGTGACTACGCCGGGCGAGTATGCTTTTAATTTAAAAACGCCCCAGATATGAAAGCAGGCATTAGCAGCAGCGATCGCTGCAACATAATACCATACTGAATATCCATGTGGAGTGCTTCCAAAATAAAGAGCGAATGCACTGGCACACATCATCAAGGTGTTAATCCATACCAGAAAGCCTGTGTTGGTTTTTTTAACCGTTTTTGGATGGATCAGTCTTGCATACCATTCAGGGAAACCACCGGGAAATAAAAATTCTTCAGTTACATGCAACATAATAGATGCTGCCAGTAAGATGGCTAATGTAGCGAATGGCATAGCTTATTGTTATAAATCAAATTTAAAAAATTCTTGTAATTCTGGTTGGTATTTCCCTGAATTTGGCCGCCGCGGATAGTCCTGACCTATAATAAACGGACCGTTTAGGTTAGTAAACTTGAGTGGTTCGAAAATCCAATTAGGTTAAAATGCAAAAGCCGCTGTTATAGCGGCTTTCGGGAGGCGTGGACCGGATTGGACAAATTTCGAACCATTTTATAGATGATTTGAGATTATTTGTTACTTTAATTGCTTGAAAATCAAAGTATCTTGCTTTTTAAATGAGTGTAATATAATTTCTTAAATACAGGTTTGCCCGCTGAGATCTGAATACCTAATTTCTTAATATCTTAGTTTGTCGGGTGAAAAAAAATGCCATATCAACTGTGGAAACTGTCCAGGTTATAAGGGGCCGGTACAATACACAATCATTATGATCGCGCACTATTTGGTTAAAAACATATGACGGACTAAACTCTGTCGTCTCATCCCACACCATATGCGGAGGTAAATGCGAGGGTATCGGAGATGGAGGCGCAGCTTTCCGAATTAAAGAACTAAAAAAAGTATAGTCTACAGCCCAACTTACGCATGATCCCATTCCTAACTGATTGCCGGGCGGAGGAGTCTCAACATAAAAATTATCAGGAATAGGTATTCTCGACATAATTTTACTTCTTTTTATTTTTGGAAGCTTGTTGTATTCAGCATTAGTCATGAGCAGTGCTCCAAATCGAACACTGTCTTGCGAAAAAAGCAAAGTGCAGTCTGAACAAATTAGAATAATCAAAAGTATTCTTTTCATGGGTTTAACTTTTAGGGGTTTGTAACAAAAGTTAGCGAAAAGAATAAGACAAATGTATAGTCTCGATATAAGTTATCGATCTTAACTTTTAGCGGGTATCTACTTTAGTTCTCCAATTTCCTCTCATATTTCTTAATCCGGTCCTCCATAGCCTCTTCCAAGACGTCTTTGATGGCCAGGTGGTACCAATAGGCTACTGGCTTCATTTTCGCTATTAGCTCTGTCTTGGTTATAAATTAATATTTCTTTTTGCCTTCTTTTGTGCCCTGGGCAACTGTGGGAATTCTGCTCATGTTGACCAGCTAATTCCGTTTGGTCAGCTCATCCTTAAGAATTTATATTCAAGAGCAATTATGTCAATTCAAAACGGAATTAATTGATCCGCAACATCGGAATGTCCACTACGCCATCAAAACACCTGGTGATGGCGTTTACGCACCTTCCTTTTTCACTTTTAGCAGGGATCTGGAATTTTCTTATTCTATAAGTGAAGGAATTTTGATTAAAATGAATAAGAAAGTTCAGGATAAATTAAGAAGAATTTAAAGCGGTTTATCCGAAGCTTAAATAACAAATAATTTAAACTCGATACAAGAAATTACATGTTAACGCTTCCTGGATCGATTGATCGTCTTTCAATTTAAACTTGTATTGAGAACTACTTCGTGACAGTCGCACTATATTATAAGCCTTGCTAACACTTCACTTTTGTTCTTTTTGGTAGTCAAGAA
Organism: Puia sp.; assembly: GCA_965214575.1. Lineage (GTDB taxonomy): Bacteria > Bacteroidota > Bacteroidia > Chitinophagales > Chitinophagaceae > Puia. Next base: position 60,490 of record CBDCCE010000008.1, read on the forward strand.
AATTTTTGGCTTATCATGGCAATAGTGCATCACTAGTTAAAACTTTTCTATTGATATCAAGTTCGGAGGTAAATAATTCTTGGATCATAGTAAAGATCTCTTGTCTGTTTCCGGAGCGTTTATTTCTTCGTACAAGTGTATAATTTTCTGAAGAGATTTTTCTGGCAAGCTCACCAACAGTTTGCAGTGAAAGTTCTTTTGAAAAAAGCCCTAAAAATTTGAACTGTATTCCAAATCCAATCAGCCCACCTAACGCTATTTTCCAGCTTAGAAAGAAATATAAAGTTGAAAGAATAAATCCAGTGAGAAGAGTCAGAATTAATCCATTTTTCATGGTCAAGACTGGCACCTTGAAACCAAGTTCTTTTTCTACCTTTTTCCAATCCCCAATTCTAGTTTTTCTTGGAAATAAATCCTCTAATTTGGAGTTTGTTCTTATGGTGATTTGGTCGATATTTTGGGCATTGGAAATAGCCAGCCGAACCTTATAAAAACCTTGCTGTAAAGTGCAATCTTTATCTTGGTAATCGAGGTGATGTTCGACTACTTTGCATATATCTCCAAACGTTTTTACACCGATAAATTCTTCGCGTTTAAATTTTAAATTGAACGACTTTTCGATCTTTGGGATGATATCTTCAATGTCTTCCAAATCGCAATCTTGAAGTGTTAAATCGTCTATCGTATTCATGTCACCGGTAATTGAATATAAGATATACAAAATACTCGTCAAATTAAGGATTTCCCAAAACCAGGGCTTAAAATCAGATTATTCCTAAAGGCACAATCAGATCTGACTTTTTCATAAAAAACGCCAATAAAAGCTTTCTTTTCACCGGACGAATTTTTAAGAGTATTTGAAAGGAGGAAGTTCCTTGGTATGGAACGGCAAGATGTACAGTTGTGTCACAACTGGGCTTTTTTGGCCTCCACTCCGGAGTCGTTTCGCCTTAAAGAGGACGAAAAGAAAAATTCGTCAGATTGTCATAAAACTATTTTGAGACTTGCGATTACTCTATAGAATATTCTAATCTTAAGGGTAATTTTCTCGTTGTTTGATAGGGCAAAAAACTAGCTTACATTACTATCCGAAGAGTGTTAAAAAATGAAAAATAAAAACCCTAAAAAGCTTTTTAAACTTGCATATGGCCTGGCGTTTGGTGACGACTCGAAAACCCAAAGGCCCGGTAAAAAAAGTTATGATTATTGGACAGCTGCATCTGCTTTAGGGCATGTGAGATCTATGTTTTATTTGGGTACTTGTTTTGATCATGGTTATGGAGTTAAGAAGGACCTTAAACAAGCTTTTAAATGGTATTTGAAAGCAGCCAAGCTTGGCCATCGAGATTCTCAATATAACGTGGGTTCTTTTTATGATGAAGGTGGTCCTGTTAAAAGGAATTATAGGTCCAAAGTATTTTGGTACAAGAAGGCCGCTAAACACGGTTTAATCGTTGCTCAACATGCTTTGGGATATTCATACTTTTATGGAGAAGGCATAACGAAAGACCATAAAATGGCAGTATACTGGTACCGAAAAGCGGCATCTCACAACGATGGCCCGGCTCTTTATAATCTTGGACTTTGTTACAAACATGGGGACGGGGTTACAAGATATAAAAGATGGGCCCTTTATTACTTTTTTAAGGCTGATAAATCTGGGCATAAAAAAGCGAAAAACGGATCGCTGAAATACAAAAGAAATGGCTTTGAAAGTTCGAGTTCTCCTATTAGTATACATGCATCCCTGGACTCGTTTTAAGGCTTAAAAGACTTTCCCCCTAAAAGATTGGAATTCTTCTAGAGATATAAAATCGCTCGGATAAAACGCCTTGAACGGCGTCATAAAACCTTCCTTTTTTTGCCGATTAATCACTAGCTCAGATTTATTTTTCCAGACTCTGGTTAAACTATTGAAATTCCCGATTTACGCATAACGAAATTTGAAAAGTTGGTTTGTTAATCAACCAACGTTTCAATTTTGGCAGACAAAAAGGAAAAATTGACTCCGGAAAAGTCAATTGAAATATTAATAAAAAGTGGGACTAACCTTTCTCTAAGGGAGGCGGAAAAAGTCATTGAATTCATGTACGAATTGGCTAACTTGGCTATAACCAAATATCTCGATGATGAAGACAGCGAATT